>CALUJO010000033.1 GCA_944320965.1 uncultured Bacteroidaceae bacterium | reverse complement strand
ACATAACAAAGCCTCGGCTTGGGAAAGTCGGGGCTTTGTCATAAAAAAAGAGGGTATGCATTTTGACACACCCTCTTGCAAATATCAGTTACCAATTCTTTCTGAATTGAAATATTATCCTCCGAAGTTATCAAACATAAGGTTCTTAGAAGGAACTCCAAGGCTGTCAAGCATTTTTTCAACTGCCTTAGACATCGGACCAGGACCACACATGTAGTATTCGATATCTTCAGGAGCTTCATGATCCTTAAGATAAGTTTCATAGATAACCTGATGAACGAATCCCGGAGTATATTTAACTCCTGCTGCATCTGCTGCTGGGTCCGGACGGTCAAGTGCAAGATGGAATGAGAAGTTAGGGAATTCCTTTTCCAACTGAAGGAAGTCTTCAAGATAGAATACTTCGTTCAAAGCACGTGCACCGTAGAAGTAAGACATCTTGCGGTTTGTAGTCTTCAATGTCTTAGTCATGTGCATAATCTGAGCACGTAGAGGAGCCATACCGGCACCACCACCGACCCACATCATTTCACGGTCAGAATCGAAGATAGGATGGAAGTCACCATAAGGACCGCTCATTATTACCTTGTCACCCGGTTTCAGAGTAAAGATGTAAGAAGATGCGATACCCGGCATTACATCCTGGAATCCAGGACCCTGATCTTTCGGTTTGAAAGGAGGAGTTGCGATACGGACTGTCAACATGATACGGTCACCTTCTGCAGGATAGTTGGCCATTGAGTAAGCACGGATTGTAGGTTCAGTGTTCTTACACTTCAAACCGAACAAGCCGAACTTCTGCCATGCAGGAAGATATTCGTCGCCAATAAGGCTCTTGTCGATATCCTTGTCATAATCCATTTCGTATGCAGGAATCTTAATCTGTGCATAAGAACCAGGGATAAAGTCCATGTGTTCGCCCTTAGGCAATGCAACGATAAATTCCTTGATAAATGTAGCAACGTTCTTGTTTGAGATAACTTCGCATTCCCATTCCTTAACACCCATTACAGATTCTGGAACCTTGATAGCCATGTCACCTTTAACCTTAACCTGGCAACCAAGACGCCAGTGGTCCTGCTGCTGCTTACGGCTGAAATGGCTCACTTCAGAAGGAAGAATTTCGCCGCCGCCTTCTACTACCTGGCATTTGCACTGTCCGCAAGAACCTTTACCACCACAGGCAGATGGAAGGAACACACCGTTAACTGCAAGAGTATTAAGCAAAGTAGAACCGGACTCAACACTCAATTCATTTTCACCGTTGATGGTAAGTTTTACGTTACCTGACGGTACGAGGTATTTCTTGGCAACCAAAAGGATTACTACAAGAACCAGCATTACTGCCAAAAAGACCCCGATACTTGTTAAAATAAAATTTATATCCATTTGTCTTTTTCCTCCATGATTAAATGTTAAGACCTGAGAAGCACATAAATGCCATAGCCATCAGACCTACTGTGATGAAAGTTATACCAAGTCCCTTCAATGGAGCAGGAACATCAGAATAAGCCATCTTCTCACGAATAGCTGCAAGACCTACAATAGAAAGCATCCATCCGATACCTGAACCCAATGCGTAAGAAATTGCATCCCAGATGTCAGTGATAGCCTTAGGGTCTGTAGCACCAAGAGTAATACGCTGCTGCATGAACAGTGAAGCACCCATGATAGCACAGTTTACGGCAATCAACGGAAGGAATATACCAAGTGAAGCATACAAAGACGGGCTGAAACGTTCAACAACCATCTCAACAAGCTGCACGATAGCGGCAATTACGGCAATGAACAGAATGAAGCTCAAATAACCTATTCCAAGTGGGTCAAGAACTTTTGTCTGAAGCAAATAGTTTACAGGAAGAGTAACTACAAGCACAAAGGTAACTGCGATACCCAATCCTATTGCTGTCTTTACATTCTTTGATACGGCAAGGTATGAACACATACCAAGGAAGAATGCAAAAATCATATTGTCCACAAATATTGAACGGACAAATAAGCTTAATATATGATCCATATTCTTTCTCTAATTTAAATTATCAGTGAGTTACTTTTCCTGCAAATCTTTGTTTCTTGAACGCTGGAACCATATAATACAAGCAACGATAATCAATGCCATTGGAGGCATCAACATCAAACCGTTGTTCATATAACCCATATCATAGAAAGACTGAGGAATTATTCTAAAGTTAAGCAGTGTTCCTGAACCAAGAAGTTCGCGGAAGAATGCAACTATTACAAGAATCTTCGCATAGCCAAGACCATTACCTATACCGTCAAGGAATGATTCCCAAGGACCGTTTGACATGGCAAACGCCTCAAGACGTCCCATAAGGATACAGTTTGTAATGATAAGACCGACATAAACTGACAACTGTACGCTTACGTCGTATGCAAAAGCCTTAAGTATTTCACTAACTATTGTAACAAGAGCGGCAACAACAACCAACTGTACGATGATACGGATACGGTTTGGCACTGTCTTGCGGAGAAGTGAAATCACAACATTTGAAAAGGCAGTAATAACTGTCACTGAAAGTCCCATTACAATAGCCGGTTCCAATTTGGCAGTAACAGCTAATGCAGAACAGATACCCAGCACCTGAACAGTTACAGGGTTGTTCATACTGATAGGACTTGAGAATACTTCTCTATTTTTCTTTGAAAACAATTGACTCATATTCTAAATCCTCCTTATTCTTTATTTGTTAAAAACTTAGTGTAGTTCTTAAGACAAGTCTTAAGCATTGCATCAACACCGTTTGAAGTGATAGTACCGCCTGAAATACCGTCAACCTGAGTATTGGCATCAGATACTGTACCAAACTTAACAACAGACAATGCTACTTCTTCACCGTTAAGAACCTGTTTGCCCATAAATGCATCCTGGAAAAGAGGTGTTGCGATTTCAGCCCCAAGACCCGGAGTTTCACTTGCATGAGAGAAATAAGTTCCGAATACTGTCTGCTTGTCTTCGTTCAATGCAACATATCCCCAGATTGCTCCCCAAAGACCTGCACCGTTTACCGGAATTACATATTTTGTTGCACCGTCAATGTTGCAAACAAACACATGGTACTTGCCAGCCTTAGCTTCATTGTCATAGTTTGTTGCAAATGCAGCATCTTCAACAACTGAAGTTTCCATACCTGTAGCAGGGTCAATAAGGATATCTTTTACTACATAAGTCTTGTAGTCTGCAGTAGCATCCTTAATTTCTACACCCAAAGATGAAAGAATCTGTTTCTTTGTATCCTTGCGGACATTTTCGTCCTGAGTAGCCTTAAGTGAAGAGTTTACGAAAGCAAGAAAGAAAGCAACAACAACAACCATTATAACTGCATAAAGGATTGTATATGTATTGCTGTTTGTATCCATTCCCTTTTTCTTTGGAGCGGCACCACCTTCAACAATTTCTTCAAATTCTGAAGCAGGAGCCTGGCATATAGGACATTTTTCAGGAGCCTTGTCTCCTTCGTGGACATAGCCACATACTTTACATTTGAATTTCTTTGTAGCCATATTCCTTATTATTTATTATTAAGACGTTTCATTCTCTTTGATATATTGCTTTGAACTACATAGTAGTCAATAAGTGGAGCAAATACGTTCATCAGCAGGATTGCAAGCATCATACCTTCTGGATAACCCGGGTTAAGCACGCGGATAACGATTGCGATTGCACCGATAAGGAATCCGTAGATATACTTACCTGTTTCAGTTCTTGCAGATGTAACAGGGTCAGTTGCCATAAACACAGCACCGAAGCAGAAACCACCCATAATCAGATGATTGTACCAAGGAAGATGAGCAACTGCAGTATCAGGACCGGCAACATTAAACAACCAAGCTGTCAATGCACCACCAACGAATACTGAAAGCATAGTCTTCCAGCTTGCGATACCGGTAACAAGCAAAAGAACTGCACCTATTGCAATTGCAACAACACTTGTTTCACCTATTGAACCAGGAATGAATCCCCAGAAAGCATCCCAATTGAACTGAGAAAGTGAATCTGGCAGAACATTTCCAGAAGTTGCAGCAATACCAAGAGGAGTTGCAGCTGTTACTACATCAGGGTTACCGCCCAATCCGCAGATTGATTCGTGTGAAACCCAAACTGCATCACCAGACATCTTAGCAGGATAAGCAAAGAACAGGAATGCACGAGTGATAAGCGCAACGTTGAATACGTTCATACCTGTACCACCGAATATTTCCTTTGCAAAAATTACTGAGAATGCTGTTGCTATTGCAAGAATCCACAATGGACATTCAACAGGAACAATCATTGGGATAAGGATACCTGATACAAGGAAACCTTCCTGAATTTCTTCATTTTTCCACTGTGCAACAACAAATTCGATTCCAAGACCAACGATGTAGGAAACAATGATTTTAGGCAATACTGCAAGGAAACCGTATCCAAACAACTGCCAGAATGTTCCTTCCATACCGGCAAGAGCATAGTGCTGATAGCCGACATTATACATACCGAACAAAAGTGCCGGTATCAAAGCTATAACTACAATAGACATGATACGCTTGCTGTCTATGGCATCATGAATGTGTGTTCCGCTCTTTGAAGTACTGTTTGGAACGAAAAGGAATGTTTCGAAACCATCAAAAACAGAACGGAATGCGTGCAGTTTGCCACCTTCTTCGAAGTTTGGCTTTATCTTATCTAGATAATTTCTTAACGCTTTCAATTTCTTATAATTTTAAAATTAATAATCTGTTTATACCATTTCATTATAAAGCATATCAAGACCGGCTCTTACTATACGCTGAAGTTCCATTTTTGAAGAACATACAAATTCGCACAGAGCAAAATCTTCAGGAGCAACTTCGTAGATACCAAGAGCTTCCATACGATCAATATCACCGGCAAGAATAGCCTTAATAAGATATTCAGGAAGAATACTCATAGGCAATACCTTATCATATTCGTTTGACATAATCATATGGCGTTCGCCACCTTTAATACGTGCGTCAAACTTGTATTCTTTCTTATTGAACGGATCAAGAATCCAGCTGAAATATGAATGGCTAGTACTGTACTGGCAGAAACGTGGCATTATCCATCCAAGCATTTCGTGAGTATCAGTTCCTTCAGGTATTACAGAAACTTCATTGTCATAAGCACCCAAGAAAGCATTGAGGTCTTTCTTTGTTCCTGTAAGAACATTACCGCTGATTATACGAAGTTCGCGGTTTGTTGTCATGTTACCAGAAAGTATTGAATCCAACTGCTGTCCGATAAGAACCTTGCAATATGACGGTTCCTTTACTTCTGAACCAACAACTGCAATAACTCTTGACATGTCGGCAATACCCTTATTGAACAGACGTCCGATAAGAATTACATCCCAAGCATTAAGTGCCCATACAACTTCACCCTTGTTTACCGGAGCGATATTGTTTATCTGCACTCCGACATTTCCTGCAGGATGAGGACCGTCAAACACATTGATTTCAACATTCTTTGCGCCAGTAAGTGCAGCAGCTTTCTGCTTTACACTAAGGCTCAAATAAGTCTTGCCCATCTTTGACAATGCATCAAGACCTGTCTGGAAATCAGCCTCATTACCTTTTAGAACAAATTCAAAATCTGGAGCAAGAGGTTTTGAATCGAATGCAGTTACAAATATTGCACGAGGAGCAACTTTTGGATCTGCAATTATGTCATAAGGACGCTGTTTTACGAATGGCCATACACCACCATCAAGCATTGCAGCCTTAACTTCTTCTGCATTCAAAGAACCAACGTTCTTTTTACCGAATTCCTTGTAAGAAATCTGAGAATCAGCCTTTACTGTTACGCTCAACACCTTACGACGTTCACCTCTGTTCACACCGGTAACAGTTCCGCTTACCGGAGAAACAAACTTAATTTCGGGATTGTTTTTGTCAATAAATAAAGCATCCCCGGCTTTAACTGTTTCACCTTCCTTT
The DNA here is from genome assembly GCA_944320965.1 of uncultured Bacteroidaceae bacterium. Classification (GTDB taxonomy): domain Bacteria; phylum Bacteroidota; class Bacteroidia; order Bacteroidales; family Bacteroidaceae; genus Avibacteroides. Next base: position 19,616 of record CALUJO010000033.1, on the reverse strand, counting down.
ACTACGACCTTCGGGGTAACGCCATGAAAATCATCAGGAACCAAACCATAGATTTCTGATGGTCTAACATTACGCAATTCCTCCTTAGCCTTGCCTGCAAGGTTCAAGTTCAAGCCCTTACGTAGTTTTATTACATTAGCCATATTAACAAATAATTGTTATTTTTTGATTTGTGTGCAAAATTATAATAAAAAAATCAAGCAGTCTAATATTGTGGCAAATAATTAAGGAAATATTTCTATAATTATTTGGTAATCCATAAATCAGACAATTCTGATAACCTCTTCAGCTGTCCTGCGGTTTTTCTCCTTCACGGTATGGTCTCTTTCATATCCCAAAGGAATCATAACTACTGCTTCTTCATTTTCGGGAAGACCAAGCACCTCGGCGCATGTATCTGCCTGGAAATTGCAAACCCAGCAGGAACCTATCCCCTGTTCGGCAGCAGCAAGACAGATATGTTCGGCAGCGATTGCCACATCAATGTCGGCATGATCCTTGCCGTCATAGGAGCGTTTCCATGATTTGTCATGCAGCGCTGTTATCACCACAACCAGCGGCGCATCAAGAATCCATTCCCTTTTATAACATGAATTAATTTTTTCTCTGACTCCAGGATCCCTGATTACATAAAAATTCCAGGGCTGAAGATTTACCGCAGATGGTGCCAGTCTGGCACATTCAAGAATATAATCCAGTTTTTCCTGTTCCACTTCCTTGTCCGGATTATAACTTCTTACTGAATATCTGCTTTTTACCAATTCCAGAAATGTCATGATTGAATTATATTGTTTGATTATTACAGATTCTCATCATTCTTTGTCTTAAGAATCATTGACGTAGCTCCCATCGTTATAACAGCTCCGTCTTCTATAACCACCCTGTCCTTAGGGCCAAGTATTTCATTCATATAGAATGTACCTGTGATACTGTCATTGTCACGAAGCGTATAGACAACCGAACCGTCCTTCTTTTTTCTGACATTGATATAACAGTGTCTGCGGTCCATACTGCGGTCACTGCTTTCAATTTCAATATCAACAGATGAATCCTTGTTTTTTCTGCCTATAAGATTATCACCTTCTTTTAAAGGAAACACTTGCTTGTAGGAAAATACATTTTCTATAACAACAACATATCCAAGCTCTGCGGATTCCTGTTGGTTCTGATTTTCCACATCTTTGTTTTTTTCCTTCAATTTTGTCGTACCAAGTCTTATGCTGAACTGTTTTTGGCAATGCTCGCAAACAAAGACAAGTGTCTGTCCCTGTTTGTATTTTGTTTCATCAAATGTAATATACTGATCGCACTTAGGACAAGGGATTCTCTTCATACATTATTATATATTTATATAACAAACAATATCAATTTAAAAGGAATCAAATATCAGTCACTATAGAACATATATTTGATTCCCATATGATATATATCACTCTGTCAGATTCTCTTGGTAAGTACCCATGCATCCTTAAACTTTGTTGTTTCCCTGATTAGGTCAGACTCTCTGACAGCTTCTTCAAAGTTTGCAAAGGACTTTAATATTATTCTGACTCTGTTATCGCCGGCTATTGACATAGCTTCGCTATATCCTTCCTTTTTCAACTCTGCAACTGCATTATCAGCATCGTCTTCAGGAGCCAGACTGGCAACAACTATATGATATTTCTTAACCGTATCAATCTTTTTGGATGAATTTTCAACCGGTTTAATTTCCTTTGATGCAGTGGCCTGTTCCTTAACAGGCTGTGGTTTGATTTCATTCTTTTCCTTGACAACACTCACATCTTTCACTTCATCACAATCATCTTCCAGAACCATAACATTTTCAACGCCCGATGGCTCGAATATTATTGTTGCAGGCAACATGGAAGCCATATTGTCATATCTGTGAAGACTGCTGTTATCAATAGAAACAGATGATGAAAAATATAGGACTATAACGGCAACACATGCAGCCGCATATTGTGCATAATTCCAAAGATTAATTTTTCTGACAGGTTTTTCCGCAACAACAACCTCATCCTTCTTTTGTTGCTTTCTAATATCCGCAAGCAAAGGCATTTCAAAATCAGACAAACCGTAAAGTCTTGCATCAACAACCGACAAATGTTTTGCCGAAAAAGTAACTGTTCCGGAAACAGACATCTTTAGAACACCGATTTCAGGCAAATCAAGTTCACCTTTTCCATAAAGGCAATCATTCATTTCAGCAACAACAGTTTTCACCTTTCTCTCTGCTGCCGGATACGATAAATTTGAATTTACCATATATGCCTGAATAAGGAATCCGTCATTGACAGTCATTCCCTTATTGAAACCAATTTCGGAAGATGGAGCCTTTATACCCCTCAAATCCTTTGATACCGAAGACGGAACATGCCTTAGCACAAATCCACCGAAACCGGGAATTATTGCATAGCCATGCACCTTCAACAGTGAAGATATATGTTTTGACAATTCATTCATAATGCAAAGTTATGAATTTTAATTTAAATCTTTTCTTTTCTACATTCCAATAATTCATCAAAAATAATTCTTTTTTCAGACATACGTCAATATTCTTTCTTTTTTTATTCAAAAGAACAGCTTAATGCATAAAAATGTCAAAGAAAAACATTTTTCAGAACATATTACTATCCTATCTCCACATTACAAGATTTACATCAAAAAAGGCAAAACACTAACAATACGAAACATATTTCTGAATTAAAGACATTAATTATATCAAACATTTGATTATAAATTACTTCTTTTTTTATACTTTTGCGAAACTTATTTTTTCAGAATCAACAAAAAACACAAATATTATGAGTACCAAAAAATTTCCGGAATACTCCAAAATAGACCTTTCTGACGTAAACAAAGAGGTCTTGAAAAAATGGGATGACATGGATGTCTTCTCAAAAAGTTTGAAATTAAGGGAAGGAGCTCCTTCATTCGTATTCTTTGAAGGTCCACCATCAGCAAACGGTATGCCAGGTATCCACCACGTTATGGCCAGAACCATAAAGGATATTTTCTGCCGTTACAAGACAATGAAGGGATATGAAGTGAAGAGAAAAGCAGGATGGGATACTCACGGACTTCCTGTTGAACTTGGAGTGGAAAAGACACTTGGTATTACAAAAGAAGATATTGGAAAGAAAATATCAGTTGCCGAATACAACGCAACTTGCCGCAAAGAAGTAATGAAGTACACTAAGGAATGGTCAGACCTTACTCACAAAATGGGATATTGGATTGACCTTGAAAATCCTTACATTACTTACGACAACAGATATATCGAAACATTGTGGTGGCTGCTTAAACAGCTTTACAACAAGAACCTGCTTTACAAGGGTTATACAATCCAGCCATATTCTCCTGCGGCAGGAACAGGTTTGAGTTCACACGAGCTTAACCAGCCTGGATGCTACCGCGACGTAAAGGATACAACCGTAACAGCACAGTTCCTGATAAAGACCCCGAAGGAAGAAATGACAAAATGGGGAAAGCCATATTTCCTTGCATGGACAACAACTCCATGGACACTTCCTTCAAATACAGCATTGTGTGTCGGACCGAAAATTGAATATGTTGCAGTACAGTCATACAATCCTTACACAGGTGAGCCTATAACTGTCGTACTTGCAAAAGCACTGCTTAACGCACACTTCAATCCAAAAGCTGCAGACCTTGCACTTGAAGACTACAAGAAAGGCGACAAACTGATACCATTCAAGGTTATTGCCGAATACAAAGGTACTGACCTTGTCGGAATGGAATACGAACAGCTTCTACCATGGGTAAATCCAGGAGAAGGCGCATTCAGAGTAATTCCTGGAGACTACGTTACTACTGAAGACGGTACCGGTATCGTTCACATTGCGCCAACATTCGGTGCAGACGACGCATTCGTTGCAAAAGCAGCAGGAATACCGCCATTGCATCTTATAAACAAGAAAGGCGAAACAAGACCTATGGTAGATTTGACAGGTAAATTCTACAAGTTGGATGAACTTGACGAAAACTTTGTCAAGAATCAGGTTAATGTTGAGCTTTACAAAGAATATGAAGGACGTTTCGTAAAGAACGCCTATGATCCGAACCTGACAGAAAATGACGAAACACTTGACGTTTCAATCTGTATGGAGCTGAAAGCTGCAAACAAAGCGTTCAAGATTGAAAAGCATGTACACAACTATCCTCACTGCTGGAGAACAGACAAGCCGGTATTGTACTACCCTCTTGACAGCTGGTTCATCAAATCTACAGCTTGCAAGGAAAGAATGATTGAACTTAACAAGACTATAAACTGGAAACCTGAGTCAACAGGAACAGGACGTTTCGGCAAATGGCTTGAAAACCTTAACGACTGGAACCTTAGCCGTTCAAGATACTGGGGAACTCCATTGCCTATCTGGCGTACAGAAGACAACAGCTCTGAAATATGCATAGGCTCTGTTGAGGAACTTTATGCCGAAATAGAAAAGTCAATCAAGGCAGGCGTGATGAAGAGCAATCCGTTTGAAGGATTCACTCCGGGTGTTTACACTAAGGAAAACTATGACAAGATTGACCTTCACCGTCCTTACGTTGACGACATTGTTCTTGTTTCTGCCGACGGACAGCCAATGTACAGAGAAAAAGACCTTATCGACGTTTGGTTTGACTCTGGAGCCATGCCGTTTGCACAGATGCACTATCCTTTCGAAAACAAGGAAGAAGTTGAAAAGCATCTTGTTTACCCTGCAGATTTCATTGCCGAAGGTGTTGACCAGACGAGAGGATGGTTCTTTACACTTCATGCAATTTCAACAATGATATTCGACCAGGTTTCATATAAAGCCGTAATATCAAACGGACTTGTACTTGACAAGAACGGCAATAAGATGTCAAAACGTCTTGGAAATGCAGTAGATCCGTTCTCTACAATAGAGAAATACGGTTCCGACCCGTTGCGCTGGTACATGATTACCAACTCTGCTCCTTGGGATAATCTGAAGTTTGACATTGACGGAGTTGAAGAAGTCAGAAGAAAATTCTTCGGAACACTCTACAACACCTACTCATTCTTCGCACTTTATGCAAACGTTGACGGATTTACATTCAGCGAAGAGGAACTTCCTCTTGAAAAGCGTCCTGAAATCGACCGCTGGATTCTTTCTGAACTTAACTCCCTCATCAAGGAAGTTGACAAGAGCCTCAACGAATATGAACCTACAAGAGCAGGCCGTCTGATATCCGATTTCGTAAACGACAACCTGTCCAACTGGTATGTACGTCTGAACAGAAAACGTTTCTGGGGAGGCGAAGCAACCGAAGACAAGCTGTCTGCTTACCAGACACTTTATACATGTCTTGAAACAATTGCCAAACTTATGGCTCCGATATCTCCGTTCTTTGCTGAAAAACTATATTGCGACCTTGTTTCAACTACAGGAAGGGAAAAATTCGAATCAGTACATCTTGCAAACTTCCCTGAATGCAACGAATCAATGATTGACAAGACTCTTGAAGCAAAAATGGAAACTGCCCAGACAATCACTTCCATGGTTCTTGCACTTAGAAGAAAGGTAAACATAAAAGTTCGCCAGCCTCTTCAGTCAATAATGATACCTGTTGACAACAGCCCTGAACTTAAAGGCTATATCGAAGCAGTCAAAGGTCTTATCATGAACGAAGTCAATGTCAAGGAACTCAAATATGTTGACAACACAGCAGGAATCCTTGTAAAGAGCGTAAAATGCGATTTCAAGAAACTTGGTCCTAAGTTCGGCAAACTGATGAAAGATGTAAGCAAGGCTGTATCTGCAATGTCACAGGAAGACATCATACGTCTCGAAAGCGAAGGACAGTTTGTATTCGACATCAACGGCCAGAACGTAACAATAACTTCACAGGATGTAGAAATCCACAATGAAGACATACCGGGATGGCTTGTTGCTAACGAAGGAAAACTGACAGTTGCACTTGAAGTAGAGCTTACAGACGAACTCCGTCATGAAGGTATTGCCCGCGAACTTGTCAACAGAATTCAGAACATGCGTAAGGCTAACGGTTACGAAATAACCGATAAGATAAATATCCTTATCAGTAAAAATGATTTGACAGACGTTGCAGTAAAAGAATATAATACATATATTTGCAATCAGGTTCTTGCCAACAGCATTGAAGTTTCCGACAATGTAACCGACGGAACCGAAGTTGATTTGGACATTGCTGTTCTGAACATAAGAATAGAAAAAATTTAATAACAATTATAATCTATCAACCATGAGCGAAAAAACAAGATACAGTGATGAAGAGCTGGAAGAATTCAGAAAAATAATTCTTGAAAAGCTTGAAAAAGCCCAGCGCGATTATGATGAGATGCGCAAAAGCATGATGAACAAGGACGGTAACAGTATCAATGATACGTCACCTACATATAAGGTTCTTGAAGAAGGTGCAAACACACTGTACCGAGAAGAAACCGGACAGTTGGCGCAGAGACAGCTTAAATTCATCCAGAATCTTAAGGCTGCACTTATCAGAATCGAAAACAAAACTTACGGTATTTGCAGGGAAACAGGTAAACTTATTCCTGCCGAACGTTTGAGAGCTGTACCTCATGCAACACTTAGCATTGAGGCAAAAGAACATAAAAAACACTGATTGTTTTAAAACAGAAACCAACGAGCTTGCCCATAAAAAGTCAAGCTCGTTGTTATAATGGACTAAAATGAAAAGCAAAGACAAAAAGACAAACAAAGGACTGATAGCAGTTCTAACAATAACAGCGGTAATTGTTCTGGACCAGATTATAAAAATTGCAGTCAAGACAGGGATGACACTCAGGGAAAGCATCCACATAGCCGACTGGTTTCAGATATTCTTTATTGAAAACAGAGGAATTGCATGGGGGGTCGAGTTCATGCCCCAGATGCTTCTCACAATATTCAGAATATGTGTAAGCCTTGTCATGTGCTACATGCTGTACAGACTTGTAAAGTCAAAAGCCAAAACAGGCTTTATAATTTGCGTATCACTTATCCTTGGAGGAGCTTTCGGAAATATAATCGACAACATATTCTATGGTGCCATCTTCACCGAAAGCACAACTGCAACCAAAGCCGTGTTCACAGCATTTGGTGAAGGATACGGCGGATTTTTCAATGGCAAAGTGGTTGATATGTTCTACTTCCCGCTATTCGAAGCTACATGGCCACAATGGGTTCCTTTTTGGGGAGGACAGTCTTTTGTTTTCTTCAATGCGGTTTTCAACCTGGCAGATGCAGCAATAAGCTGCGGGGTCATAGCAATCATACTTTTTTATGCCAAATACCTAAACAGTCTGATGAATGAAAAGAAATAAATTTCTCACGATATTGCTTTCGTTTGCACTGCTGCTGCCTGCTGCATGCAAAATAAAACGTCCGGACAATCTTATTCCGGAAGACAAGATGAAAGATATCCTGACAGACTATCATATGGCAAAGGCAATATCCAACGATCTTCCGTATAACGAATCCTACAAAAAGGAGGCTTACAAGAACTATGTATTCATGAAACACGGAATAACCGAAAGCGAATTTGACTCTTCGCTTGTATGGTATGCCAGAAATACAAAGGAAATTGAACTTATATACGAAGACATCGAAAAAAGAATCTCATCAAGACTGTCAACCGTTGACAACATAATGAGGCAAAGGGAAAACAAATTCCTCAAAAAGTCATCAAGCGACAGTACAGACATATGGGGAGGAGCAAAATTCTATTTTCTTGGAACAATGCCCAACAATTCGCTTCTGTTCTTCAGTGAAGACATTGACACTACTTTCCATCGCAGGGATGAAATAAAGTTCAAGGCAAATTTCGATTTCATAAAAGGAAACGAAAACCAGAAGGCCATTGCAAGCATTTCGCTGCTTTACAGAAACGATTCTATTGCAAACTTTTCAAAGGACATTACAAAAAGCGGATTTGATTCAATCCAATTTGTAACATCCGACAAGCAAGACATAAACAAGCTGTATCTGTCCATATATCTGACCAACGACTATACGGAAACAAAAGATTCGATGTCACTGTATATAAAGGATTTCAGTTTTATGAGATACAGATATAATGACAAGCCGAAAACAAAGGTTCAATAATTTTTCCAGCCCGTTGCATGACGGGCATTATATTTTCTAGCCCTATATGATTTGCTGAATATTGACAGCAAGGCATCTTCAAGTGAAAAACTTATGCCTGTCGGAGCAACTTTGGGCTTTCCTGTCCCAGAAGGAAAGAGTTTCATATTAATCTTTGTCGAATATTCTTTTCCAAAACTGTCAGTCATCATCATACCCATCCCCTTAATTGGATCTTCATCATACTTCGTAGAAGAATTATAAGGAGTAAGTGTAACACCAATATACTCCTCTTTTATATAATATTTGGGCAAAGACTCTACTCCTAGGTATTTGGATTCTGAAAAGATGTCTTCAAAGGAATGATCATTACTGAAACTGACAGAAAAATCAATATCATTCACAGCATCCATATTTATTTCAAGGCTATCGGTCAGACCGTGCAATGATTTTGTCCCTGTAACCTGTGAATATCCGTAATGAGCCGTGAGACAAAAAAACAATATGTAAAATATTATATACAAATCTTTTTTGTTTCAAAGGTAACAAGCATATGCTATATTAAAGGCAACAGTTAGATTTGATTAATTTAATTTGCAGTATTTTAAGCCGCCATAAAGGCAATTGTTCCTGAAACCGTAGACTTTGTTCATAAAACCGCAGGCTTCGGTTTCAAAGACAAAGCCTGCGGTTACAGATTATATCTTATTATTTTAGAAAAACCGGCAATACTGCAGAAATTGCAGCAGCAGATTATTGTTTTGCATCCCTGGGTAGAATCAAAGCATCAATTCAATTCCAGTCCAAGACGGTCTATAAAGTCCTTAAGTTCATCGTTTGAAGCAAGAAGTTCATTAAGCTTTTCTTTAGGAGATATTGCAAACCTGACATCTTCACGCTCAGCCACTTTCACTCTCATGTCAATCCTGAAGTTCTGCAACTGCTGCCTCATAAAGCCAAGGATATTGTCTTTACACTCGCCAAGCATCTGAAGAACCATCTCGTTTTCAACCTCCACTTCAAAAAGTTCCGGCTCTACAAGGACTGGAGTCATATTCATCATTCTTCCCTTCAAGGCATTCTGCTCCTTTGGCAGCATATTTGCATACAATCTCCATTCAATATCAAGGTCTGTCTGTGAAATCTTTCTGCAATATGCATTCTGGTTTTCTGCAGAAGCAGGAGTCTGTTCGCTTACTGCCTGCTGCTGCTGTACCTGAGAGGAAGATTCGTTTATATATCCCTTTATGGAAAAACCCACTTTTGCGCCGCCTGTCTTCTTTATTACCTGCGGTTTCATTGTTGTGGATACAGCACGTTCCGGCTGTACAGTAGCAGCTGCCACCCTCTTCTCTTCCACGTTGTGAGGGGCAACGTCGGGCTTACGCATAACAACCTGTTGTGCGTATGCCGCAAATAACGGTTTCAGTCTCTTGGGGCTGCGCCCCGACGAAACCTCCTCGCCGTTTTCATCAAGCTGAGCCATCATAATAAGCGCAAGTTCCACCTGCAGCTTCTTGTTACGGCTTGCCTTATATGCAAGCGAACAATCGTTTGCAATTTTCATCGCCTTATAAATAAGTGTAGGCGAATACTTCATTGCCTGCTCGGAATAACGCGCTCTGACGTCTTCAGATACCTGAAGCAAAGGCAATGTAACCGTATCACGACTCACAAGCAAATCACGGAAATGGTCAGTCAGTCCGGCAATGAACACTCCGCCGTCAAACCCTTTGCGCAATATCTCATCGAATACCAAAAGCAGCTGCGGCACATTCTTTTCAAGAATATAGTCGGCAACCCTGAAATAGTATTCATAATCAAGTATATTAAGGTTTGAAATAGCTCCCTGATATGTAATGTTTCCGTTGCAGTAGCTTGTAACCTGGTCAAAAATTGAAAGCGCGTCACGCATTCCGCCATCAGCCTTGCGTGCGATGACATTCAACGCTTCTGGTTCATATGTTATATTTTCTTTCTCTGCAACTTTCTTCAGATGGTTCACTATATCGGCGATTTCCATCCTGTTGAAGTCGTATATCTGACAGCGCGACAATATTGTCGGCAAAAGTTTATGCTTCTCAGTCGTTGCCAGAATGAATATAGCATAAGAAGGCGGTTCCTCAAGCGTCTTCAGAAAAGCGTTGAAAGCCGCTGTTGACAGCATGTGAACCTCGTCAATAATATAAACTTTGTATTTTCCAATCTGAGGAGGTACCTGTACCTGTTCGGTAATTGACCTTATATCATCAACCGAATTGTTTGAAGCGGCATCCAGCTCGTAAATATTGAACGAACGTCCCTCGTCAAACGATTTGCATGACTCACACTCGCCACAGGCCTCTCCGTCATGCGGATTCATACAATTTATGTTTTTTGCAAAAATACGTGCACAAGTAGTCTTCCCTACACCACGCGGACCGCAAAACAGATAGGCATGAGCCAGCTTTCCGCTTGAAATGGCATGCTTCAATGTCGTGGTAAGAGCCTCCTGCCCCACTACTGCATCAAAGGACGAAGGACGATACTTTCGTGCTGATACTAAATATTGTTCTCCCATATCATTATACTTGATAGCTACAAAAGTACATTTAATTTTTCTTTTTCACATTATGTATTGATATTATTTCTAACTTTGTGAAACTTTAAAAACTTTATTCAAATGAAAAAAGCATACTCATTTCTACAAAACATATGGGAGTTTACCAAGAGGCATAAATACATGATTACCATAGTGGCATTCATGTTGAACCTGACTTTTTTCAGCGAATACAGCCTTGTTAAAAGGGCAAAGAACAAAATAGAAATCGCAAATCTGAAATCAGAAATAAACAAATACAAAAAAGAATACAACAAGAATACCCGTATCCTTGAAAACATGGAAAAGGACCCGCAGTATATCGAAAAGGTTGCAAGGGAAAAATACTACATGAAAAAGGATAACGAAGACATATTCATTATAAAATAACATGAAGAAATCAGACAGAACAAACAATATAAAGGAATTTATTTACGGAATAGGAGCAGTTATAATGCTTGTTTCTGCAGCAATATACATTACAGGCAGTGAATACATAAAATATACATATCTTGCAGGCAGCATTATTGCCGGAGCAATGAGGTTTACAAGTTTTGTCCCAAGCAAAAACACAATTCTGCGACGTCTTCGCATCCAAAGGATATTCGCTTCAATAGCTTTTATTCTGGCTGGGATATTTATGTTTACAAACAGAGCCGGAAACGAATGGATAGCAATATTTGCCATTGCTGCAATGCTTGAACTTTACACTGCATTCAGAATACCATATGTTGAGAAAAAGTATCCAAACGAGTGATTTTTTCAATACAGGAATTAAGGGAAAAGCGTATTTTTAGGATTTTTTTCATATTCATTTGCTCTATTTCTAATATCTTTGCACACCGTTAGGAAAAAGGGATGTAAAACTAAAAACTATTATATATGAAATTGTTACAAGAAAAGCTTTCAAAATACACTCTGCCACAGCGTGTAAAGGAAAAAGGCGTTTATCCATATTTCAGATGTATTGAAAGCGAACAGAACACAGAAGTCATAATGAGCGGCAAGAAAGTCCTGATGTTTGGTTCAAACTCATATCTCGGACTGACTAACCACCCTAAAGTAATTGAAGCTGCTGTTGAAGCAACAAGAAAATACGGTACAGGATGTGCAGGCTCACGTTTCCTGAACGGAACACTTGACCTTCACCTGCAACTTGAAAAGGAACTTGCAGAATTTGTAGGAAAGGAAGAAGCAATAATCTACTCTACAGGATTCCAGGTTAATCTTGGTGTTGTTTCATGCCTTACCGGACGTGAAGATTATATAATATGTGATGAACTTGACCATGCATCAATTGTTGAAGGAAGACGTCTGTCTTTCTCAAAATGCCTTAAGTTCAAACACAACGACATGGAATCGCTTGAATCTGTACTTCAGGGATGCGAACCGGATAAAATAAAGCTGATTGTTGTTGACGGCGTATTCAGCATGGAGGGAGATATCGCCAATCTGCCTGAAATTGTAAGACTGTCAAAGAAATACAATGCTAACATCATGGTTGATGAAGCTCACGGACTTGGTGTACTTGGTGACCACGGACGCGGAACTTGCAACCACTTCGGGCTGACTGATGACGTTGACCTGATAATGGGTACATTCTCAAAATCACTTGCAGCAATCGGTGGCTTCATTGCGGCAGACAGCTGCGTAATAAACTGGTTGCGCCATAATTCACGTTCATACATATTCAGTGCCAGCAACACACCTGCTGCAACAGCAGCGGCAAGAGCGGCTCTGCAAATTATGAAGACAGAACCGGAAAGAATACAGCACCTATGGGATATGACAAACTTTGCTCTTGAAAGTTTCCGCACACTTGGATTTGAAATAGGAAACACTTCTACTCCAATCATTCCGCTGTACGTAAGAAATATGGAAAAGACTTTCCTTATAACCAAGATGCTGTTTGACAGAGGCGTATTCGTAAACCCTGTTATACCGCCTGCATGTTCGCCAGAGGATACGCTGATAAGATTCTCGCTTATGGCAACCCACACTAAAGAACAGATTGAAAGAGCAATATCAATCCTGTATGAATGCTTTAAGGAACTTGAAATAATCAAATAATAAAAATAAGATGGCTTTCCGCCATCTTATTTTTTACGCCAAACCATAACCGGTACCCAACAGACAAATCACAGAAACAGTTCTACCACATATAACGGAGATAATACCAATAATAAAAATATACCGTATAAGATGAATAGCAAACTGAAAGAAATCGAGCAACTGCCAATACTTGTATACCTAATCAAATGGATAGTCATATCTATGGCAGCAGGTGCACTGGTTGGATCTGCATCGGCAATATTGCTACTGTCGCTTGAATGGGCAACAAACACAAGAGAGGCAAATCTGTGGCTTATCGCATTGCTCCCTTTGGCAGGTCTTGCAATTGGACTAATGTATCACTACCTTGGCAGCAGCGTAGTAAAAGGGAATAACTATCTTCTTGAAGAAGTACACAGCTCAAAGCACATCATACCATTCAAGATGGCACCGCTTATTTATATAGGTACAGTGATAACACACCTTTTCGGAGGTTCGGCAGGAAGGGAAGGTACAGCGGTACAGATGGGAGGCGCAATTGCAGACCAATTCTCAAAATGGTTCAAGTTCCATCCCCGCGACCATAAAATAATGGTTATGGTTGGTATAAGCAGCGGTTTCGCTTCTGTTTTCGGTACTCCTCTTGCAGGAGCGGTTTTTGCGCTTGAAGTAATCACAATAGGAAGAGTAAAATATGACGCCATACTCCCCTGCTTTATGTCGGCAGTCTTTGCTAACATGGCTTGCCATTTATGGAATGTCAGCCATACGCATTATGCAATAGGAGCAATACCGGAGTTGTCACTTTCAAGTATAGCCGTCATTGTTCCGGCAAGTATCCTTTTCGGAATCGCGGCTATGATATTCTCTAGAATGATACCTTTCTGGTCAAAACTGGCATCAAAATATATAAAATATCCGCCATTACGACCATTTGCAGGAGGTATTCTGATTGCACTGTCCGTATATGCGTTAGGAACTACAAAATACATCGGTCTTGGTGTTCCTACGATTGTAGAATCATTCACCGTACAGCAGGAATGGTATGACTTTATGCTTAAGATTATACTTACTACATTCACCATAGGAGTCGGATTCAAGGGAGGCGAAGTAACACCGTTATTCTTTATAGGAGCAACACTTGGAAGTGCATTGTCTGCAATAGCTCCACTACCGACAGGACTGCTTGCCGGCATAGGGTTCGTAGCTGTTTTTGCCGGCGCAACAAATACTCCCATAGCATGTACACTGATGGGAATAGAACTCTTCGGTGCAGAAAGTGCAGTATATATAGCCATAGGATGCGTAGTTGCCTATCTGTTTTCCGGACATACAGGAATATACAGTTCACAGATAATTGAAAACCCGAAACATCCAGTATTCATAAAAAGAAAAGGACACCGTCTTTCGGACAAATAGACTTTAACAAGTTTTACATACGAACTGACAAAGAATAACAAATATATTTCGTAATTCTGCAAAAAGAATATACCTACCTGAAATCAAGAGAGTTAGAAGAATCACCTTGTTTTCGGGTAATGAGTTGGCAACCGCCCTAATTGCCGTGGTCTGCATCGCTTTGCTTGTTCGGGTAACTCTTATACGTATGCAAAGATACTCTTTTTCTTCGGACCTGAAAAATTTATCGCATAATTTTTGTACTGAAAGTAAATAAATTCATCTACCTTCAGTATTTTATAGGTATTCCTTGGGCTAAAGACTTTAATTGCTATACTACAAAGTGTTCATAAGTGTTGTGTCGCCAAGCTGATATGCATCAAAAATATAAATATCTTGAATGGTTTGCTCCACACCAAAAACTCTTGCTAACAGATAACGCTTATAATTGTTATCACTACACTGTTCTATCATAGAGAGTTCATTATAACTAATAGGCATATTAGTTTGTCGTTCCTTCTTTACTGTCGTGGCTTTCACTTCAACAAACACTTCCGTACCTTTCTTTGTTGTAAACGATATATCATACTTTTCATAATTTATCTTGCAATAATATATCTTACCATTCATTTCAATCTTTCGGTCATAATCATCTTTAGATGAAATTGACAGACATTTGGGTTCATACCCCATTTTCTTCAACTTTTCAAAGACAATGATTTCTCCCTTAAATCCTGTAATCAAATTACGCTCTTGCTCTGATAAGGTTGGTTCGTATGAAAATGTTGTTTTTATTGTTCCGCTATCAGTATAAGTTTCAGTTTCCAGCAAGTCGGTATTATAACCTTTGTCATCTAAGTTTTGCCGTATGCCGTCAAAATTTTCAATGAATAGAATGAATAACTCGCGTTCTTTTCCTTTTATATCGAGATATTTGCAAAGTGGGGTCAGTAATGGCTCTATATTGGCAGGACGTAAATCTCCTGTATAGTAAAATTCATTTTTATTGCTAAATGTTGTTTTAACGATGTAATCATCGTCTTCACCATATGTAAGTCTTATGCTGTTGCACTGATAGAAATGTGTGTTGTAAATCAAGTCTCGTATTGAGTTTTTTTTAGTTCTGTATGTCACTTCGTCAGCCTGTTCACCTGCTGCAATTAAAGCCAAAGGAGATAATTTCCCAATTAGTATACTCTTTAATTCTTCAGCCTCTTTTTCGTCTTCATAGTCAGTGGATATTCTGTCTTCAGTGATAATGGTTACACCCATTAAAGACAATAAATCGAGGATTTTGTCCTTGCGTTGACAATTTCCTATGTAAACTCTGTTTTTAGATTTGAATCCGTCAATTGTTATATGGCTCAATTCAGATGGCGGCATGAAAACATTCTCCTTAGAAAGTATTTTGTTTCTTGTAGCCCATTCTTTTATTTTTATCCTTTGCGCTTCTGATTCTAAGCAGCTGAGCTCAATAACTTTCTGGTAGATGCTTGTGATTTTGGTCTTGTTGTTCTCTGCATTTTTTGTGTCGTTGGCGAATTCTGTCAACAAAAACAGATAATCATTCAGCGTCAAATGATTCTTTAGCCCCAAATACGTTTGCCATGAGTCAGATATACTGTCTTCAATGTCAATAATTGGCAGGTAATTACCTGCAATCTCCTCAATTTGGGGTATGGAATTACTGTAGGCGTCTGCGGCTTTACGGCAATCATGTTTCACTGTCGGTATTACGGGACAGTTTTCTATAATCCATTTAAAATAGTCTACATTACAACCTAAATTAATAAGCATATCAGGACCAATAGTTCTTCCTATAAATCCCGTATATCCACTCACATACTTTACATTCGTATCTATTTCTTCAGGATTATATTTTGATAACAATTTAGAAAAAACGAGCTTTGAAAACTTATATTTATTACAATGAATTAAAAATGAGAATGTGCCATAGTAAATATTGTCAGCACTAAATCCCCATCCTGCAGACAAATCCCATCCTTTATAAGCAATCCAGCCATATCTTTCCGAGCTCTTTTTTACAGTGTCAAAAAATAATTTATCGTAACGATTATCATAATCATTTCCATTCAGTCGTACATCTTCTGTATTATTTGATATATCCTCTCTAACCCCCATCTTAAGCAAAAACACTTTCCATTCGGCAGCAGAAGACGTACTGCAATACTTATCGGAGATGAAAATATCTTCATCAAGAATGGGTTCTATATTTAATTCGGGCTTGTACTTCTCACTTAAATATAGTTCTTTGGCGAATTTCAAGCTACCTTTGGTTGACAAGAATTTCACATAGTTCAACTTGTAGGATGAAATCTCGCCAAATAAATCTTCGGTCTGGTAAATATGAAAGACAAACTTGCCTATTTCTATAGCGTTTTCTTCCGTAATATAATCATCGTTATTATACAGATATTCAATAAAGGATAGGTTGGATAGTTGTTGCACACCTAATTTGGAAAGCCATTTGGACAATCCTAATTTATCTATAGCCTTATTTACAGCTTCGTTTAACAAAAGGACGCCACTGGCCAGCTCGTTTTCTTCTTTGTAGTCTGTGTAAAAGTATAACGTATTAGGAGATTGGGTATCTCCATTTTCATCTAAGAGAAATTTAGTCTCACTCAATACAGATGTTAATTCGTCAGCGTCTTTCTGGTTTTGAACGCAGAAATCGTGTAGGAATGTGATTAACTTGACATTGTAGTCTGCTGTCATCCCTTCAAACAGCTGGACGTCCTCCAGCAACTTTTTTACTTTGTCTTTGTCAATGACGAACACACCGTACTCTGAAAATATTTGTGTATATCTGACAGGAAATGTAAAATTATTTACAGTAAATCTGTATAAGGAATATACCTATTTGAAATCAAGAGAGTTAGAAGATTTATCCCGTTTTCGGGTAATGAGTTGGAGACCGTCCTAATTGCTGTGGTCTGCATCGCTTTGCTTGTTCGGTAACTCTTACGGATGCAAAGTTAATAAAAAAAGCTCATAAGTAAACAAGAACTTTTTCCATTTTACTTGTGAGCTTTTATTTTTAGTTATCATAGCTATCAGAATCTGGATACATCATACTCCATCCATCTTCTATACTGTTATCGGTTACATCTTCCCAGTTTTCTGGATGTTTTTCGTAATCCTCGTATTCTTCTTCGCTCAAATCGAAGATTGTTCTTTCGTCTTTTGCCATAATTCCTTTTATTTCTTCGATTTGCTCAGAGCTTTTACTATTTCAACTCCTGCTTTAAGGATTGTTCAGGCAGCGATAAGAATAGTACTTCCTTTTTGAACTTTGTCTTGGTTTACTTTAATGTTCTTTACTGATTTCATAATACCTCTTTTATTTGAATAATTTATAATTAGCTTTTATCATTAAATCATAATAATGTTGTTTGATTGAGAAATCGCATTTTCGAATTAAAGGGGTAGAAAGCATATTGCTTTTTATACCCTTACATTCCCTAAACCACTCAAAATGTTCAATACGACATCCACCTCCACAAATGTAACGTAATTCACATTCTTTACAGGGAAAAAGATTTTGGACTTTCGACAAATTTCGCGCTTTAGAAGACAATTCCATAATTGTATCCAAATCAACGTTACGTATACTGCATATAGGTTTGACCATATTTACCTTTCCGCATAAATATACATCACCATCTGCAGATATTGTCAAATGTCCAAAAGTACACCAACTATCTTTTAGAATTCTGTTTTGCTGGTTATAGACAAAAATATCTTCTTCTTTATTCTCACTTTCGTAGTTAGATATCTCTTGCATGAAATTAAAATATCTTTCGCGTTCTGCCTTAGAAAGAGATAAATCCCGTCCATCCATAATATCGGATGTGAATTTAAACCTCAAAGGATAGTCCTGATACTTGTTCTTTGTTTTCTTTACAAAATCCAAATATTGTTCTTTCTTGGCAAAGAGATTTTCATCATACCAAGGAGTCATTGCAATTGTAACCCTAACACCGTGATACAAAAAAAGCTCTACGGCTTTTAAGGACTTATCAAAACAACCATTGCCTCTGACTTTTGCATTTTCTTCTTCGTTAAAGCCGTCAATACTAATTTGTATTGCCGAAACACATTTAGCTATTTGCTCCACCAAAGGTTCAGTCCAAAGAGTTCCATTTGTCATTATGGTAGTGTTCAATTGCAGTTCCTTTGCTAATTGAAGTATGGATGGTAAGTCTTTACGCATAAGGACTTCGCCACCCGAAAAAGTGACAAATTTCCCATCATGGGCTTTGAAGCTACATAAGATTGATTTAATTTCGTTTAAACTTAGTTCATTGGTTTTACGTTGTCCGCTAAACATATAGCAATGTCGGCAACGAAGGTTGCATGCATTTGTAAGAAACATATGCAGTTGAAACAGCCCATTTGCTTTGGGAATTTTCTTATCAGTGAACTGTTTTGCTTCTATTTGAACAAGGACAGCTTGAGCATCTGCTTTTGAGATGCTCATCTTAGACAAAGCTTCATCTAAAATATAATTCTCAAGCAGTTGATAAAATAGGTATTGCGCCTTATTATCGAGAACAATATAGTTGCAACATTCAGGAGCAATAATCAATATTTTGCCTGAATGGTGAATTATTGTTATCTGTTTGGGTAGATTATACTTTGTATCAAGCGGAATGTTGCGATTAACTTTCATCACTGCTATAATTCTACATACAGTACGATTCAATTAATGAACCGCACTGCATAGAATTTTAAAAAGTTGATTTATGCACTTTTTATTCTCTCACAGCACCAATAATCAGCACCATAATCCACATTTACTTCACATTTTGTGTAGCAACCGCCACCCATTTGTACACTTTCCAACTCTTGTTTTTCTTGAATTTCATAAGAGATTTCCATGACATTACTTTTTGAAAGGAGTTTGTAGTTCCTATTACTCCTATTAAACACATGAAGCGTGAAACTGTATATCCACGTCTTAGTGTGAAGGTGGTCGGAAATACCTTTATAGACAGATGTGGGATAACAGCCCCACGCATATGCGTGGAAACCATTACGCCAACTCTTGTCTATAATGTGAATAAGTTTCCGACGCTTTTCACACACAAGAAGAAGACATAACGCCTCTTATTTTCAATATGTCTTGGAAAGAGTTACCTCAATCCAATTACAAAGATAGAGGATTTTTTCGGTAATTCCCTATGTTCTAATACTTTTATTTGTTTTGGGAGTGATTTTTAGGTTTATTCTACATTTTCAATCCTTTATCGTGTCTTGTAGAAGCAATCCCCAAACCGTTTCTCCATTCATTCGCTTTCTGCCTGAACCATTGCACAAGCGGAATGTCATTCACACATATATGGTAGTATCCTTTTCTGTTTTTGTCCTCCTCAAACGAAAATGCCGCATTCTCGTCACGGAACTTTCGGTTGAACTCGGGAGAATAGAAATCACCTTTCAGCCTAACTTTCTTCAACTTGCACAAC
>CALUJO010000032.1 GCA_944320965.1 uncultured Bacteroidaceae bacterium | reverse complement strand
TTTTGAACCGGATTATGCCGATTCTATGTTTAATTTTAATTTATCGGTAAAAATTTACCGAAGTATTGATTATAAATATATAATCAGTTAAATATGTCAAAATTAAATGTCGATCAAAAGTCTGTAAAAGATTTATTTCAGAATAATAAAGCGGATTTTTTAATACCAGATTATCAAAGACCATACGCATGGGAAGATAAGGAATGTCAAACATTGTGGGATGATATCTTTGGATTTGCATTCCCAGATAACGATTACTCAAAGTTTGACAGTAGTAAAGATGAATATTTTCTAGGCCCAGTAGTAACATTCAAGAATGAAGAAGAGAAAATGGAAGTTATTGACGGCCAGCAAAGACTTACAACACTGATGCTTCTGCTTAGGGCATTCTATAGTATGTTTGATAATATGCAGGATGCACAGTCTATAAAGACAAGGGAGAATATAGCGAAATGTATCTGGAAAACTGACGAATTCGGAAGCCCAGACATGAATGTGTTAAAGATTGATTCACAGGTAGCAACGGACAACGACAAGAATGAGTTCCTGACCATCCTTAGAACTGGAAAAGTTGATGCCGGTCAAAAGAGTAAGTATGCAGACAATTATAGATTTTTTCAAAAGAAGATTGAGGAATTTCTAAAAGGATACCCAAGCTATTTTGCATATCTGCCAACAAGAATATTAAATAACTGTATTTTATTGCCGATAGAAGCAGAGTCACAAGATACAGCATTGAGAATATTTTCAACACTTAATGACAGAGGTAAACCGCTTTCGGATGCAGATATATTTAAGGCTCAATTCTATAAGTATTATACTAAAGAGGGAAAGAAGAATGAGTTTATAAATGACTGGAAAGAACTTGAAGAACTTACAGAGAAAATATTTAAGCCTATATATGGTACCCCGATGGATGAACTATTTACAAGATATATGTACTATGAGCGTGCTATTAGAGGTATCAAAAGTTCAACAACAGAAGCGTTAAGAAAGTTTTATGAGAAAGATAACTATAAAATATTACATTCGGAAAAAACATTTGAGAATCTTAAACAATTGGCAGCATTTTGGAATGATATATCAAACCAGAATAAAGAGCGTTTCTCAGAAAGAGTTTTAAGACTCCTCTTTGTTCTGAATTACGCACCTAACGGTATGTGGACATATTTCACGTCTGTATATTTTATGCAAAATAAGGATGAAAATGCAATTCTAGAAGATCAGAAATTTTATGATTTTCTGAATCGTACAACGGCATTTGTTTGGGCATACGCTTTGACAAACCCAGGTGTAAATGCATTGCGTACTCCAGTGTATGCAGAAATGGTAAATATAGTAGAAGGTAAAGAGGTAACTTTTGAAGAATACAAGTTTGATGAAGCACAATTCAGGAGTGTATTTGGTAATTATCAATTCTTGAACGGAAGACCATTAACGAAATCTATGATAACTTGGTATGCCTTTAATAACAAGAATCAGAAGCTCTTGTCACTTGAAACTGTATTTGAGATAGAACATATTTACGCAAGAAATAGATATGAGAAAGAAAAGTCACTATCAAAAAAAGAGGTAGTAGAGTCTTTAGGAAACAAAGTTCTATTGGAAAAGCGTATAAATATAAGGGCTTCAGATTATCGTTTTGAGGACAAAATTAAGTATTATAATGGTTTTGAAACAGTAAGAGGGGTTAAAGAAGGAACCAATATCATTGAACTTAAGGAAATATCTAAGATGAATGACTTTAAAGAGAATGATATTAATCAAAGGTATAAAGCTATGCTTGATTCTTTTGTGGAATATTTGAGATTGAATAATATGGTAAAATAATGAAACGTGATAACAAATTAAGTTGATATATAGATGATTAATAATAGTTTATTATAAGATCAATATTTGAAAAATATTAATAAAAATTATGCAATATGAAAAGATATAAAGATTGTACTTTGCATTGTACAGAGAATCAGATACCTTGTGAATTACTTGATATAGTCATGAAAGAATCTCAAAATCAAGGTTTCTTAATAGAACGTTATTCAACTTTTAGTAAAGATGATACTCTTGCAGTATATATGCAAGAAGAAAAATTTCCATATTCCCGTTTAATTATATGTACAGATAATAGTAAAAATGGTGTATCTATTGTTAATATAGTACCTATGCCCGAAAGTGGTGTATCACATATAGGCTATTCTGAATATAATAAGATATTAGATACCTTTCGAGATAAAGTGTTTTACAAAATAATCAATGATAGTCATAATCGTATTTCAGAGAATACAGAAGATTATAGTATTGAGGAGGTTATTCCTTATTCTTTTTCAAAATTAAATACATGGTTAAGTAATTATCCACTTTCTGGTCATCCTTTGGATGAAAGACGCTGGTATGACTTTGTTATTTCTTTGCATGAAAATAACGAAAATCTATCTATTGATGTTTTTAAGAAATATATTCAAGAGAAATATAATTGGGAAGAGGATGTTGTAGAATCTTTTGCATTAAAATTAGAGTCACAACTTGATTTGTTAGATTATTATGACAACCATTGATACATTTAATACTGTATTGACCCTTATATCAGTAGTAGTAACTATAGTTTCTATATTCTTTTCAATTTGGGCTTTTAGTTCTGCAAAAAAAGCAAAGCAATATAAGGAAGAGGTAATGGAATTTAGAGATGTATTGAACTTGGAAGGTTTGCTTAACCGTTTTTTTATTGAGAGTAAGTATTTCTTAAATAAAACCAGAGATAATAACTGGTTTAAGGGAGTAGATGTGACTTCAATTATTTCTCCTTTCAGAGAAGTTTTATTCTCTTTTGGTAAATCATACCATTTAATAAGTAATTATACTACTATAAAAGATAAAGTACATGAATTAAATGAAATGGTACAAAACTATGATAAAGCAAGTTCTCTTCAAAGGAAACGAGCAAATAATTTAATTCTGGAAATTGCAGATATTTTGCAGCAAGAACTTCATAAGAATAAAGTAAAAATTATAAAACAGTAATTTTCCAAGAAATGGACGATTTAATGTAATCTTTAAAAACAAAAAGAACACAATGTCAATACTGGATTTAATTTTTAGTTTCTTTTGAAGTTTCTCTTTGTTGGTACTTATATCATGGCTATACTTATAATATGATTGTAAGGTCTGATATATAGTTGTTCCCTGTATATATTAGTATTTCTGAGGGAAGATTGTTTTTCATATGTCTATGTGTGAACATCCTTTTATTTGGTGGTGTCATATTCTCAGTGGATACAGATATAAATATTGTATTTGAATAAATGCTGAAATTGGTATCGCTTATATATAATGCAATCAGAAAATGTAATGGTTGGCAGTTGTCAACCAGTGTATGTAAAGGAGTTTACGTAGTTAGTCTTTTGTGAATGAAGCTTTCGGTTTTATAATCAGAGATTACGGTTGTATAAACAAAGATTGCGGTTTTAGAAACAGTGCTTTTGTTTTTAAGATTTTTATTGCGTTTCGGATAAAAATATCTTTTTTATTGATGTTTTTCTAATCTGATTCTGTCATGAGGTGCATCCTAAATGGGATATTTGTCCATGTCAATAAGAATAATAAATATGATAAAGAAAAATTATTACAACAGGAAAACTTGTAAACAAATTCATGGAAATGACATTAGATGATTTGGCATGAAAAATAGTTTTCTATGTTATTTTCAATGGGCATAACAAAAGTGTATTTGAGGACAAATGCACGAAATGCCTAAAAACAATTTAGGCTGTAACACCTGATAAACAGTTTGTTACAGCCTAAATCAAATATTATCCTATATTGCTTATGCTTCTTCAACAGCAGCCTGCGCCGCAGCAAGACGAGCGATAGGCACACGGAATGGAGAGCATGAAACATAGTTCAAACCTACTTTGTGGCAGAACTTAACTGATGATGGTTCACCACCGTGTTCACCACAGATACCGCACTTCAAGTCTGGACGTACTGCACGGCCCTTTTCAGTAGCCATTCTTACAAGCTGTCCTACACCGTTCTGGTCAAGTACCTGGAATGGGTCAACTTTCAAGATCTTCTTTTCAAGATAGATTGGAAGGAATGAAGCAATATCGTCACGAGAGTAACCGAATGTCATCTGTGTCAAGTCATTTGTACCGAATGAGAAGAATTCTGCTCTTGAAGCGATTCTGTCTGCAGTCAAAGCTGCACGAGGAATTTCAATCATTGTACCAACCTTGAATTCGATAGAATCTCCAACTTCGTCAAACAGTTTCTGAGCTTCCTTACGGATAACTTCTTCCTGTTCCTTGAACTCGTAAAGGATACCTGTCAATGGAACCATGATTTCAGGATGAGTTTCAACTCCTTCTTTCTTCAGTTCAAGAGCTGCACCAAGGATTGCTCTTGTCTGCATCTGAGTGATTTCAGGATAGGTGTTACCAAGACGGCAGCCACGGTGTCCAAGCATCGGGTTCTGTTCGTGAAGAGCATCAACTCTTTGTTTGATATATTCAACAGAAACTCCCATTGCTTCAGCCATTTCCTGCTGGCCTTTTGCATCATGAGGAACGAATTCATGCAATGGTGGGTCAAGAAGACGTACAGTAACAGGATAGCCTGCCATAGCCTTGAATATACCCTTGAAGTCTGCCTGCTGGTAAGGAAGGATCTTAGCCAATGCTTTTGTTCTTTCTTCTGCTGTCTGAGCAAGAATCATTTCACGCATAGCTTTGATCTTTTCACCTTCGAAGAACATGTGTTCTGTACGGCAAAGACCGATACCTACAGCACCGAATGCACGTGCAACTTCAGCATCGTGTGGAGTGTCGGCATTAGTTCTTACTTTAAGTCTTGTATATTTGTCGGCAAGTTTCATAAGTTCTGCAAAGTCACCGCTAAGTTCAGCTGCCTTAGTAGGAACTTCGCCCTGATATACGTGACCTGTAGTACCGTTCAATGAGATGTAATCACCTTCTTTAAGAACAATACCGTCGATTTCTACAGTTCTTGCCTTGTAGTCAATGTTCAATGCACCTGCACCTGATACGCAGCATTTACCCATACCACGTGCAACAACTGCAGCGTGAGAAGTCATACCGCCTCTTGCAGTAAGGATACCTTCTGCAACCTGCATACCTGCAAGGTCTTCAGGAGATGTTTCAATTCTGACCATAACAACTTTATGACCGCCGGCAGCCCAAGTTGCAGCATCGTCAGCAAAGAATACAATCTGACCGCAAGCAGCACCTGGAGAAGCAGGAAGACCGCGAGTGATAGCTTTTGCAGACTTAAGTGCTTCCTTGTCAAATACAGGGTGAAGAAGTTCATCAAGCTTGTTAGGTTCGCAACGAAGTAGGGCAGTCTTTTCATCGATAACGCCTTCTCTCAGCAAATCCATTGCAATCTTGACCATTGCAGCACCTGTACGTTTACCGTTACGAGTCTGCAAGAACCACAATTTACCTTCCTGTACTGTGAATTCCATATCCTGCATATCCTTGTAGTGGTCTTCAAGTTTCTGCTGGATAGCGTTAAGTTCGTTATATATTTCCGGCATAGCTTCTTCCATTGAAGGGAATTTGGCAGCACGGATTTCTTCTGAAATGTTTGCACGTTCAGCCCAACGCTGTGAACCGAGCTTAGTAATCTGCTGTGGAGTACGGATACCTGCAACAACGTCTTCTCCCTGAGCATTGATAAGATACTCGCCGTTGAATACGTTTTCGCCAGAACCTGCGTCACGTGAGAAACATACACCTGTTGCAGATGTGTTACCCATGTTACCGAATACCATTGCCTGTACTGTAACTGCTGTTCCCCATTCTGCAGGGATACCTTCCATCTTTCTGTAGATGATAGCACGTTCGTTCATCCATGAACGGAATACTGCGCAGATTGCACCCCAAAGCTGTTCGTAAGCGCAAGTTGGGAAGTCCTGACCAGTCTGAGCCTTAACAGCTTCCTTGAATCTCTTTACAAGAACCTTAAGGTCTTCAACATCAAGTTCATTGTCAAGTCTTACGCCCTTAGCTTTCTTAACTTCTTCAATAATAGCTTCAAATGGGTCAATATCATCTTTGTTTGTAGGCTTCATTCCAAGAACAACGTCTCCGTACATCTGTACGAAACGGCGGTATGAATCCCATGCAAAACGTGGATTGCCTGTCTTCTTAGCCATACCTTCAACAACTTCGTCATTAAGACCAAGGTTAAGGATTGTATCCATCATACCTGGCATTGAAGCACGAGCACCTGAACGTACTGAAACAAGAAGAGGATTTTCTACGTCACCGAATTTTGAACGCATAAGTTCTTCAACTCCTTTTATGGCATTTTCAACTTCGGATTTCAAAAGTTCAACAACTTTTTCCTTACCAAGTTCATAGTATTCAGTACATACTTCTGTTGTTATAGTGAATCCGGGAGGAACCGGAACACCAATAAGATTCATTTCTGCAAGATTTGCGCCTTTACCACCAAGAAGGTTTCTCATGTCAGCGCGACCTTCGGCTTTACCATTACCAAAGGTGTAAACTCTTTTCTTATCCATGATGTTTAGTTATTAAAAATGTCTAATATTTATTGTGACAAAGTTAGTAAAATTTTAGTATTGCAAAATATTTATAAGGAAAATATTGCGTTTTGGACTTGAAATAACAAAAACATGTGCATACTTGTGTATCTTATGTTTTATTATATACTTGTACACATTCAATATTTAGTGTAATTTTGCACCCGTTATATTTAAAACTTATAGAATTGGCACGTAAGAAGAAAGAACTCCCTTTGTTGAAGGGAATAGAGATACTTGATGTGGCAGCCGAAGGTAAGGCTATTGCCAAGGTGGATAATATGGTTATTTTTGTACCATATGTTGTTCCGGGTGATGTGGTTGACTTGCAGCTTACACGTAAAAAGAACAGTTATGCCGAAGCGGTTGCGGTGAATTTCGAAAAGTATTCGGACAAGCGTTGTGAGGCTTTCTGTAAGCACTACGGCGTATGCGGAGGATGTAAATGGCAGATTCTTCCTTATGAAGAACAGTTGAGATACAAGCAGAAACAGGTTTATGAGGTGTTAAGAAGAATAGGCAAGGTGGAATTGCCTGAAATATCTCCTATAATTGGTTCTGCCAAGACAATGTATTACCGCAACAAGCTTGAATACACATTCTCAAACAAAAGATGGCTTACAACAGAGGAGGTAAAAGCCGATGTCAAATACGACCAGATGAATGCCGTTGGTTTCCATATTCCTGGAGCTTTTGATAAGGTTCTTGCCATTGACGAGTGCTGGTTGCAGGATGAAATATCTAACCGTATCAGAAATGCAGTGCGCGATTATGCCTATGAAAAGGGCCTTCTTTTCTATAATTTGCGTTCACAGGAAGGTTTTCTGCGTAATCTGATTATCCGTACTGCCTCAACCGGAGAGCTGATGGTTATACTTGTCGTAAAGGATGAGAATGGTGAATATGACAGAGAACTTAATGCGCTGCTTGAATTTATTGCAGTTTCATTCCCTGAAATAACTTCTCTTATATATATTATAAACAACAAGTGCAATGACGTATATACAGATTTGCCGGTAAATGTATATAAAGGAAATGATTTTATATATGAGGAAATGGAAGGACTCAAGTTCAAGGTCGGTCCGAAGTCTTTCTATCAGACAAATACAGAGCAGGCATACGAACTGTATAAGGTAGCACGCAACTTTGCCAACCTTAAGGGTAATGAGCTTGTCTATGACCTTTATACCGGAACAGGTACAATTGCCAATTTTGTTTCCCGTAAGGCAGGAAAGGTTATCGGTATTGAATATGTTCCCGAAGCAATAGAGGATGCAAAAGTAAATTCTCAAATCAATGGCATTGACAATACACTGTTCTATGCGGGTGATATGAAAGATATACTTAATAACGAGTTTATTGAAAAACATGGTCGTCCGGATGTTATAATTACCGACCCACCGCGTGCCGGAATGCATCAGGATGTAATAGATACTATTCTTTTTGCTGAGCCTGAAAGAATTGTATATGTAAGCTGTAACCCTGCGACTCAGGCACGTGACCTTACGCTGCTTGACCCTAAATATAAGGTTATGGCAATACAGCCGGTGGACATGTTCCCTCATACTCACCATGTTGAAAATGTTGTATTACTGGAAAAAAGATAATTATGGCAGGCAGACAGGAAAATAAGGAGAAAGCTCCAAGAAAACAGAATAAATTTATAGAATTCAAGGTACGCGAGAAAAGCGAACTGCTTGAATTCCTTATTAAGGCTTTCAACGGAATAAGCCGTAATGCGGCAAAGTCATTTTTGGCAAACCGTCAGGTGTTGGTAAATATGAAGCTTGCCACACAGTACAATATGGAACTGATTCCAGGAATGACAGTTTATGTCAACAGAGGAAAAGGACAGCGCGAGTTCAAGAATAAATATTTCAGTATAGTATATGAGGATCCGTATCTGATTGTGATAGAAAAGAACAGCGGATTGCTTACAATCTCTACTGCATCCGAAAAGGAGAGAACAGCGCATGCATATCTTAACGAGTATGTTCGTCAGTCAAACAAGAACGGAAGAGTGTACATTGTTCACCGTCTTGACCGTGATACTTCCGGGCTGCTGGTATTTGCAAAGGACGAAAAGACAAAAAAGAAACTTCAGGACAACTGGAATGATATAGTAAAGGAAAGAAAGTATGTTGCCGTCCTTTCTGGTGAGATTGAAAAGGACAGCGGAACCGTTACATCATGGCTGATGGAGAACAAAGTGTATGTAACATATTCTTCTCCTCTCAAGAATAACGGCGACAAGGCTGTTACACACTACAAGACAATTAAGCGTGCCAACGGTTATTCGCTTGTTGAACTGGAACTTGAAACAGGACGAAAGAATCAGATTCGTGTCCATATGAACGACCTAAAGCATCCTGTTGTAGGTGATGAGAAGTATGGAGACGGAAGCAATCCTATAGGACGACTTGCACTTCATGCCTTCAAACTGTGTTTCTATCATCCGGTTAACGGAAAGCTTATGGAGTTTGAAACACCTTATCCTCCTGC
Source organism: uncultured Bacteroidaceae bacterium (assembly GCA_944320965.1). Classification (GTDB taxonomy): domain Bacteria; phylum Bacteroidota; class Bacteroidia; order Bacteroidales; family Bacteroidaceae; genus Avibacteroides. The sequence continues at coordinate 16,731 of CALUJO010000032.1, read as the reverse complement.
ATTCAAGAAACTGTTGGAGAAAAAGGACAGATAATCTGTATTTAATAGTTGGGCATATGATGAAAAGTGACAACAGTAAGGAGATTTTTCCTGTAGTTGACGAGTTGGGGAATGTTATAGGCACTGCGACCCGTGGTGAATGCCATGGCGGAAGCAAGTTGCTTCATCCTGTAGTCCATCTTCATGTATTCAATTCAAAGGGCGAACTTTATTTGCAGAAACGTCCTATGTGGAAGGATATCCAGCCTGGAAAATGGGATACTGCCGTAGGCGGTCATGTTGATTATGGCGAAAGCATAGAACAAGCCCTGAGGCGTGAAGTTGGTGAAGAACTAGGGATAACTGATTTTATTCCTGAATTTGTCATGAGTTACGTTTTTGAATCCGCCCGCGAGAAAGAACTTGTCAATACATTCCGTACTGTCTATGACGGGCCGGTGACTCCGACGGATGAACTTGACGGCGGACGTTTTTGGACTGTTGAGGATATAAGGAGTAACATTAGTAAAGGAGTGTTCACTCCAAATTTTGAAAATGAGATAATAAAGATTTTATGATAATCACGAATGCCGGAGAAATCCGGCATTTTTTGTAAAATCTTATTTTATTGCGTACACACAAAAATATTTACTACTTTTGCTGAACATTCAATGTCCTAATTGAAATATATTACAGTTATGAACAGAAATAATCACTTAGTTATAATGGCGGGCGGTGTAGGCAGCCGTTTTTGGCCTATGAGTACTCCCGAATGTCCCAAACAGTTTATAGATGTTCTCGGTATAGGCAAATCATTGCTGCAGCTTACTGTCGAAAGATTCAAGGGCTCTGTGCCCATGTCAAATGTATGGATTGTAACATCCGTTCATTACCTTGACATGGTCCGCAGGCAGTTGCCGACTGTTCCCGTAGAACAGATTCTTCTGGAGCCTTGTATGCGCAATACAGCCCCTTGTATAGCTTATGTAACATGGAAGATATATAAAAAATATCCAGATGCAAATATTGTTGTGTCTCCTGCCGACCATATTGTAATTGATACTTCCGAATTTTCAAATGTAATAAGAAAAGGCCTTGATTTTGTAAGGGCAGACAATAATATTCTTACTTTGGGTATGATGCCTACCCGTCCGGAAACAGGCTACGGATACATCAAAAGCACCGAAAAGTTTTTCGGACAGCCTATAAAGGTTGACAAGTTCAAGGAAAAGCCTGATTTGCAGACAGCCCAAAGATATGTAAGTGAAGGCAATTATTATTGGAATGCAGGTATCTTTTTCTGGAATATATCAACGCTTATGACTGCAATGCGACTTAATGCTCCTGATCTTGCTGATATATTTGACAGATTGTCTCCATATTTTTATACTCAACAGGAACAGGAAATGGTGAACGAAATGTTCCCGCAGTGTCGCAGTATTTCAGTGGATTATGCCATTATGGAAAAGGCCGACAATGCCTATGTGCTTCCGGCATCTTTTGGCTGGAGCGATCTTGGTACATGGGGTTCACTGCACCAGCAGTTAAGTCATGACGAAAGAAACAACGCATACGTCGGTGGCGATATAAAACTTATTGAGAGTGAAGATTGTATTGTCCGTATGCCCGAAGGCAAAAAGGTTGTTATCCAGGGATTGAAAGGATACATAATTGCAGAAAAAGACGACAGACTTCTGATTTGCCGCCTTGAAGACGAACAGAGAATAAAAGAATTCAGCAAATAAAACATATAGGGTATAATGAAGAAACTGCTTTCATTGCCTGCCAATCTGGTAAGGTATTTCTATGATATTGAAAATTTGTCGAGAGAAGAATATTATTGTACTTCCGACCCTGTCGGTAAACGTGTCGGTTCTGGTGGAGGTACAACATGGCTTCTCGAGTCATGCTATAATGAAGAATCGGAAAGCTCATCTGCATGTCCGTTTGAAGAATGGATAGGAAATGAGAAACGCATCCTGCTTCATGCCGGTGGACAGAGCCGCAGACTGCCTGCCTATGGTACATCCGGAAAAATATTGACTCCGATTCCTGTATTCAGATGGGAAAGGGGACAGAAGCTTTCGCAGAATCTTCTTTCTTTGCAGTTGTCACTGTACGAAGATATTATGGAAAAGGCGCCTCATGGTGTCAATACCCTTATTGCAAGCGGTGATGTATATATCCGTTCAAACAGCAGGATAAATGACATCCCCAAAGCAGATGTTGTGTGTTACGGTATGTGGGTAGAGCCATCACTTGCAACTAACCACGGAGTATTTGTTATGAACCGAAACACTCCTACCGAGTTGGAATACATGTTACAGAAGCCTTCAATTACCGAACTCGGAAAGCTTCTCAATACCCATCTGTTCCTTATGGACATAGGTATATGGCTGCTGAGTGACAGGGCAGTAAATCTTCTGCGAAAGAAATCATACGACGAAAACGGAAATATAAGGTTCTATGACCTTTATTCCGACTTCGGTCCTGCTCTTGGAAAGTGCTCGACTATTAAGGATGATGAACTTGCTGGTCTGACGGTTGCCATTGTTCCACTTGAAAAAGGCGAGTTCTATCATTACGGAACAAGTCCAGAGCTTATATCTTCTACAGTAAAGATGCAGAGTCTTGTACTTGACCAGAGAGAGATTATGCAGCGCGGACTTAAACCTAATCCGTCAATATTTACACAGAACTCTGTTATTGACTACAAGTTTGACAGCAGTAACCGCAATGTTTGGATTGAGAACAGCTTTATCGGGAAAGGCTGGCGTTTTACCGAAAACAATATAGTTACCGGAATACCGCAAAACAGCTGGCAGATAGAACTTGAACCTGGAAAATGTCTTGATATTGTTCCTGTAGGCGTCAGTGAATATGCTTTGCGCCATTATAATATTGACGACAAGTTCAAGGGCAGTCTGCATGATACTGGTACATGTTTTCTTGGCGAATCTTTCGCCGCATGGTGTGATGCTCACGGAATAAGCGTTGACGAAGTTACCCTTTACAGGAATGTCGATGATATATATTCAGCAGAAATATTCCCTGTGTCAGATAATCTTGAAATTCTTGGAAAAATCCTGAAATGGATTTTCGGAAAAGAAAAGGATGATGAGGTCGTTTCTTTGTGGAGAAGACTGCGAAAGACAAGTGCCGACGAACTTCTTGATACTGCAAACATAAAGCGTCTTTTCATTCAGCGCGATGATTTGCGTAACCGTAACTGGCCTTTGATAGCAGCCAATTACAGAAAAAGCGTATTCTATCAGATAGATTTGAAAGATGCTGCCGAAAACTTTGCAGCCAACAATATTCCGTTGCCCCCGGCAATAGGTGACGATGCGTCAGAGATAATAAAGATACACGATACAATGTTCCGTGCCAGAGTTGCGAGACTCAAGGGTGACGAATCATATGTAAAGCAGGAACAGGATGCCTTCCGTCTTTTGCGTGACAGTCTTTTGAAGGTATCTTCCGAAAAGAAAAACCTTCCTGTGATGAGTGTTTACCCCGACCAGATAGTGTGGGGCAGAAGCCCTGTCAGAATTGACTTGGCCGGCGGATGGACCGATACGCCTCCTTATCCGCTATATTCTGGCGGTAATGTAATAAACCTTGCCATCGAGCTTAACGGACAGCCGCCTTTACAGGTCTATGTAAAGCCGTCAAAGGAAAAGCGTATTGTGCTGCGTTCCATTGACCTTGGTGCGATGGAAGTTGTTGAGACCTTTGAAGAACTTTATGACTTTGCAAAAGTTGGCTCACCGTTCTCAATACCAAAGGCAGCATTGTGCCTTGCAGGTTTCCATCCTGACTTCTGCAAGGAGCGTTTCATTTCGCTCCATCAGCAGCTTGACTGTTTCGGAAGCGGAATTGAACTGACACTTCTAGCAGCAATACCTGCCGGTTCAGGGCTTGGAACAAGTTCAATACTTGCATCAACAGTTCTCGGAGCTGTTTCGGATTTCTGCGGTCTTATGTGGGACAAGTTTGAAATATGCAACAATACACTTTTGCTTGAACAGTTGCTTACAACCGGCGGAGGATGGCAGGACCAGTACGGTGGTGTGATGCATGGCGTAAAATTGCTTCAGACCGAAGGAGGCTTCAACCAGTTGCCTAAGATAAGCTGGCTGCCGGAGCATCTTTTTGTAACTCCAGAATACAAGGACCTGCATTTGCTTTACTATACAGGTATAACCCGTACAGCCAAAAGCATACTTGCCGAAATAGTTTCCGGCATGTTCCTCAACAGTTCCGAACATCTGTCCATACTGAACAGTATGAAGCAGCATGCGCTTGAAACCTATCGTACCATCCAGCAGGATGATTTTGAAAAGTATGGAAAGATGGTGTTGCGTACATGGGAGCAGAACAAACGCCTCGACCATGGAACAAATCCGCCAGAGGTTGAACATATTATTTCAATGATAAAAGACTATACTTACGGTTACAAGTTGCCGGGTGCCGGAGGAGGAGGATATCTCTATATGGTTGCCAAAGACATCAAGGCGGCAGCAAGGATCCGTGAAATATTGTCTGCAAACAGATTGAACGACAGGGCACGTTTCGTAGACATGAATCTGTCCGGTTTAGGTTTGCAGATATCACGTTCATAAAAACAGTTATTTGATATGGCAGAACTTCCGATTCTGATACAGGATTTGACGTTGATATTGGTAGTTGCCTGTATAACCACGCTTATATTCAAAAAACTTAACCAGCCGCTTGTGCTTGGTTACATACTTGCCGGTTTCATAACCGGACCGCATTTCAGTTACACACCTACAGTAGCCGACCCTGCCAGCATAAAGGTATGGTCGGACATAGGTGTCATATTTCTTCTGCTCTCTCTCGGTCTTGACTTCAGCGTCAAGAAACTGATAAAAGCGGGAGGCACAGCGTTTACCTCGGCATCAATCATAATTGCCGGGATGATGTTCCTTGGCATAGTTGTCGGGTGGGCATTCGGCTGGCAGAAGATGGACTCACTCTTCCTTGGAGGTATGATAGCCATGTCATCTACAACCATAATCTACAAGGCGTTTGCCGACATGGGTATAAGCCAGAAGAGTTTTGCCAAGACGGTCATAAGCATTCTTGTTGTGGAAGACATACTTGCCATCGTCCTTATGGTGCTTCTGACAACAATGTCCGTTAAGTCTTCCTTTGAGGGCGGCGATCTTTTGTACAACATTTCCAAACTGTTGTTTTTCATCATCCTTTGGTTTGTGGTGGGCATTTATGCCATACCTGAAATACTTAAACGGCTGCGTCGTCTGATGACAAAGGAAATACTTCTTCTTACGGTAATGGCACTATGTTTTGCCATGGTATATATAGCTTCCGAAGTAGGATTTTCATCAGCTTTCGGTGCATTTGTCATGGGTTCAATCCTTTCCGAGACTTTTGAGTCCGAGGAAATAGAGAAGCTTGTCAGTCCTATAAAGGACTTGTTTGGTGCTGTATTCTTCGTGTCTGTCGGAATGATGGTTGACCCTGATATGATAGCACAGTATGCCTTGCCTATTGTTATTCTGACAATAGTGGTAATTCTTGGACAGTCGTTCTTTGGAACTCTTGGTGTTCTCCTTTCCGGTCATCCGCTTAACATTGCAATACAGTGTGGTTTCTCGCTTACACAGATAGGCGAATTTGCATTTATTATCGCATCGCTTGGCGTATCTCTTGGTGTGACAAGCACGCATCTTTATCCTATTGTGGTTGCAGTGTCAGTCATAACAACCTTCATGACGCCGTATATGATAAAACTTGCCGGACCGGCTTCGGAATATGTAACACGGAAACTTCCGGTCAAATGGCTTGACTATCTGAAAAAGTATTCGGCAGGAAGCAACACTTTGGGCAATAACGGCCAGTGGCGCAGACTACTTACGGCACTGTTGCGTATAACTGTCATATATTCGGTATTGACCATAGCCTGCATGATTATGTGCATTAGCTTTATAAATCCGTTCATTCTTGAATATATCCCCGGAACATGGGGCAAGGTTACATGTTCACTTCTGACGGTACTGCTGATGTCTCCGTTCCTCAGGGCAATAGTTGCCAAGAAGAACCACTCAATGGAATTTGCCGCTCTCATGAAGACAAACGACTTTAACCGCGGTATGCTGCTTCTTACAGTTGTGGCGCGCGGTGTCATTGCCATAATCTTCATATCAGTTGTCCTGAGCCGTTACTTCCCGGGTTCCATTGTGATTGTTTCAATTGTCGCGATGTTTACAGTTGTACTTATCGTACTGTCACAGTGGATGAAGAAACGTTCCATACTTATGGAGAGGACATTCATGCAGAACCTCAACTTCAAGGAATATCAGTATAACATTAAGAACGGAAAGCAGGCATACGTAACCGACCTTCTGTCAAACGACCTTCATATAACAGATATGGAATTTCCGAATGACTACGATTATGCCGGAAAGACCCTTCGCGAACTTAACTGGCGAAACCGTTTTGGGATTAGCGTCGTATCAATATTAAGGGGAGGAAAGAGAATAAACATTCCGGGACCTGACACATGTCTTTATCCTGGCGACAAACTTCAGGTGCTTGCAACCGACAGTCAGATTATGGCATTCTCTAAGAAGCTTGAAGACCTTGCATGGAAAGTTAGCGAGGAAAATCAGAATGTCAGTGAGATGGTGCTCAAAAAAGTTGTCATACTTGAAAAATCCATCTTTGTCGGCACATCAATCCGCAGTGCCCGTATAAGGGAAAGGTTTAACTGTCTTGTTGTCGGTATAGAGCATTCCGACGGCGACATAGCCGTTCCTGATGTAGATCGTCTGCTTGTTCCTGGCGACATCCTGTGGATAGTGGGAGAACCAAAAAGTCTTATGGACTTTGCAAATGCAGGAAAATAGAAAGGAAAAGCGGTGTCATTTATGACATTACGTATTTTCAATTTCATTAATTATATGTAACTTTGCAAACTCTGAATATAAAAACAAAAACATTTATAGAAAAATGGAATTAGATAGTAAATACAATCCCTCTGACGTAGAGGCGAAATGGTATCAATACTGGCTTGACAACAAGTTGTTTTCTTCAAAGCCTGACGGACGCGAACCTTATGTAGTTGTAATCCCTCCACCGAACGTAACAGGTGTGCTTCACATGGGACACATGCTGAACAATACAATACAGGATATTCTTGTGCGTCGTGCAAGAATGGAAGGCAAGAACGCATGCTGGGTTCCTGGAACCGACCATGCATCAATCGCAACAGAAGCAAAGGTTGTAAACCGTCTTGCATCACAGGGCATAAAGAAAACAGACCTCAGCCGCGAAGAATTCCTAAAACATGCCTGGGACTGGACAAACGAACACGGAGGCATCATCCTTAAACAGCTTAGAAAGCTTGGTGCTTCATGTGACTGGGACCGCACAGCATTCACTATGGATGAAAAACGCAGCGAAAGCGTTTTGAAAGTATTTGTTGACCTTTACAACAAAGGACTTATCTACCGTGGCGTGCGTATGGTGAACTGGGACCCGAAGGCACTTACAGCCCTGAGCGATGAAGAAGTTATCTACAAGGAAGAGCACAGCAAGCTTTACTACCTGAAATATAAGGTTGTGGGCGAAGATACATATGCAATTGTCGCAACAACACGTCCTGAAACAATCATGGGCGATACGGCAATGTGTATTAACCCTAATGACCCTAAGAACCAGCATTTGAAGGGCAAGAGAGTTATCGTTCCTCTTGTGAACCGTGAAATTCCTGTAATCGAAGACGAGTATGTGGATATCGAGTTCGGTACAGGATGTCTTAAGGTTACTCCTGCACACGATGTCAACGACTATATGCTGGGCGAGAAATACAATCTGCCAAGCATTGACATATTCAATGATAACGGTACATTGAGCGAAGCTGCCGGAATGTACGTAGGCATGGACCGTTTCGATGTACGTAAGCAGATAACAAAGGACCTTGAAGCAGCAGGACTTCTTCTGAAAGCTGAAGACTATACAAACAAGGTAGGCTATTCAGAAAGAACAAATGTAGTTATCGAGCCTAAGCTGTCAATGCAGTGGTTCCTGAAGATGGACAAGCTTGCAAAGCCTGCGCTTGATGCCGTAATGAACGATGACATAAAATTCTACCCATCCAAATACAAGAACACTTACCGTCACTGGATGGAGAACATAAAGGACTGGTGTATCAGCCGTCAGTTGTGGTGGGGACACCGTATTCCTGCCTACTTCCTGCCAGAAGGCGGTTATGTAGTTGCAGTAAATGCTGATGAGGCTCTTCGTCTTGCAAAGGAAAAGACAGGAAACCAGAACCTGACAGTTGCCGATTTGCGTCAGGATGAAGACTGCCTTGACACATGGTTCTCTTCATGGTTGTGGCCAATCTCACTGTTTGAAGGTATAAACAATCCGGGCAACGAAGAAATTAAATACTATTATCCTACTACCGACCTTGTTACCGGACCGGATATCATCTTCTTCTGGGTTGCTCGTATGATTATGGCAGGGTATGAATATACAACCGAAAAACCGTTCAAGAATGTATATTTCACCGGTATCGTGCGCGACAAGCTGGGACGCAAGATGTCTAAGTCACTCGGTAATTCACCAGACCCTCTTGATTTGATTGAACGTTTCGGTGCCGACGGCGTACGTATGGGTATGATGCTTTCAGCTCCGGCAGGAAACGATATCCTGTTTGATGAGGCTCTGTGCGAACAGGGACGTAACTTCAACAACAAGATATGGAATGCCTTCCGTCTTGTAAAGGGATGGAATGTTGATGAAACAATTGCTCAGCCTGAATATGCACGCATAGCAGTTGAATGGTTTGAAAGCAAGTTCCATGCCGTATCAGAAGAAGTAAAAGACTTGTTCTCAAAATACAGACTGAGCGAAGCCCTTATGGTTGTCTACAAACTGTTCTGGGACGAATTCTCATCTTGGTACCTTGAAATGGTAAAACCTGCTTACGGTTCTCCAATCGACAGCAAGACTTACAACGCTACGCTCGGATTCTTTGAAGCGTTGCTTAAAGAACTTCATCCATTCATGCCTTTCATTACCGAAGAGTTGTGGCAGCATATCTACGACCGCAAGGAAGGCGAAAGCATAATGGTTCAGAACATTTCAAACAATTTCAGAAGCAACGAACAGCTTGTTGCCGACTTTGAAGCCGTTAAGGAAATTATCGGTGGAGTCAGAACAATCCGTCTGCAGAAGAACATAGCACAGAAGGAACAGCTTGAACTGCAGGTTGTAGGAACAGACAAGTATGCTGCTTACGATTCAGTGGTTGTAAAGATGTGTAACCTGTCTGCACTCAACGTAGTTGAAGCTAAGGCAGAAGGCGCAACATCATTCCTTGTAGGTACAACAGAGTATGCAGTACCTCTTGGCAACCTTATTGATGTTGAAGCGGAACTTGCAAAACTTGAAGCAGACTTGAAATATCAGGAAGGATTCCTTCAGTCAGTTTTGAAGAAACTTTCAAACGAGAAGTTTGTAAGCAAGGCTCCAGCAAACGTTATCGAGATGGAACGCAAGAAACAGGCAGACGCCGAAACAAAGATTGCTTCAATCAAGGAAAGCATTGCAGCGTTGAAAAAATAAAAATACATAAAGCTATAGTTATTTACTGACAAGAAGAGGAGGGCAGCAGCTCTCCTCTTCTTGTTTTTATGTGCGCATATAATCATGCAAAAACATTGAATGTTTCTGCCCGAAACATTCAATGTATTCACCAAAAATGTACGGGGTTTTCAGGATAAAGGTTGTATGTTTTGAATAGTAAAAATGAAACATTTTTTTTATTTTTGCTTACATGCATAAGTATTCATAGTATTATAAAATAATAATCATAATGTTTAGACTCATAGACAAAAATACCTGGAAAAGGAAACCTTATTTTGACCATTATTTCAGTCGGGTACGTTGTACTTACAGTATAACTGTGAATATGGATATTTCGGAAGTCATATTGTTCAAGAACCGGCATAAAACAAAACTTTATCCTCTTTTGATATATGTATTGACAATGGCTGTAAATAACCATGAGGAGTTCCGTACTGCCATTAATGAAAAAGGAGAACTGGGAGTGTGGGAAACGCTTCTGCCATGTTATACATTCTTTCATAAGGAAGATGAGAGCTTTTCGAATATATGGACAGAATGGGATGATGATATTATGACTTTCATTTCAAACTATGAACAGGATGTTGAACGGTTTGGGGGTAATCATGGAATAGATGCAAAACCAGATATACCTGCAAATACCTTTCCCATATCTTCATTGCCATGGACTACGTTTACGGGTTTCAATTTGAACATATTTGCAGACGGGAGCTATCTTCTGCCTATTTTTACTTACGGAAAATATTTTCAGCAGGACGGCAAATATCTTATCCCTCTTTCTATTCAGGTTCATCATTCTGTTTGTGACGGATTTCACGTATCAAGGTTTATAAATGAAGTTCAGCAGATATGTAATAATATAGGCGTTATGCAAATGACTGAACAGTAAGGTTATGAAAAAGAGATTTACATAATACTGACAGAAGTCTGTACTTGAGTATTATATAAATCTCTTGTTTTCCATAGGTGATTATAAATGTTATTTTGCAGTTACCGGAATGCAAATATCAACAACCCATTTCTTTTCGGGATGAGTCTCAGAGTTATTCAAATAGACCTCGAAAGGCAATCCGGAACACTGGAAACCGTGTTCATCTATCAAGCGGTACATAGATTCCCAGGCAGGCTGAAATTCATCCCATGAAATTTCAAATCTTCCGACAGCATACAGACCGCTTTTTATGGTATAGGCTCCTATTTCACCGTCTGCCTTCATAGGCTCTTTTACAATCAGGCAGGCATCAGAAATAAGCTTTTCTTCTTCTGTAACATTTGGATTGTCATGATAAATTGCCGCAAGATGAAAATCAGGTGTGTTAACCAGACCTTTCGGATATGCCCATCGCATAACTTTTTCAAAAGACTGTTGCATGGTTGTATATGAACCATAGTGACGGCAATACACCACATGGATATCTTCCAGTCTTTTAATTTCAAAATTACATTTCATACTTTTTTCTCCTATTTTTATTGATTTACGCTGACAAAAATAGTGGGAATAGGTACGGCTTTGTGGATTATTATTGTGCTTGAATGTACTTTCCTTGCTATGTTCTTGCTGTTTCTTGCTCCTGTATTCTTCAGCAGACATTCCAAAAAGCTTTTTGAAATTACGGCAAAAGACATTTGCTGAATTGAAACCATAATCGAACGCTATATTCATGACCGTTTTTTGTGGGTCATTAAGTAACTGTATAGCTGCCAGTTCCAATATTCTTCGCAGGATATATTTTGCCAATGTTTCTCCCATCTGAATAGTGAATATCCTGTGAAAATGATATGTTGACAGACTAGTAAGTCCAGCCAAGGTATGAACATCCAATTTTTTCTCAATATTGTTGTTTATATAGTCAATAATAGTATTTATTGATTTTGTGTATTTCCCCAAATCTTGCATATAATGGTTGCATTGTTCATTTGTTATGTTCAAATAGTTTATTCTTAATCTGACAATCCTTTAGTAATGCCAGTTTTCGCTATTCTGCTGTCTTCACTCCCGTGTGCACCGCCAACTCCGATACCTCCTACAACAATATCATTTATAATGATTGGCACTCCGCCTTCCATTGCAGAGAAGTTGTTGTCAAGATGGCGTATGTCTTCGGGTATTGTTCCGTTTTGTATGCCTTTGAGTATTTCTCCGGTTTCACGTTTCTGTGAGCATGCGGTATAGGCTTTTTTGTAACTTGCCTGAATGGTATGTACTCCTGTGTTGTGGTGGCGGATTACCGACTGTGTCTGTCCTGATTTGTCTACTACAGTAACGGTTATACGATGCCCGCTACGGTTTGCTTCTTCAAAGGCTTCTTGAGCTATTCGTAATGCTGTTTCGCCAGTCAGGACCGGTTCCATATATACTTCTTTTGATTGGGCTGATAGCATAATACTGTGAATTAAAAGAATTAGCGTAATTAATATCTGTCTTTTCATTTTGTTATTGTTTGCTGTTTTGCGAATATAGCAAAAATCTTGTTATGAGGATATCTTTTGCTGATTAGTATAGGTCTGTATTATAAGTTTGTATTATATTTGTTTCTGGCTGCAAATCTGATTATAGTTATGGATAATTTGTTTTTTCATGATAATTGTTTTGAAGAGATATCTGTAAATAATGTCTTTTATAAGGTATCCAAGGTTAATTTTATTATGAAAGGATGGAATGGACCTGATTTGAGAAATACTTTTGGAAACAAGCAATTGTTGGATTTTGAGGGGAAGCCTATGTTTGCAGAGTTGGCTGTAGTTCGTATGTTTATGAATGGAGGTTGGAATGCGAGGTGGGTTTGTACTTATGGAAGAGGAAAAATGAATCCTTTTTTATTGACAAGATGGGAAGATGATGAATATAAAAAGCAGGAATATGTTCCAATTGAAGATTCGTTTGTCGTTTCTGAAATGAAGTCTATTGCAGGCAATAATAATAATAGTTTTTATGGGTGTTGGGATGTTGTGGCATGGAAAGAGCATCGATTGTTATTTGTAGAGTTAAAAAGAAAGGGAAAAGATAGAATCAGGTCAACCCAGATAGGCTGGTTTGATGCCGCATTGAAATCAGGTTTGAGCGTAGATAATTTCTTATTTATAGAATGGGATTTACCAGATTGAAAAACAAGAGACCATCTTGTTTATATTTTAAGGTGGTCTCTGTTTGTAATATTATGAAATGTATCAGTTCATCGGTATGACAACACGGTCAAGTATTCCGGTTAGCCATGCTATTGCTATTCCGTAGTTTGTTATCGGAATATTGTATTTTACTGCACTTTCAACTCTGTTTAGTACGTGCTGGCGTGTGAACATGCATGCTGCGCAATGTATTATCAGGTCGTATTTGCTCAAGTCTTCCGGAAAGTCGTTTCCTGAAACGTTTTCAATTATAAGGTTGTTTCCGAATCTGTTCCTTAACATTTCAGGCAATTTTACCCTTCCTATATCTTCATTCTGCGGTACGTGGCTGCATGCTTCTGCTATCAGTATGCGGGCAGTTGGCTTCAGGTGTTCCATTGCCCTGGCTCCTGAGATAAATCTGTATATGTCTCCTTTGTAGTTTGCGAACAATATGGAGAATGATGTAAGCATACTTTCTTTTGGACGGACTGCTTCAACCTTTGCAAATGACTGTGAATCGGTTATTATCAGCTTTGGCGGGTTAGCCATTGCTGCCAGTGCCTTTTCTATGGTGTCATCGGTGCAGCACATTGTGATGCATTTCTTGTCAAGCAGGTTTCTTATTGTCTGTACTTGTGGCAATATCAGTCTGCCTTTGGGTGCCTGGATGTCCTGAGGCATTACAAGGAGGACGACATCATCCTTTTCAACAAGGTTTCCGGTCAGATCGGTAATATCGCAGTTCTTTGAAATGTTTTCCCTTATGGATATAAGAAGTTTGTCTATTCCCATTCCTCTTTTAGCAGAGATAGGGATTATTTCTTTTGAAAGAGTACGGCTTAATATTCTTCCGATTGAGAAACCGTTGTCGGTTGTAAGGTCAACTTTGTTCAATACGATTACGACCGGTATCTGCTGGTCTTCAAGTTCCTTTTTCCATTTGATTTCTTCAGACCAGTCGCTAAGTGAGGCTGCATTCAGAATCAGAACACCGAGGTTGATTCTTTGTACTGCCTTTCTTGTCTGTGTCAGTCTCAAGTCCCCAATACTTGTTTTGTCGTCAAATCCTGCCGTATCAAGCAATACACAAGGGCCTATTCCCGGCAATTCTATGTTTTTCTGTACTACATCGGTTGTTGTTCCTGCTACGTCTGATACGATTGCAGTCTGTTGACCTGTAAGTGCATTCATTAGTGAAGACTTACCGCTATTGGTGCGCCCGAAGAATCCTATATAATATCTTTCGGAGCGCGGAGTTTTTTCATTCATTATTTTCATTTCTGTTTCTAAAGTCATTCTGTATATCAAAATCTGAAATCTCTTTTTCCTTCCTCAATTTCCTTTAAATAGTTAACGGTGAGTTTTTGTATTTTATTATTAGGTATTTTTTTTATTTCTTTTTCTATAACTAAATTACCTGTTTCTTTAACATTGTTTGATGCGTAGTCAAGCAGGTATTCCTTGAGAGTGATAAGGGCATTTGGACCGCAGCAGTTGGTGATTTGCCCGCTCTTTGCAAGTGACATGAATCTGTCGCCTGTGCGTCCTTCACGATAGCATGCCGTGCAGAAGCTGGGGATGTATCCAAGATTGAGAAGCCATCCGACTATTTCGTCAAGTGTACGTCTGTCGCTGACATTGAACTGGGATGAGTCTTCATTGTTATCCTCTTGGGTTGCATATCCTCCAACGCTTGTCTTTGAACCTCCGCTTATTTGTGAAACTCCGAGTTCGAGTGCCTTTTCACGGTTTTCACGACTTTCGCGGGTTGATATTATCATTCCGGCATACGGTACGGCTATTCTTATTACAGCAACAATCTTATGGAAGATGTTGTTCGGCAGACAGTTTTCAAAGTCGGCAGTGTCGATATCATCAGCCATACACAGGCGCGGTACGCTAATTGTATGAGGTCCTACACCATAAGCGGCTTCAAGATGTTCGGCATGCATCAGAAGTCCGGCAAAGTCATACCGGTAGTTGTTCAGACCGAACAGAACTCCTATACCTACATCGTCAATGCCTGCCTGCATGGCGCGGTCCATTGCTTCGGTGTGATAGCTGTAATCATGTTTCGGTCCTGTAGGGTGCAGCTTTTCATAATTCTGCTTGTGGTATGTTTCCTGAAACAGAATATATGTTCCGATGCCGGCATCCTTCAGCTTTCTGTAATTGTCAACCGTAGTTGCTGCAATGTTTACGTTAACCCTTCGTATGGCTCCGTTACGGTGACGGATGCTGTATATTGTCTTTATGCTTTCCAGAATATATTCAATCGGATTGTTTCGCGGGTCTTCGCCAGCTTCGAGTGCAAGGCGTTTGTGTCCCATATCTTGAAGTGCAGTAACTTCGGCAATAATCTCTTCCTGCGTAAGCTTCTTGCGCGGTATCCTTTTGTTTTTTGCGTGGTAAGGACAGTAGACGCATCCGTTTACGCAATAATTGGAAAGATACAATGGGGCAAACATTACTATTCTGTTTCCGTATATCTTTTCTTTAATTGATTTTGCAATGCTGAAGATTTCTTCGACGGTTTCACTGTTGTCACACTCAAGAAGCAATGACGCTTCGCGGTGTGTGATGCCTTTCATCTGCCTTGCCTTCTGTAGAATTTCGTCAATCAGTGCATGGTTGTTCCGGTTACTGTCAACCCATTTTATGGTTTCCAGTATCTCGTCATGACTGATGAATTCTTCTGCCTTATTTGATTTTATATTGTAATTCATATACTTTGTTCCTCAATTTAATTTGCCTTTTCCGGATAATCTCCACGTGAAAAGTCAATTGTAAATCCTGCCTTGCTCAGTGTTTCTTCAAGTCGGGCAATCTGTTCGGCAGCTTCATTTCCCGAACTCAGCTTGTTTCTGTAAAGGGCATATTTATTTCTTACACCCATTGGTGACAGGTTTGGCATTATGACGTTTGCACCTGCCATAAGCCCTTTTATTCTTCCGTCTTCTTCCATGCTTGCAAGTGCGGTTGTTGCCGGCAAAAGGACTTTAGGGAACCGTATCCGTAG
This sequence comes from uncultured Bacteroidaceae bacterium, assembly GCA_944320965.1. Taxonomy (GTDB): domain Bacteria; phylum Bacteroidota; class Bacteroidia; order Bacteroidales; family Bacteroidaceae; genus Avibacteroides. The sequence continues at coordinate 983 of CALUJO010000032.1, read as the reverse complement.
TATTGAAATTAAAAGCAGGGTGAGGTCTATACTTCCTGCCGGATATCCCGAGAACGGTGTGTCGTCGGCAGGGATGAAAGGACCTATTCCTATCATTTCCGGTTCAAGCTCTTCAAACAGCATCATGTCGTCGGCAAGACATTCTGTTGTCTGATAAGGGCTGTCCACCATTATTCCGGCGCCTGTCTGGAAACCGAGAGACTTTAACGTTTTCAGACATTCGATTCTGTTTTCAAAAGTCATGTTTTTAGGATGCAGGGCAGAGTAGTGTGCGGCATTTGCCGTTTCGTGACGCAGCAGGTATCTGTCGGTTCCTGCTTTGCGGAACATTTTATATGCCTCAAAATCCTTTTCACCTACAGACAATGTTACTGCATGATCTGGAAATTCGGATTTTATGTCCTTAACAAGTCCGGCAATCCATTCGTCGCTCTGTCCGGGATCTTCACCTCCCTGTAAAACAAAAGTTCTGAATCCTGATTCGGAACCCTTCCTGCAACATTCCAATATTTCGTCCTTGCTTAATCTGTATCTGTCTATGGATTTGTTTGAATGTCTGATACCGCAATACAGACAATTGTTTTTGCAGTGATTGGAAATTTCTATAAGTCCCCTGACATATACTTTTCTTCCATAAACACTGTCGGCGGTTTCGCGTGCTGTTTCTCTCAGAAAATCATATTGGCTTGAGGATAGACCGGTCAGCAAATCGATGTATCCGGCTTTTCCTATATGTTTTCCGTGTTTTATAAAATCAATCAGTTCAAATATTTTCCTGTCTGACAAATCCATTATTTTGCTCTATTTTCAAGTCTCACTATTGTCCGATTTACGGAACTTTTGCATCATCGTTCAAGCATTTTGCAAAGTTATTAAAAACATTTCTTTTATATGACATATTTTTTTTGCAACATGCCGGAATAACAAACTGTCAGTCTACAGACTTCAGGAAACTGGCATTCCACTTTAATGCATCACTTGCA
>CALUJO010000031.1 GCA_944320965.1 uncultured Bacteroidaceae bacterium | reverse complement strand
GCAGCTTAAAGAACATGAACCGATTTTTATGGCTAACGAAAAAAAGAAGGTGCATCGTGCATTACGACACACCCTCTAAATAAACTTATGCAAAAAGGACTTATAATTTTCAATAGATTATCTTTTCACTATTGAATGTATTGTCTTTATAAACTGTTCTTTTTATTATAAATGTTCCATGCTCAGGATTTTCAACTTTCATACCGTCAATAGTATAGAATTCAACTTTTTCTATTTCCTTATTTCCTGAGTTTACTTTATTTATATCAGCTTCAATAGCCTTTTCAACATCAAACGTAACTGTAACGGATTTAACAAATTCATAAAATGATTCTTCATCAACAGTAAGCTTACCTGTACTTTCGTCATACGTTGCTGGCCATATAGTCATTGGATCAAAATCTAATTTTCCATTTTCAAGATCTATAGTCGCTTTGGTCAAACCCATGTAATCAGTATCAGGATATGACATTCCTGTTGGCAAATTTGTTTCTTCATTATATTCACATCCTGTAAGTATTCTGTATGTACCATCATTTGCAGTACCTGTTGTCGTATAACTAAACCATGCTTCATTGCTGCCTTCCTCGTATACACCACTTAAATGTACTCCGTATCCATATTGATCTGCCTGAAGCAAATTATAGATATCAATATAATTACCGTCAACAACAACGTATGAAGACCTGCTTTCAATAAATTCATTCTGTTCTCCAGTCTCTGAATCAAGAGTATAAGAAGTATTGTTTGTTGTTCCGTTACATTTTGCAATTTTGGAATCTTCCGAAAAATAATAAGGCTGGATTTCTTCACCTTGAATAGCAACAAGCATTATAGTTGTTGAACAAACCCATGAATCATGTCCATTATATTTATATTCAATAGGACGTTCTATAACCTCATTTGTTTCATCATTCCAAGGATAAAGATAATACATATAAGTCTTCATATCGTATATAGGTGTCGCAGCAGGAATGCTTATTGTTCCTGTAGTAGCGTCATATTCGGCATTAAAGTCAAGACATCTATTCATATAGAATCCACTCATTTTAACAGTAGTGTCATCAACTTTGGTAATCTTGAAACCTTTCATTTCTGCAAGGCTTTGCACATAATTATAGCTACGATAGTTCATAACAATAAAATCACCTGTTACATCATCAATACTTGGAACTGTAGTAGTTTCCTGTGCACATATAGCGGTAGCAAATAACGAAAACGCTACAAATAATAATTTTTTAATCATCTCTTTTTAATTTGTTTATTTAACAATAATCTTTTTTGCTATTGTTCCTGTTTTATTTCCAGAAATTTTTAACACATAAATATCGTTTGTAAAATCACTTACAGGTATAATGGTTTCTTCTCCTGCACAAACATTATCAATCATTAAATTTCGAAGACATATTCCTTGCAAGTTATATACAGCAATTTTCAAATCGGAATCTTCTGAACCATACAAAATTCTTATTTCACCATCTGTACTTATTATCGAATGTAGATTGTTAATTACATCAGTATCTATTCCACTTTCATATTTGATACATTCCTTTACTCCTTCGTAAGCATCAATTTTCCCATATCCCCAAGTGTTTGAAATAGTTGTCAATTCTCCGGTAAAAGAATCTTTTCTTGATGTTACTGACATAATCTTTTTAGCATCTTCAGGTGTCATTTCCGGATATGCTTGCAGCCATGTAGCTACAACTCCTGTAATAAAAGGAGAAGCCATAGATGTCCCCTGGTTATAACCATATTCATATTTTTTACCATTCCAAGAGACTGTACTGAACTTTTTCTTTGAGCCTCCATATAAGCTTGAAATAGCTGATATAATATAAGTTCCAGGAGCAGTAATTTCGGGTTTGGTTCTACCGTCAGGTGTAGGGCCCAGACTTGAGAATGTTGCTATCGCATTTTGTTTTTCCCCTGAAGCCATAGGAATACCAAATTGTGTCCAGTGATCTCTTGTTACATATGCACCAACAGATATAATGCGTTTTGCAGTTCCACCAATCTCTCCCATTGTTGAGTTGTCATCTCCATCAATAAAACCATTCAAGCCATAATTATTGAAATGCGAATATATGTTTTCTGTCCACATATTAACATCTCCTTTGTTTTCAGATATTACATAAAATCCTTTATAATATCCAGGTGAGTCAAAAAGGTCAAAAGACAACATCATATGCGGCTTTTGATTTACAGGATTTATTTCTCCTTTTACACTTATAGTACCTTCTACAAAATCTTCATTTTGATCAAACTCATACAATTTATCATTAAACATACCATCTTCAAACTGTACAGGTTCATAAGTCTTTATAACTTTATTTTCTGCAACACTATAAATAAACGGTACAAAAGTCAGGGACATCCCCTTATCACCCCATACTTCAGCAGTTCCATATTGAAGATAGACATATTCAAAATCAATAAAAGTTGCAAGTGTATCTTTCTCTCCACCTTTAAACTCTTTTTTGACATGACATTTTGAGCCACCGTCATTGCCGCATGCACCAACAACAATTCGACCAGGACCAACCATCGCATCAAGCATTTGGTCAAAAGTAGAGGAACCATCGCGTGGACCAAGGTGACTGCCAAGACTCAAGTTAACTACACAAGGTTTGTTTTCTGCTTCAGCATAATCAAAAATATATTTTATTCCATCAATAACAGTTGTGTTATCACCATTTATAAATTCTTTTCCGTTAACAGAAACAAGTACAATATCAGCATCTGTAGCAACTCCGTATAATTTTTTATCATCAGTATTGTCTGCTCCAGCAGCTATTCCAAGAACATGAGTACCATGAGTTGCCGTATTCGAATCACAAACTTTTGCTAATATAGATTCTGACGTTTTGTATTCATCTCCATAAGTAAATCCTTCAGGGGGAGTAGCGCTACCGTTCTGGTCCCAAAATCTTTTTATTCTTAATTCGCTTTTGTCTCTTGTATAGAATGCAGGATGACCGAATTCAAATCCATTATCTACAACACCAACAACAACTCCTTTACCACGGTATTCTTCGGGAAGGTTTATTCCTGAATGCATTTCGTTGACTTTAGCTTCGTTCTTCGCTTCATCCATTTTCTCCTCTACAGGAGCTCCCATTTCAATATATTTCACACCATCCAAAGAAGTAATCTCTTCTAAGGCACTAACAGGAATATAAGCAGTCATCATATTATTGATTACAGTTCTTATAATGACTCCATACTCCTCAAGTATTTCAGGGCTATATCCTTCATTGAGATGAATAAAAGAAGAAATGAAAGTTTCACCATTTTCTTTATCTGTTTTAATCGCAAATTTAGGACCAACCTTATTGAATTCAGTGGATTGTCCTTCTTTTGTAACATTTTCAAGATATAATCTTGTATATGGGGACAATTTATTTTGTCCCCATACTGTTACAGAAGTCATAATAAGAAATACAGAAATTAGTATTTTTTTCATATTACAACAATCATTATTTTATAATTACTTTAGTTACTGATTTGTCAGTCTTTATTATATATAGTCCAGAATGCAATGAACGTTCATAATCACAGTCTGCAAAAGAGTCTACAAGCATTCCGTTGCTGCCGAATACTGATATCCTTTCTCCATCAGGATTTTGTATTTTCAGTGTTCCATTTTCAGTTTCCACAACTATAGCGCTCTTCACATTTTGTTCAATTCCACTTGCCAACTCCAACTTTATGTCAAACACATAAAGGAATTCACGGAATTTTGCAGATTTTGCATGGAAGCCAAAATAGTATATTCCGTCTTCATCTACTGTTATAGGAGTAGAATATTCTTGTACAGGATTGTCTTCACTTACTCCTGGAACCTGTGGAATATCAATAAGTAACTTTGTCTGTTCTTCCGGAGTTCTTCCCTTTCCAAACTTAACTTCAAGTGATTCCCTATAATTATCCTGAGAAGAATATGCTTTGAATTTCAACGTATATTTTTCACCTTTTTTATAATTAATAGGAGGAGCAATCATCCAGTCATCAGCTGCCAATTTTTCATTAAAAATATATACTGCACTGAAAGTATTGAAATCATATTGCCAACAATGTCCGTCACCATTTGAATCCAACAATGTATAATAGTTAAGCATATCTGCCGGATCCCTGAACAATCCTCCATAAGGCGGATTAAGCGGTGTTCCTATAATAAGGTTGTTTGAATAGCCCCATCCGCCTTCTTTACCTCCATACATTGAAAATACGGTATAGACATATCTAGTCATATCTGCAGGATGAGTTTCTGTATAAACACGTTCCTTCTGACCTTCAGAAACAGTAATTTCATATGGATATCTAACTACCTTATATGTAATATTTTCCGGATCAATTGGTGCTCCATTAATTCCTGTTGTAGGAGCATCCCAAGTCAATGTAGTTGTCAGTCCATCATAAGTAAGGCGTATATTTGTAGGAGCAGATGGAAGGTCATATCCAGCGCGGAAAGTCCTGTATATTGTAGGTCCGTTTCCCTTATCATTAATCAATGTTATTGCTACATTGTGATTATCATTGACAAGATTCATTTCTTCGCTTACAAATTTACTTCCGGGTTCAACAATTTTTTCAACAAGAACATCTTCGCCCTCTGTAATACGAATCTTTAATGATGATGGGGTTATAAAATCTTTTCCAAAATAATCTTTTTCAGGGATATTACATTCAAAGTGTCCGTTTACCGAACCAGTTTCAGCAACAAATTCAAAATCTGAAACGACTCCAGGAGCTCCTGCTAAAGGTTCTTTCAACCAAGCTCCACTAATCTGATAACTTCTTGAAAGATATGAAACCAATGTAGCTTCTGCATTTGCCAGATTTAGCTCAAATATAGGAGTATAGTTTCCATCCAGCTTCATACTGCTACTTTCAAAAATCCAATAAACTTTATTTGTACCTCTGTTAATAAACAGTGATTGTTCTGTTCCCTGATTAGCAAGATAGTCATCAGGACCGAGAAGATTTTTACCTGTAATGGACTTTACCTTTACAGCAAGACCGTCAGTTTTTCTTATTTTGTAAAGATGCAGACCTTGATCCTTTGTATCTATAACTGTGCTGTAAAGCATTCCGTTACTAGCAGATACAAGTGTTTTAAATCTAAGGTTTCTGTCCATTGCACCACCAACCTTATGCATATCACCAGTTTCAGGATCTACTTCTACAAGATAAGAATCTGTAAAGTCAACAACGATACCGTAGATTTTGTTATTTGTAATATCATATGCCAAGGAAGTAGTCGTACACTGGCAATTATCCTGAAGTTCTTTTTCATAAAGTACTTCATAAGTTTCTGCATCAAGAATTGTCCATACAGGCTTTTGCATAGGAAGATTAGCTTCATTACTGTAAACATTGCAATATATCTTTCCATTATGATAAACTCCTCCGCCTGCAATATATTTCTGGAAAAGCACGCCATTGTCATTAGGCTTGAATTTATCATCAAATCCAAACTTATACAATCCGGGAACCATATCATCAATCTGGTTTATAGGAGAGAATGTAATAAGTCCATACATTTCAACTCCTTCCGAAGCAATCCTCTGGAAATATTCCTGAGATACCGCATAGTTTGCGCAACCAATAAATGTAGCGACAAACAATATAAATTTATTCAGTATATTTTTTCTCATATCAAATATTTAAAAGACAGGCACTGCCTTTAAGCAGTGCCATTGTTTTTACTTTTTATTTATCTTCAGATAAACAGCCTTTCCTTCAGTATTTATACCTTTTACTACATAAATACCGCTTTCCAGACCAGACATCTGTATTTCACCGTTAGCATTATCAGCCTGCATAATCATCTGTCCCTGAATATTATATACTGAAACAGATTCTATATTTTCAGGCAAGTAAAGAACTGATGAATTATAAGCATAGAACATGCCATTAGCTTCAGTTTCTGAAATACCGCTTCCATTCACCTTTTCAATCTTGAAATCATCAATTGCAATCATTCCGGCATTTGCATCTGTTGCAGTAAACACGAAGTACAAGCAATGATCCATATCATATTCTGCTGTATAACGAACCTTGAACAGTTTCCATTCCTTAACAGGTTCATTTATGCTAAGAATAATTGGCAAAGGAATTCCGGCATCTTCCTGAGTATATGCCACAACAACATTACCTGTTGTAATACTGTTTCCGTTGCCTGGCATATAAAGCCAGAATGAAACTTCATAAGTTTCTCCCTCTTTGAAAGTGAAATACGGAGTAAAGACAATTTCTTCTCTACCTCTCAAGTCAAACTCATTTGCAACAATAGCATATTCTCCTGAGTGAGCTTCAACAGCTGAACCTGTCATCTTCTTAACATTGAACAGTTCTGAACTATTTGTTCTGCGTCCCCATTTGTTTGTGAAGTTTGTTGCTTCATTTATTTCAAGAGGATTTTCAAATCCTTCTTCGTAAGGCAATTCTTCAGGTTCATCCATAGTAAACAGTCTCATTATTTTTACTGACTTAACCTGTACTGTTGAGCCGTTCGCATTTTCAACATGTATACCGATATAGTTAGATTCATTTTCCGGGTTGAATGTTCCTCCAACTTCAAATACAGCAAGGTCACTTACCATAACATTTTCATAAGCCTTGATAACCTCGGTCTGTGCCTCAGCTGTAGCATCATTTCCTCTTGTAAATGTAATGTTAACGCTATTTTCAGTATCAGTATTGAATTCACACAAAACGAAATAAGATTTTCCGGTAGTTAGAGTAACTTCAGGTGAAATCAACCATTCATCGCTTCCGTTTGTTACAGCCATTGCATTTTCATGTTTCCATGTATTGTCGTCTTTGTCTGTATCAATTGCACTCCATCCGTCAAGGTCTTCAGAGAAATCATATGTATATGCATATTCTTTCAAATATCCTTTAGTAAAGCTGCTCAACGTAAGGATTGTAGTAGTAGCCTCACCTTCTTTATCTTCCATATAAGGTACACATTTGTAAACTTTCTGCTCTTTGAATTGGTTTACATCGCCATAAGTATACTGGAATGACATTGGGATATCGTTTTGTTCACCAGAAACGGTTGCTTCTGTTTCGCCAATAAATACATCTCCATCAAATACTTTTGTCTTTATTACAGAACCTTCCTGTATTGTTTCTCCATCAATGTCAAGTATTGGCTGATTCCATGTAAGTTCAATAGAATTTCCACCCTTATTTTCTGCTTTCAGATTTTTCACAGCGACAGGAGTAACAGGCTCTATTGGATCAACGACTTCAACTTCAGCAATATTAAAGTTATCAATCATTACGGCTCCTGCATTATCTTCGTCGCATGTTACTTTAAATACAAATACATATTCAACATCTTGTGTAACCTCAATTGTTACTTTCTTTTCAACCCAGTTGAATACTGTATTCTCTTCAGTCTCAATCAATGCTTCTCCAACAATGGCATCTTCACTTTGATCTGTAGCTTTATATAATTTCAGAAGATTTTTCTTATTGCTGGTGTCTTGTAGCATCTGTAGCATGAAACTGATATCATAAGTCTTTCCTGCTTTAAAAGCAATTTTTGGTGTGTAAACAAATTCTTTTCTTCCTGCCGGTGCACCTTTTATTGCAATAAGCGCATTTGGGGCTGATGGCGCTTTCATGTTCCATACAGGTCCGTTCTCTTTAACATTCAATACATAAAAACCGAAATTGTCATCGTTTCTTACAATTTTCCATCCTTCGGGAGTTTCAGTGTCTTCATCAAAGTTTTGTGTATATGGCACTTCTTTTGTTGATACTTCGCCTGTTGCCGGTTCAATATATTTGATATTGACATCTCTGACGTTCATACCGTCTGTTGCCATTCCAGCCTGTAGTCCGATATAATATGTACCGGCAGTCTCTACGCTAAACTGTGGAGTGACTGTCTTTACATATCCGTTATAGCATACGTCTTTCAAAGAGATAAGTTCCTTTGTCATGCCGGTGTTTGTCTGTGCATTACCTAACCAAACCTTCAGATTTCCCGGGTAATTCATACTTGTTGAAACATCAAGGTTTATGACATAACGTTTGCCCGGTTCCAATTGAACTCCCGGTGTAATAGCCCAGTCGTTATGCTCTTCAGAGCAGTTCTTTGGCATGTATATATAGTTGTCCCAATCATAGAATGCCCATGTTGACCCCCCGTTTAGATTTTCAATCTTCCATTTCTCAAAATCAGAAGTAGTGTTTAACGGGAATTCCTGTAACATAACCGGTCTTCCTTGAACATCATCAAGATCTAAGATTATTTCGGCAGGCAATGATTCTTTGTCTGCAATTGATGCTGTAACTTTAAATGGAACAATTCCTTTAAAGTTGCTTGGTGTGTAAGTGTATGTGTCCTCTGTTCCTGCAACTCTGTTTGTCAGTGTTTTTACTTTTGTTCCGTTTTCATATATATTGATATTCATGTTACCTGTGATAGGTGCGTTTGAAGTATCAAATTTAGGGTTTACCCAGCTAAGTGTAACGGTTTTCTTAATGTAGTTTGATTCACCTTTCAGGTTTTCAACTGCTTTTGGTTTTGCCTTGCTTACTTCAAATACTGCAAACTTTTCAATTGCTACTATACCGTTTGGATTTGGTGTAGTAAGTCTGAATCCTATATATGCGTTTCCTGAGTTAGTGCATGACAATCTTACAACCTTATCAACAGTACCGCTTCCCAAATCAATAGTCTCAGAGATAAGGCCTACAGCCATTCCAACTACAGTTTGTGAGTTACCATATTTAACTTCGTAAGTATCAGCTTCAAAGGCACCTGCCTGAGATATTGTATATTTGATAAGATAGTCTTGTCCTGTGGCAAGATTAATGGCAGGACTGATCAGCCAGTCATTGGCTCCACCGCTTGCAAAGCTACCGTCGTAGGCTGGACCGTTATAACCGTCAATTATTCCCCAAGTAACCTGGTCGTTGTTGCTGTCAACGGTTTTCCATCCTTGCAAAGGATTGGTTTCAGTAAAGTCGGTTGAGAAGATTTCCTTTTCTTCTGGTATTTCTTCTGTATACTCTTCGATAGCGAATGAGTGGATAAATAGAGTGTTACCTCCACTTTTTGAAGTGTTGTGATAAGAGAAATAATAATTTCCATCACTTTGTGGTGTAAAGAAATGTTCCTGAATATTTTCTCCAGAATTTTTCAGTTCAAGCTGCTTTATCGGTAACATGTTGGTTTTGTCAGTTCCACCTCTTAATGTAACAATATCTGATTGTGATGGAGGATTATCAACTGCAAGGTTTGTGGTTATTTTGTAGACCTGTCCTTTTTTAAGGGTTACCATTGGTGAAACATAGTCATCATCATGCTGTTGGCTAAGTGCAATGCCAAGTGTCGGACCTAATCCCATACTTGGTGCCCATGTTTTCTCGTCCTTGTTGTTGTCAATGGCAGTCCAATCTTTGAAATCTTTTGTCAAATCAACACTATACGGTGGTTCTACAACCACTTCTTCAGGGGTTTCGCCAGGCTCACTTCCTTCATACAATCTGAACTCAAACAAAAAGATATTGTTGTTTACTATCGGACTTGTACTGCGAAAAGCAAAATGATGTTTTCCGTTAAAAGGTGCGTAAAAAGTTATCTTCTGTGCAGCCGGATATTCGGAGTTATCATCAAGCTGAAGATCTCTGAATTTAACTTTAAAAGAATTAACATCACTATTTGAGGTTCCACACAATAAAGAAAGTGCATACCCATTTCCGTTTGTTTCTGCTACGGCATTGAATTCTATTGTATATTCCTTGCCTTTTTCCAATTGGAATTCCGGTGAAATATAATAGTCATTACATTCAGAATTATAATCTTGTAGCAATGCTACACTTCCATAATAAACTTGCTGAATATAAGCATAGCGTGCTTTATATTCCCAAGTAACACCCGGAATGGTACTTTTATCAATAGCTGTCCATCCTTCCTGGCTTTGCCCGAAGTTAATGGAATACGGCAATGCTGTTTGCGCAAAGCCGCTGTTTATCCAAAATGTTAAAAGGATAAATAATAAAGTAAAAACAGGTTTTTTCATAAACAATTGTTTTAAATTAATTTTTTGGCAATTTACAAATAATAAAAAAAGGAATAAATACTGGAACAAAAATTGACACAATAAATCTAAAAAAAATATGAGTATCCATATAAAGTTTATACAGTTTTAAACAAAGATGTAAAATGTTATTATACAAAAACCATTAAATATTTTGTCAAAAAACATTGTACATTTTATAGTAAAACACTCTATGTTTTTGTTTGAAACATAGAGTGTTTTTATCAAAAAACAAGCGGTGTAACATATCATATATGCTACACCGCCCTATTATATTCTGAAACAGTTATTTAAGTTCCGTTCATACGCTTTATCAATATACCGAATTCTTCAATTTTTCTATATCACCTTTTGAATTTACCGGGAAGATGGTAAATACACACTGAAGCTGTGTCTCCGGTTTTACCATGTACTTATCCATAGGATATGCTCCCCAGCTGTTGTCGCCGCCAAGTCCGGTCATGGCCGCATCAATAAACACATCTGTCATATTGCCTTTCTTTATGTCATTGATATGACGGTGGTTGGTTTCAGCAGTAACAGGAGCGTCGTTGTAGATGCTCATTCCGCTGTCAAAAGTTTCAAGAGGATATGCGGATGCATTGATTTCAAATGTTGAAGAAGATACAAACATCAGTCCCTTTCCACGCTTGTCTGTCAGAGAGAACCAGCGTACATCTGTGCGATGGCTGTTCTCCTGAGGACGGATATACTTGACAACCATATCATCAACATTTGATGAATATTCGCCAACAAAGTTTGAAGTCTTGCGGTCAACATAGTTTTCAAGAGGTCCGCGTCCGAAATATCTCAACAAATTCAGACGACTGTTAAGATTCATCCTCAGGCCAACTCTCGGAATCATAGGATATTTGCCTTCCCCCCCAAGGAACTGATAGTTGACAGTTACATAGCCGTCATTACCGACCTTGTATTCCATGTAACATTCAGCTCCGGTTTCAGGTATTTCATATCTGCAGCTTACAACAACATTAACAACCTGTCTTTCCATTCCGTTGCGGTTTCCTGCAGGTCCGCCAGGAGCCTCACTGCGCACAAATCCGCGTTTTACGTTTACGGCAAAGTCTTTCGCAGTCAAATCAGCATAGCTTGCATCTTTCCAGTCCTTCAGTTTCAAAGGTAGTCCGGCACCATATTCATTGTCAATCGGAGCGCGCCAGAAGAAAGGCTTAGGTCCCCGGCCGTTTTCAATGTACTCAACATTATTAACCTTATATGATGTCATCAGACCACTCTTCTTGTTGAATACTATTCTGTGGTTCTTGCCTGTGAAAACAACCTCATCATCGGTTTCTTCATAAGCGGCACGCGCGCTTACAACATTCTCAACATTTCTTTCCTTTACCTGGAACTGTTCTGAAGCGACTACATGTCCTTTTTCAAGGAAAGGCTCTTCCTCGCGCTGCAATGCATAAAGTTCAACAAAACACTCTTCCCTTACATCTCCAAGTCTTGCAAGTTCAGGCAAGGAAACGGTCTTTGTCTCACCCGGTTCAAGCTCTACAGAAAGAGGGTATCTTCCAAGTTCACGATTTTCGGTCTTGATTACATAAACAAAGTCATACATGCCTGTATTGCGGAAAGAGAAATTGTTCTTCACTTCAACGGTTGCATTATTCGGGTTAAAGTTACGGAAACGTATGTTCTGGTACACCTTACCCATTTCAACCGTCTGAGGCTTTATGCTTCTGTCCGGGAAGACAATACCGTTAATACAGAAATCACCGTCCGAAGGTGTTCCTATCTTACCGTAATCACCACCATAGTTCCAGTATTTTACTCCGTTCTCGTCTGTTGCAGCAAATCCCTGGTCTACCCAGTCCCAGATACATCCACCCTGAAGGATATCATATTTTTCTATGGTTTCCCAGTAGTCAATGAAGTTTCCAAGGCTGTTACCCATTGCATGCGCATATTCACACTGAATCAAAGGACGGTCAGATTCCGGATCTTCGGCATATCTTGTAATCTGATCTACAGTATAGTACATCGGACAGTATATATCCGTATTCCATTCAAGTCCGGCACGTTCGTACTGAACAGGACGTGTTTTGTCCAGTTCCTTCAGCATAAGATATGTATTATAGAAGTTATATCCGTTTCCGGCCTCATTACCCAACGACCAGATAATTACCGACGCGTGGTTCTTGTCGCGCTCAAACATGTTTATTGTTCTGTACTTGTGGGCGTCAAGCCACTCCGGATTGTTTCCGAGAGTTCTGCCTTTTCTGAGGTCATACCCCATTCCGTGAGTTTCAATATTTGCTTCATCTATGACATAGATTCCATATTCGTCACAAAGTTCATAGAAACGTTCAGGCTGAGGATAGTGACAAGTACGTGCAGTATTCACATTATACTGTTTGAACAGTTCAATATCACGCAGCATCTGTTCCTCGGTTATGTAATGACCTGTATATTCGTTATGCTCATGAATATTTACACCTTTCACAAAAATCGGTTTTCCGTTCACCATCAGCTGGCGGTTCTTTATCTCAACCGTACGGAAACCTATCCTGCTGCTCGTTGCCTCAACAAAATCTCCGTTTTGGTCTTCAAGGGTTATAAGCAATGTATAAAGGTTAGGTGTCTCAGCAGTCCAAGGCTTTACAGCTGGCAGTATCTCTTTGCCAAACACATACATTGACGAAGAGTTTCCTTTTACTGTACGTGACAAAAGTTCCTTTTCTCCATCAAGAAGTTTGTATCTGACCCTGTAATCAGCCTCTTCGTCAAGCTTCACGTTTACAGAGAGTGTTCCGTTCATATAATTGTCTGTAAGACCTGCAACCACATGGAAATCCTGAATATGGACCTTAGGCTGGGCATACAGATAAATATCTCTTTCAATACCTGTTATGCGCCAGAAATCCTGACACTCCATATAGTTTGCATCAGAAAAACGGTGAACCTGGATTGCAATTTCATTCTCACCCTCCCTGAGCAGTTTGCTTACATCAAAGCGGGCAGGAGTCTTTGTATCCTTGTTCATGCCGGCAAACTTTCCGTTTATATAGAAATATGCTGCACCTTTCACTCCGTCGGCACTAAGATAAATATCCTTTCCGTTCCAGTCTTTCGGCAATTTGAATGTACGGCGGTAAGTACCTGTCGGATTCCATTTTTCAGGAACAAACGGAGGATTAGGTTTCTGCCAGAAATCTTCATATCCTACAGACACGAACTCATAGCGTGTATTTACATATATAGGTTCGCCGTATCCCTGAAGTTCCCAGTTGCCCGGTACGGATATATCGGTCCATTTTACCTTGTCAAGCGACTCTTTGTCAAATGACATCGGACGTTCGGCAAACTGTTCCACATAATTGAACTTCCATTTTCCGTTAAGCATAAGACGGTCAGTTCCGTCCTTAGGGTTATTCACCACGGCGTCCTTCTCCGACTTGTAGGAAGTAAAGGTACTGCGAGGCGCTTCCCTGTTTATGCAAGTCAGGTTCTGATTGGTTATTTCCTTATATCTGTCTGCCTGATCCTGAGCCTGCATCTGACTGAATGCAAGCAAAGGCAGTGACATCAAAAACAATGATTTATTCATAACTGTTTATTTTTTCTTTGCCAATGTCATTTTTATAAAGAACAATATAAGAAGAGCATAAGCCAGCAATGACAGATAAACGGCAGCATCGCCCTGATTCCATGTCTTGCAGAACATATCAACTTCAAAGAAACGGAGAAGCGCACTGACAACTCCCATCAAAGCTCCGCCGGCAATGAATCCGGAAGCAATGAGAGTTCCCCTTTCCATTCTTTCGTCATTGAGAGCCTTGTCTTTTGTTCTTGTAGTAACATACCAGCTTATAAGACCACCAACTATAAGAGGCAAGTTAAGGTCAAGCGGGATAAACATACCCAAAGCAAACGCAAGCGCAGGAACATTAAGGAATGTAAGCACAAGCGCTATAAGTGCTCCTATGCCGTAAAGCAGCCATGGAGCAGAACCTCCGCTCATCAGCGGTTCTATAACGGCAGCCATTGCGTTGGCCTGCGGTGCTACAAGCGGGTCAGGTGTCTCGGGTGTTACAACAAATCCGTATGTATCGTTAAGCATGAACATTACTCCTGCCACTGTTGCAGCAGAGACTATTGTTCCAAGGAACTTCCATCCTTCCTGTTTCTTTGGGGTAGAGCCAAGCCAATATCCTATCTTCAGGTCGGTAATAAAGCCTCCCGCCATTGAAAGCGCGGTACAAACAACACCACCCATTATAAGCGCAGCAACCATTCCGCTCGGACCGTTAAGTCCGACTCCCACCATAATTACTGAAGCAAGGATAAGTGTCATCAGTGTCATACCGGATACTGGATTACTTCCAACAATGGCTATAGCATTGGCAGCAACCGTTGTAAACAGGAATGAGATTACAGCTACAAGCAATATAGCAACAACCGTGTGAAGAAGATTGCCCTGCATAACGCCAAAATAGAAGAACAGGAATACAACGACCAAAGTAACAAGCGAACCTATTACAATAATCTTCATTGAAAGGTCTCTCTGTGTGCGTGGAGCTTCGGAAGAATCGCCCTTCTTTCCCTTCATTTCGCTGACTGCAAGTCCTACGGCATTCTTTATAATGCCCCATGATTTTACAATACCTATTATACCTGCCATGGCAATGCCACCGATACCAATGCTCTTTGCATAGTTGGCATATATTTCTTCCGGGGACATTGCAGAGACAGCAGTCTGTATGTCCGGATTCCACATATTAAGGATATCACCGCCCCAAACAAGTGATATTACAGGAACGATTATCCACCATACAACGGCAGAACCGGCACAAATTATAGCAGCATACTTCAAACCGACAATATATCCAAGACCAAGTACGGCAGCACTTGTATTCAGCTTAAACACAAGTTTTGCCTTGTCAGCGACAAATGCACCGCCAGGCAATACCTTTGAAGTGAAGGTATCACTCCACCATCCGAATGTAGATACTATAAAGTCGTACAAACCTCCGGCAAGTCCGGCTGTAAGCAAAGTCTTTGCCTGCCCGCCTCCCTGCTCTCCGGATATAAGAACCTGGGTAGTTGCAGTAGCTTCGGGGAAAGGATATTTGCCATGCATATCCGAAACGAAATATTTACGGAAAGGAATAAGAAAAAGTATTCCGAGAATACCTCCGAGAAGTGAACTCAAAAATACCTGAAAAAAGCTGACAGTCATCTCAGGATACTTTGACTGCAGTATATATAGAGCAGGAAGAGTAAATATGGCTCCGGCTACAATAACTCCAGAACTTGCTCCGATTGACTGGATTATCACATTCTCACCAAGGGCATTCTTGCGTTTGGCTGCAGTTGAAACACCTACGGCAATAATGGCAATTGGTATGGCAGCCTCAAATACCTGTCCGACCTTCAGTCCAAGAAATGCAGCGGCAGCCGAGAATAGCACAGCCATCAGGACACCCCACATAACCGACCACAAATTCACCTCACTGTATTGTTTGTCTTTTGACATCAGAGGGTTGTAAACCTCTCCATCCTTTAACTCTCTGAACGCATTATCGGGTAATGCAACTTTCACTTTTCCTTGTTCGCCTTTCATCTTTATTAATATTTTTTCTTAAAGTCACAAATATACTATATATATATAAAGCAGCAAATATAGAACAAGGCATATCAACTAAATATTTTAATAGTAATACACTTTTTGCAACATATTTCATGTAAACAAATATTTTTGCCAATTATGATAAAAAACAAAAAAGAACCGGCAGACACAGATAAAGGACTTATACACTGTTTAACCAAATAACTATTAATACTTATTGTATTAAACCACAACATATAATAACTTTGCCGCCAAATTATATGATATGAGCAATGAATCAATACTTTTAGCACTTGGACTGACTTGCATTGCAGGTCTTTCAACAGGTATAGGAAGTCTTATAGCGCTTCTGGCAAAAAAGACAAATACACGTTTTCTTTCTGCCGCATTGGGATTGTCGGCAGGCGTTATGATATACGTATCCTTTATGGAACTCATGCCGGAATCAGTACATCTTCTGAGCGGAATTTTCTCTGAAAAGACAGCAAACCTCTACATGCTTCTGGCATTCTTCGCCGGAATAGCACTGATTGCGCTGATTGACCATTTTGTTCCGGAAGACGAGAACCCGCACGAAATGCACAGCGAATCAGATATGACATCGTCAAACAGCAAGCTGAAAAGGACAGGAATAATGATGGCACTTGCAATAGGCATCCACAATTTCCCTGAAGGACTCGCAACATTTGCATCGGCACTGACAAACATTGAAATAGCAATACCCATTGTCTTTGCAATTGCAATACACAACATTCCGGAAGGCATAGCCGTTTCCGTACCTATTTACCACTCCACAGGCAGCCGCCGCAAGGCATTCTGGTATTCGTTCATGTCGGGACTTGCCGAACCTCTCGGGGCACTTTTCGGTTTTCTCTTCCTGTTGCCGTTCTGGACACCTACAATCAATGCACTGCTTCTCGGCTTTGTTTCGGGTATAATGGTCTATATTTCATTTGACGAACTGCTGCCGGGTATGGAAAAATACGGCCATCACCATATCGGAATAATGGGAGTAATAACCGGTATGGCAGTAATGGCAATAAGTCTACTGCTACTGTAAACCAAAGATATGAAAGCAAGTTTAGGAATAGACATGGGAATAAGTTCAACAAAAGTTGTTGGACTTAAAGACTACAACATAATATATCTGAAGAGTTTTGACGGTCCTATGCGACACGACATCGGATATATTATAAACCAATTTGCGACTGAAACCGGAACTGATACGGAAAACAGCTGCCAGGTATGCGCCACAGGTGTGAAAACCATTTCGGACGCCGCCAAACTTGCCAGTCACAACATTTCAGTATGCGACGAATTCACGGCATGCATACTTGGAGCAAAATACAATAATCCGCTCAACCGTTTCATAATTGCCGGATTCGGCACAGGAACCCCGTTTATTATGGTTGACGGAAACGAGAGCCGCCACTTCGGAGGATTCGGAATAGGAGGAGGAACACTCAACGGACTTTCAAAGCTGCTCTTGGGAGACATCTGCATTGACCAGCTGTCACAAATGGCAGAAAAAGGAAATCCTGCAAATGTAAACCTGCTGATAAAAGACGTTTGCGGTGATGCCATGCCACAACTGCCGGCAGACATTACAGCTTCCAACTTCGGTAAAATAAATCAAAACGCAAGCAATGATGACATAGCAGCCGGACTGTTAAGCCTGATAATCGAGACTATCGGCAGTGCGGCAAACCTTGCATCGCAGATATGCGGCATAAAGGATATTGTAACCATAGGCAGACTTGCAACATTGCCTCCCAACCGTAAAATATTTGACGCACTTGAAAAACTATACGATATAAAATTCCATGTTCCGGAACATTGCGGCTACAGGACAGCAATAGGCGCAACACTGTACGGACAAGGGATTTGAACTGGCGGTATTCCATAATTTTATTACAGTCAGTCTTTATAAAGAATCTTTTCAGCTGACATATAATTCTTTTAAATCCAAGAAAATACAAAGCCAAACAGCAGAATATACTCTAAAACCGAAAGTTACGTTCCTGCAACCGAAGACTCCGGTTATAAAAACAAAAGTTACGGTTTTAAAACTGAAATCCCTGATTGAAAGAGGTAACAGACAATTTAACGATTCCACAAACTATTATATAAAAAAAGTGTGCCAGAGATAAAAACATCTCCGGCACAACATTATAATTTTTTATCGGACAGTAATAAAATTAAATACAAAAACAATCAAACTACACATTACACTTCCAACAAAATGTTGAAATAATTTAAATAAGATTAGCTTGACAAGTCTAATTTTAATATATTCGCACAAACTACAGATAAATCAGAATATAAAGCAATTTAATATGAATAAAATAATACGGTTTGAAAAAAGGACAAACAGCCGAACGGCTATCCGGACATGCTTGTAGTGATAAAACATAATATTGATTGGTGGATAGCTTTATTTCCGCAAATAATGATAACATAAATCATTAAACGAATAATGGCAAAGAAAACAAATAATAAAAAAGAAGAAGTAATCAACTTGGATGCAATACTATTCAAGTGTCGCGATATATTAAGACAGGCAAAGAATTCCGGTTCTTTCTTTGAAAAGAGAGATATGATGCTTACTTTGGTTTTTCTCCGTTTTATGGGAGAGAAATATGAAAATGGAGTTGCTCATCTTCGCGCCCAGTTGATAGAAGATGGATTAGACCCTGATGACGAGAATATTATATCTGCCTTTTTTGAAGATGCAACCTTTACAGACGGTACATACAATCTACCACCTGAAGCCAGATGGAGTAAAATTATTGATACACCTGCACCAGGACTTAATGTTGCACTTGATACAGCTTTGCGTAGTATTGCCACCACTACTCCAGACCTTAAAGGATGCTTTGTTGAGGGTATGTTTACCCAACGTAACTTGGCTGGTAATGATATGAAAAAACTTGTTGATGAAGTAAATAAGATTTCTCATAAGACATTTGGTGAGGAAAAGGACTTGATAGGTCGTGTATATGAATATTTCCTGAAAGAATTTGCAGTGAATGCTACAAAAGAAGACGGTGAGTTTTATACCCCTCATGATATTGTGCAATTGATAGCCAGTATGATAGAGCCTTTTAATGGAACTATTTATGATCCTTGCTGTGGCTCAGGAGGTATGTTCATACAAAGTGCAGAGCTGGTAAAGTCAAAGCAGAATGATATAAGTAAAATCAATGTCTACGGGCAGGAAAAAGAAGCAGCCACATATCGTCTGGCAAAGATGAACTTGGCTTTACGTAGCATAAGTCATAATTTAGGAGAAGAAAGTGACAGTACATTTACCAATGATTTACATAAAGGACTGTACTTTGATTATATAATGGCTAACCCGCCCTTTAATCTTAAAGGATGGTATAATGATAATTTAAAGAATGATTCCCGTTGGAGTGATTATGACACACCGCCGGAAAGTAATGCCAATTATGCATGGATTCTTCACATTCTTAGCCACATGAATCGGCAAAAGGGAGTAGCCGGATTCCTTCTTGCAAACGGAGCATTGGGTGATACTGATGCATTGAATATTCGTCGTAAACTGATTGAGAATGATAAAGTAGAAGCAATCATAGTATTGCCCCGTGAACTTTTTATTACTACGGATATTAGCGTTACTCTTTGGATTTTGAATCAAAATAAAAAGGGTGGAATGTGGCATGGACGCAAACTACGTAACAGAGAGGGAGAAATTCTCTTTATGGATTTACGTCAGTGGACAGAAAACCCGGTTAAGGGAGAGCAGAAAAAGAAAATAGAACTCAAGGTAGATCAAATCAAACGAGCAACGGAGATTTATTTTAAATGGCAGGCAGAAGGTACAGATGGAGCTAATTATGCTGAGCCGGAACTTTACCGCTCTGTTGGTATTGAAGAACTGAAAGATAATAATTATTCTCTGGTTCCAAGTCGCTATATTGAATTTGTTGATAGAGATTCTGACATAGATTATCACAAGGTTTTAACTGAAACAGCTTCCGTCGTTTCAGATTTATTGAAACGCCAGAGAGAAAATGATGAAACTTTGCGTAATGCACTAAAACAGTTGGGATATGAGTGCAAATGATAATGTAAAATGGGTTCGTTTGGGGGATTACATTGAACCTTGCGATGAACGGAATAATGACGGAAAATATACTCTTGATTATGTTCGAGGGATAAGTACGGATAAGAGATTTATGCCAACAAAGGCAAACATGGATGGGGTACCATTATTTTCATATAAAATCGTAAATAATAGTGAATTTGCTTATGTTGCAGATACTTCACGAAGAGGAGATAAGATTGCATTGGCATTAAATACGACTACAAATCCAATACTCATATCATCTATTTACACAACATTTAAGAGTAAAGAAAATAATGTACTCTTGCCTGAATATTTATTCTTGCTATTAAGTCGTAGCGAATTTGATAGATATGCTCGATTTAACTCTTGGGGTAGTGCAAGAGAAACTTTTGATTGGAGTGAATTGTGTCGAGTTGAAATACCTTTACCAAATATAAATCTACAAAAAGAATTAGTAGCAACCTACAATGGATTAAAATCTCTTGCAGAACAGAATGAAGCTCTTACAGAACCATTGAGTAAGGCTTGCGAAGCAATGGTAGTTGACTGTAAAAACAAATACTCAGAAGTAACACTTGGCGAGTATATTGAGGAAAGCACCGAACGGAATATTAACAATGCTATAACTTTGACACAAGGAGTAGATGTTAATATGCAATTTATCCCAGCTAAAAGAGAAGCAGAAGATAAGGAAGGAACAAAAATAGTTAGGACTGGTCAATTTGCTTTTAATAAAGTTGTTAAGGACAATGGGACGAAACTCCCAATTGCATATAGGATAGGACCTGATTGTATAATTTCAAGTTCATATGCTGTTTTTTATGTAAAAAATATATATAAGTTAATACCAAAATTTCTTATGCTATGTTTGTCAAGATCTGAATTTCATAGGTATTGTGGATATATTTCTCAAGGAACAACAAGAGATGTATTTGATTTTGACGATCTATGTAAAGTAAAGATTCCTTTACCCCCTCTAGAAGTCCAACAATCTATTGTAGATTTATACAAATGTCTTGAAGAAGCCAAAAAGATAGCCTCTGAAGCACGTGAGAAACTTAAAACCCTTTGCCCTGCATTAGTACAAAAAGCAGCAAACTCATAAAATCGAAAAACCATGACTGACAAATCTATAAATCAATTCAAGTTCCTTCTTTATCAATCAGATAATGAAGACATCAGCGTAAATGCATTGGTCAAGGATGAAACAATCTGGCTCACGCAAAAGGCTATGGCCCAATTATTTGATGTTGAAGTCCCGGCTATATCAAAGCATCTTTCAAACATCTTTGAAGAAGGAGAATTAAAACAGGAGGCAACAGTTTCCAAAATGGAAACTGTTCAAACTGAAGGTAAGAGGAATGTTAAACGCACCTTGGATTTTTATAATTTGGATGCAATCATTTCTGTCGGATACAGAGTCAATAGCAAACGGGCTACTGCCTTTCGTATATGGGCAACAAAAGTGTTGCGTGAGTATATGATAAAAGGATTTGCAATTGATGATGACAGACTTAAGCAGGGCGAAACAGCTTTCGGTAAAGATTATTTCCGCGAATTGTTGGAAAGGGTACGTTCTATCCGTGCGAGCGAGAGACGTATCTGGCAACAGATTACGGATATCTTTGCAGAATGTTCAATTGATTATGATAAAGACTCACAGGAAACTCATGAATTTTATGCGATGGTCCAGAATAAATTCCATTATGCAATCACCGGAAATACCGCTGCCGAGATTATATATAATTCGGCTGACAGGAATAAAGAAAACATGGGATTGATGACATGGAAAAACGCACCTGACGGACGTATCCTGAAATCGGATGTAACGGTTGCAAAGAATTATCTTGATGAGAAACAGATAAGACGTCTTGAAAGAGCCGTAACAGGTTTCTTTGATTATATAGAAGATTTAATTGAAAATGAAACTTCTTTTACGATGAGTGAGTTTGCAAATAGTGTAAATGCTTTTTTGGAATTCCGTAAATTCAACATTCTTGAAGGAAAAGGAAAAATAACAAAAAAACTTGCCAACGAAAAAGCAGAAATAGAATATGATGAATTCAACAAGCATCAAAAGATAACAAGTGATTTTGATAAGGAAATAAAGAAATTGCTTGAGAAATAAGAATTTAATTACAGGATTTGTATGGCACAGAAAAATATGAAACAATATAACGGTCGATTTTGCGAAAGTGATTTCGAGAATGCTTTTATATCATTTTTGGAACATGAAGGCTGGATTTATTTGTCTGGTGATAATATTGCCCGGACAAATAAAAAGGAAGTTATCATTGACTGTGACATGATTGCATTCCTGACAAATACAAATTCTGACCTTGATAAAGACGAGGTACAACAGATTGTAGATACTGTACGTCTTGTTGGAGCTGAAACCGATTTTGCTACCCTTCATAAAGTATATGACTGGATGGTAAATGGTATTTGTTTTACCACTAAGAATGGAGCAACAAGAAATATTGCTCTAATTGACTACGAAGCCTATGATAATAACATATTTCGTGTCGTCAATCAGCTTACTGTAGAGTACGTAAACAATGGACGCACAAAAAACAGACGCCCTGATATCATTCTCTATGTGAATGGTATGTCGCTATGTGTCTTAGAACTGAAAAATCCTGCTGATGAAAATGCAACTATTGAAGATGCGTGGGAACAAATAAACGTGCGTTATTGGCGTGACATTCCTCATTTGCTGCATTATTGTCCGTTGGCTTGTATAAGTGATGGTGTCAAAACACGTCTTGGTACGGTGCGTACACCATACGAACATTTCTATGCCTGGCGAAGGGTTAATGATGATGATAAAGTTTCTACATCGCCATTTGACGAAATGAGAACAATGGTTAAGGGAGTGTATGAACCGGAACGCTTTATTGAAATATTTCGTGACTACATTTATTTTCAGGACAAGGAGTTTGATTATAGTGAAAAAGAAATTGTATGCCGTTATCCTCAATTCTTCGCTACACGACTCTTACGGGAAAGTATTGTAAAGTCAGTAAAGGAGAAAAGCGGGAAAGGTGGTACCTACTTTGGAGCTACTGGATGCGGCAAGACCTATACAATGGCTTTTCTTGCCCGCCAGCTATCTATGCGGTGTGCTTCAGAAATTGGTTCTCCAACTATTCTGATGATAGTAGACCGTGATGATTTACAAAAACAGGGTGGCAAATTGTTTACTAAGAGTAAAGAGTTTCTTGGTTTAGGCGAAGTGTCTGTTGTACCTACACGCAAAAAACTAAGAGAAGAACTTGCAGCCCGTGAAAGTGGAGGATTCTATATCTGCACAATTCAGAAGTTTTGTGACCGTGAAGATGACTCCATCGGATTAATAAACAAACGTTCCAATATAATCTGTTTCAGCGATGAGGCTCACCGTACTCAATTGGAAAGTGCAAAACGAATCAAATTCAGCAAACCAAACGAGGACGATGAGAACGAAAAAGAGTTATTGGATAGAGCCAATGAACAAATGAAGGCAGTACTGTCAAAGCCTTATGCCAAAGTTCTCCGCGAAGCTTTGCCTCGTGCAACTTTTGTGGGGTTCACAGGTACGCCTATAGCAGAAACCTATCAGACTTTTGGAGCAGAGATAGACCGTTATACTATGGATCAGGCTGTAGCTGATGGTATTACTGTGCCTATTAAATATCATCCCAGAATAAGTAAAGTCCTTTTTGATAAGGAAAAAATCAGGATGGTGGAAGAGTATTATAAACGCTGCGCAGAAGAAGGCTCTACATTGGAAGATATTGAGGCAAGCAAGAAAGCAATGAGTTCGCTTCAAGTAATATTAGGCGAACCGCAAAGATTGGAACGCCTTGCCGTGGATATTCATGATCATTATATAAAAGCATGCAGTGGCGATCCTGATCGTGTGCAAAAAGCAATGATTGTCTGCTCTAAGCGTGAAATAGCTTACAAATTACTTACAGTTTTCCAAGAAAAATATCCGGAATGGTTTGAATTAAGAAAAACTCCGGAAGGTATTTCTTGTACAGATGAAGAATTGAAAGAACTGTCAGAGATGCCTACAATAGCAATGGTTGCAAGTGTAGGCAAGAATGATCCTAAGGATATGTATAATTATCTTGGTGGAGTAACAAATGACAAGCGTTCGGAAAAGCTGGATGCTGCATTCAAACAGGAAAAAAGTAATTTCCGCATTGTAATTGTGGTTGACATGTGGATTACAGGTTTTGATGTGGAAAGTCTTACATATCTCTATAATGATAAACCATTACAAAAACATACTCTTATTCAAACTATAAGTCGTGTTAACAGAAAATATCCAAGAAAAGAGTTTGGTCTTGTAATAGACTATATCGGCATACGGGATAATATGCGTGAAGCTATGAAAATGTATGGCGGTGGCGGCAATACATTTGCACCTACTGATGATGATATAGAACAGGCAACTACAATTTTCAGAGAACATCTGTTTATACTTAAGGATTTGTTCAAACAAATGGATTTAACTCCTTTCCTTAATCCCGAAACAGATCCTGCTATACGTTATACATTATTGGCCAAAGTTGCAGAGTATATTTTCATGTCAAATGATATTCTGAATTTTGCTTCGGAAAATGGAAAAAAAGTAAAGAAAGTATCATTCAAGACTTATTTTTTGAAAGTAGTAAAACGAATGCGTACAGCATACGATATTTGTCAGCCTTCAGGTAATTTATCTGATGAAGAATCTGCATTGGCACAATGTTTTATGGCAATTGCCGGTTTTGTTCGTAAAATGAGTGGGACAGATGCGCCTGACACTGAGACTATGAATCGCAAAGTTGCGAAAATGGTAGAAGAGGCTTTGAAATATACTAAAGTTGAAAGTGTGTTGGAAATAGGAGAGGAGGAAGATATATTCAGTCCAGAATATTTTGAGAAATTGTCTGATGTAAAAATGCCTGCTTCAAAATTGGAATTGCTGGTAAAAATGCTTAGAAAACAGATTTCAGAATATGGCAAAACAAATCAGGCTGCGGCAAAAAGATTTATGGAAATGTTGGAAGAAACCATTAAACAATACCATGAACGCCGTAAACGTTTAAGTGCAGAAGAAGCTGGTGAAACTCAAGAAGCTACTTCAGAAGAAATCATAAAGAAAGCTACGGAACAAGCTTTGAAAATCCTGAAGGAAATGCAACAGGATAGAGAAAGTTTCAGAAAACTGAACCTTACTTTTGAAGAGAAGGCTTTTTACGATATCTTAATCATGCTGCGTGACAAGTTTAATTTTGAGTATGGAGAAGATAAGGAAATAGACGGAGTTACAATTAACGAGAAATGCAGAGTATTAGCTCGTAAAATAAAAGAGATAATAGACTTGAAATCAAGTGTAGCAGATTGGCTGAATAATATACGCATCCGTGAACAGCTAAAATTTGACATCAAAGTGTGTTTAGTAAAAAATGGTTATCCGCCACAATACTCTCCGGAAGTATTCCGCCAAGTAATGGAGCAGGTGGAGAATTTCAAGGAAAATGATATAGAATTGCCAACAGAAGTATTGGCTAATAATAAAAACATAGATGTTAAATCAAATAATTTAATCCGTATCATAGATAACGCTTCCGTGAACCAATGTTTTGTAACTCATTTACCTTATTATCCAAGTATTAAGGCAGCCTGCCATGATTTATCTGAAATTGGAGTACCGGACGAGGATGTGAAGTGGATAGATGTGTCTGATGAATTGTCCAAATTGGATAAATCAATGTTTGTGGTCCGCGCTATGGGCAATAGTATGCAGCCTAAAATAAATGATGGTGATTATTGCGTATTTTCCCGTTATACTGGTGGAAGTCGTGAAGGTGAAATTGTTTTGGTTGAAGGATATAATATCAAAGACTATGACAGTGATAATATAGCTTGTACAATAAAAAAATATCATAGTAAAAAACAAGAAACAGAAGAAGGGTGGGAACATTCATCTATTGAATTAATTCCTCTAAACAAAGAATATGATTCATTCTATCTGAGTCAAGATGATTCTTTCAAAGTTTTAGGCATATTGAAAAGAGTAATACATAATTAACATATAATAATTTATATTGCTGTCCGATAAACTCGATAAAGCAGAAAAATATCCCTCTCGACCATTGGTATTCAGTGGTCGAGTCT
>CALUJO010000030.1 GCA_944320965.1 uncultured Bacteroidaceae bacterium | reverse complement strand
GAACTCAATTCTTCCCTTTTTCCGGGATTGTTTGATTAATATTAACTTGTCCCGATTTTAACGGGACACTAATGATATTATCTATAAATCTTGGAAGATTTTCATGCACAATACGGTAAGCAATGGCAGTTGACTTTTCTTCCTCCGAATACATTTTCTTCCTGTTTTCATGGAATCCTGTAAAATAAACAGTGAAATTCCTGAACTCTGAAATTATTTTTTCCTTATCGGATGAATCAGGATAATTCTTAATGTATTCTATCAAGTCCTGTTGTATAAGTTCTTTTTTGAAAATACGTTTATATCTCTCATCTCCCGTCAATCTGTCTGCTATCTGCTTTCTCAATGAAGTTTGAGTTTTCTTAAACAGTTCCAATTCTTTGTCATTCTTTTTACGGATGCTGTAAAGAGTGTAATACTCCTCAAGTGAATTATTCCGTCCTGAAGAATTGTATATAAAATGAAAGTCTGACAGCATCAAATCAATATAAGCCTTGTGATAATCGTCAATGATTGATTTTACTTTCAAATAATTCTCAGCACGCCTTGTATCTTCTTCAAGAATTCCACTCGCTTTAAAATTCTCAAGGGTTTTGCCCACTGGTATCAACTTAAACCTTAATGTTTTTGAGACAGGATATAGATTGGTAAAATCATTCAAGCTTTTCATATTTATATTATCTAAGTTAATTAACATTTAAAACCGTACTTTTAAATACTTTTTGCTAAGATATGAATTATTGTTTAGAATCAAAATTCTATACAATTTTATTTTGCTGTCGCCAACCCACAATTTTCCATCTGAAAAATCCCCAACCTTTTCCCCCAAAACCCCGTACATTTTCAGCAAAAACATTGAACATTTTCAGGCAGGACCTTTAATGTTTTTGGGGATATTCTTTAAATGATTTTGGAGTGAAGATATACATGCTCAGGTTCTCCCTGTATCGTATTATAAAAGCCGGATGATGCTCTATAATGGAAAATTGAGTATCTTTTAATAAGACAGGATGCGGTTCATGATAAAATAATAATGAAACTTGTTTCAATTATTTTATTCTCCGCTCACCTTGCACTATCTTTGCAAATAACGGAACAAGGCTTGGCATAAAACAAAACCAATTTGTTTTCCGGCCCTGCCCTTAACGTTATTGCCGGACAGGTGAAGTTATGATTAATAAATATTTTAAACCCCAAACAATATGATAAAGATTTACGGAATGAGCACTTGCCCCGACTGTGTCAACATTGAAGAACAGGTTAAGGGTGACAGCAGATTTGAGATGATTGATATTGGACAGCACGTAAGAAACATGAAGGAATTTATGAGACTGCGCGACAACAGTACGGTGTTTGACGAAGCTAAAAAATACGGATATATCGGTATTCCATGCTTTGTCTTGGAAGACGGCACCATTACCCTCTCACCTGAAGATGCCGGACTACAGTCACTATCTGAATATTCAAGCGAATCGGTATCCTGTAATATAGACGGCAGCGGATGTTAAAAGGAATAGAGTTGTAAAACGTTATTTACCATAGACAACATAAAAGACAAAAAAAATCATTTAAGAAGAACTTGATATATTATATTTTTTATAATTTTGACTTATATATATCATAAAATTAACAGAAGTGTTATGTTATTTCTGATTTTGAAGTGATTCATTGATTTTATGTCATGAGAATTCAAAACAAGAAAGAACGTTACAGTTTCACACTTTTATATTAAGAAATATAATCTATAGAAACTGGTAGATGGAGGAAATGAAAATGATAGCAGATGTTAGTTACAAAAACGGAAAGTATTATGTTTTTAATGAAAAAGGAAAAGAAATCTCAAATAATTGGGAAAGTTCTTTAGGAGTATTAATAGATTTCAGTGATACTTTTATGCTTTTCGAAAAAAATGAAAAGTATTATTCTTATGATGAGAATTTTAAAGTAATTGCCCAAGAATGGAAGAGTAGCCTGGGATGGTTCCGCAGTATAGCAGGAAATTTCGTTAATTTCAATAAGAACAGTAAGGTTTACACCCGTGATAGATTTTTTAAGGAAACAGGTAATCGTTGGGAATAATCTTACAATCAAAACAAATCGACATTAATTATAATAAATTTAAATCTAATACATGATGAAACTGACACAAAAAAATGCCATCATAGTGGTGGCATCTTTAGTTATTATTGCATGTTTTTTTGCTGTATATTTAAATCTTTTTACAGAAAAAGAGCTTTGGTATGAAATGTTTGCCGCTGTATTAGGTGTCATTATAACTGCCGTAATAACAATGATACTACTTAGAGGTCAAAGCGATGACGATATTGAACGTGAAAGAGCGGCTAAAATTTTTGAAGAGAAACTTCGAATCTATCAAGAGTATCTACAAACATTATGTGATGTGATAAAGGATCATAGTCTTTCAGACGAAGAAAAGATACGTCTTGAGTTCCAAACTTCATACGTTGCTATGCATTGCAATTCAAAATACATTTCAACAGTAAGTAATGCAGTCAAAGAACTTATTGAATACAGCTGTCCGGATGAAAATAACGAGAACGTAAACCGTAAAAACAAAAGCGGCTCTCCAGACCCTATTTTGGATAACCTTTTTAGTATTGTAGAAGCTTTTAGAAAAGATTTGTATGGTGATGATTTTAAATTTGATGTTCAGCACAAAAGAAATACGCTTGAAAATTTTTCTGATGCTTATCGAAACGCTAAAAGTAATGATTACAACAATGAAAAAGAGCAGCAACGCATAACTGTTGATTTAAATGTTCTTTCAAACCCGCAAATATGTACCAACACCAATGAATACAACAATCAGGATTCTGATCAGCATAAAGATGAAACAATTCATACAGATTTAAGCCTATGGAATGAAGCATTGTCTAAATGGAAAGAGGAAGGATGGATTGTAGAAGGTCCGTCTATCAAACAAAACAGTTTAAGAATGATAAATACTAATGGTAATCCTGGTACTATCAGTATTAGGTTTGGACAAGGACATTATTATATTAAAGCTGAATACAACAACGATCAGGATTTTTCAAATCCTTTAAAATGGGAAAAGGGAGGTCGTAGAAATTATGGCCAATGGTGGCAATTCTTTGCAGAACCTTATCATAATATTGAAGAGGATAAATTATTTGAAGTATTCAGTTCAGATAAAGAATTACAGAAATATATTATAAGCAATCTGGATGAATTAAAAAACATAGAAACACGATATCATCGTACTATTGGATGGAAAAATAGAGTTGGCCCATATAAAAATTGGAAAATCTTTATTTGGTATTGGGATATGCTCGCTTGCGAATTTTCATCTATAGAAGAAGGCAAGCCTTATATGGATATTATTGAAAATGAAAAAGGCAATACGATTATACAATTAGCGAACAGAAAAGAAGACAACGAACTATTAAATAACACATTAAAACGAATTGGTTGCAATGATAAAACAAAAGCAGACAATGGATATGTCATTTTAGAAGAAGTCCAATCTACAGATGCTGTTATCGTTTCTGAAAGAATAAAATATTGGATTGAGAAAATTAACTGTTGAGCAATGAGATAAATTGAATAAATATGACAGACACAATAACACTAAAATTCTTGTTGGACGAATTCAACAAGATTCCAAAAATTCAGAACGGGCTGACATTTATGCAGATTTGCCGTTACCCGAGAAACAGATATGAAGAAATATGCAGCCGCATTCTTCAATTTTTCTTTGACCCAAAGGCTGAGCATAACTTGGGTATTTTATGGCTAAAATCATTATTCAATTCTATTGAAGATGCTTACCAAAGTAAAAAATCATGTACAATATGTTTGGAAAAGTCTACATTGTACTATAACATCAGTGATATCACTATCGAAAGAGAAGTTAAGGTCTATGAGAACAAGCGTATGGACTTGCTGATAAATACAAAAACTTTTGCTGTTTGTATTGAAAACAAAATAAATGCAGATGTATATAATCCACTTGACATTTATAAAAAATATATGGATGACAAGTTCAATAAAATGGAAAGATTCTGTATTGTACTGTCGTTATATCCAGTAAAAGAAACAGAGAAACTAAATGAAAACGGCTTCATAAACATAACATACTCTGAACTTTTCACATCTGTAAAAAAGAATTTGGGAGAATATATCTCAAATGCAAAAAGCGAATACATAACCTATATGTTGGATTTTATAAAAACACTAAGCAATATGAATGGAAATATATCAGAACAGGAAATAGAATTCTTCAAAATGAACGGAGGAAAGATTGATGAGCTTATTGAAAGATATAAGAATTACAAATCTTACTTGTGGGATAATCTGCTGGCAGAAGTTGAGGTTCTATGCAACAAACTGAGTGATCGTATGCAGATTCAAGTAAAAGCATACGAAGGATGGTTGCCAAGTGTCGGACTGATAAAAGACAAATACAGAATAGGTTTGGAAGGACACTATCAGGAAGTAAACGGAAACCAGTTCGGAAGATTCAATTATTTTATAAAGACATGGGATGAAGACAGCTGGAATTATTTTAAAGACAAAGTATTCAATAAGTTCGGAAATGGTACTGACTTTAGTAGAGACAGAAATATGACCATATATCATCTTGATACTATTGATGGTAATGATATAGACTCAATTGTAGAAAAGTTCTCTAAAGCATATTTTGACCTGAAAGAGATTGTGGATAATGCTTAAAATATAACAGGCTATATGCTTACTATAATTTTTAATGAAATATGAACTATCCATGAAGTTCTGGATAGTTCATATTTTATAAAAAAACTCATCGACTGAACTGTGCACGGAATTCATTCGGCGTACACCCCACACGCTTCTTGAACTGACGACAGAAGTGCTGCGGATACTGGAATCCGAGGGAATATGCTATCTGTGTTACTGTTTCTCCTGTTCCGGCAACGCGCTCCTTTGCTATCTCAATTATCTTGTCCTGTATGTATTCCTGAGGAGTCTTTCCGGTTTCCTTCTTCATCATATCGCCGAAATAATTTGGGGAAAGACAAACCTTATCAGCAAAATACTTGACAGACGGCAAACCGTTTTCCTCGGCAAGCGAGTTTGTAAAATAGTCATCCAGCAAATGTTCAAAACGGGAAAGCACGTCATTGTTGGCCTTTGTGCGCGTTGCGAACTGACGTTCGTAGAAACGCTGACAATAGTTCAGCAAAAGTTCTATCTGGTTTACAATCAATGTGCGGCTGTGACGGTCGGTAGCGTGCGCAAGCTCCGCGTCAATCAATTTTAGACAACCGGTCACAATTTCCCGTTCTTCGGTTGAAATATGAAGGGCTTCGTGCACATCATACGAAAAGAACGTGTATTTGCCTATATTGCGTCCGAGCTGTGTTCCACGCAAAATGTCGGGATGGAAAAGCAAGCCTAGGGCATTTATCTGCACCTTTCCCGGAACAACGGTAGTTTCGATAGTCTGCCCTGGTGCAAAACATACGATAGTCCCCTCGCTGTAGTCGTATTTCTGACGGCCATACCGTATATCACAAGCCTTTTCAAGTTTGAGGTAAAGCGCATATACACCATAGGTCCAGTGGGTATATTCCACAGAACGGGTTGCATTGTTCAAGTTTATCACACTGACCAACGGATTATGCGTTTCAAGACCATAAAGGCTGTTGTACTGCTCTACACTGTTCAAATTGATTATTCTGTCCATTTTCTTGCTCCGTAAACAAATGTCTTTTCTGTAATATTGGTTATGGCTGAGATGTAATATCAGTAAAATATCTACAAACCGGAGTCACAAATATAGCTTATTTTGCACTATCCGCAAATGAAAAAAAATTTAATCATAAAATGCAACCTACAAAGAAAGGAATACGAATATGAAAAAAATTGTAACTGTACTTACTGCATTCGCACTATGCTTTTGTGTTGCCGGCAACTTGCAGGCTGCATACAGTAACCAAAACGAAAAGAATATGGAACAGAAACAACAACTTACAGAGACTTGGGACAAGACTTTTGCCCAAAGCAACAAGGTGGAACATACAAAGATTACTTTCCACAACCGTTACGGAATTACACTTGTTGCCGATATGTACAAACCTAAAAACAGCAACGGCAAACTTCCTGCTATTGCAGTCAGCGGCCCTTTCGGGGCTGTCAAGGAACAGTCGTCTGGATTGTATGCACAGACTTTGGCTGAAAGAGGTTTCCTTACAATAGCGTTTGACCCTTCATTTACCGGGGAAAGCAGCGGCGAACCGCGTTATGTTGCTTCGCCTGACATAAACACTGAGGACTTCTGTGCCGCTGTAGATTATCTTTCAACACGTGATGATGTGGATGCCGAGAGAATAGGTATACTGGGTATATGCGGTTGGGGAGGCATGGCGCTTAATGCTGCCGCAATTGATACAAGAATCAAGGCTACGGTAACATCTACAATGTATGACATGAGCCGCGTGAATGCCAACGGTTATTTTGATTCAATGGACAGTGATGCACGATATGAATTGCGCAAACAACTGAATGCACAGCGTACCGAGGATTACCGCAACGGTACTTACAAGCGCGCAGGCGGTGTGGTTGATCCGCTTCCAGAGGATGCTCCGCAGTTTGTAAAGGACTATTACGGCTATTACAAGACAAAACGCGGCTATCATGTGCGTTCGCTAAACTCAAACGACGGATGGAATGTGACTTCTTCGCTTTCGTTCATCAACATGCCTATACTGACATACAGCAATGAGATTAGAAGTGCCGTCCTGATGATTCACGGCGAAAAGGCTCATTCAAGATATTTCAGCGAAGATGCTTTCAAAAAGCTGACAGGCGACAACAAGGAACTGCTTATCATTCCGGGCGCAAATCATGTTGACCTGTACGACAATCTTGAAGTCATTCCATTTGACAAGATTGAAAAGTTCTTCAGGGACAATCTGAAATAAACAACAGAATTGAGGTAAATGCCCAATAATTTGAAGGGGATATGTCAAAAGAAAACAGATTGACATATCCCCATTTTTATAACACATTCATATGTTAAAGTTTATATAAACGAGTTGATTATATGTGACTAATTAGTTACCTTTGCAAATAAAATCAGTAGAAAGATGAAAAGAGAACTGATATTGTCACCTGAATATATAGACTTTGAGCAAAACTCAACAGCAAGGACGCGCGAAAAGTTGCTATATGCAATTTCGATTTTAGAAAGTGTCTACCCTATACCAAACAAATTTGTAAAAAAGTTGACAAACACTGATTTTTACGAATTACGTATATCTGTTGACAATGAAATAAGAGTTATCTTGTTTGTTGCAGATAATGAAAACATAAACTTGGCAACAAACATCATTCTACTAAATGGCTTTGTAAAAAAGGAACAAAGGATTATGACAAAGAAATAGAAAAGGCTATAAATATTTTAAGAAGACTACTATGAGCACAACAAATAATAAGCTGACAACAGAAGAACTGCAAAAATTAAGAAATACGGACTTCAGCAAAAAGGAAGGTTTTGTAAAAGCAGAAACCTTTATTGCTGATAAAGTTGGAGTACCAGGGACACAGGAACGTGCAGATTTTGATGCTAAAGCGAGAGCATGGTATTACGGTGAAGTTTTGCGTGAGCGACGCAAAGAGCTGGGGATTACCCAAAAGGAACTGGCTGAACGTGTAGGAAGAGACAGGACATACATAAACCGAATAGAAAAAGGAGAAACCGATTTGCAACTGTCATCTTTCATACGTATTGCAGATGCTCTCGGAATTATGCTTCGCCTTGATATAAATTTAGCATAGTTTGACCAACAATAAACAAGAACCGGTTTCTGATATTCAGGAATCGGTTCTTGTTTTATTTTTACTATTAATTATAAAGCCTTCAGCCTTCCCACAAGCGAATCGCAAACAATCTGGAACTGTTCACGGTTTGCCGGACTGATTGGTTTCTTTGGCTGCGACT
This sequence comes from uncultured Bacteroidaceae bacterium, assembly GCA_944320965.1. Classification (GTDB taxonomy): domain Bacteria; phylum Bacteroidota; class Bacteroidia; order Bacteroidales; family Bacteroidaceae; genus Avibacteroides. Next base: position 19,169 of record CALUJO010000030.1, on the reverse strand, counting down.
TTATTGTCAGCGGATTGATTGGCTTTCCGTTCTCATATACGCGGAAATCAAGATGCGGACCGGTTGAAAGTCCTGTTGAACCTACATAACCTATAACTTCCTTCTGCTTGACTGCCGAGCCGACCTGCAGCCCTTTGGCGAAACGTGATAGGTGCATATAGGTAGTGGTATAGACACTGTTGTGCCTTATCTTTACATAGTTTCCGCCACCATTTGCCTGATAGCCTTTTGCAATCACCTTGCCGCTGCCGATTGCATATACCGGCGTTCCGGTAGGTGCGGCATAGTCAACGCCATGGTGCGCACGATAACGTTTCAGAACCGGATGGTAACGGCTGTTCGTAAAGCGTGAAGATATGCGATAATAGTCAAGTGGAGCCTTCAGAAACGCGCCTTCAAGACTGTTTCCGTTTGTATTGTAGTAGAGTTCCTCGCCGTCCTGCACGAAAGGTATTGCATAGTATGTACTGTCGGAAGCACGGAACGAAGCCGCCAGAATATGGAAGTTTTGCAGTGACTGGCCGTCAACATACTCCTGTTCGTAAATGACACGGAACTCGTCGTTCTTCTGTATTCCGAAGAAGTCAATGGTCCACCCGAAGATGTGCGACAAATCCACTGCAAGCTGCGGTGATGTGTTACAATCCTGCATTGCCACCCAAAGCGACGACTGCACACTGCCCTTCACCTCTTTCTGTCTCCACTCGGAAGGATTCTCGCCGCGCGTCACCTTGTATTCGTCTCTAAGGTCAAAGACTACGTACGACTTAGGGCTCTCTTCATACACAAAGAAGCGTGGTGTCGAAAGACTGTCCTTACGTGTAAAGAAAGCATAAGCCTGACCGCTGCGAATACGACGCACGTCAAAGACGCCTTCGCACTTTTCGGTCAGATTATGGATCTCGGTTCCGGACAATCCAAGCCGGGACAATATGTACGACAGATGCTGGTTCGGCTCCACTATACCGTACATCACATTGTATCTGTCAACCGGTATTCCGTATTTGTATACTATTTCCTCAACTTCAACCAAATCGGAAACTTCAATATCGTTCAAAGGCTGCTCCACCTTTCTCTCTCTCATAAAAAAAGACAGTGCGGCTATAGCAAAAGCTGCCACAGCCACACCGCCTATAATAATCTTCTTGTTCTTCATTATTCTTTATTCTGTCCTAACTGATTGGTCTTATGTTTATCTGCCGGTTTCCTGAACCAGTGACCTTATTTCATCATTCAAATCATCGGCTTTCATCAGTTCCTCTATTGTAAGGTTCATCCTGTATCTCCAGTAATGGCGAGGATTTGACGGTTCGTTTATCCTCTCTTCAAGGATATTCGGGTTTCTAAGCCGCTCGTTCATTGACATCCAATCCTGCAAAGGTATTATGCAAAGCATGGAAGATGCGTTGAGAGTGTCTCTTAATATAAGACGGCATATCTCCGGCGTTGCATGACGCGGAGCATCTCCCCAGAAGTGCAGCACGTTGTTGTAATACCTTTTGGTAGATGCAGCGTTTTCAAGCCACCATCCACGCAATGTTGACGTGTCATGGGTTGAAGTTGTGCAGACCGAATAATACGGATATTCGGCAGGATTACCAAACTCTTCGCCATACTTCTTTGGCATTCTCTGTATTTCAAGACTGAGAATGTGAAGGTCGTTCAGCACATTTGGCACACATGCTGGAATCATTCCAAGGTCTTCAGCACATGCAAGCATGTTGGTTGACTGAATGAGCGGAGGAAGTTTCTCCTTTGCCTTCTGTTCCCAGAAGCTGTTGTGACGGACATAATAGAAATCCTCGTAAAGGCAATCAAAAGCAGTTCTTGACTTTTCATCAAGGAGACTGTTATATACAGGCTCGCTGTGAACAGCAATACGCGGATGGTATTTGCCCTTTTCGTAAGTATCCTCAACAAACAGGACATTGTTTATCAGCCTGAACAAGCCTTCTTTTACGGTAATTGACATTCCGTTGTAATAGGCATAGCTGTCAACCTTGCGCTGAGTATTGAATTCCGGACGCAAAAGGAATGTTCCGTTTTCTTTCTTCAACAGATATTTGGCTATAACATCTTCGGTTTCAACTCCGAATAGCGTGTAAAGAATATCATCCGTTATATAAGGCGTTGTGTGAAGTTCCTTGTCAAACGCAAAGCCGTATTTCTCAATTTCCTCAGGCGAAAGCGGAAGTGACGGAGTGAAATGACCAAGCAATCCCTCAATTGAATGCATAGGCACTTCCCAAATACGGAAGAATCCGAGAATGTGGTCTATACGGTAAGCGTCAAAGTATTCTGCCATCTTGGTGAAACGTTTCTTCCACCACTTGTAACCGTCGGCAGCCATAACGTCCCAACGGTATGTCGGGAATCCCCAGTTCTGTCCCTTTACGGAAAAGTCATCTGGCGGTGCTCCTGCCTGACCGTTCATATTGAAGTAATACGGTTCTGTCCATGCCTCTACGCTGTCACGGTTAATGCCGATAGGTATGTCACCTTTAACCACTACCCCGTTGCGGCGTCCATAATCGGTTGCTTCAAGCAACTGCACATGCAGCAGATACTGAAGAAAATAATAATAGGCTATTCCCTTGAAATCCTTGCCGTCTTCCCTGACAAGATGTTCAACTTCATCCTTGTCATAGACATTATATTTTGTCCATTCACGAAAATTTGCTGTTTTGTAAATATCCCTCAGATAAGAAAAAGCGGCATACGGTTTCAACCATTCGCTGTTGTCCTCAAAGAACCGCTTGTATCCTGCGCTTGCCGATACCTTTTTCCAGTCCTGCGCATAAAGCAACTTGAAATATTCGTCCTTCAGATTCAGCACAGATTCAAAATCAAGCTTTGGAAGTATGTTTACAGATTTCTGCTTTTCGCGGAAATATTCCATCTTTTCCTTGTCTTTAAGCAATCCAGCCCTGAAAGGATTTATGTACATCGGGTTAAATGCATAGATAGATATACTGTTGTATGGATATGAATCTGTCCATGTTCTTGTGATGGTAGTATCATTGACAGGAAGAATCTGCACTACCTTCAGTCCTGTTTTTACCGCCCAGTCAACCAACTTTTTCAAGTCCATGAAATCACCTATACCGAAACTTGTTTCCGAACGGAGCGAGAATACGGGCAATGCCACACCGGCCATCTTGCGCGGCGGTATATTGAAATGCACAAAGCGGTCGGACAGTACAGTAGAAATACCTTTCTTTACGGTACACTCGCCGATAAATCTGTTGTGATTGTCTTCCCATATTTTTTCACCTGTCTCCCTGTTTACAAGCACAAACTTGTACTCAAGGGGAAACTTCATCTGTTCGGCATCAAGAACAATTTCCCATTCAGGATAATTTGACGAATTGAGAAATTTCATATTGTCGGTGTTCCAGTTGCCAAGGTAATCGCAGTTTCCTGTAACTGCAAGCACTTCGCCGTTCTTTGCAAGAGGATAATATACTTTAAGGATAAGTGCTGAATCTATTTCCTGCTTTGGTGCAGGCTCATCCTTACGGAACTGACTTGTAAATGCCGAGCTGTAGAAAGGCAGTTCGGCAGGGACATCTTTCCACGAATCAAAGACGTTGAAAGTCTGCTCCGGTCCCGATTGTGAGAAAGCATTCAGTACACGTTTCACACCTGTATATTCGCTTCTTGCCTCATTGCCCTTGTAATATATCAGATAACGGTAGGTGCATGAAGAGAAAACCTTTGCCTCTCCCACCCACTTTATTCCGTCTCTGGTTGTCAGCGGAATAAGATATTTCTTGCTGTCCGCAGTATTTGTAAGTTCAACCCGGACCTCTTCGCCCCAGGATGTTCTGTATTCTATATTGAAATTAATCTTCATGGTATTTGTTTTGTGCTATTAATTTTGGGATAACAAATATAAACAGAAGTATTGAATTAACGGCAAAGAATGGCATGGAAAGTTTATGGCATTAAAACAGAAACACAACATGCAAAACCAGAAGACAATGCCCCGGCAACAATTTTTTAAAAGGACTTTGAATACGAAAACATAACAGCAATATACATATAACCAAATGATTTACCAGTGCCATCTTCCTGTAACCGAAAGTTACGGTTCTAAAACCAGAAACTTCGGTTACAAGAATGAAAGCTACGGTTTCAAAAACAAAGCCTACGGTTACAATATGTATGCGATGAAAATAAAAAACAAAAGGTCCGGGAACATAAGAACCCGAACCTTTCATTTATTTATGTTATGATTTACGTTTACTTGTCTTTCTTCTTGAAACCAATAAAAATCCAGTACATATAGCCCCAACATACTCCTACGGCTATTCCTGTTCCGACATTTTTTATAGCAGCCCCGAAAACAATGCCTACAAGCATACCCCAAATAATGCAATTGGAAAAGCTTGTACCTTTGTTTTCATTGCTGTTTTCGTCCTTTCTGTCCTTATTTTCTTCCATAAACAGCGTCATCGTTATTATTATCCGCAACGTGAAGAACCGCAAGTCTTGCAAATCAGACAGCCTTCCTGATAGATAAGTGTCTCGTTTCCACAGTTAGGACATTTCTGTCCTTTAGCTTCAGTACCGTCAACCACATATTTCTTCAGCGCTCTTTCAACACCTACCTTCCATGTATTGATGTTTTCGTTGTCAAATTCAAGAGAACCTACAAGCTTGATTACCTGATCGATTGGCATTCTCCATCTCAAGACACCTGAAATAAGTTTTGCATAGTTCCAGTATTCCTTATTGAACTTCTCTGACAAGCCTTCGATTGTTGTCTTGTATCCGCGCTTGTTTTCAAACTGGAAATCATAATGCTTGTTTCCGTTTTCGTCGTAGTTCTTTATGATACGTCCCTTTGTTACGGTCTTTGGCAGCATGATACCTTCGTCATCGTCAAGAAGACCTGTAAATATTTCATAAGGAACATCGTTCAGAAGACCTACAAGAGCAACCCATTTTTCCTTGTTGTTCTGGAAACGTACAACGTCAGCTTCAAGAACCTTAGGACGAACTTCTGTCACTTCAGGGCGCTTGCATTCCGGTATTTCCTTTTTGTCACTCTTTGCCGAGATAAGAACACCGGAACGTGAACCGTCACGGTAAACTGTACATCCCTTGCATCCGCATTTCCATGCTTCAACATAAAGAGTGTTTACAACTTCTTCTGAAATGTCTGAAGGAAGATTGATAGTAACACTGATTGAATGGTCAACCCATTTCTGGATTCTTCCCTGCATGCGCACCTTCATCAGCCAGTCAACGTCATTTGATGTTGCCTTGTAATATGGTGATTTCTCTACAATTGCATCAATTTCTTCGGCAGTATATTTCTTTGCAGCCTCGTAACCGTTAGCAATCATCCAGTCAACAAACTTGTGATGGAAGACCATATATTCCTCGAATGCGTCACCTGTTTCGTCAACATAGTCAATATGAACGTCTGGATCGTTAGGGTTAACTTTTCTTCTTCTCTTGTAAACAGGAAGGAATACCGGTTCGATACCAGAAGTTGTCTGTGTCATAAGGCTTGTAGTTCCAGTAGGAGCTATTGTCAACAGTGCGATGTTACGACGTCCGTATTTAACCATATCTTCGTAAAGCTGCGGATCAGCTTCTTTCAGACGATTGATGAAAGGATTGTTCTTTTCCTTTTCGGCATCATATATAGCAAATGCACCTCTTTCCTTAGCCAGTTCAACTGATGAACGGTAAGCATTAAGCGCAAGAGTCTTGTGTACGTTTTCAGCAAAATCGTTAGCTTCTTCTGTTCCGTATCTCATTCCCATTGCGGCAATCATGTCACCTTCGGCAGTAATACCAACTCCTGTACGGCGGCCAAGTCCGCTCTTATGATATATCTTGTGCCACAATTCTTTCTCGGTACGTTTGATATCTTCGCTTTCAGGGTCTGATTCAATCTTCGCAAGGATAGCTTCAATCTTTTCAAGTTCAAGGTCAATAATGTCATCCATTATTCTCTGTGCGATGCGTACATGCTTGCTGAACAGCTCATAGTCGAAATATGCTTCCGGAGTAAACGGATTTACGACATAAGAATAAAGATTGATTGCCAGCAGACGGCAAGAGTCATAAGGACACAAAGGAATTTCACCGCACGGATTGGTTGAAACTGTACGGAATCCCTGGTCAGCATAACAGTCAGGAACAGACTCTCTTATTATAGTATCCCAGAACAGTACTCCCGGTTCAGCCGATTTCCATGCATTGTGAACAATCTTCCTCCACAATTCGGCAGCGTCGATTTCCTTGCGGAATGTTGGATTTGAGGAATTGATAGGATACTGCTGTACATATGGCGTATTTGTTATAGCGGCATTCATGAAGGCATCGTCAATCTTTACAGATACATTTGCTCCTGTTACCTTGCCCTCAGTCATCTTTGCATCAATGAAAGCTTCAGAGTCCGGATGCTTGATTGAAACACTCAGCATAAGCGCACCACGGCGGCCATCCTGAGCAACTTCACGTGTTGAATTTGAATATCTTTCCATGAAAGGAACGATACCTGTTGAAGTAAGTGCAGAGTTCTTTACAGGTGAGCCTTTAGGACGGATGTCAGACAAATCGTGACCTACTCCACCGCGTCTCTTCATAAGCTGTACCTGTTCCTCATCCATCTTTATAATTGCTCCGTAAGAGTCGGCAGAACCTTCGGCACCGATGACAAAACAATTTGACAAAGAAGCTACCTGATAGTTGTTTCCGATACCGGTCATAGGGCTTCCCTGAGGTACAATATACTTGAAGTGGTCGAGTAATGAATACAATTCCCCAGCAGATATTGGTTGAGGATACTTACTTTCAATACGGGCAATCTCATTTGCAATTCTCCAATGCATATCTTCCGGAGATTTCTCATAGATATTGCCAAAGGAATCTTTTACGGCATACTTGTTTACCCATACTCTGGCAGCAAGTTCATCACCGTTAAAATACTTCAATGATTCGGCAAAAGCCTCCTCATATGTATAACTTTTCTTTTCCACTTTTATATATTTATATGGTTAATAATACTCTATATGATGTATGTTTTTCTTCCGTATCTTTGTGCATGCAAAGATATAAATCATTTATCATTGGGCAACAACAAAACAAGAAATTCTTATCCATCTCATTCAAATTGTTCCCAACAGAACAAACATAAAAAGAACAGAAGTTTTCCATTTTACAAAGCATCAACACTGATAATCAGTATATTATATTAAAATAAAGACAAAAAAGTTTCCCAAAACGGAAAACATATAAATACCAAATAACACATTTTTATTTCCGACGCAGAAATCTAATGATTTAATTGCTATATTTGCAAGTACAATAAATACAAATATTAATATGGAAAGTATCAGAAACAGAAGAACCATAAGGAAATACAAGCAGCAGAACATTTCTGACGAACTGTTAAACAAGATTCTTGAAACATCATGCCGTGCATCAACAATGGGAGGTTTGCAACTTTACAGTGTAATAGTAACACGCTCGGCAGAAATGAAGGAAAAGCTTTCACCTCTGCATTTTAACCAGCCTATGGTAAAAAATGCGCCTGTCGTACTTACATTCTGCGCCGACTATAACCGTACATCCGTATGGTGCCGCAACCGCAAGGCAACACCTGGTTATGACAATTTCGAATCGTTTTTCAATGCCGCAATTGATGCGCTTCTTGTTGCTCAAAATTTCTGTACAATTGCAGAGGAAAAAGGACTGGGAATATGCTATCTTGGTACTACAACATACACTCCGCAACAGATTATTGATGTGCTGAATCTGCCTAAGCTTGTCTACCCGGTTGCAACAATAACAGTGGGCTATCCTGATGAAATGCCAAACCAGCCCGACCGTCTTCCGCTCGAAGCAATAATACATAATGAGACATACAAACAGTATTCGGCTGAAGACATAGACAGATATTACTCATACAAGGAATCACTTGAAGAAAACAAGCATTTTGTTGAGATAAACAATACTGAAACTCTGGCTCAGATATTCACAGATATCAGATACAAAAAAGAAGATAATGAGGCAGCATCCAGGGCAATGCTCGATGCACTGAAGAACCAAGGTTTCATTGACTAAGCATAAAACTGCTTGAACTAAAAGATATTTCTAAATTCCAAATTCGGAAAACATAAAAAAGAATAAAGAGAAAAGCCTGTATTCATAATTAGGTTTTGAATACAGGCTTAATCATTTATATAAAATTCAGGAATTCACATTCCTGACTCAAACCGCTCCTCTACACAAGAGACAAACAGTCAAGCAGAATGTTGACCTATCAATCCTGATAATAGATTCTCTTTACCCTGTTGGATATAGTAGTCAGAATTTCATAAGGTATTGTTCCAAGACAATCGGACAATACGGTTATAGGAAGATTATCGCCGAATATCTCAACCTGGTCACCAACCTTGCAGTCAATATCTGTCACATCAATCATGCATACATCCATACATATGTTGCCAACATACTGTGCTTTTTGTCCATTGACCAGACAATATCCGTTACGGTTACCGAGATGACGGTTCAATCCGTCGGCATATCCTATCGGAACAGCCGCTATACGTGTATCCCTGTTAAGAACACATTTTCTGCTATAGCCCACCGTTTCCTCCTTTGACAATTCTTTTATCTGCAGAATTGTAGATTTCAAAGAGCTTGCATTATGTATTATTCTGTTGTCTATCGGGTTTATTCCATACAATCCAAGGCCAAGTCTGACCATATCCATATGATACTGCGGCTTGCGTTCTATGCCGGCCGTATTACAAATATGCCTTATTATCCTGTGATTGAAATGGCTTTGCAATTCATCGGCTACTCGCTTGAACAGTTCAGCCTGATTGTCGGTGAAGTAATCAAAGTCGGAACTGTCACTTCCTGCAAAATGTGAGAAAACGGATTTTGGTATAAGTGCCGACTGGCCTTTCAATATTTCGACAAGATGCGGAATATCTTTTTCTTCAAAACCTAGACGGTGCATTCCGGTATCTATCTTTATATGAATAGGGAAATTTGTAACTCCTGAATGTTCTGCAGTACGTATCAGCTCTTCAAGAAGCTCAAAGCTGTATATTTCCGGCTCAAGATTATATCGGAACAATGTCTTGAATGCCGAAACCTCAGGGTCCATTATCATTATCGGCATTGTTATTCCGGCTTTTCTCAGCTCTACACCTTCATCGGCAACAGCAACTGCAAGATAATCCACCTTGTGGTCCTGAAGCGTTCTTGCAATCTCATAAGAACCGTTTCCGTAAGCAGAAGCCTTAACCATACAGACAACTTTTGTTCCAGGTTTAAGCATTGAACGGTAATGATTCAGATTATCGACTATAGCGCTGAGCCTTATTTCCATAATTGTCTTGTGGCGCTTCAGTTCCAGACGTTCGGCAATTTCTTCAAAATGGAAACATCTTGCGCCTTTAAGCAGAATTGTTTCGTTTGAACGGTTTATTGCTGATGAATTTATAAAGTCTGAAGTATCGTCAAAAAACAATATTTCTCCCTTGTAATATTTGGCAAGCTCCCTGATTTCCGTACCAATACATATCAGATTATTGACCATTCTTTGCTTCAATATCTTTGCAACCTTGCCGTAAAGCACTTTTCTGGAGTATCCTGTTTCCTGGATATCCGACAATATAAGCGTTCTGACTGCATTATCGTTTCCGGCACGGCGGTGAAGAAAATCAAGTGCTATGTTAAGTGATGAGAGGTCGGAATTGTAACTGTCGTTTATAAGCGTGCAGTTGTTTATGCCCTCAATCACTTCAAGTCGCATTTCGACAGGCTCAAGCATTGCCATTCTTTCCTTTATATCAGCCGGAGGCATCATCAGATAAAGGCATACAGCCAGACAGTGAAGGGCATTTTCGATTGAAGCGTCATCTACAAACGGAATTGAGAAATCTGCCTCAAAGCCAAGATATACATATTTTATAGTGGTGGAACTGTCGCCTTTTACAACAGAACTTATATATAGAGGCTTCTCCTTGTTCACTTTTGACCAGGCAATTTCACGGCATGTCATCAATTCACGGCTTACGCAATCACAAACAAGCTCGTCATCCCCGTCATATATAATAACATCACAGCCCTTGAATAGCTGAAGTTTCTCAATACACTTGTCCTGCAATGACGAGAAATTCTCCTGATGCGCACTTCCGATGCCGGTCAATACGCCTATAGTAGGCTGAATAATAGGCTGAAGCTTGTCCATTTCATTATATTCGGATATACCTGCTTCAAATATACCCAAACTGGTATCCTGGTCAAGTTGCCATATTGACAACGGAACTCCTATCTGCGAATTGTAACTGCGCGGTGACCTTGTTATGACAAACTTCTTGCACAACAGTTGATAAAGCCATTCCTTTACAATTGTCTTTCCGTTACTTCCAGTTATACCGACAACTGGAATATCAAAGGATGCACGATGAGTCTGAGCAAGCTTCTGCAATGCCTTTAAAGTATCGTCAACAACAATAAAATTGGCATCAGGACATAATGAAGACAACTCCTCGGCAGATGAATCTATAACAAAATTATATACACCCTTCAAGTACAGTTCTTCAACATACTTGTGTCCGTCTCCACGTTTGCTGTGAAGTGCAAAGAACAAGGTTGACTCAGGAAATGACAGTGAACGGCTGTCTATCAGAAGCCAATCAATGTCAGCATCCTTTCTGAAAATAAAATCAGCAGACAATATGCCTGCTATATCCTTAATAGTGTAAGACATATCGGTTCAGATAAAAAACAAGCTCCCCAAATATAATTATGGGGAGCAGTCTGTTATACATTCAAAAATTATTTCACTTCAATCAGTGATGCAAGATGTTTTGCCTTATCTCTCAAAGCATCCAGGTCTGAATCCAAAGGTGCATTGCATACAACAACAGCCAGTCGTCTGTTCAGCTTTGTTGCCTTCTTTCCAAATATACGTACATCTGTATCTGTATTTTCGCAAACCTTGTCAAGGCCTTCATATTCCGGATAATCGTCTTTCACTATAGGAGAAAGGACTACTGCGCTTGCTCCCATACGATATTGTGAAATCTCAGGAATAGGCAATCCAAGTACGGCACGGCAATGAAGTTCAAATTCATTAAGATTCTGTGTACCGGCAAGTGTAACCATACCTGTATCATGCGGGCGTGGAGAAAGCTCAGAGAAATAGACTCCGTTTTCATGGCTAAGGAAGAATTCAACTCCCCAAATACCATAACCAGTCAAAGCCTTTGTTATCTGATCTGCCATGCGCTGTGCCTCTTTCAAATGTTCTTCTGAAATATGTGCAGGCTGGAAGCTTTCGCGGTAGTCACCACTCTTCTGCACATGACCTATAGGCTGGCAGAATAATGTCTTTCCGTTCTTCTGTGTGACTGTAAGAAGAGTGATTTCACTGTCAAAGTTTATGAATTCCTCTATAATAAGTTCCTTTATGTCGCCTCTACTTCCGTTGCAGCCGTATTCCCATGCAGCCTTCAGTTCGTCAGCCGACTTAACCAATGACTGTCCTTTACCGGATGATGACATCAATGGTTTTACAACGCAAGGGAAACCAATCTTTTCGGCAGCTTCGACAAGCTCCTGATAAGTCTTGGCATAGAAATATTTTGCAGTCTTCAGTCCAAGTTCCTTGGCAGCCAAATCGCGTATTGCACGGCGGTTCATAGTATAGTTAACAGCCTTTGCACTTGGAACAACCTGAATACCTTCTTTTTCGAAATCATAAAGGCACTCGGTTCTGATAGCTTCAATTTCAGGAACAATCAGGTCCGGCTTGTGCTTGCGTACAACTTCAGTAAGTTTCTCACCGTCCAGCATACTGAATACTTCACATTCGTCGGCAACCTGCATAGCAGGAGCATTCTCATAAGAATCACAAGCAATGACATACTGTCCAAGTCTTTTGGCAGAAATTACGAATTCCTTTCCAAGTTCACCTGAACCTAATAGTAGTATTTTTTTCATAATATATATTTTGTTAAATATTCTTCTTGTTATCTTTAAACGATCTGTAAACCGGAATAAATACCAGCGCAGCAGAAATAAGGAGTGACATAATGACTGGTCCGTCAATTGTCTTTGCAGATGTCAGCACAATGAAGCACAGCACAACCCAAAGTACAATAAAACATACAGCCTGAAATCTTGTAATTTTTCTTTTCATCACACTTTCTTTTTGTTATTGCAAATATACTCTTTATTATATATTCCATGGCTATTTTTTTATTTATTTAAACAAATATGCCGCATCATGGTAAAAGTATCATGCTTTTGATTATAAAATAAAGCAATAATTAATATCTTTGCAGGCAAAATATATGTACGAATAATATGGAAGAAAATATCAACACTGAGAATCAGGCAAAGAGAAGCCTGAACTTCATTGAACAGGAAATAGAAAAAGATCTGAAGGAAAACAAAAATTCAAGCAGGGTTCAGACGCGTTTCCCGCCAGAGCCGAACGGATACCTGCATATCGGACATGCAAAGGCATTCTGCCTTGACTTCGGTGTTGCTGAACAATATAACGGAATATGCAACCTGAGATTTGACGATACAAATCCGGTTAAGGAAGATACCGAATATGTTGAGTCTATAATGGAAGATATCAAATGGCTGGGATACCATTGGGAAAACGTTTACTATGCTTCCGACTATTTTGAACAGTTGTGGGACTTTGCCGTAAGACTTATAAAGGAAGGCAAGGCATACGTTGACGAACAGACATCTGAACAGATTGCCGAACAGAAAGGAACACCGACAAGACCGGGAGTGGAAAGCCCTTACCGCAACCGTCCGGTTGAAGAAAACCTTGACTTGTTCTACAAAATGAACTCAGGAGAGATAGAAGAAGGCGCAATGGTGCTTAGAGCCAAGATTGATATGGCAAACCCTAACATGCACTTCCGCGACCCAATCATCTACCGTATTATAAAGCATCCTCATCACCGTACCGGAACAAAATGGAAAGCATACCCTATGTATGACTTTGCTCACGGACAGAGCGACTATTTTGAAGGAGTCACTCACTCTTTGTGTACACTTGAATTCACTGTACACCGTCCTTTGTACGACTATTTCATTGACGAACTGAAAGAAGGAAAGGACCTTGAAGACAACCGTCCACGCCAGATTGAGTTCAACCGTCTTAACCTTACATATACAGTGATGAGCAAACGCAAGCTGCTTGCACTTGTGAAGGAAGGACTTGTTGCCGGATGGGATGACCCACGAATGCCGACACTTTGCGGATTACGCCGTAGAGGATACACTCCGGAATCAATAAAGAAGTTTATTTCCATGATTGGTTACACAAAGTTCGAGGCTCTCAACGACATTTCAATGCTTGAAGCTGCATGCCGCGAAGACCTTAACAAGATATCAACACGCGTATCGGCTGTAATCAATCCTGTGAAACTTGTCATTACAAACTATCCTGAAGGACAAACAGAAGAGCTTGAAGCAATTGACAATCCGGAAGACGAAAACAGCAAGACTCACACTATAGAGTTCTCACGCAACCTTTGGATTGAACGTGAAGACTTTATGGAAGACGCTCCTAAGAAATATTTCCGTATGACTCCGGGACAGGAAGTACGTCTGAAGAATGCTTATATCGTAAAATGTACAGGATGCAAGAAAGACGAACAGGGCAATGTCGTTGAAGTTTACTGTACATACGACCCAATGACAAGAAGCGGTATGCCGGACAGCGCAAGAAAAGTGAAAGGAACTCTTCACTGGGTAAGCTGCGAACACTCTGTTCCTGCCGAAGTAAGACTTTACGACCGTCTGTTCTCCGTAGAAAATCCTGGAGAAGAAAAGGACAAGGATTTCCGCGAGCTGCTTAATCCGGATTCACTCGTAGTGCTTAAAAACTGCTATGTAGAAAAGTACCTGAAAGAATTCAAGCCGCTTGACCATCTGCAGTTCCAGCGTATCGGATACTTCACACTTGACAAGGACAGCACTGAAGACAAGCTTATCTTCAACCGCACCGTTTCCCTGAAGGATACATGGAGCAAAATAAACAAGTAACAATCTTAATCAAATAACCTGAGAAGTATGCTCCACAAAAGCATACTTCTTCTTTTATTTATACAACTATGCTTATCTACAACACAACATACCATATAGAAGAAAAATCAGTAAAGAACTTCCTTATATGGCTTCAGGAACATTTCATTCCGGAAATACTGAAAACAGGAATGCTGAGCAATCCAAGACTGACCGAAGTACTGAGCAACAAGGAAGACGGTTCAAGCAGTTTTTCACTTCAACTTGAAGTTGAAGACAGCAAGACACTGCATTCATGGTATTCACAGCACGGTGTCAAACTCAACGAAGAAATAGTCAATATTTTCAAGGACGATGTTGTAGGCTTCCCTACCCTGCTTGAAGTAATAGAACTTCCTAAATATGATTAAAGATAAAGTCATATTGGGAATTGACCCCGGCACAACCGTCATGGGATATGGGGTAATACATATAATAAACAACAAGGTAAATCTTGAGACTATGGGAGTAATCGAACTTAAAAAGTATTCCGACCACTACCTTAAACTGAAAAAGATTTACGAAAGAGTTACCGGTATTATTGATGCATACCACCCGGACGAACTTGCCATAGAAGCACCTTTCTTCGGAAAGAACGTACAGTCAATGCTAAAGCTCGGCCGCGCACAGGGAGCTGCAATCACGGCAGCACTGAATCGCGACCTTCCCATAACCGAATATGCGCCGCTTAAGATAAAAATGGCAATAACGGGAAACGGACAGGCAAGCAAGGAACAAGTTGCCGATATGCTGAAAAGAATACTGCACATTCCAAGTGAAGAAATGTTACCTCAACTTGACGCAACCGACGGACTCGCTGCAGCCTATTGTCACTACCTTGAAATGAGCAAAGTGACAATAACCAAAGAGTATAAAAGCTGGAAAGACTTTATCAATAAAAACCGGGACAAGATAAAAGGACTGTAAAACAAGATAACAAGTCTATATAAAAGCACTCAGACAATGCGGAAGCACAACCCGTAAAAACATATTTAAAATAAAAGATACTATTATGAAAATCAAGAAACATATAGCACTGCCAATCGTTCTGTTTATCTATGTTACGGTTATGGGCATTATCTTCATCCCACAGAACCACGCAAGCCAGATAACAGAAAAGATAATCGTTCTGATTGTTTCCTACCTTATTGTTATCGCTCTCTACTTTGTATTGAAGAAAAAGGAAAAATACAAACAGGAAAGGGAAAACGGACAGAAAAGAAAATAAGGAAACTATATATAAAATAACACAAAAAAATTTTTTCTTTAATAAATAATAATGGGGAAGTTTTAAACAAACCTCCCCATTATTATATTTCCATTTAAAATAAATTATAAATCAAAATTTACAGAAAAACATACAACCTTTTACCTGAAAATATCAAATGTTTTTATGCAAAACATTTAACGTTTTCAATAAAAACATTTAAAGTATTCTAACATAAACATTGTATAAATTCCGTATAAATCAAATAATTTTATAAAATAATAAGGAAAGACAAAAGTATTTTCTCAAATCAGACATAAAATCAGCCTATAAAAACTAATCATTTTAACAAAGACAATATCTTTCTTTTTATATCCAAATTACTCAAATCATCCTTATCCAATTCTAATTCTATCACTACTTTTGCCTTGTTATGCTTTTCTTCCGGCTCTTCATCCTTATCATAATTTATCTGTTCTTTTTTTATTGAATAAAGTTTGGCAAAATCATAATCCAAAGCAATTGAAACATTATATAAAGTGTCTGTATCTATACTCTTCCTACTAAGCATATAATCAACACTTTGAGGTCTAACATGCAGTCTTCTAGCAAGTTCAGCCTTTGAAATCTTCTTTTCGGACATAATCTCCGAAATAACCTCCCCAATATAGATATTACAATTTTCCATAAAGATAAAAATATAGGTTTTTCATGACTTTATTTGAATTACAATACCATATTTTATATGAATATATCACATATTTCATATGTATTTATCCTAATTTCTTTGTTGTTATTATATATTTATATATTTTTGCCTTACAATAAATCATTTAACATTATAAAAAATATAGTTATGAAAAAATTATCAACATTTAGTGCTTTGGCACTTGCATTTTTAATGACTTCATGTAAATCAACACAAGCGCCTACAGATTTTCAAGCATTTATGGCATACCAACAGATGATGCAACAGAATCAGCAGCAAAACATGCAAAATCAGCAACAATCTACAAATCAAAAAAATCAATCTTTAATTGATAATGAAATGGGGGTAGAATTAAAACAGGACATTTGCGAAATAATGGCAGAAGAACAACCTGGAAGAAGAGCTTCTGGAAATGGACAACATTTCAGATTAGCAAATGCCAAAAATATAGCTGCCCTTCAAGCAAGAGCAGAATTAGCGGCTTCAATGAACACTCTAATTATAAACTCATTAAGAGATGGTGCTGCCCAAGATGAACAATATGCTGCTAATGACTCTATAGCTCAAAAGGTTTATGACGGTTTAGGGGTTTCAGAACAGGATATAAAAGCGTTAATTAATGGGGTTGTTCAAAATACTGTAATAATAAAAACAAGTAAATATATAAAACCTAATAAACAATATAATGTATACGTATGTATAGAATATTCTGATGAACCAGCAAAAATAGCTGCAAAAATTTCATCTCAAATAGAACAGTTGATTCCAGATAATAAAAAGAAAGAATTAAAAGAAAGATTAGATCAACTTCCTACCAATATTCAAAATGGCATAAATAAAACGACCAAATATTAAACCTTATATGAATCGTATTTTATTTATCACAATTTCCTTTTTGCTATCTTATGTTAACTTGAGTTATTCACAAGCAACAAGGAACTTAAAACCTAAATGGGTCAATGAAACTCCTCATCCGGGAAATCTAACATATCGCTTTCATATAACATATGTTGACAATGCCAATTCAATAGAGGGAGCTCGCATGATGTCAAAATCAGAGTTATACCGTTTGGTTGAAAAGTCTGAATCAATAAAGGTATTAGAGGATTACCAAAATAATAGTACTCAAATATACTCTGGTGAAAATGTTTCAGAAAAAACAGATGAAATTTACAGCATGCAAATCTATGCTAATGGTGAAGCTATTGATTTAACATATATAAAACTTGACGAATATTGGCATGAAAGTTATATAGGTGGAATAAGAAGACTGGAATTTTATACCTTATACGCTGTAGCCAAACCAGGAATAAAGCCACAGTTCGATGAAGTAATCTTTACAGATAAATATGGACTAAATGCAATGGCAAGATCCCTTATTCCAGGATGGGGACAGATATATAAAGGTAGTGTTGTTAAAGGGGTTTCTATTCTTGCAGGTGAAGCTGCTTGTATCGCAGGAATAATTTTATGTGAGAATATGAGGGCATCATACATAAAGAAAATGAAAGAACAACCAAGATTTGCAAAAACTTACAATACAAAAGCTGATAATTGGGAGAATGGACGAAATATTTGTATAGGTGCAGCAGCCGCATTATATGTATATAATCTTATAGATGCTGTTGCAACTAAAGGAGCCAGAAGAGCTGTTATCAAAAAGAATAAACAAAATTTTGCATTTATTCCTTTTACAGATAATCAAAATTCAGGCCTATCTTTTGTTTACAAATTTTAACCCATTCAATTAATAATTAAATTTAAACGCAGGTTCAAATCCTATTATAAATAATATATCAATGTAATAGGATTTGAACTTATGACATAAACTTAATCTTTTAATATTTTTGTTATGAAAAAATTTTTAAATCTTATATTGCTAATAATTACTTCTGTTCTTTTATGCAATTGTACAAAAGATGAAGTTGCCGCAACCGGAATAATTACCGGTATAGTTACAAACACTAATAACGTTAATATTTCAGGTGCATCAGTAACTTTAAATCCTTTGGGCATCACAAAAGCAACAGGCTCTGACGGTGTGTACAATTTTGAATCCGTAGAACCAGGTACTTATACCCTTATTGTAAATGCGGAAGGTTATCAGTCTGACAAAAAGACCGTTACTGTTTACGCAGGACAGACTGCAAATGCAGACTTCACACTTGGAAGTTCTTCTGGACAAGCTTCTGTTTCTCCTTTGACTCTTAGCTTTGGACCTTCTGTTAACCAGTTGGCTTTTGAAATAAAAAACAATGGTAACCAACCATTGCAGTACAGTATTTCAAATTATCCAAATTATCTGACAGTTTCACCATCTTCAGCTCAAATTGCAGCTAAAGGAAAACAAAGCGTTTCTGTAAAAGTAAACAGAGATTTACTTGGAAGAGAATCAAGTACACAACTCACTGTAAACATTGGTAATGATTCATATACAGTAAGTATAAATATTAATTCAGTTGACCTGACATCAAAAATAAGTGTATCCCCTACTACACTTAACTTTGGAGAAGCTTATAACGAGCTACAGTTCACAGTAAGAAATATTGGAACAAGTGGTGACCTTATGTGGAATATTCCTACACCTACAAACAAATGCCTACGCGTATATCCTTCAACAGGAATAACCTCAATAGGAGGTTCTACACAGGTGACCGTTACTCTTGACCGTAGCATGATGGATGCTGATATTACTTCCGCCTTCATTAATGTAGCAACAGACGGAGGTTCAATACCAGTTACTGTTACTGCAATTAAAGCAACTTCAGGCAGTGGTTCTGAAGGAGGAAACACAGGCAACATTGCTGTAAAATCAGGCTTAATGGCATATTATACTTTTGATGACGGAACAGCTAACGATATAACAGAAAACGAACTTGATGCAACATTAATTAATGACCCGTCATTTACTACAGAAACTGCAAGCGGAAGAGGAAAAGCTGTATTCTTCAACAGCCAGAAAGAACAATACATGAATATACCTTATAATCCATTTAAAGATATAACAAATTACACAATAACTATGTGGGTTAAAGACTTCGGATATGGCTCATTCGTAAAAATTGAAGAGGAAAAAGAAGATAATCCTATTTTTGAATTCATTAGTGTCCACTAAAAAATCATAGAAGTTCTTTGAAATTATTGAAATTCAATTTGTTATAGGATATTTTTGGG
>CALUJO010000029.1 GCA_944320965.1 uncultured Bacteroidaceae bacterium | reverse complement strand
AAATTGTGCTTTTAAAGGCTATTTTTATGCTTTATAGGCTACCGGAATGTGAACGGGTATGCTCCGGAATATGTACTCAAAGAATAGATGCGGATATTGCAGAAAACGATCCGGTTCGTATGGTTAACGCTTTGGTTGAAAGCCTGAACCTTGAAAGTTTCAGGAAGTTATACAAGGAATGCGGGCGCAGCCCTTATCATCCCCGAATGATGCTCAAGGTCATTCTGTATGCCTACATGAACAACATCTACTCCTGCCGGAAAATAGAAAGCCTCCTTCACCGTGACATCCATTATATTTGGCTGGCCGGATACGAGAAACCGGACTTCATTACCATCAACCGTTTCCGCAACACTAATGACTGGACGTTACCAGCATGAAGTTGGAATAGGCTGGATGGTTGAGGTTGACGAGCACCGTCCCGGATACAGAGGACAACTGTCTCCTGAATATCCTACAATTGCCGAAGTCATGAAAACCGGAGGATACAATACATATATGGTAGGAAAGTGGCATCTGACAACCCCGGGCGGATATGATGAACCAAATGGCAGTTATCCAGTCCAAAGAGGTTTTGACAGGTATTACGGATGTCTTTTCGGAGGTGGAGGATATTATAATCCTAAACCGGTTTACAATGATTTGGAAAAAATAGAGAAACTTCCTGACGATTATTATTATACAAAGGCTATCAGTGATTCGGCTGTAAGTTTTGTCAACAGGCATGACACGTCAAAACCAATGTTCATGTATGTGGCGCATTATGCACCTCATCTGCCGCTTCAGGCTCCAAAAGAATATGTAGATAAGTGTATTGACAGGTATAAGTGCGGGTACGATGTGTTGAGGGAGAAAAGGTTTGAAAAACAGAAACGTTTGGGAATCGTTCCACAGAATATGGAACTGCCAATACATAACAGGGAATTTGGCGGAAAACGTCCTGCATGGGAAGATTTGACTCCACAGCAGCAGGAGCAATGGACCCGTGATATGGCAACATATGCGGCAATGATTGAAATAATGGACGAGGGTATAGGGCAACTTGTCCAGGCTGTCAAGGATAAGGGCATGTATGATAATACCATATTTATCCTGCTAAGTGACAATGGAGCTACAGATGAAGGCGGATATATAGGAAGACTGATGGCAGACCTTTCAAACACTCCTTATAGAAGCTATAAGCAATGGGTGTTCCAGGGTGGTACAAGTACTCCGCTTATTATGACCTATGGCGGAAACAAGGATAAGGACTTTAAGGGATGTTTTTCACGCCAGCCGGCACATATCATTGATATTATGCCTACATGCATGGCGATTGGCGGTGTTGACTATCCGGCAACATTCAGTCATCCTGATTTGCCTGGAGTAAATCTTATTCCGCAGGCAGAAGGCAAGACTACGGAACCGAGAACTTTGTATTTTGAACATCAGAGTTCATGTGCGATAATTGACGGCAACTGGAAGCTTGTCCGTGAGAATACCGACAAGCAGTGGGAGCTGATTGATTTGGTAAATGATCCGTTTGAAACTAATGATTTGTCACAGAAGTATCCTGAAAAAGTTGAAGAACTTGAAGCCAAATGGGTGGAATGGGGTAATACCCATAAGGTCTTCCCGCTTGAAAACAAACCGTGGGGTGATAGAATAAAATTCTATAAGCAAAAGAATCCGGATCAGAGCGGTAAAGTAATGTAAAAAGGTTGCATTTATTTGCCCAAATACCTGCCGGGTATTTATAAAAAACTTCCTGCCTTTTGGACCAAAACATTTAGGGTTTTCGGTTAAAAGGCAGGAAGTTTTTTTATGACATATTTACTGGTCCCTGATTGTGTCTATAGTTTACACTTGGGACATAAAAAACGGCAATGCAAACATCCGTAATGACATTTGCATTGCCGCCTTGTTCAGAATTCTGTTTTTATTTTACATAATTTGCAAGATCTTCAACCTTGAAGTCACTGATGAATGAGCTGTTCTTTTCAACTTCACCTCTGACGTATCTTACGAATACGAAAGCAGATGTCTTGAACAGTTCTGGTGACTGTGTTGCATCCTGAAGCAGCAGGTGAGCCATGATGATATATCCAGCCATTTCAACCATCTTGCGTGCGCAGATGTCAAGAAGGTTCTGGTCTTTTGCTTCAGAAACGTATTCAACAGCCTTTGCATATTTTTCAGCCATTTCAACAAGCTGTTTCTGCAGGCCTTTCAAGTCTTCGGAAACTTCAAGAGTTTCGTATTCCTTTATCTTTGCAAGATATGCTCCTGTAGTTACATATCTGATTGCAGCAACTACCTGCAACTGTGTTGTTCCTTCGTATATTGAAGTGATACGTGCGTCACGGTACAGACGTTCGCAAGTATAGTCTTTCATGAAACCTGAACCGCCGTGAACCTGAATACAGTCGTAAGCGTTTTGGTTGGCAAATTCACTTCCAAGACCCTTTGCAAGCGGAGTGAAACTGTCGGCAAGTTTTGAGTAAAGTTTCTGTTCCTGTCTTTCTTCCGGAGTGAGCTTGCGTTCTTTTGCAATATCGTCAAGTGCCTTGTACATATCAACAAAACGTGTAGTTTCGTAGAGCAGTGAGCGTGAAGCGTCAAGCTTGGCCTTCATAAGTGAAAGGATTTCATATACGGCAGGGAACTCGATTATGGCTTTACCAAACTGCTTGCGGTCCTTGGCATAGCTCAATGCTTCGTTGTATGCAGCCTGTGACAGTCCGACAGACTGAGCAGCGATACCAAGACGTGCACCGTTCATAAGTGCCATTACGTATTTGATAAGTCCGAGTTTTCTGTCACCGCAGAGTTCAGCCTTTGCATTCTTGAATACAAGTTCGCAAGTAGGTGAGCCCTTGATACCCATCTTGTTTTCAATACGGCGTACGTTTACGCCACCGTTGCGCTTGTCGTAGATGAACATTGAAAGTCCTCGACCGTCTTTTGTTCCTTCTTCTGAACGTGCAAGAACAAGATGTATGTCGGCATCACCGTTAGTGATGAATCGTTTTACACCGTTCAGATACCAGCATCCGTCTTCTTCGTTGTAAGTAGCCTTAAGCATTACAGATTGAAGGTCGGAACCTGCATCCGGTTCTGTAAGGTCCATAGACATTGTTTCGCCCTGACATACGCGTGTGATGTATCTCATTCTCTGGTCTTCGTTACCGAATTCATAAAGAGTTTCGGCACAGTCCTGAAGTCCCCAAAGGTTTTCAAATCCTGCATCACTACGGCTTACCATGTCGGCAGCCATCATGTATGGAACGTTAGGGAAGTTAAGTCCGCCGAATCTTCTTGGCATTGCAACACCCATCAGGCCGGCTTTTGTAACAGCTTCAAGGTTTGCTTTTGTTCCTGATGCGTATGTTACGCGGCCGTTTGCGCATACAGGACCTTCATGGTCAACGCCTTCTGCGTTAGGAGCAATAATTTCCCCGCATATTTCACCAATGATTTCAAGAACACGGTCGTAGCTGTCCATTGCGTCCTCAAAATCCATCGGAGCATAGTCGTATTCGTCTTTATCTCTATAGTTACGCTCTTTAAGCTCAACGATTCTCTTCATAAGAGGGTGGTTGAGGTGATGTTTAAGAGCTGGTGTATCTAAATAAAAGTTAGCCATAATTCTATTATTTATGTTTTAAACGGACAGCATGCTTTACTTGCTGTTCTTTTTGTAATACTTGATAAGTTTTGGTAGCACTTCTTCAACAGTTCCGTTGATTACATAGTCGGCTATAGTGTTGATAGGTGCGTTAGGGTCATTGTTGATTGAGATGATAATACCTGCATCCTGCATACCTGCGATGTGCTGTATCTGACCTGATATACCGCAAGCAATGTAAAGTTTAGGATGTACAGTAAGACCTGTCTGTCCAATCTGGCGGTCGTGTTCGCAGAATCCTGCGTCAACTGCTGCACGGCTCGCACCGACTTCACCGTGAAGTTCCTTTGCAAGGTCGTAAAGCAACTGGAAGTTTTCCTTTGAGCCCATACCATATCCTCCGGCAATCACGATAGGTGCGCCTTTCAGATTATGTTTTGCTTTTTCAACATGACGTTCAATAACCTTGATTACAAAGTCTGTGTCTGAAACATATTTGCCTACTTCGTGTTCAACAACCTGTCCCTTGTAGTTCTCGTCAAGTATTTCCTTTTTCATAACACCTTCACGTACTGTTGCCATCTGCGGGCGGTGTTCTGGATTTACGATGGTTGCAACGATGTTACCTCCGAATGCCGGACGAATCTGGTAAAGAAGGTTTTCGTATGTAACACCTGCACGTTTGTCTTCGTGAGGACCGATTTCAAGCTGAGTACAGTCGGCAGTCAGACCACTTGTCAGTGCTGATGAAACACGAGGACCAAGGTCACGGCCTATAACTGTTGCACCCATAAGGCAAACCTGAGGTTTTTCTTCCTTGAAAAGGTTTATCATTATTGATGAATGTGGAAGTGAAGTGTACGGATAAAGTCTGCTGTCGTCAAAAACATGCAGTACGTCAACACCGTAAGGTATAACCTGTTTTTCAACTCCCTTTAGATTTGAACCTATGACAACTGCTTCAAGCTGGCAATTCAACTTATTGGCTAATGAACGTCCTTTAGTCAATAATTCAAGACTCACTTCAGCTACAGTAGTCTCTTCAATTTCGCAATATACAAATACATTATTCATAATTAGCCAATAGTATGATTGTTAAGTAATTCAATGATTAAGTTCTCTACATCTGCGTCGCTGCCTGTGATTGTCTTGCTTTCCTTGGCCTGGAAGATGATGTTCTCTATCTTCTTTACTTTTGTTGGAGAACCTGACAGACCGCACTGTTTTGTATCACCGTCAACATCGGCAACACTCCATTCGGTTATTTCAAGATAATCCTTGCCTTTGAGCTGTTCGGCATATTTTTCCTTTGCAGGATTTTCTTCGCTCTTGCTTGTTGCGTATTTGAACTTCTGTACAAGTTTTGCGTTGCGAGGACGGCATGGAGCTGCTGAACCGTTAACTGTAAGTACAAGAGGAAGTGTTCCTTCAACAACTTCTATACCTCCGTCAATATGTCTTCTTACTGTAATCTTTCCGTTTTCAAGAGAAAGAACCTCTTCTGTATATGTAATCTGGCCAAGTCCCAGCTTTTCTGCAACCTGAGGTCCTACCTGTGCGGTATCACCGTCAATTGCCTGACGTCCGCCGATAATAAGGTCATAGCCGCCAATCTTCTTGATTGCGGTTGCAAGTGCATAGGATGTTGCAAGTGTATCCGCTCCTGCAAATGCACGGTCGGTAAGCAGGTAACCGTTGTCTGCACCGCGGTACATACCTTCGCGAATTACTTCAGAAGCACGTGCAGGTCCCATTGTGAGGATTGAAACGGTTGTTCCCGGATTGTTATCTTTGATTCTTAGTGCCAGTTCCAGCGCATTGAGATCTTCAGGGTTGAAGATTGCAGGAAGTGCTGCACGGTTGATAGTACCGTCTGCATTCATTGCATCTTTACCAACGTTTCTGGTATCAGGTACTTGCTTTGCTAATACAATAATTTTTAAACCCATGTTTTTTATGTTTTTATTAGTATTTGTTTTTAGTTTTATTGCATACTGTCTTGCATAAAATGTCAAGATGTGTGCAAAAGTAACAATTTTGTTTTATAAAAGAATCTTTTGCAATGAAAATTAAATTACATTTGACTTTATCATGTTCTTTGCTTAATGATTGGTCTGATATGTAATCATATTTAATAAAAATATTGATTATTTATATTTGATGGTCGTATTTTCTTTTTTATACCAATATATAAACCATATCAGTGCAATTAAGGTTACAGCACCACCGGCAATGTATGAAACTGTTTGAGACATTGACAATCCTTCGGGAGCAATCATGATGTAAGTGGAGCATACGCATGTCATGAACAGGGCAGGTATGAGTGTTACAAAGTAATTCTTTCTGTTTCGTACCAGATATACTGTGATTGCCCATAGTGTGAATACGGCAAGTGTCTGGTTGCACCATGCAAAATATCTCCATATAATTTTGAATCCTTCGGCATTGCTGAAGCTGAAGACAAGCATTGATATTGTAACGACAAATATCGGTATACTGATAATCAGTCGTTTTCTTATGCTTTTCTGTTCTATTCTGAAGAAGTCGGCAAGGATAAGTCTTGCCGAACGCAATGCTGTGTCTCCGCTTGTAATAGGCGCGGCAACTATTCCCAATATAGCAAGTATTCCTCCAAAGGTTCCGAGCCATTCCTTTGAAATGTCTGTTGCTACCTTTGCTCCTGTATAAGCCATTCCGGTAGCCTCGTCAACAATTCCGTTTTCATGGAAAAAGTAAGTTGCAGCGGCAGCCCATATAAGTGCGACAATCCCTTCCGTTACCATCGCTCCGTAAAAGATGGGGCGGCAGTGATTTTCGTTTGTTATGCATCTTGCCATCAAGGGGGACTGTGTGGCATGGAAGCCGCTTATGGCACCGCATGCTATTGATATGAACATCATTGGGAATATCGGATTCTTTTCGTACTTTGTTCCGAATCCGTTCCACATTTCCGGCAAGTCAGGACTTTTAACGTAAAGCATGACAAGTATTCCCACTGCCATAAAAAGAAGTGCAAATGCAAACAGTGGATATACTTTGCCTATTATCTTGTCGACAGGAAGCATTGTCGCAAGTATATAATATATGAATATTACAGTAGTCCAGAAATATATGTTCATGTAGTCGGGTGTCATGCCGGCAAGCAACTCTGCCGGACCGGAAACAAATACAGCTCCTACAAGTATCATAAGCACTATTGTGAATATGACTACGACCTTTTTGGTCCTTGAACCGAGAAATCTTCCGATTATTTCGGGCAGACTTTCACCGGAATTTCTGATTGAGAGGCCGCCTGAGAGGAAATCATGGACAGCTCCGGCAAATATTGTTCCTAAAACAATCCACAGATAGGAAGCCGTTCCGAACTGTGCCCCCATTATAGCACCGAATATCGGACCAAGTCCTGCAATGTTCAGAAACTGTATCATGAAAATTTTCCATGTAGGCATAGGGATAAAGTCAACTCCGTCCTGCATTGTTACAGCCGGTGTCTTTCTTGTCGGGTCAGGCATGAACAGCTTGTTTATATATCTTCCGTAAACAAAATACCCCAAAACAAGCATTAGTAATGCAATTGTAAATGTTATCATAAGTATAGATTTATTGTGACTGTTATATGTTTTTGTAAAGGTATTATTTTTTATGGTAAATAAAATGCATGTTTTATTGAAATGTAATTATAATGTGATATGTATATATAAAAACAGAGGTGACAACTTTTGGATTGTCACCTCTGTATGAGCATTTTGGTATTTTCTTTATTTGAAATGTTCTTCAATGATTTCTCTTGTTTCTTCAAATGGAAGTCCTTTTGAAACTATTTTGCCTTCCTTGTTGACAAGCATAAGGTGAGGGATGCTTTTTACGTTATAAAGTTCTCCGGCAAGGCTGTTCCAGTAGCCCAAGTCTGAAAGCTGCATCCAGTCAAGTTCTTTTTCTTTAACAGCTTTCTCCCAAGCAGCCTGTTCCTTGTCAAATGAAATGCCGATAATCTGGAAATCCTTTCCTGCAAAGTCTTTTGCAAGCTGCTTGATGTTTGGCACTTCGCGCATGCATGGACCGCACCATGAAGCCCAGAAGTCAACAAGTGTAAGTTCTTTCTGTGCAACAAGTTCGCTGAATACCTGAGGATTGCCGTTTATATCGTTCATAGTGAAATCCTTGATAGGCTGTCCTGGCTGTGTTTCTGCATTCTTCTTGTAAAGCTCTTCGATTGATTTAACCATAGGAAGCTGCTTTGTTGTTTCGTTCATTTTAGCCATGTAGCCTTCAAGTTCCTTGTTGTCAATCTGCATTACAATCTGATTGAGCATGTAGATACCTGCAATGTTGTTGATGTTTTCGTTTACGAAGTTCTTTATAGTGCTGTCATATTCTTCGGTTTTCTTTTTCATCTCTGCCTGAAGTTCTTTCATCAGTGTAGTGTCTGTACAGCTTGATATATCGTTGTACACTTTTGATATTTCTTCGTTCAATGTTTTGAATTTTGCTTTAAGGTCGTTAAGCGCGTTGTTGCTTGGTGTACCTTTTGCAGAACTTTCTTCAGACAATGTAACTTCTATCTTTCCCGGTTCAGTGAAAAGTTCGGTATAATATTCGTTTTCGTCATTTTCGTAAACCAGAAAATATGCTGCAGGCTGTGCAGCTTCACCTTTCATTTCAAACTTTTGTGCAGATATAGTTGCTGTGGAGATAGTGTCCAGTCCGTTTTCTGTATAATTAAGCAGATAAACTTTATCTCCGTCCGAAGACTTGTCCACTGTACCTTTGATTGTGTATGAGTTACCGCTGTTGCAACTTGCCAGTGCTATTGATGCAACTGAAAGTGTAAATAGAATGTTTCTTTTCATCTTTTTAATTCTGATTTTGTTATTATCCGGCAAATATACTACAAATTGTATAATTTGAAAGTTTGGCGCTAAGATAAGTTTCTTAATGATTGTTATTGGATTAGATGGTTTTTGTATTAAAATAGCTAACTTTGCTATTAAATTAAAAATCAGTTTACAATGGGAAAGAGAATGTTGTTTTTATTGGGGGTGGCGTTTTTAATGTCGGCAAACTTGTTTTCTCAGTCGGACATTAAATACGTGTTTTACTTTATAGGTGACGGAATGGGTGTGAACCAGGTTAATGGAACTGAAATGTATCTTGCTGAGAAAGAAGATTCAATAGGCACTGTTCCTCTTTGTTTTACACAGTTTCCTGTGGCAACTTTTGCTACTACATATTCGGCAACAAATTCAGTTACCGATTCTTCGGCAGCAGGAACCGCATTGGCATCTGGTGAGAAAACGGCAAATGGCACTATCGGCATGAACGCGGACCATACTGCTCCTGTATATAGTGTTGCACAACTTGCAAAAAACAGCGGAGCTAAAGTCGGAGTCATATCTACCGTAAGCATTGACCATGCAACGCCGGCAGCTTTCTATGCCCATAAGCCTGACAGAAATATGTATTATGAAATAGCTTGTGATATACCTGCAGCAGGCTTTGACTTTTATGGTGGAGCAGGTTTTGCTTCTCCTGCTACATCTTTCAACAAGGAAGAGGTAGTTTCCATATTTGAAATATTGAAAAGACGCAATTATAATATTGCTGTCGGACTTTCCGGCTACGAGCAGGTTAAAAACAAGGGCAATATCGTGATGGTTGAGAAAAGAGGAAAGAACGATGCCATGAAGTTTGCGATTGACCGCGACTCGGCAGACTTGTCATTGAAGCAAATGACAGAATGTGCAATACGTTCACTATATAACCGTGGCAAAGGCTTCTTCCTTATGGTCGAAGGCGGTATGATTGACTGGGCATGTCACTCAAATGATGCGGCAACAGCTTTTGAAGAGGTTGTTGATATGGATGAGGCTGTAAAGGTTGCTTTTGAGTTTTACAAAAAGTATCCTAAGGAAACATTGATTGTTGTTACGGCAGACCATGAGACAGGAGGCCTTTCTTTGGGAAACGGTCCATACAAACTAAACTTGAAATTGCTTTCTGAACAGAAAGTTTCAAAGGATGTATTGGCAAAAAAGATAAATGAATTGCATAAGTCCGGCAAGAAAGTGGAATGGGAAAATATACGTACCCTGCTTAGAGATAATTTAGGATTCTGGGATACAGTGAGACTTACAAAGGATGAGCGCAGTGAATTGCTTGAAGCTTTTGAAGATGAGTTTGTAAAGAACGAGGAAGATGATGAAGAAGTATTGTATTCTCAGTCGGGAAAAGTTGCAGACAAGGCTATAGAATTGTTGAACAGACATGCAAACATTGAATGGGGCAGTCATGGACATTCTGCCGGATACGTTCCTGTTTTTGTTATAGGTGAGGGAAGTGAATTGTTTAACGGCAAACTGGATAATACTGATATTCCTAAAAAAATAGCCGAACTTGCAGGATATGGCAAGAAGGAGAAATAATGCTGTCGTATATAATTAAAATGTTGTATATTTGCATTTGACTATATTCCATATGATAAGATTACATACATCTGTGTTTTATGTCCTGTTGGCGTGCCTCCTCTTTGTTTCATGCAAGAAAGAAGAACCGGAGGAGTATCCTAAACGCGAAAAGATAGACTTTACTTTTATTGCATATATCATTGCCGAGAATTCTCTTACCGGTAATGCTGCACCAAATATAAATGATATTGAGAGCGGGATAGAACAGATGAAGTCGGATATAAATGTTCTGGTCTTTGTTGATGACAAAAAATCTGCACCGTGTCTTATTGAGATGCAACGTAATGCTGACGGCAGTGTTACGAGAAAGACTGTACGCGAATGGGAAGAAACTAATGTGGTTGATGCCGACTTTATGGCAGATGTCTTAAAATACATAAACGAACAGTATCCTTCAAAGTCATACGGGCTTGATTTATGGTCGCATGGAATGGCATGGATACCGTCAAACAATCCTTTGAAGAAAAGCAAGTCAACAAAATGGTTCGGTGAGGATAACGGTGAGATTATGGATATAAAGGAGCTTAACCGTGCATTGTCTTCCTCAGGGATACATTTTGATTTCATATTGTTTGATGCATGCCTTATGGCTTCTGTTGAAGTTGCCTATGAGATAAGAAACAATGCCGATTATATTATAGCTTCACCAATAGAAGTATGGGAGATGGGGTATCCCTATGTTGAAATGATGAAGGCTATGGAATATGAAGACCGACATTTGCGTATAGCCAAAGCATATTCGGATTTTTATAACGGAGAGTTCAATTCTTCGTATGGAATCAAGATGACCGGAGCCATATCTGTTATAGACTGTAACAGACTTGAGCATCTTGCTACAGAAACCAAGCTGCTGCTTGTCGAGAATGAGGAAAATGACATTAAAGATATCAGAAACGGTATTATAAGATATGACCGTTGGAACTATCATTTTCTTTATGACCTTGGTCATTATATGAACGAGCTTGTCGGAAAGGAAAACACATACGACTGGTTTGATGTATATAACAAAACAATGATATACAGTTATTCTACTCCTACATTCGGGGATTCCTGGGGAGGATATCTTGACCTTGACCCTGAAAATTATACCGGATTGGGAACATACATACCGCAGCAGGGATACAGTGTCTGGAATGAATATTAC
This sequence comes from uncultured Bacteroidaceae bacterium, assembly GCA_944320965.1. Taxonomy (GTDB): domain Bacteria; phylum Bacteroidota; class Bacteroidia; order Bacteroidales; family Bacteroidaceae; genus Avibacteroides. The sequence continues at coordinate 16,862 of CALUJO010000029.1, read as the reverse complement.
AAGACTCTGCAGTGGTTTACAGATACAGATTATTTACCCATATATTAATTAGATATGAAGAGCGACATAGAAATTGCAAGAGAGTGTGAATTGAAGAAGATAAAGGATATTGCACGTTCAATAAATATCCCAACAGATGAAATAAGTAATTACGGAAGGTACATAGCAAAAGTTCCGGCACATCTGATTGATGAGGATAAAGTAAAGAAGAGCAATCTGATACTTGTAACTGCCATTACTCCAACGAAGGCAGGAATCGGTAAGACAACCGTATCAATCGGTCTTGCACTTGGATTGAACAAGATAGGAAAGAACGCGATTGTTGCGTTGCGTGAACCTTCTTTAGGTCCATGTTTCGGTATGAAGGGTGGAGCTGCCGGAGGCGGTTATGCACAGGTGCTTCCTATGGAAAATATAAACCTTCATTTTACGGGCGACTTTCATGCAATCACTTCTGCCCACAATATGATTTCTGCATTGCTTGACAACTATCTTTATCAGCATGAAGCAGAAGGTTTCGGATTGAAAGAAGTATTGTGGAAGAGAGTTCTTGACGTGAACGACCGTTCTTTGCGCAATATAGTTACTGGTCTTGGCGGACGTACAAATGGAATACCTCGAGAAACTGGATTTGATATAACTCCGGCTTCCGAAATTATGGCAATTCTTTGTCTTGCAAAGGATGAGGAAGACTTGCGCCGTCGTATAGACAATATTCTGCTTGGTTATACCTTTGATGACAAACCTTTCACTGTTGGCGATATGGGCGTTACTGGTGCAATTGTCGTATTGCTGAAGGATGCTATCAATCCTAACCTTGTTCAGACAACAGAGAATACTCCAGCTTTCGTCCACGGAGGACCTTTTGCAAACATAGCCCACGGATGTAATTCAATACTTGCAACAAAGATGGCTATGACATTCGGTGATTATGTAATTACCGAAGCCGGATTCGGTGCAGACCTTGGTGCTGAGAAGTTCTATAATATAAAATGTCGTACAGCAGGCATTGCTCCAAAACTTACAGTTATAGTAGTTACCTTGAAAGGGCTTAAAATGCATGGCGGCGTAAGCGAAGACAAAATAAATGAACCGAACATTGTAGGTGTCGGAACAGGTCTTCACAATCTTGACAAGCATATTGACAATATCCGCTCATTCGGTCAGCATGTTGTTGTTGCGCTTAATCGTTACAGTACGGATGTTGAGGATGAAATTGAGGCAGTACGCGACTATTGCCAGAACAAGTGCGTATGCTTTGCAGTAAACAATGCGTTTGTTGAAGGAGGCGAGGGTGCCGTTGACTTGGCAAAAGTGGTTGTCGATACAATTGAAAAGCGTCCTTCCGAAGAATTGAAGTTCACCTACGAGGATAATGATTCTACAACCGAGAAGATTGAGAAGATTGCTACACGTCTTTATGGTGCTGCTGAGGTTACATACAGTTTGAAGGCTAGAAAGATGTTGAAGATGATAGATTCGTTAGGCCTTTCAGGTTTCCCTGTATGTATTGCAAAGACCCAGTATTCATTCTCTGCTGACCCTAAGGCTTACGGTGTGGCAAAGGGCTTTGAGTTGCATATAAAGGATATTGTCATTAACCGCGGAGCTGAAATGATAGTAGCGATTGCCGGTGATATTATGCGTATGCCTGGATTGCCTAAGAAGCCTCAGGCAAACAATATTGATATTGTTAACGGCAATATTGAGGGATTGAGCTGATACTGACAGTAAATGTTATGAATTATAAAAAAGCAGAATTGTTTTCTCAATGCGGGCAATTCTGCTTTTGTCTTTAATATTATAGTATATGAACGAGATGGAATTGATGATGCATCTGCATCTTGATAATAAGCGCCAGGGACCCGGAAGTACAGAAACAACATGGCTTGCATTGGATTTGGCAAGAATAGATTTGACTCGGTCTTATAGAATTGCTGATATTGGTTGCGGTACTGGAGCTCAGACAATAGACCTTGCCCAAAAACTGAAAGGAGAGATTGTTGCAGTTGATATATTCAGCGAATTTTTGGATAAGTTGAAGAACCGTATTACTTGCAATGAACTTTCTGCGGATGTAAAAACATTGTCCGCTTCAATGGATAATCTTACTTTTGCAAAAGATGAGTTTGATATGATATGGTCGGAAGGTGCTGTGTATAATATGGGTTTTAGAAATGGAATATCATATTGGAAAAACTTCTTGAAGCTTGGAGGGATTCTGGCAGTTTCCGAACTTTCGTGGACAACAAACAGCCGTCCTTCCGAATTGGAGGATTTCTGGAACGGCGAATATTCTGAAATGGATACTGTTGCCGGAAAGATGAAGGTCTTGGAAGAAGCCGGATACAGAGTTCTTGCCCATTTCATTTTACCCGAGAATTGCTGGACAGACAATTATTATATCCCATTGTTGCAAAGCCATAATGCTTTTCTTGAAAAATTTGGCAATATTGATACTGCCCGAAAAATTGTTGATTTGGATAAGCAGGAGTCAGACTTCTATAATAAGTATAAGGATTTCTACAGCTATGGGTTCTATATTGCGCAGAAAATTTGATAATTTACTACTGATTTATGTTCGTACAATAAAAGCCAATATTTTGTTATTGGCTTTTATCTTGTAAAATCTTTCTCATTGCAAAATTGGCCAGTTCCAGTCTGTTTGCCTTTTGTTTCTGTTCTTTCATTATCTGATATCCGTTTTTTTCAAAGAAAGGTTTTGCGGTGATGCTTACTTCTGATGTAATTTCTTTTACACCATATTGCAGGGCAATCCGTTCAACTTCCGAAAGCAACAGGGTAGCTACGCCTTTGTTCTGCCAGTCCTTGTGTACAAACATTGAGTGCAGATGGCCGTTTCTGTTCATTGAAGAGAACCCTATCATTCTGTTTTGTCCGTCAAATGCTCCTATGAAATTGTTGTTTGATATAAGTTCTTCCCAATGTTCTGCATTGCCGCCGCATGATGCCCAGTCTTCCGCTTCCTCTTTTGTATAATGTCTTGTATTGATGTTCAGTACGGTTGAGCGGAAAAGTTCCTGCATTTCTGGAATATCGTTTTCTTCAAGTTGCCGGATTTTATATTGTTTTTCTTTTTGTTCTGCTGCTTTACAGGTATAATCTGTTTCTTTTGTCAAATCTTTAACCATAATGAATTCTTCAATTGTTTCCTTTACAACTTTGAAACCAAGTTTCTGATACATCTCTGTGGCGTAATTTTCTTTCTGAACAGAAAGAGAAACTTTTTTGTATCCGTTGCTTTCCAGTTCTTTTATAATTTCTTTCATTAGCTTACTGCCAATACCTCTATTTCTGTATTCTTTATATAGTGAAATAGAAAGAGATGGCGTTTCATCATCAACATGCCCGTAATCATTCATAATTCTTGTCCATACGGCACCGACTACTTTGCCTTCGTGCTCTGCTACAAGGCAGCAGTCGTCTTTTTTAATACCAAAATCTTCAAAATATATTTTCAGTTCCGGTAAAAAGACGACTTCTCTTGATGGAGGTTTAATTCCTTCAGGAATGTAAATTGCTTCGTATAGGAAATCTTTTAATAAAATGGTTTCTTCCGGTTTTATATGCCGGATTATATATTTGACAGACTTATCCATAAAATCAATGCTTTATCTTATTCCAGTCTTCTTTTGTGAGCAGCGTGAAATGTTCTGTTCTTATATCGCCAAGAGGTGATGTTTTGCCTTCTTCAGTATGATGAAATTTGAAACCGCATTTCTCCATAACTCTGCGTGACTTGTTGTTTCCGTCATAATGCCCGCACCATACCCTGTTTATTCCAAGTTCTTCAAAGCATCTTTTGAGGAGAATATTTATGGCTTCCGGTATAAGTCCCTGTCCCCAATATGGAACACCAATCCAATATCCAATCTCGGCATCACCATTTTCCATATCTGCGCTGTGAACTCCATCTCCAAACATGATGCCTACACTTCCCACCGGTTCATTTGTACTTTTCAATACAACTGCATAGGTCTCAGGTGCAGAAAGAATATCACGTATAACCTCTTTGCTGTTTTCAACTGAAGTATGTGGCGGCCATCCGGCTATTGGACCGACGGCAGGGTCTTTTGCATATTTGTAAAGTGACTTTGCATCCTTTATTTTCCATGGACGTAAAATCAGTCTTTCTGTTTCCATCTGGGGCTGTTTCCTGTTCTTTTTCTTTGGATAGGGCAGTACCTCTTCCAGTATCTTTGTCACTTCCAGCAAAGGGTGTTTGTGTTCAACATCCAGAATATAATGTTCCTTTGCACCGTCATAGGGGAAACCTGTTTCGGCTTCCTGCATCAGACTCTCAATGTCTGGGAGTTTTTTGACATATGGAATATTGTCGCAAACAAGTATTACCGGCTTTTCGTTAAGATAAATCATATATTCTCCAAACATCTTGCGGTAACGTACTTCCCCGAGGTCTCTGATTTGGGAACATACAAATTCTATAAAATCAATGCTGCTTGCCATGTTTTTTATCATAATATTACTGAAGTTTAAAAGTAGTACTTTTATTTGTTTTATTTACATATCGGATATGTATTTTTCTCAGTAATAGTTTTTTGTGGATTAATATTAAGTATCTTTGTTTTACTGTAAATGATTTATTGAAGAATGAGAATAGATAAAATTGAGACAGACAAGAAAAGATTTTTGGAGTTTCTTTTACTGGCAGATGAACAGGAGTCAATGATTGACAGGTATTTGGAAAGAGGAGAAATGTTTGTTATGTATGATTCTGAAGATGAACCTGTATGTTCGGCTGTTGTTACCGATGAGGGAGATGATATATGCGAACTTAAAAATCTGGCAGTATCCCCGCAATGCCAAAGAAAAGGGTATGGAAGGAAAATGGTCAACTTCCTTTGCAGACATTATGCCGACAGATTCAGGTTTATAACAGTCGGTACGGGAGACAGCGTGCAGACTGTTTCATTTTATAAAAATTGCGGTTTTCATTATTCACATACGGTTCCCGACTTTTTTACGATAAACTATGATCATCCGATAATTGAAGACGGCAAACTTTTGAAGGATATGGTTTACTTTCGTAGAGCTTTGGCCTATACAAGTTTGGTCATTAAAGATAAAAGGACGTCTGAGCTTGTTGCATCTTTACAATGTGTATGGGAAGAATCTGTCAGGGCTACACATGTTTTCCTTACCGAAAAAGATATTGAAATGCTTAAACCGGCTGTTTGGGATGCTTTTATGATGATAGAGAATCTTGTTGTTCTTTATAATTATAAAAAGCCTATAGGTTTTATAGGCATGGAACGGCAGAAGATAGAAATGCTGTTTATTTCTCCAGAATATTTTGGTTGTGGTTTTGGAAAACTTCTTGTGCAATTGGCTTTAGGTGAGTATGGATGTGTTTTTGTTGATGTTAACGAGCAGAATCCTAAAGCATGGGATTTTTACAGACATATGGGCTTTCATGAATTTGAAAGGACTGAAACTGATGAACAGGGCAATCCGTTTCCTATAATTAAAATGAAGCTTTTTTGAGAAGTAAGTTTGTATTAAGGATTTGTTTTCCGGTTGTTTTTATGTTCAATTGCATTATGTCTGCCTAATTTGCAGAATGACATTATGTTTTATCCGGTAATTCATTTAGCTTATAAGAAACAATATGCTCCCGTAATTTTATCATAGACAAAACCGTGGAGCATATTATTTTTTTGATTTGTGGTTACTTTTCAAGTCTTTTGCGAAATTGAATTATATCAGAAATAGAAGCGACAGGAAAATCGTATTCTTGTTTTTGTTCCTGTCATTTCTTGTAACTGAAAACCAGCCTGTCCGTATCATATCCTCTCTGACGGATTTTCTCGATTAGTTCACTTAGAATATTATCCGGAAGTACAGGTTCGCGGCTCATGATCCACAGGTACTTGTCGGTGCTGCTGCCTATTATTACATGGCTGTAATCGGGGGCAATGTCAAGAATATAGTAGTCTGAATAGAACCATAGGAAGAATGAAACTTTAAGTTTTCCCGGGTCATCAGGATTTGGCTGTTTTGCTTTTCCTTTAATTTCCTTGTATTCTCCGTTTTTATAACCGGCATTCAGCACTTCAATGCGGCCGTTGTCAAGCAGCGTATATGTTGCACTGACGTTGGTCATGTCTTTTTCAAAACGATGGTCGTAACGTGCTATTTCATACCATTTGCCCATAAATCGGGCAACATCAAGAGTTTCAATCGTACTGTTATCAATTTTTTGATTGCCGTTGTCGGCGCGGCAGCTGCCAAGTCCGAGCATAATGCAGACAAGAATAATGATGTTTTTCATATCGTATATTGTTTTAGGGGTGTAACAATAAATATTTCAATAGCAAATATATCTAAAGTTTTATTAAAGAACGAACAATGTATCAGTATATTTATAATACGTTTTCTGTCGTTTTTTTATGGTTGTAACCATAAACTGTGACATTATTGCTGTTTATTCTTGTATGTTTTCTGTAACCGAAGTCTCCGATTTTAAGAACAGAGTCTCCGGTTTCAGGAACAAAGCCTTTGGTCTGATATCTTCCATGCTGAATATTTGCTTTGGTTTGAATATTTTGGATATAAAACAAAGTCGGCACCGGACAATAAGTCCGATGCCGACTAGATATAGATGTTATTGTAAAATGTTATTTTTCAATAGTCATTTCGTCAATAAGTCTGCTGCATCCGCCAAGTTTGTCAAGTATGAACAGCACGTATCTTATATCAACGCAGATACAACGCTGCAGTTTGTTGTCAAAATGAATGTCACCACTCAAAGATTCCCAGTTTCCGTCGAAAGCACAACCGATAAGTCTTCCCTTGCTGTCAATAACAGGAGAACCAGAGTTACCGCCAGTGATATCGTTTGTTGTGATGAAGGCAACCGGCATCTTACCGTTTTTCATTGCATAAGGACCGAAGTCTTTTGCATTGTACAGTTCCTTAAGTTTTGCAGGAACAACGAATTCAGGATTTGTTGGGTCTTCCTTCTGCATGATACCGTCCATAGTAGTGTAGAAGTCATAGAACACACCGTCGCGTGGAACATATGATTTTACGTTACCGTAAGTAAGACGGATTGTGAAGTTAGCATCCGGGTAAGAAGGAAGGTTCTGGTATTTCTGCTTCATTTCAACAAGTCCTCTGATATATGTCTTGTGAGGAACTGCAAGTTTTGCGTCAACGGCAGACATTTCTTCCTGTAAAGACATCACTTTGCTTATAAATGACTTGCTGTAAACATAGCCAAGGTCTTTGTCAAGTGCTTTCTGTGAAGGCTTCTTGATGAACTTTTCAAGATTTTCCTTGCTGCTGTAGATTGAATTGTCGTAAAGGTTGTCAATGAACTTGTTGTAGTCGCCTTTGTATTTGCCTTCAATCAGGTTGTAGAAGTCAGGACGTTCTGCGCCAACAAGTTTTGCATAAAGCGGAAGAACAGCTTTTGCAACATTGCGGTCAACCTCATGGTCATAGTCTTTGTTATAGATTCTGTCGTAGTAAGAAAGCAGTTTTTCCTTGATTTCTTCCTTTGTCTTTTCGTCTTTTTCTTCGTTAGCCTTTACATATGAATCCATCAGTGAAGCAGGAGTTCTGAATTCAAGTGCGATGTATGTTTCAAGGCCGCAAGTCCAAAGGTATGTAAGTTTTGAAGCTTCGTTTTTAATTACATTGTCGATTTCAGAAACAACTGTTCTGTAGTCTTTGTTTCCTGTTTCGTTGGCAAAGAGAAGGAATTTGTTTTCCTGTTCTGTCTTGCTTTCAAGAACTTTGTTGTCAATAAGAGCCTTGTTCATGCCTATTGAGTTTTTCCAGTAGTTGCTTGAGCTTGCAAACTTGCTTGCATACTGGATTCTTGTCTTGTCTGATGCAGCCATTGCTTCTCTCAATACTGCAAGACGTGCTTCTCTTACGGCAATACGAGGTTCGTTTTCCGATGTCATTCTCATTTCAACCTCGCTGCGTGTAAGGTATCTTTCTGTAGAACCTGGGAATCCCATAACCATTGAGTAGTCACCTTCTTCAATACCCTGAAGTGAAATAGTGAAGTGTTTCTTTGTATTCAATGGAACATTGTTTTCGTTGTATTCGGCAGGATTACCGTCTTTGTCTGCATATATACGGAATATAGAGAAGTCACCTGTATGGCGTGGCCACATCCAGTTGTCTGTTTCGCCACCGAACTTACCTACGCTTGAAGGAGGTGCTGCAACCATTCTGACGTCAGAATATACTTTTATGTAGAACATGAAGAATCTGTTTCCTTCGTAGAAAGGAAGAAGTTCTGTAACTATACCTGGTTTTCCCTTAAGGTCACTCTGTTCATAAAGTTCCTTTTCAAGTTTGCTAAGGAATTCATACTCCATAGAGCCTGCTTCTGTTACTTCACCTTTTGCGATTCTTTCGTTTACGATGTCTGTAACGTCAACTATTCTGTCAATGAATTTGAATTCAAGTCCCGGAGTAGGGAGTTCTTCTTCAAAAGACTTAGCCCAGAAACCGTCGGTCAGATAGTCATGTTCAACAGAACTGTGCTGTTGTATGGCTCCGTATCCGCAATGGTGGTTTGTAAGTATAAGACCCTGTGAAGAGATTATTTCACCGGTACAGCCGCTTCCGAAGATACCTACTGCATCTTTGATTGAAACTCCGTCAGGATTGTAAAGGTCGGACTCGCCAAGTTGTAGACCTGCTTTCTTCATCAGTTCGATTGAATGCTGTTCTTTCATCATCTGCAGAAGCCACATACCTTCGTCAGCTTTTGCAGCGCCCGAAAACACCAGGGCAAGGGCGACAAGCTTAATTTTCAGTTTGTTCATTCTTGAGTGTTTTTTAATAGTTTGTTATTACTTCTTCTTGATATTGTTTATCCCCTGTTAAATATTATAACATTAGAGTTATATAATGCAAATATACTGTTTTATTAGTCAACAAACATTGCATTTGTGCCTTAACTGCTTGAATTAACTTAATTTATAGGAATAATACTTATATTTCTTTTGCTGTCCATGCATATTGTTAAGTATCAGATATTGTCGTTAATAATTAATAAATCGTTATGAAGGATTGATATTTGGTTATATTTTTACATTGTTTTGGAAAGACATTAGGGATATTATGGTTCGTATTATACTATTTTTTCTTCTTACATTATCTGTCGTTTCGTGCTCACAATACAGGATTGAAGGTAAATCTTCAATGTATCATCTTAACGGCAAAATGATATATTTGTGTGACTTTACCGAAGATCTTAACCCTATTGATTCTGCAGAAATTATACACGGCAGTTTTAAAATGAAGGGAAATGTGGATTCGGCTATGATGGTTATCATGCTTATGGACAGACGTCCTATTGGTACGATGGTTCTTGAAAGCGGGAACATTTCGGTTGACATAACAAATACCGAGATGAAGGTTTCTGGAACAGACTTGAATGAAAGGCTTTATTCCTTTACACGCAAGAAACTTGATTATGAGAACTCGTTGAATACAATTGATTCTCGCTTTGCGAAGAGAATTATGGACGGTGAAGACTATGATCTGTTGAAGAAGGATTTTGAGGAAGAGTCAAAAAATATTATGGACAGTTATGATATGCTGATTGACAGTTTTATAAGAAATAATTATGACAATGTACTGTCGGTCGGAGTTTTTCTTCTGATAAGTTATTCCACTCCGGTTGAGGCTTTGCCGGAGTCGTTCTATTCGCTTTATGAAAATGCTCCAGAATCCTTTAAGGACAATGTCAATATAAGAAAATATATTTCAAGAATGTTTCCCGAAAAAATGTGATAGTTCTTACGGTTATATATAAAAACAACAAGTCCCAGTCTGTTTGTCAGGCTGGGACTTGTTGTTTTTTGCTGTTCTTGTTTATTTTCTGCTCATTTCAAAACCAATGTTGCATCCGTCATATTCATTTAGTAAGTTGGATACTGTTTTCAGAGATGCTGTATCTGTCTTACCGGCAATAAGTGAAACGATTTCAATAAGTTTGTCGGCTTTGAACAGAAGTGTAAGTTTGTCACCAGAACATTTTACCTTACATTCCGATTTTATCAGGTTGCCGGCATAAGACATTGTCATTGTCTTGTTTTCCTGGTCAATAGTGTAAGTCCCTTTTGACGGTATTTTACCCATTTGTGCGGAGAAGTTAGTTGCGTCGAATTTATATTCAATGCTTCCTTTGGTGATGCCGATTTTTTCAAGTGCTTCGTTCATCTTCTCTTTCAGCTGGCTTGCTGCAAGTGCACCTCCGGCTTTTTTAAGCAAGTCATCCGACTCAAACTCGATGGCACTTTCATCAAAAAGCCATTCGCCTTCAATGTTTATTTCCTTGCTTGTCAGTTCGTCAACAACTCCGCCAATTGCGTCTTTTAGATTGTCCTTGCTGAACATGTCTTTTAGTGACTGGGCCGGTGCAATGTTTGCAGCCAGCAACAGAATGAATGCAAAAAAAATCTTTTTCATATCCTATTCGTTTTTGTTCTTTATGTTCTTGTTTATTTCCTCAATATAATTAAGCAGTTCGTCTCGTCCTGTTGAGTTTTCTGAAGATGTTTCAAAGTAAACCGGCAATTCTTCCCACTGTTCCGACAATTTTTTCATATAATTGCTGATATTGCTTTTGGTCTTTCCCTTCGAGTTCTTGTCGGTTTTTGTGAAGACAATTGAGAACGGAATACCGTTTTCGCCAAGCCATTCAATAAATTCAAGGTCGATTTTCTGTGGTTCAAGCCTGCTGTCAACCAGAACAAACAGATTGATAAGGCTTTCCCTTTCCAGGATGTACGACTCTATTATCTTGGTAATTTTCTCGACAGCCTTTTTGCTTCGCTGTGCATATCCGTATCCCGGCAGGTCCACAAGATACCATTCGTTGTTTATAATGAAATGGTTTATCAGTAATGTCTTTCCGGGAGTTGCTGATGTCATTGCCAGCTTTTTACGGCACAGCATATTTATAAGGCTTGATTTGCCTACATTTGACCGGCCGATAAAGGCATATTCAGGCTTTCCGTCCTGAGGACATTTCTTTGGATTGGTATTGCTGATAACGAATTCTGCACTTTTTATAATCATAGTCTTTTCTGTTTAGGAAATACAAATGTACGTTTTTTTATTGTCCGCAGCAAATATGACATGCAAATATGAATACCTACATGTAGGTATAATGTGATGTCAGGTATCAAATATTTGTTGCTCTGTTTGTCATTTCCTTAACAATGCTTTAATTTTGTCGTAAATTTGAAAAATAGTATGCGTCTATCTGAACTTAAAACAGGAGAAACCGGAGTTGTTGTAAAGGTGCTTGGTCACGGAGGTTTCCGCAAGAGGATTGTTGAAATGGGTTTTGTTAAGGGTAAAACCGTTGAAGTTCTTTTGAATGCGCCTTTGAGGGATCCGGTAAAATACCGTATAATGGGCTATGAAATTTCATTGCGCCACTCGGAAGCCGAGATGATAGAAGTTGTGGCACGCGAGGATATTGAGGTGAACAACTCTTTGTTCGGTACAGAATATGACAATATCAAGGACAGTTATTCCATCACTGAGGATGAATTGTGTGAGATTGCGCAGGGACAGCGACGACAGATTAATGTCGCTCTGGTGGGTAATCCAAACTGCGGAAAGACATCTCTTTTCAATCTTGCTTCGGGAGCACACGAACATGTAGGAAACTACAGCGGTGTTACGGTTGATGCCAAAGAGGGATATTTTGACTTTCAGGGCTATCACTTCAAAATTGTTGACCTTCCGGGTACTTATTCCCTTTCGGCATATTCGCCCGAAGAGATATATGTCAGGAAACATATCATAGAGGAAACGCCTGATATCATAATAAACGTAATAGACTCTTCAAATCTTGAAAGAAATCTTTATCTGACTACGCAGCTTATTGACATGAATGTCCGTGTTGTTTGTGCGTTGAATATGTATGACGAACTGGAAAAGAGCGGCGGAAAGTTGGATAATGTCCAGTTGAGTAAGCTTTTCGGTATTCCTATGATTCCTACGGTATGTAAAAAGGGACTTGGAATAGAACAGTTGTTTCATACAATAATAGAGATTTATGAAGGCGCCGACTTTATTGACAAGGACGGAAAACTGAATAAGGAAATAACCGAAGGCATAAAGAACTGGCATGACAAGTATGTGCCTGACCATAAGTTTTCGGCTGCTGATGAGCATAGTGTAAAGGATGTCCATACTTACCGCCATATACATATCAATCACGGACCTGAAATAGAAGAGGGAATAAGGGCTATTCAGGATGTTCTGAAGAAGATACATCATTTGCGTGACCGCTATTCTACACGTTTCCTTGCAATAAAGTTACTTGAACATGACAAGGAAGTTGAGGCTATAATCGGCAAACTTTCAGAAAAAGATGATGTATATGCCGTTAGAGACCGTGAGGAGAAACGTATTGAAAGTATCCTTAAAGAAGACTGTGAAACAGCCATAACAAACGCGAAGTACGGATTTATAACCGGGGCGCTGCGCGAGACATTTACTGACGGAGTAAAAGATGACAAGCAGATAACTAAAGCTTTGGATTCAATCTTTACAAACCGTTTCTGGGGATATCCGGTGTTCTTCCTTCTGATGTACATAATGTTTGAATGTACATTTACCATTGGCGAGTATCCTATGCAGTGGATTGAGTCTTTTGTTGATTGGATTGGCAGTTTTGTCTCGTCGACAATGAGTGACGGTCCGCTGAAAGATATGATAGTTGACGGTATTATAGGAGGTGTTGGCGGCGTTATTGTCTTTCTGCCTAACATACTTATATTGTATTTCTGCATATCTGTCATGGAAGATTCCGGCTACATGGCACGTGCGGCATTTATCATGGACAAGATTATGCACAAGATGGGACTGCACGGAAAATCTTTCATTCCTCTGATTATGGGATTCGGATGTAATGTTCCTGCCGTTATGGCAACCAGAACAATAGAAAACCGCAAGAGCCGTCTTGTAACAATGCTTATTGTTCCTTTGATGTCTTGCAGCGCGCGCTTGCCTTTGTATATATTGTTTGCCGGTGCATTCTTCCCGAAGCATAGCGGACTGGTTATGTTTTCTATGTATGTAATAGGAATATTCCTTTCTGTAATCATGGCAAGAGTGTTTACACGCTTTTTGGTTAAGGGAGATGATTCCCCGTTTGTTATGGAACTTCCGCCATACAGGATGCCGACTGCAAAATCAATCTTCCGTCATACTTGGGAAAAAGGAAAGCAGTATCTGAAAAAGATGGGAGGCATAATAATGATTGCTTCAATTGTTATCTGGTTCCTTGGCTATTATCCTAACCATGATGCTTATTCTACACCGTCCGAACAGCAGGAAAATTCATACATAGGTACAATAGGCAAGGTAATTGAACCGGTTATCAAGCCTTTGGGCTTTGACTGGCAGCTTGGCGTAGGCCTTATATCCGGCGCCGGAGCAAAGGAACTTGTTGTAAGTACGCTGAGCGTTCTTTATACTGACGATGCCGAAAGTGACGGAGCAAGTGTGGCCTCACGCCTTGACATATCTCCGCTTGTGGCTTTCTGTTACATGCTGTTTGTCCTGATATACTTCCCTTGTATCGCAACAATAGTTGCCATAAAGGAGGAATCCGGTGGATGGAAGTGGGCAATTTTTGCAATGTGCTATACAACTGCCCTTGCCTGGATTGTCACATTTATCGTATATCAGACTGTTTCACTTATAATCTGATTTGATTATGTTGCAGGATATTATTGTATATCTGGTTTTTGCCGTTTGTGTTTGCCTGATAATATGGCGCGTCGGAAGACGGTTCCTTTCGAAAGGGGAGCAGGGTGGTGACTGCTCCTCATGCACTGCCGATTGCAAATTGCGTGACTTGAAGAAAGGTAAAAAAGAAGGTGACTGCAAAAAATAAGTCATATTAGATAAAAAAGTTTAGTAAAGCTTTGGAGATTCAAAAATAAGTCTTACCTTTGCATCGCAAACGAAAAAAACAAGGTTCCTTGGATGAGTGGCTTAGTCAGCGGTCTGCAAAACCGTGTACGGCGGTTCGAATCCGCCAGGAACCTCAGAAGAAAAGAAAAAGCCTTGAAGTATTCGGGGCTTTTTCTTTTTTTTGTTTGTGCGTGGTGTTTGTTGCTGATTGGTTACAGGATGGCTGATTTTGGGAAAGTAAATCTGACACAGGGAAGCATAACCGGCACAATGCTTAGGTTTGCCTTTCCGCTAATGCTGGGAAATCTTCTACAGCAATGCTATAATATTGCCGATACGCTTATCGTTGGCAGGGTGCTTGGAGCTGATTCTCTGGCTGCTGTCGGCTCATCATATACTTTGATAATATTCATTACTTCAATCTTTATTGGTCTGTGCATGGGATGCAGTGCGGTGTTTTCAATGCAGTATGGTGCACGTGATTTCAATGAAATGAAACGAAGCATTTTTTCTTCCATGCTGGTTGTGGGTGGAGTTACATTGTTGCTGAATATAGTTTCGCTTGTATTTATCTCACCTATAATACACATACTGCAGATTCCTCCAGAACTTGAAACTATGGTCGGAGAGTATCTGTTTATTATACTCCTTGGAATGATTCCTGTTGCTTTGTACAATTTCTATGCTTTTCTTTTGCGTTCAATAGGAAATTCCATTGTTCCACTCTGTTTTCTTGCTTTGTCCGTAGTGCTTAATATCATTCTTGATATTGTCTTTATGGTGTATATGGAGTGGGGAGTACGTGGAGCTGCCTGGGCAACTGTTGTTTCACAGCTTGTTGCTGCGGTGGGGCTCTACTTGTATACACGCATAAAATTCCCTGAACTGGCTCTTGAGCGTGGTGATATGGTGTTTGACAAATTATCACTGAAAAGGATTGTGTCCTATTCTTTCCTGACTTGCGTCCAGCAGTCAGTAATGAACTTCGGAATTCTTATGGTACAGGGTTTGGTCAATACTTTCGGGACTGCGGTTATGGCTGCTTTTGCAATTGCCGTGAAGGTTGACTCGTTTGCATATATGCCTGTTCAGGATTTCGGGAATGCATTCTCTACATTTATTGCACAGAATTTCGGTGCAGGAAATAAAGACAGAATAAACCGCGGAATAAAAAGTGCCGTATGGCTTACTTCTGTTTTCAGTATAGCCGTTTCTGTTATTGTATTTGCCTTTGCTCCGCAACTTATGTCTGTATTCATATCTGCTGGCAATGAGAAGATTGTGAATATCGGAGTAGGGTATCTGCGCATCGAAGGCAGCTTTTATATCGGAATCGGTTATCTGTTCCTTTTGTATGGGCTTTACCGCGCAATAGCTATGCCGGGTATGTCGGTTGTTCTGACTATACTTTCGCTTGGTACAAGAGTTGTACTTGCCTATATCCTTGCTTCTGTTCCTTCAATAGGTTATTACGGTATATGGTGGTCGGTCCCTATAGGCTGGGCATTGGCAGATATTGTCGGTGTGATATATTTTATGAGAATAAGGAAAGCATGGACTGAATTTGGAAATGTCATTTAAGAATTAAAGTAATACTCTTGTTATGAAATATGGAGTAATACCAAATATCACATTAGGTATTACTCCTTTTCTGTATTTTCAGTCAATATCTTCACCTCTGAACATATCGGTTTCAAAGTAGTCGAATGCAAATTTTCTGAATCCTTTTTCATTGTATTCATAAGCAGGATTGTCTTGTGTACATAATTCATGAAAAATATTCATTATTCCGTTTGTATCAACTTCTTTTAAACTTTCCTCATTACAATGTTCTTTTATAATACTCATATAATCAATATTATAAGTATTCTTAAAGGTATCAACTGCTTTTTCAAATTCTTCCAGTTCTTTTCTTTTGTGAAGATAGAATATATATAGTGTTCTTAGGTTGATATCTCCTTCCGTCAATATGGAGATGTCAAAAAGTTTTTCGTTGTCTATGGTACTGATAAGCTCCATAGGACGGAAATCTGTAATTTCCAAATTTGTATAGTCCGGATATTTCTCCTTTAGTTCTGTTATTGTGAAATATCTGCCTTCCTGAGTGTTCTGTGCTTTTGCTGGAATGATATCACTATAAGTGAGGTTAAAGTATGTCCAAAGTTCGGTTGTCAAATCAATTTCAAGTTTGTTTAGGTCAAAATTATTATCAGATGTGTTGTATTTTTCTGCCATTAGATTTATCTGATCAACGTCATAATCTAGTTCTTTTATCCCGTTTGATAAGCCGAGATTAAACAGATTACTGAAGTTGTACATATCAATAGATTCATTATACTCCTCTATAGCTCTATTAAGCTTTTCTACTTCAGCATCGCATACAGGCATCAGTTTCTTTTCAATCAAGTCGTTTATTTTCAGTATTCCTATTATTGTTACATCTTCTTCATCATACGTATTACAGGATGAAAGAATTGTGAATGAAAAAATGATTGTCATTAAGCAGAGTTGTGCACATACTTTTTTCAGTGAACATTTTGTCTGTTTTGCTGGTGCATCTTTTTTTGATAATATAATATTCATGGTCTATAAATTAAATATTGTCCCAAAACTCAAAAAAACGGACGTTTGTTTATTTTGGAAGCATTGAGTTTTGTGCCATATATTTTATTGGGTATGAAAAATTCCTAGGTTTTCAACTATTATGATACAGCATTTGCTCCCATTATTTGTTTGTCATTATTATATTTATGATGCAAATGTGACCCTTTGACTGTGCCGTTTTGCTGCAGAACTTTTTAAAATATTCTTTTTTATTCTTTTACATAAAAGAAAGAGGGTGTGTCAAAATGCATACCCTCTTTTTTTATGACAAAGCCCCGACTTTCCCAAGCCGAGGCTTTGTTATG
>CALUJO010000028.1 GCA_944320965.1 uncultured Bacteroidaceae bacterium | reverse complement strand
AAGCATACTCTATGAAAAAGAAAAGGCAATGATTATAATAACGAAAAAGAGGGTGCATCATTTTGACACACCCTCTTGTTTTTTCGTATTCAAGGTTTGTTAGATACTGTTGGCTTATAAAAAAACTTACTACCTTTTAACCGAAAATATTTAATGTTTTGGGCAAAAAGGTAGTTGGTTTTAAGTGAAAAGCTTGTATGTATTTTGTGGAATATGTTCGGCTTTTTTATTTGTTCAGCAGATTCTTGATGGAATTAAGTATGTCGTCATTGGTTTTCTTTATAAAGCCAAGTACGGCATCATTATGCTTTTTGATTTGCTTTTCCATTTTTTCGTTGGCATCTTCAATATACTCGGTGCAATGCTGTATATCCTTTATTGTGATGTCATACCTTTGCGACAGCGAGTATTTGAAACGGTCTTTTTTGTCCTTTTCGTTAGGAATGATTACATGCAGCCCCTTGTTTATTATTTCAACGTCAATTTCTTTGCTTAATATTATCGGGTCACCGTCAAAGTGTGCCGGGTTTTCATCTTTTCCTGATATGTGCAGCTTGCGGCATTTAAAAGTCTTTATCTTGCTGTTTTTGTCAATTGTGTTGGTGAACAGTTGCACAACCAGTCCTGGTATCTCCCATACGTTGAAAGGCAGTACGATTGTAACGTCCATAATACCGTCTGTGATGTCGGCTTCCGGAGCAATGTATGCGTTGTTACCGTATTGTGAAGCGTTTGCGCATGCAATAAGAAAGGCTTTTATTTTCTGTGGTGCATTATCGTCAATTGTAAGTTCGTATTCGATTGGAGAATAGTTAAGCCATTCGGTCAGGGTCTTTTCTATATATGTAAGCAGTCCGCGTTTGTTGGAGTCGGCAAATTTAAGGCTTACTGATGCGTCAAATCCTGTTCCGCAAGTGCAGAAAAAAGGATGTTCGTTTATAAGTCCATAATCAATAAGTATCTTGTCGCCATTTGTTATGGTCTTTAGTGCTGCTGACAGACGCATAGGTATGCACAGATCTCTTGCAAGTCCGTTGCCGGAACCGTAAGGTATTATGGCAAGAGCAGTTTCAGAATCTCTTATGCCTCTTGCAATTTCATTGACTGTTCCGTCTCCTCCAACTGCCACTATTGTTCCAACCTTGCCTGCATATTCCTTTGCAATCTTTTCGGCATGTCCGGCATATTCGGTTTGAATTATTGAGTATTCGGCTTTTTTTTCAGTAAAGAACTTGTCAATTCTTTCTATAATCGTCTTTTTGGAACCGCTTCCCGACTTTGGATTTACTATTATAATTATCTTAGAGCTTTCCATTTTGGATAGGTTTGTGTTTTTTTGCAAATATAATACATTTTGACTATTCAACCCACATAAGGTCGCTCATGATGCCGTCGGATATGAAAATCCCGTTGTCGCATATTATTGCCATTCCGTCGGATATTCTCATTTCCCCGTTATTTATATATTTACCGGCATTTGAAATGAAGTGACCGTAAAGTTTTTCACCGAATTTTTTCTTTATCAGGTTAAGGTCTGCTCCCCACATAGTCCTTAGTGATGTTAGAATATAATCGTTATAATGTTCTTCTTTTGTCAGTTCTTCCTTTTCAAAGAAAGTTTCTCCGTTTTCAACAAGTTTCATATACTTTTCAAGGTCAGAGATATTCCATTGTCTGCAATCAAGATTGTATGAATGTGCCGATGGGCCTATTCCTATATATTTCTTGTCTTTCCAATAGGATGAATTGTGTCTGGATTCTTTTCCAGGCATACAGAAATTTGAAATCTCATAATGAACGAAACCTCCTTCCTTTAATTTTTGTATCAGGATTTTAAACTGTTCGACGCTTTTTTCTTCGTCCAGTTCGCATAATTCGTTCTTTTCAAGCATATTGTACAGCTTTGTCCCTTCTTCATAAATAAGGTGATAGGCAGATATGTGCTGTATGCCAAGCTCAAGTGCAGTGTCTATGTCATTTATCCATTGCTCTGTGCTTTCATCGGGAAAGCCGTAGATCAGGTCTATGCTTATATTGTCAAATCCCTTGTCCTGACATCTTTTCACCGCGTCTTTTGCCTGTTGTGCGTTGTGTCTTCTGTTAAGGAATTTGAGTCTTCTGTCATTAAAAGTCTGTATTCCTATACTTATTCTGTTTACCCCTGTTGACTTTAGTGCGTTTACATATTCTTCGGTAAGGTCATCTGGATTTGCTTCGATTGTTATTTCTGCATTATTTTTTACGTTGTGCACTTTATTTATTGCAGATATAATCATTTTGATATCCTCGGACTTTAGTTGGGATGGTGTTCCGCCTCCAAAATATATTGTTTCAACGGTTTCATTTCCGGCATAGTCCTTTCTGATTTCTATTTCCTTTTCAACGGCATTTATGTATCTGTCCTTCAGATGTCCGAGTGTGGTTGAATAGAAATCACAGTAAATGCATCTTTTTTTGCAGAATGGTATATGTATGTATATTCCAGCCATGTTAATGATTTTTTGCAAAAATACCTACTTTATCCTTTTCTGCAAATACGTCTAAACCCTTGGGAGGATGTTTTCTGACAACTGGAATATATTTTTTGCCTTAATTGACAGATGCAAATACTTTATTTATGTAAATAAATCCTTTTATGTATGAATAAATGACATAATATACTTTCAAAATGTATAAAAAATATTCTTTTTGTTTGCTTTTTAAATTAAATGTTTATAATTTGCGCCTAAGAAAAATAAATCATCCACGCTTAGTGGTATTTTGTTAATTATTAAATCATAAGTATCATGAGAGTATATCAGACTAATGAAATCAAAAACATTTCCTTGTTAGGAAGTTCAGGCTCAGGTAAAACCACCCTCGCTGAAGCTATGCTTTACGAGAGTGGAGTTATAAAACGCAGAGGTTCGGTTGAGCAGAAAAATACAGTGAGCGACTATTTCCCTGTTGAGCAGGAATATGGATATTCAGTATTTTCAACTGTATTTCATGTTGAATGGAATAACAAGAAACTAAATATAATAGACTGTCCGGGTTCTGATGACTTTGTTGGCGGTGCAGTTACTGCTTTGAACGTTACCGATACTGCAATTCTTTTGCTGAACGGTCAGTACGGGCTTGAAGTCGGAACTCAGAATCACTTCCGTTATACAGAAAAATTGAACAAGCCGGTTATTTTCCTTTTGAACCAGCTTGACAACGAAAAGTGTGATTATGACAGTATTCTAGAACAACTCCGTGATGCTTATGGAAGTAAGGTTGTTCCTATTCAGTATCCAATACAGTGTGGTCCTGGTTTCAATGCTTTGATTGACGTGCTTTTGATGAAGAAGTACTCATGGAAGCCTGAAGGCGGTGCTCCTATTATTGAAGATATTCCTGCAGAAGAAATGGATAAGGCTATGGAAATGCACAAGGCGCTTGTTGAAGCTGCTGCCGAAAATGACGAAAGCCTTATGGAAAAATTCTTTGAGAAGGAATCTTTGACTGAAGACGAAATGCGTGAAGGTATCCGCAAGGGACTTGTTGCAAGAGGAATGTTCCCTCTGTTCTGTGTTTGTGCAGGCAAGGATATGGGCGTTCGCCGTCTGATGGAGTTCCTTGGCAATGTCGTTCCTTTTGTTTCTGAAATGCCTAAGGTTAAGAATACCGATGGTGAAGAAGTTACTCCTGATGCAAACGGACCTGAATCACTTTATTTCTTCAAGACAAGTGTTGAACCGCATATCGGTGAAGTTTCCTACTTTAAGGTAATGAGCGGAACAGTTCATGAAGGTGACGATTTGCTGAATGCCGACAGAAATTCAAAGGAACGTCTTGCACAGATTTATGTTGTTGCTGGAGCCAACCGTATCAAGGTTTCAGAACTTCAGGCTGGTGATATAGGCGCAACAGTCAAGTTGAAGGACGTACGTACAGGAAATACATTGAACGGCAAGGACTGTTCTTACAGATTTGACTTTATCAAGTATCCTAATTCAAAATATTCACGTGCTATCAAGCCGGTTAATGAGGCTGATACAGAAAAGATGATGGCTATCCTTAACCGCATGAAGGAAGAAGATCCTACATGGGTTGTTGAACAGTCAAAGGAATTGAAGCAGATTCTTGTTAACGGTCAGGGAGAATTCCATTTGCGTACTTTGAAATGGAGACTTGAAAACAACGAAAAACTTATGGTCAAATATGAAGAGCCGAAGATTCCTTACCGTGAAACAATCACTAAGGCTGCACGTGCTGACTATCGTCACAAAAAACAGTCGGGTGGTGCCGGACAGTTCGGTGAAGTTCATTTGATTGTAGAACCTTACAAGGAAGGTATGCCATTGCCTGATACTTACAAATTCAACGGTCAGGAATACAAGATAACAGTTAAAGGACAAGAAGAAATTGATTTGGAATGGGGCGGAAAGCTTGTATTTGTAAACAGTGTGGTTGGTGGAGCCATCGATACAAGATTCATGCCTGCAATCCTAAAAGGTATCATGTCAAGAATAGAACAGGGACCTTTGACTGGTTCATATGCCCGCGACGTACGCGTTATCGTATATGACGGAAAGATGCACCCGGTTGATTCAAATGAAGTATCATTCATGCTTGCAGGACGCAATGCATTCAGTGAAGCATTCAAGAATGCAGGTCCAAAATTGCTTGAACCTATTTATGATGTTGAAGTATTTGTTCCAAGCGACAAGATGGGTGACGTTATGGGTGACTTGCAGGGACGCCGTGCGCTTATCATGGGTATGAGCAGTGAAAAAGGTTACGAAAAGCTTCAGGCAAGAGTGCCATTAAAGGAAATGTCTTCTTATTCTACTTCATTGAGTTCTTTGACAGGAGGACGCGCTTCATTTATCATGAAGTTTGCCAATTACGAACTTGTTCCTACAGATGTTCAGGAAAAACTTGTCAAGGAGTTTGAAGCTACACAGAAAGAAGAATAATCCTGTGATTTGTATTAGAATGAAGGGGAGACTGGTGAGTCTTCCCTTTTTTTATGCATATTGTTTTCGGAAAATACAGTAAAATCTGTTTTTTAACATTAATATTGTACCCGATTGCATATCGTTGTTGTATTATAATAAAACAATGATAAAAAATAATGAATATGCAGAGATTTGGTTTGTATTTTAGAGCTTTTGTTTGGATGATGTTTCTTGACATTGTGTTGTGTCAAGGTCTGTATGCCCAGAATGGCGGGAGATTTTCCTTGAAGATAGAAAACATGGATTTGCCTACAGCATTGAAACTGGTTGAAAAATATGGCGGGAAGAGTATTATATTTTCCTATAATGAGACTGAAAAGTATATTGTATCTGCCGATATAGAGGATAAGACAGAGGCTGAAGCCATAGGAATTGTTTTGTCAGGAACACATTTGATTTATCAGGAAAGGGATGATTATTTTGTTGTTCGCAGAAAAGGGGATACATCTTCCTTTATTGAAATTGGAGGAAAGGTGAAGGATGAAAACGGCAAACCTTTGCCCTATGTAAATGTTCTGCTGTTATCGGCTGTTGATTCTGCTTTTATTAAAGGTTGTGTTACTGATGCTTTAGGTTCTTTTCGTATGGTTGCTTCGTCCGGAATGTCTTATTTGCTGAAGTCATCATTTGTGGGGTATTCAACTAATGTTACTGAATATGACGGTGGTTATAAGGAAATAACTCTTGTTCCTGATGTGCAGATGCTTGGTGAGGTTGTTGTTGACGGACAGCGCCCGCTTGTAGAAAACAGTTCTGACGGGCTTAAGGTTAACGTAGCGGGTTCTTTTCTTTCAAAAATGGGTACAGCTGCCGAACTGATTTTGCATTTGCCTTTTGTTTCAGGTTATGGTTGCAGTTACAATGTGTTGGGACGCGGTACGCCTGTGATTTATGTAAATAACAGAAAGATAAGAAACAGTGATGAACTTAATAATATTTCGGCAGTTGACATACAGTCGGCAGAAGTTGTTACTTCTCCTGGGGTGGAGTATGCTTCGGATGTACCGGCAGTAATACGAATAAGGACTGTCAGAAGAAAAGGTGAAGGATGGAGTGGGAACGCAAATGTATTTTATTCGCAAGGTCGTTGGGCAACAGGAAATGAATATGCCGCGTTGAATTACCGTGTCAAGGGACTTGATATATTCGGGAAAATAAGTTTTGACCAGAACAATTCTTATGGAAAAGTAGAAAACAGGAATGTACTTTATGGAGATTCGGAATGGGATGTTAATCAGAATGATATTCAGACCAAGAGGCGCAGGTATTTTTCTGCTGATATAGGATTTGACTATGAACCTTCGCCCAATCATTCCTTTGGAGCAAGATATATGCCCGGCGGGAGCCTGAAAGGAATGAATAATAATATCGAAAGCAATATAGATGTATATAAGGATGGTTTTATTTATGAATCATGTTTCAATTCAACAGAATCTCGTGGATTGCATGATTCAAGCCATTCTGTGAACTCATATTATGCCGGAAGTTTTAACGGATGGACATTGAATGTAGACGCAGATTTTCTTTATCAGAACAATTCTGTCATGCAACGTTCTTTTACAGACGGACAGGAAGATATGTGGTCAAAGTCGGATGTCAGGAACAGTCTTTATGCTGTTAAGGCTGTAGCTTCGGGAGAGGTATGGAACGGACGTCTATCGTTCGGTACCGAAAATACTTATACCGATAGACGTGATGTATTTACTCAGAGCGGATTTGCCTATAATGCGGATGACCATGTGGAACAGGTTCTGCTTTCGGCTTTTGCCGATTACTCTGTTTCATTGAATAAATGGAGCTTTGATTTGGGAGGCCGTTATGAATATCAGAAAGTCAGCTATTATGAGTTTGGATTGAAAAAGGATGAACAGAGCCCTGTTTACAATCATTTTGTACCGGCTGTTTCTGTAAGATGGGCAGACAAATCTTTTAAGTTCGGTCTTTCATATAAAATATACAAGCGAAATCCTTCATATGAATTTTTAAGGAGCAGTATTGACTATAGAAGCAAATATCAGTATGTTCAGGGCAGTCCTTTGCTTCAGCCAAGTACATTTCACAATTTCAATATGAATTTTGGCTGGAAGTGGATTAATGCTGATTTTATATATGGAGATACAAAGAATATGTTTGTTGATATGATTATGCCGTATGATGAAAAGACCCATCCCGGCACATTGCTTTTCAAACATATGAGTATTGCCAGTCGTGTGGCTAATGCTGTTTTGAGTTTCTCTCCTAGAATAGGATTATGGCAAACCGTTTTTACTGGTAATATTCTTTTGCAGTATCCTGAAGTTGATGAGCAGATTATAGAATCTGATAAACATGAGCCTTTTTTCATGTTCAATTGGGATAATAGTTTTGACTTCCCTAAGGGATGGATGTTGAATGTCAATGCATGGCTTCAGCTTGACGGACAGAGTTCTTATATAATTATGAAGAGGAGTGGAGGAGTTTCTGCCCGTCTTGTAAAATCGTTTTTCAACGATGCGCTTATAGTAACGCTTTCAGCTGATGATATATTGAGAACAGGCTTCTACTATTTTAATCTTTACGGAGTGAATTCGTATATGGAAAACAAGATATACCGTGACTTTCAACGTGTTGGCATAAGAATTTCCTATAAGTTCAATGCGACAAAGAACAAGTATAAAGGAGTTGGAGCAGGGCAGAGTGAAAAAAGTCGTTTGTAACTTTATATCTTTGCGCCTGGAATATAATTTGGTTGGTGATATCATATGTTTTTTGATATAAAAAGAAAATCAGGTAAAGAGGATGAGTTTAAAAAACTGTTCTGTAAAATGTATCCCTCTTTGGTTCGTTTTGCCGAAAGTATTGTTGAAAGCGATGATGAGGCTAAGGATATAGTTTCGGAAGTTATGGCTTCGGCATGGAACAGGTTTAATGAGCCTGATGAACCTGTGTATGAGTCGTGGCTATATGCTTCGGTGCGGAATGCTTGTATAAACAGCCTGAAGCACCGGCAGGTTGAACAACGTAATGCCGACAGCCTGACAGAAGCGACAAGTTTTGATATGAAGAGCAATTATGCCGAGCATGAACGACGGCTAAGGGTTGTGGAAGGTATTGTCGGAGATTTGCCTGAGCCGACACGTACTATATTGAAATGTTGTTATTGGGAGAAGAAAACTTATAAGGAAACAGCAGAACAGATGGGGCTGAGTCCCGATACAATAAAAAAACATATATCTAAAGCTTTAAGTATTTTGCGCAGTACTTTTAATGAAAGGAGTGAAAAATGAAAAACAGTTCAGAAAACAATGATTTGAATGATATTATTCTTGGGCAATTGATTTCAGAATCATTTTGCAAGTCTCCGTCAGCCGAAGAAACCGAAAATGAATGGAACAGGTTCAGGAATAATCATATATTAAAGCAAAAGCGTCGTCGTTTGTGGACAATGGTTTCGGCTGCTGCTGTTGTTTTTGCCGTTGCAATAGGAATAAGTATTTCCATGTATTCCGGTTACGATACAGGAAAGGATGTATTTACTGCAATGAATGTAGAAACTGAATATATGGCTTACGAGGAAAACGGAAATATACGTGTCTTTACTCCTGCTGCAACGCAGACACGGGTTGTTCTTGATGACGGAACAAAAGTCTTGCTTGATGCGAACAGCAGTTTGTCATACCCTGAACATTTCACTGGGAATGAACGTCGTGTGTTCTTGACAGGGCGTGCAAGGTTTGAAGTAAAAAGCGATTCGTTGAATCCTTTTTTCGTAGTTTCAAAAAATCTGGCAGTCTGTGCTTTGGGAACAGTTTTCGATGTCAAGTCGTTTTCGGGTATAGAACCGGAAGTGTCATTGTATAGAGGAAAAGTTCGTGTAGAACAGATTGAAAGCAAGCGCAAGTGTATGCTTTTTCCTGGTGAAAGTGTTATTGTCGGTGCCGGAAATGATATGATTCCGGAGAGAACTTCAGATGATATGTATGGCGGTTGGTCAGACCGGGAATTTGTATTTGACAATGTTGCTCTGCTTGATGTCATGAAGGAAATCGGGGCATGGTATAATATAAGTATTGGATGTTCTGATTTCAAGCTTCTGGACAAACGTGTATATTTCCATGTATCGCGGTCGGTTCCTGCCGCTACGATAGTGGAGATGCTGAATGATATGAATTTTGCCGATTTCAGTATGGCAAATGACCGCATTGTGATTCGTGCAAAGCGTAGATAGTATCTGTAAATGATGTGAAAATCATACAGATATGAATAAAATATAGAGTGTTTTGTATTGTATATGAAATTAAATTCATATCTTTGCGCCCGAATTATACAATATAATGTCTAATTTATTTAAAGTAACTAACACAATTATTAATTAATGGAAAACTTGAAAAATGTTGCTCCAATTGAAGACTTCAATTGGGATGCCTATGAAAATGGCGAATCTTTCGCAGGTGCAAGCCGCGAGGAAATTGAAAAATCTTATGACAATACTCTTAACAAGGTAAATGACCGTGAGGTTGTTGACGGTACTGTCATCTCTATGAACAAACGTGAAGTGGTTGTTAACATCGGCTACAAGTCAGATGGTATCATTCCATTGAGCGAATTCCGCTACAATCCTGATTTGAAAGTAGGTGATAAAGTTGAAGTTTACATCGAAAATCAGGAAGACAAGAAAGGCCAGTTGGTTCTTTCACACAGAAAAGCTCGTGCTACTCGTTCTTGGGATCGTGTTAACGAAGCTCTTGAATCTTCTGAAATCATTAAGGGTTACATCAAGTGCCGCACTAAGGGTGGTATGATTGTTGACGTATTCGGAATCGAAGCATTCTTGCCAGGTTCTCAGATTGACGTTAAGCCTATCCGTGACTATGATGTATTCGTTGGTAAGACAATGGAATTCAAAGTTGTTAAAATCAACCAGGAATTCAGAAACGTTGTTGTTTCTCACAAAGCTCTTATCGAAGCTGAACTTGAACAGCAGAAGAAAGAAATCATCTCTAAACTTGACAAAGGACAGGTTCTTGAAGGAACTGTTAAAAATATCACATCTTACGGTGTATTCATCGACCTTGGTGGCGTAGACGGTCTTATCCACATCACAGACCTTTCTTGGGGACGTGTTAACGATCCACACGAAGTTGTTGAACTTGACCAGAAACTTAACGTCGTTATCCTTGACTTCGATGACGAAAAGAAACGTATCGCTCTTGGCTTGAAGCAGCTTACTCCTCATCCATGGGATGCTCTTGATCCAAACTTGAAGGTTGGTGACAAGGTAACTGGTAAAGTTGTTGTTATGGCTGACTACGGAGCATTCATCGAAATCGCTCCGGGCGTTGAAGGTCTTATCCACGTATCTGAAATGTCTTGGTCACAGCACTTGCGTTCTGCTCAGGACTTCATGAAGGTTGGTGATACAGTTGAAGCTGTTATCTTGACTCTTGACCGTGAAGAACGTAAGATGTCTCTTGGTATCAAACAGCTTAAGGAAGATCCATGGGCTACTATCGAAGAAAAATATCCTATCGGTTCTAAGCACACAGCTAAGGTTCGCAACTTCACTAACTTCGGTGTATTCGTAGAAATAGAAGAAGGTGTTGACGGTTTGATCCACATTTCTGACCTTTCTTGGACTAAGAAAATCAAACACCCATCAGAATTTACTCAGATTGGTGCTGATATCGAAGTTCAGGTTCTTGAAATCGATAAGGAAAACCGCCGCTTGAGCCTTGGTCACAAGCAGCTTGAAGAAAACCCATGGGATGTATTCGAAACAATCTTCACTGTAGGTTCTGTACACGAAGGTACAATCATCGAATCTCTTGAAAAGGGTGCTGTTATCGCATTGCCTTACGGTGTTGAAGGTTTCGCTACTCCAAAACACCTTGTTAAGAAAGACGGAACTCAGGCACAGGTTGACGAAAAACTTGAATTCAAGGTAATCGAATTCAACAAGGAAGCTAAGAGAATCATCCTTTCTCACAGCCGTATTTTCGAAGATGCTGCTAAGGCAGAAGAAAAGGCAGAAAAGAAAGCTTCTAAAAAGGCTGCTAAGAAAGAAGAACCAGCTATCCAGAACCAGGCTGCTTCTACAACTCTTGGTGATATCGATGCTCTTGCTGCATTGAAAGAACAGCTTGATGCTGCAAAGAAGTAATTTAGAATAGAGTAATTACTTTATATGGATTAGGGAACGCGAAAGTGTTCCCTAATTTTTTATATAAACAATAGTGTTGTCTGTTTTGATTTGATTTCTCTTTGAGTTAACTTTGCAGCTATGGAAGCATTTGATTTATATATATTAGGATGCGGCTCGGCTTTGCCGACTTCATTGCATTTTCCTACTTCACAGGTTTTGAACGTGCGGGAAAAGCTGTTTATGATTGATTGCGGGGAAGGGGCACAGCTCCAGTTCCGTAAGGCAAAACTCAAGTTCTCTCGCTTGAATACAATATTTATATCGCATTTTCATGGCGACCATTTCTTTGGTCTGTTTGGTCTTGTTTCTTCTTTGGGACTGTTGGGCAGAACGGCAGATTTGCATATTTATATGCCTTTGGGGATGGAAGAACATATGAAAAACGCAATGGATGCTTTCTGCTTCGGATTGCCGTTTGAAATAGCCTATCATTCTGTTGATCCAACTAAAATGGATGTAGTGTATGAAGACCGTACTATGACGGTTGAGACAATCCCTTTGAAACATCGTATTCCATGCTGTGGCTATCTGTTCAGAGAGAAACCGGGATTGAGGCATATTGTCAGGGATATGTGTGATGCCTATAATGTTCCATTAAGTATGTATGGACGCTTGAAAAACGGTGAGGATTTTGTAACTGATGATGGAGAGGTTGTTCCAAATTCACGTTTGACAGGACCTGCTGCTCCTGTAAGGTCTTATGCCTATTGTTCTGATACGACATATTTACATGAAAACGTTTCACAATTGAAAGGTGTTGATTTGCTTTTCCATGAGGCTACATTCGGTAATGATGCTGTAAAGCGTGCTCGTGAAACCTATCATACCACTGCTGCTGAGGCTGCAACAATGGCCCGTGATGCTCAGGTCAAGAAGCTTATGATAGGACATTATTCTGCACGATATACAGATGTACGTGTTTTGCTTGATGAAGCAAAAGAAGTATTTCCTAATACGGTACTTGCCAATGAGGGATTGGTATATAGAATATAAGTTATTGATATCTTATTTATCTCTAAATAATGGTTTATATTTATTCTATGAAGTAAAATAAAAAAGGCGTGCATTTGCACGCCTTTTTACTTATTGTAATTTATTTCTTACTTAATAACTTTTCTAACTTTATTACCTTGTTTTACAAGATATAGACCACTTTCAAGTCCTTCAAGTGAGTTACCAACCATAACACCATTGATTGTGTATACTTCAATAGGTGCGTTAACGTCTTCTACTACTGGAGCAATATTTGAAGTTCCTGTTGTTAATTCATAAATTATAGGCATAATTCCTTGTTCATCAGGATAAGAACCAAAGCTTGTATATTTAGATGAATACTGGATGTATTTATTCATTTCAACATTTGTGATTTTGAATGTACCGTCACCGTTAGCTTCTATAGTCCATGTATCTCCAGTTGTACGTTCTGCTGAAACATTGAATGAATTGAAAGTTCCTTGCATAATCATATAACGGTTGCTTTCATCTTGAATAGTATATCCACCTTCAACTTCAGTAATAGTAAAGCTATAAACTTTATCATACATAGTAATATTATCGCCATCTACTTCATTTGCATTGTCAACATACAGATAACCGTAGTTTTTGTCTGTTGGAAGATTTTTTGCAACGATTAAATTACCTTCGCTCTCAGCTACTAAAGCATATTTTTTTCCGCTAGTAACAGCAGAAACTTTTTTGTATTTGTAGAATTCTGTTGGTTCAATAGGTTCTGAACCTTCCAATTCGCATTCTGTTGTGCTCTTAAGTCCTGCTACATTGAAATACTTTTCAAGGCTACCTTTGATTTTAACGCTTTTGCCAAGATTTTCTGGATTGTCTAAAAGATTCAATTCTTCTCTGACATTTGAACCAGCTTTCAGTTGGACAACCAGACACTTTGTATAGTCTGTTTCTGTCTTTGAATCAGCCATAAGAAGGTTTGAAGCGCTAACTTCCCCGCTTGTCAAATCAAAATGACTTCCTTTGTCAATTGCTGAACCGTCAACATATCCAACTATAAATCCACTTACCCAAGTATTGGCTTTTGCTTGTCCATCAACATAAGCAGCCAATGCTTCAGACACAGTATAGGCTGTTTCTTTGCTCTGTCCGTCTCCTTGTGCTTTGATGGAACCTGAAATTAATAGAATTGCCATTAAAGCAAAAATCTTAATAAAAGTAAATTTTCTCATAAACGTTATTTTTTAGATTAGTAATATACTACAAAGATATATATATTTTTAATATGATATGATTATAAACAATTCCTTTTACAGCTAAAGTATTATATTTAGTCGTTTTGTAACAATATTGTTAAAATAGAGCTTGTTTTAATTGTATAAATCAATAACTTTGTATAGGCTTTACATTAAACAATTGTAGTTGTTAATAGTTATATGAATACTTATATTTAGACAGTAGTCTTTTGAAAAATTATGAATTCATTAAACCTTTTACTTTTTGTTTAGTCTAAAGTATAAACATTTATGCGTATGGCAAAAGAAGAAGATTACTTGATAAAGAAATTTGGAATAGAGAAACCTTTTAAAACTCCTGACGGATATTTTGATTCATTTACGGACAAAGTGATGTCCAACTTACCTGAAAGGACTTTTGTTGAGGAAACACGGGTGGTTACTTTGTGGGACAGAGTTAAACCTCTTGTTTATCTTGCAGCAATGTTTGCCGGTATTGCGGCAATGTTTGCTATAGCCGAAGATTTTGTCGGTACTGACAATAAGGAACAACTAAATCTGGTGTCAACAACACAAACAGAAACAGAAGTGTTCCAGGCTGTATATTCTGATGAAGCGGCAGACTATTGCAATTATTTGATGAAAGAAAATGATATGGATGACTATTCTATGTATCTGTATCTGGAAAATGTAGTGGAATGAATATGTTAAGGAAAATATCATTGTCTATTGTTGCCATGCTGTTTGCCGGAGTTTTGCTGGCACAGTCAAACAACAATCTGAACGGAATGACTCGTGAGCAGTTCAGAGATTATAAGGAAGCATATCTAAAGCGTGAACTGAATCTTAGTGACGAAGTTTGCAGCAAGTTCTTTCCGATATATGAAGAATATCAAAACAAAAAGCAGGCAAATTATAAGAAAAATCAGGAACTTATGAATCGTGCCGGCATGGCGTCTGAAGCAGAATATCGTGAATTGATAGAAGAATTGCATAAACTTGCCTTGGAAGGAAATGTCCTTGAAGATACCTTTTTTAAAAAAGCCCAAAAGATTCTGACCTATGAACAACTGTTCAAGTTGGGAAAGGCTGAAAATGATTTTCAGAAGCACATACTTAAGGAGTTAACCAGAAAGAGAAATTCCGGAAAATGAGCATTAACGGATTGCGTTTGTAAGTGAAAGATTGACATATAGCAGAGATGAACGAGTATAACGAAAGAGAAGTTACTGCCTTGCTTCAGGACAGCGCTACCAGAAAAGAAGCTTTTTCTATGATTGTGAAACATTATAGCGAGCAACTTTACTGGCAGATAAGACGTATTGTGCTGAATCATGATGATGCTGATGATTTGTTGCAAAATACATTTGTCAAGGCATGGATGAATATCGAGTACTTCCGTGGTGATGCAAAGATTTCAACCTGGCTTTACAGGATAGCATTGAACGAGTGCCTTACATTTACATCCAAACAGCAGATAACCGTGCCCATGGAGGAGTATATTGAATCAAAGGCTGAAGAGTTGGCCGATGATCAGTATTTTACAGGCGATGAAATTCAGATATTGCTACAGAAAGCATTGCTTACGCTGCCCGAAAAACAGAGAATGGTGTTCAATATGCGTTATTATGATGATATGAGTTATGACGAGATGTCACAGATATTCGGAACATCAGTAGGGGCTTTGAAGGCATCATATCATCTTGCTGCCAAAAAGATTGAAGAATACGTAAAGCGTCATTCTTAAAGATTAAATCTTAAACCTGCCCTCAATTGGAAGTTCAGAGGGTGTTCCTGTCTAATATTGCTAATGTTGGTATTTCCGTCATTGAAGAAATAGGTTATTCCCGGTTCTGCAAATATTCCCATAAAGCTTATAGGGTTAAACTGTACTCCGAATGCTGCGTTTACCGAGAATTGTGTTTTCTTCATGTTTATTGATTCTGTTTCTTTCTTTGTAAGTTCTTCTCCTCTTATCAGCTCGTTATAGCTTTTTGCAGATATACAGCCTTCTATAGAACCGCCTGCTGATGCATACAATACAAATCCTTTTGAATTTACAATATCATAATTTACCTTTACAGGTACTCCAAGGTATTGGAATTTCTGTTTCTTTACAAGTCTCAGGTTTCCTCCACTTGTTATATCTGTACGTAACATGGTATATTGCAGACCTGTCTCTAATGATATACGGTCTGTAAGATATCTCTTTACGGTTATTGCTCCTGTTATTGGGAAATGATGCTTTGTATATGTTTCCGGTTGCTCAATATTTGTTTTTACAAACATTGATTCATATGTAGAAATCTGGTTTGTCTGTAGTAGAATATTGGCTTCTCTTGCAGAGAAACCTGTAGCGGCAGTTGATGTACTGTTATAAGTGTTCCCTGCCTGGACGGAAACAGACCATTTTCCTTTCTGGCTATTGGCTTTATTGTTTCTTTTTGTTGAGTAATAATTGTCTGAGCTATATGACGATGTCGCTTTTTGCTTTTTAAGAGGGGAGTAGTCCCTTGTTTCGGTTTCCTCCCTCTCATTCACTTCATTGTTGATATTAACATCGTTTTTTTCAGAAAGATTTTTTTGATTTTCAGATAATGCAGACTCTTCTGAATCAGCATTTCTATTATATATTATTTCCCCTTTAGCCGTTTGGTTTATGTTTCTTGCAAGAAGTATTTCTTTTTTTGCCTGTCCGGTTTGTGTCTGATTAACAGGATTATCTGAAATATCTTCTGTTATGCTTTGCTGTTCGTTTACTTTTTCTATCGTTGCCGTGTTATTAACGACAGCTGCAATTCTGTCGTCTTCAACAGGTTTGCTGACAGTTGTAAAGTAAACTGTAGCCAGAATTACCGCTATTGCAGCAGTAGCCGCAATGTTCATTATGAGAGACTTGTTGCGGCGGAACAGGTTTTCTTTGGGCAGTTCGGATTCAATGTCGTCCCATATGAAATCCGGAACCTGTGTCTTATGGTTTTCTAACCTGCTCTTTATGTTTTGTTCCCATTTGCTTCTTTTTTGCATATCCTGTCCTTTTATTTCAATTTCGCAATATATTCCTTGATCTGCTTTGCCAGTTTGGATTTGGCTCTGTGATATTGTGATGCTGATGTCTGTTCTGTTATTCCAAGTTGTTCGGCTATTTCCTTATGCGATTTTTCTTCAAATACATAAAGGTTGAATACTGCTCTGTACCCTGCAGGCAATTCCTGGATAAATTTCATAAGGACATCAGGATCAAGTCCTTCCATATCGTCATCATCATCAATAAAATCATTTTCAGGCATAGTTTCAATATCCGCACTGTCATTTATTATGTCATATTTTCTTAAACTCTCAAGCGACATGTTTATCGCTATTCTTGTCATCCATGCCTTTAATGAGCCTTCTCCCCTCCAGTTGAACATTTCGAATGACGAAAATATTTTGATGAATGCATCGTGCAGTATGTCATAAGCTCTTTCCTTGTCAGGAATATAGCGCATTATGGCTGTAAGGAGATTTCCTGCATACATATTATACACAGTATTCCATGCTGCTCTGTCTTTTGTTCTGCACAGTTCAACTAATATTTGCTCGTCATTGCACATCTTTCAATTATAAAATGAAGTATACTGTAAAATATTGCACAGGTTGCATGTATTTTTTTATAATTGTTTTAAAGTAACAAACATCTTGTTCAACAATAATGAACCAAGTTGTAAAATCAATTTGTTTTATCCTTTTTTAACATATAAATATGCAATAATCTATTGTTTCATTTGTTTTCTCTGTGAAAGTAGTTAGAATGGAAATTATTAATTTTTTATGATTATGAAACTGAAATACCTGTTTTTATCTATTTTGGGAGCTGTGTTGCTTTCATCATGTATGAAAGATGATTCAAGTGATTATTATCTATATGGTGGTTTAGGAACTGCACATCAGATTAAGGACGCAGAATTTTATTTTAAGTTTGACAATGGTAAAACTTTCTGTCCGATAGGTTCTACATTTGATACAGATGTATTGAAGGACAGTGCAAGAGTTATTCTTTCTTTTGTATTGGAAGGAGAAAATATCAGCGGCTATGATTATACAGGCAGGTTGCAGTATCTTAATCTTCTTCTGACAAAGAAGTCAATACGATATGCAGAAGAGATGCCTGATACACTTGGAACAAACAATGTTATAATAAGGGACGGATATATTTATGATAAGTATCTGAATCTGGATTTTGCTGTTAGAGGGCAGTATTCAGATCATTATCCTAACCTTGTAAGTATTGATAGTGAGCAAACTATAGATTCCGAGTATATAAATGTTTATTTAATGGATAAGATCAAGGGAACTATGGAAGGTTATGGGTTAGGAATAGTATGCTTTGACATTGAAGATCTGATTAAGGCTTATCCGGGCAAGAAAGGTATTCGTGTAACGGCAGTTGATTACCAGACAGGAAATGAAAAAACATATGATTATGAGTATCCAAAATCTGAAGATACCGACGAGACTTTGCCCAATAACGGTACAAGTACTTTGAGAATGAAATAAATATTTGTTGGTTATTTTATGGGGATGTAGCGGGCAACTGTTGCATCCCCATATTGTATGCAGCGATTAAGTGCTGTCATATAGCTCAGATATTGTTTTTGCAAGATATTAAGTCGTTTTTCGTTGGCTAATATCCTGCATTTTTATTAATTTTGCATCGAATTGTGTTTATTCAATAGAAACAAAAACATTTAAATACATATAAACGTGGGAG
Source organism: uncultured Bacteroidaceae bacterium (assembly GCA_944320965.1). GTDB lineage: Bacteria > Bacteroidota > Bacteroidia > Bacteroidales > Bacteroidaceae > Avibacteroides. The sequence continues at coordinate 12,958 of CALUJO010000028.1, read as the reverse complement.
ATACTAAGTACATTTTTGTTACCGGAGGTGTTGCATCTTCACTAGGTAAAGGTATTATTTCGTCTTCAATAGGCAAGCTTTTGCAGGCAAGAGGTTATAAGGTTACAATTCAGAAGTTTGACCCGTATATAAATATTGACCCGGGTACGCTGAATCCATATGAACATGGCGAATGTTATGTTACGGTTGACGGTCATGAAGCTGACCTTGACCTCGGACATTATGAACGTTTCTTGGGGGTTGAAACTACCCGTGCAAACAATATCACTACCGGTCGTATCTATAAGAGCGTTATAGATAAGGAAAGAAGAGGTGATTATTTGGGTAAGACAATTCAGGTTATCCCTCATATCACAGATGAAATAAAGAGAAACATAAAACTTCTTGGAAACAAGTACAAATATGATTTTGTAATTACCGAAATCGGGGGTACAGTGGGCGACATCGAGTCTCTTCCATACATTGAAAGTATACGTCAGTTGAAATGGGAACTTGGCCGTGACGCTGTTTGCGTTCATCTGACTTATGTACCTTTCCTTGCAGCTGCAAAGGAACTTAAGACAAAACCTACCCAACATTCCGTTAAGGAACTTCAGTCAATGGGTATTCAGCCGGATATTCTTGTACTCCGTTCAGAACACAATCTGAGTGAAAACCTTAGAAAGAAAGTTGCATTGTTCTGTAATGTTGAAGAAGGAGCCGTTGTACAGTCTGTTGACGTTCCTACAATATACGAAGTTCCATTGAAAATGCAGGAACAGAATCTTGACGAAACAATTCTTCGCAAGGTAGGATTGCCTGTCGGTGAACGTCCTGCAATGCTGCCATGGAGAAACTTCCTTGAAAGAAGAGCGAAGGCAACTGAAATAGTAAACATTGCATTGGTAGGAAAATATGTAGAACTTCAGGATGCCTACAAGTCAATACTTGAAGCATTGTCACAGTCGGCTACTTATAACGACAGAAAACTGAAAATTACATATATCCAGTCTGAAGAACTTACAGATGACAATATTGCCGAAAGACTTCAGGGCATTGACGGAGTAATAATTTGTCCGGGATTCGGTCAGAGAGGTATTGAAGGCAAGTTTGTAGCCGCAAAATACACACGTACTCATAACATCCCGACATTCGGTATCTGCCTTGGTATGCAGTGCATGGCAATAGAGTTTGCACGCAATGTGCTTGGTTATGAAGATGCCAACTCTGTTGAGATGAATGAAAAGACTACCCACAATGTTATCGATTTGATGGAAGAACAGAAATCTGTAACAGATATGGGCGGCACAATGCGTCTTGGTGCATACGAATGTCTTGTAAAGAAAGGTTCAAAGGCTTACGAGGCTTATGGTACGGAACATATCCGTGAACGTCACAGACACCGTTATGAATTCAACAACAAGTACAGAAGTGAATTTGAAAGTCACGGAATGCTATGCACAGGAGTAAATCCTGAAGCTGATTTGGTTGAAATTATTGAGATACCTGAAAACAAATGGTATGTAGGTGTTCAGTTCCATCCTGAATACAGCAGTACTGTTCTGCATCCGCATCCATTGTTCCTTAGCTTTGTAAAGGCTGCTATAAATAAGTAATCACAAGAAAGAACAGATAAAAACCAATGGATAAAAATACAATTACAGGATTTGTCCTGATTGCACTCGTTCTGATAGGTTTCAGCTATTTCAGCCGTCCCAGTCAGGAGGAAATAGAGAGAATAAAGCATTATAATGATTCAATAGCTGCGGTTTATCAGAAGGAAGAAGCTGAAAGAAATACTTCAACAGCCAAGGCAAATATAATTGTTGCCGACAGCAATGCTATGTTTGCAAAGGCGGCTATGGGGAAGGCCGAGAATTTTGTTATCGAAAATAACGTAATAAAGCTTTCGGTATCTTCAAGAGGCGGTATGCTGTCTGAGGCTGTATTGAAGAACTACAATAACCAGCAGGGTGAGCCGTTGACATTGTTTGGCGGAGATGATGTGAAGTTTAATTTCAAACTGAACGGAGCTGACAAGTCTTACAATACTTCAGACTATTATTTCGTTCCGGTTGAACACAATGATTCTTCACTTGTTATGCGTCTATATGCAGACAGCTTGAGTTATATTGACTTCAAGTATGCTTTGCATAATGATGATTATATCGTAAAATTCTCTGTTCTTCCGGTAAACATGGGACAGAGGCTTTCTGCCGAAAACAGAACAATTGACATAAGATGGTCACAGGATACACGCCAGCAGGAACGCAGTGCGAAGTTCGAAAACAGATATGCCGAACTTATGTACCGTACCGTTGACGGTGATACGGATTATTTGTCTGTTGCCGGAAGCGATAATGAAAATATAGAAGACCTTGTACAGTGGGTTGGTTATAAAAACCAGTTCTTCTCTTCTGTATGGATTTGTGACAACGGTTTCAGAAAAACAAATGTTGAGTCTGTAATGCTTAACGAGAACAGCGGTTATTTGAAGAGATTTACAACAAATGCCGAACTTGACTTTGATGCTGCTTCAGGTAAGTCTCTTGACATGTTGTTCTATATCGGTCCTAACCATTACAACATCATGAAGGATGTTGACGAAACACTTGGCAAGGATTATGAACTTAACCGCCTTGTAAACCTTGGTTGGGTTCTGTTCCGTTGGGTAAACAGATTCTTTACAATTCCTTTGTTTGACTGGCTGACAAGCCTTGGATTGAGCATGGGTGTCATCCTGCTTATAATGACCATAATAGTCAAGCTGGTTGTATTCCCGTTCCAGTTCAAATCATTCATGTCAACTGCAAGAATGAAGGCTCTGCGTCCGGAAATTGAAGCTCTGAATGCAAAATATCCGAAACCGGAAGATGCTATGCGCAAGCAGCAGGAAACAATGGCACTGTATTCAAATTATGGTGTAAACCCTATGGGAGGATGTCTTCCAATGCTTTTGCAGATGCCGGTATTGTTTGCATTGTTCATGTTTGTACCGTCGGCAATCGAATTGCGTCAGCAGAGTTTCCTTTGGGCTGACGACTTGTCTTCTTATGATGCGATTATCAGCTGGGGACCGCATATACCTTTGATTGGAAATCATATCAGTCTGTTCTGTCTTCTGATGTGTTTGACAAACGTAATAAACACATATTATATGCAGAAGCAGCAGGCTCCAATGCAGCAGGAAGGTATGGCGTTTATGAAGTGGTTTATGTATCTGATGCCGATAATGTTCATCTTTATCTTGAACGATTATCCGGCAGGTCTTAACTACTATTACTTCCTTTCAACAATCTTCAGCATTATCATAATGCTTGCTCTTGAGAAGTTTGTTGACAAAAAGAAGATACGTGCACAGCTTGAAGAAAACCTCAAGAAGCCTAAAATCAAGTCTGGCTTTGCACAGAGACTTGAAATGCTGCAGCAGGAACAGGAACGTATAATGCGTGAGCAGCAGAAAAAGAACGGTGGAAAGAGATAATATTTGGTAAATAGATACTTTATGGAATTACCCTCACTGCTGGAATTTGCGGTGAGGGTAATTTCTTTATATATATATGTATCACAAGTGAATTGTTGAGAAATACAGAAATACTTTGTGATAGGGTAGTGAGCTGTTTCTTCAAGCGGTTTTGTATTGTTGTGTGTAATTTTTTGGGAAGAATGAAAAATCCATGAATGTTTTGCAATAAAACACTCATGGTTTTTGTCGGAAATATTCAATGTTTTATGGTAAAATGTTCAATGTTTTTGGATAAAAATCCGCGGAGATAAACTTAGCTTCAAGTTAATTATTTCCTTTTCCAGAAATTGAATCCTACAAAGGCTGTTATGTATCCAAGATTGTTGACCATTGAAACATCCTTTTTGAAATTTGTATATGTCCTGAACTGGACATTGCATCCTGCAAAGTATTTGCGGTTGTTATATACTATTCCTGCCTTGCCAAGGATTTCAAATTGGAAGTTTCTGTAGTACGGATCTTTCTTTTCTTCCTTGTCTATTCTTGAAATACGGTAGGCCAACGATGGGATCAAAGTGACATTTGCATTGAAATTCTTACCAAGCCGCCAGTTATATGTATAGCCGATGCCTATACTGATGTTGTGGTAGGAGAATTTGTTGAATTTCAATCCGTCTGATATATTCTGCTGGTATATTTCCGGAAGTTTTTCCGTGTCAAGTCTGAACTCGTGCAATGTATATGATGCACCAAGCAGAAAGGAGCCTGCATTTTTTAGCTGGCGGTAACTGTGCGAATATACGGAAGAGTATGCCACGCGTTTCCTGTTGAACAGATACCAGCCGTTTATCCCTATAAGTTTGCTTTCAACGCCGTCAATATTTGTTTTTACATCGTCATTGACAGATTTGTCTATTATTCCTTGTGTGTTTTTAAGTTTGAAGCCGTCCGTGAAATGGCGGTAGTACATATCACATCCCATGAAGGTTGTTATCAGGCTCATGTCAAACTCTGTCTTCTTCTTTTTGTTTGCCGACTTCTTGAATGTATCAAGAATATTCAATGACCATCCGACGGAAATGATATCCCATCCGATGTATGCGCCTATATTGTAACTTGGCTGTTGCTGTATGGTGAGTGACTGCTCAAATTCGTCATTGCTCTTGATGTAATATGAATCAAACCAGTTGCTGCTTTGCAGTGATAGGTTCATATAGTATTTGTCTTCTTCTATATACAGTGTATCAAAGTTGTTGAATATGGCATTGTATGCCTTAATAAAGAAGTTGCTGCTTTTATTGCTTTCGGCGTTTTGAGCAAACGATGTTCGGCATATTAGTACCAGCAGGATAAGAACAAGTTTCCTTTTCATGTTATTTTATGGAATATTCTTTTTGCAGTTTTATAAAAGATTCTGATTTCATGTAATCTTTCAGCCACGTATTTATTGTGTCTGCAAGGGCATTGGCGGATTTGTCTGTTCCGATAGAACAGTTCTGGTCAAATCCTATTTTCATTGCTGTAATGTAAGGATAGTCTTTTTTCAGGTTTTCAGCCTGATATTTTCCGCATACGGCAATCATATCCTTTTCTGTTTCCATTGTCTTTACTATATCAAGGATATTCATGCTGCCGGATTCTTCAATGAATATGGAGTCGTTTATTTCTTTTTCCAGGTTTTTTATCCTTGATTTGTAAGGGGAATCTTTAGGTATAGTGACTGTCCTTTTGGCAATCTGCTGATGTCTCGTAATAAGTCTTGAACTGTTTCTGTTTTGTATCAGTACGGAATAGCTTTTCATAAGGGGAGTGGAAAGCCTGATTTTGTTTTTTGTTTCCATTGTCTGGGGGATAATATCGGCAATTATATTGCATCCTCCAAAATTCATTGTTCTGATTTCCTCTTCAAGGCTGTTCTTTACCTTTATTTCAAGTTTCAGGTTTTTCTCCTTTGCAAAGTCTTTTATTATACTGTAGGCATAGCCGGAAGTGTCATTACCGTTGATATACATTGACATTGGGTTGTTCTGTACGGCAATGACCAATGTGCCTCTTTTCTTTATTTCATCAAAATCCTTGTAATGGCTGTTGTCGGCAGGCAGAAATATCTTTTTTGCAATTATTGCACTTAATGCAAGGATTACAAACATTGTGAAGTAGAATCTCTTCCTTTTGTATATTTTCTTTTTATCAGTCATAGAAGTTCCATGAAATACCGAATTTAAACAGACTCTGGTTCAAAGGATAGTGTGGTGTATGGAAATAGTTGCTGTTTCCGGTTCCCGTGTTGATGTGTGACATCATGAGGAATATTCTTGTCCTTTTCAGTGCCAGATTCAGATATACGTTTATAAGAGGGTAGCCACCAATCTGTACCAAATCGTTTGAATTTTGCAGGTGGAATTGTCCTGTGCCCGGATTATATGCCTCGGCATAGTACTTTGTAAAGTATCTTAGGTCGGCTCCTAATTCAACGCGCAATACTTTCTTTGCAAGTGTGGTTGAAATATACAGGTTGTGATATATTGACCATGCTGGCAAAGGCAGTATGCTTTCATTGCTGCTTTTCTGATATGTCACTTCATTGTCAAGATGTATTCTCCATAATTGGAAGTCCTGTCTCAGTTTGGCTGCAAATACCTGTATGTTACCTGTGTATTGTGCCGACATTGCATTATTGTCAAAATAAAGGTAATTCTTTATGTTTTCAAAACCGACATTCAGATTTGTTTTCCACTTGTCAATTGCCAGTGTACCGTTTACATTGTATCTCCATTCTTTGCTGAAGTCGTTGTCCCACCAGAAATTCTTTGAGTGGTATTGGTTCTGGTAGAATAGGGGAGAGGTGTTCTTTATGTATGCGTTTGCCAGCAGGCGTACTGTATCCCCGAAAAGCTTGAAGTTGAAGTCCATGTTTCCGGTAACATTGAAGTCCCCGATATTGGCCCCTGCAAGCGAAATTTGTCCTATTGCGCTGTAATGAATCATGGAACCCTGGCGCTTTGACAGTTCTCCACCCACAGCAAAATCGTGCTGCGTGTATTTTCTCATACCGAATCTGTTGGCTTGATTGAATGTTGAATCAATCATGGTGAACTGTCTTATGTCGTATGTTGCAAATGCTGTCAGACCGAATTTTGACCATTTGTTGAATCCTTCAAGCAGTGATATGCCTACGGTATTCTTTACTGACAGATAATTGAAGTTGTCGTCAATGGTATCGCCCGGCATGAACTGGTTGCTGAAGAAGTCTTCAGGTATGCCGTATGAAAGGAATTTTCTTTTTGACCTGTCTACTTTTACTGTATGTATTATGTTTGTTACAGGTACATATTCTTTTATTTTGGGCGGTATACTGTCTTTCGGCAATGATTCAAGGTTTATTGTTGTATCTTCCACCTCTCTGTAAAAGCCGAACTTCAGTTTGTGTGTAAGATAAAAATAAAAGTTCTTGTTTGAGTTCCATGCGTCGTTTTCTGCGAATCTGACCGGAATGTCTGAAGAAGTATATTCTTTTTTACCTTCATTCATTGAAAGCGGGTCGGTAATGTACATATCGTTTACGATACCGCCATTCTCTCTCATTTTCAGTCTGAAGTAGTTGAAAATGAAATTTGCGTCATACCTGTCGCCTATATAGCTTGCGAAATATGAACCGTTAAGGTGTGCGGTTGACTGTTTCTGGTAATATCCTCGTCCGTAAATATAGTCGAAATTGAATCCTGTTGAGAAATGTCTGTTTGCGCTCAGACCGAAATATACCTTGAAACGTTCTTCGCCTTCGTGCTTGTCGCCTCCCATATAGTAATCAAGGTTTGTGTATGGTGATTTGGTGTTTACAAACCTGTATTCGTCAGGATTCTTGTATATGAACGAGTATGGAGTTACGAATATGTTCTGATTGTTGTTTTTTCTTTCGAAAAACAATCTTGAATATCTTGGGGAACCAAGGTTTCCAAGAAAATTGTACGTACCTCTCAGTCCGTCTTCAAGACATGTATTGTAGTAGTATTTGTATGTGGTGTCAACGTCTATGGGTTTTATGTCGCCGAGCAGTTCGGAAACAGTCCACATTTCTACGTGTACGGGAACGGTATTAGGGTCAACGTCCGGCAGTGAATCCTGCTCGTTGTAGAATGCTGCATTAGGATCATTGGGGTCATAATACATGCTGTTCTCGTCATAAGGGTTGTTTGGGTCATATCCGTTATTCTGGAACGGATTCTGGGCTGTAATTGTATTTAGACATGCAAATGCAATCGCAACAGTCAGCAATATATGTTTTATCTGAGTCTTTTCCATATTAATATGCAAAGTTAGGCATTTATTTGGAATTTTCTGTATAAAATAAAAAAATGACAACTATGGTTTGCATGTCATTTGCTATTTGTTATGCCTTTTGTCTTTCTGGCTGTTCCCTTACATATGTTTAGGTTTTGATGCGGTTGCCGTCTGTATGCAATAAAGGCATGCAAAACTGGTTGCATGCCTTTATTTGTTATTGTCAGATTCCTTTTATTTGATTTCGGTAATGATTTCCATACCTTTCTTCAAGGCTTCTTCGTTCATAGGAATCAAGTGGTGGTGGCGTTCAGGAAGTGATTTCTTCAAAGCCTTCACAACACTGTCGATTGTTACAATAGGCTGAAGTTTCAGCAGACCTCCCAATACAATCATGTTGAATGCCTTTGTATTGTTCATTTCGTTTGCTGCTTCAACAGCGTCAACCTTGTATATCTTGATATCCTTTCTTGTAGGAGGCTTTATGATACCGTTACTGTCGTATATGATGATACCGCCAGGCTTTACTTTTGATTCAAACTTTTCAAGTGAAGGCTGGTTCAATACTATGGCAACGTCATAACTGCTGAGGATAGGTGATGAAATCTTTTCATCGCTCACAATAACAGTAACATTTGCTGTACCGCCTCGCTGTTCCGGACCGTATGCCGGCATCCATGTAACTTCCTTGTCTTCCATAAGTCCGGAGTATGCAAGAATTTTTCCCATTGAAAGAACTCCCTGTCCTCCGAAACCTGCTATAATTATTTCGTGTGTCATTTTAATCTGTTTATTAAAAGGTTATTCTTTGTCTTTCAAATCGCCCAGAGGGTAGAATGGGAACATGTTCTCTTCCATCCACTTGTTTGCCTTGACCGGTGACATTTTCCATCCTGAATTACATGTTGATACTATTTCAACAAGGTTTGAACCTTTGCCCTGCATAGAGTTTTCAAAGGCTTTGCGGATAGCTTTCTTTGCTTTGCGGATGGCAGCAGGTGTCTGCACTGACTGACGTGTAACGTATGCAGTACCTTCAAGCTGTGCTGCAATTTCTGTTATTTTCAGAGGGTAGCCCTGAATCTTCGGGTCACGTCCGTAAGGACATGTTGCTGTCTTCATTCCGACAAGTGTTGTTGGAGCCATCTGACCTCCTGTCATACCGTAGATTGCATTGTTGATGAAGATAATGGTTATGTTTTCTCCTCTGTTCAATGCATGAATGGTTTCGGCAGTACCGATTGCTGCAAGGTCACCGTCGCCCTGATATGTGAACACAAGATTTTCTGGCCATAGACGTTTGATTGCTGTTGCAACTGCAGGTGCCCTGCCGTGTGCTGCTTCTTCCCAGTCAATGTCCAGGTAATTGTAAATGAAAACTGCGCAGCCTACAGGGGATACACCTACTGCTTTGTTTTCAAGTCCCATCTCTTCGATTACTTCTGCAATCAGTTTGTGTACAACGCCATGACTACAACCGGGGCAGTAGTGCATAGGATTGTCGTTCATAAGTGTGGGTTTCTTATAAACCAGATTTTCGGGTTTGATAATATCTTGTTTGTCCATAGTTTTAATCTTATCTTGTAAAACGCATGAAAAATTCCATTACTTTTACGAACAGGGCTCCTGAACATACATAGAAGAAGGCTGTTTTGTCCTCGAGAACTATGTAGAGTATTACTGAAGCCAATGCGCCGATTAGGAACAAAGTATTGAGAATTTTTCTTATTTTATCAGTTTCCATGAAATTATTTAATTAGTTTTTCCTTGAGAGCAGCAACAACTTCGTCCGGTCCTGGAACGATACCTCCAAGACGTCCGAAATGTTCAACTGGAACTGCGCCGTTTACGGCAAGTCTTATATCTTCAATCATCTGGCCTGCGTTCAATTCAAGAGAAAGCATTCCTTTTACTTTCTTTGAATATTCCTGCAATGCTTTTGTTGGGAACGGCCACAATGTGATAGGTCTTAGCAAACCGACTTTGATGCCTTCTTCTCTTGCCATCTGGATTGCTTTCTGACCGATACGTGCACAAGAACCGAATGCTACTATCAAATATTCGGCATCTTCGCACATTATTTCTTCGTAGCGTACTTCTTTTTCTTCGATTTTTCTGTATTTTGCCTGAAGGTGGATGTTGCGAACTTCCATCTTTTGAGGGTCCATTTCAAGAGAAGTGACGATATTTGGCTGTCTTCCCTTGTCTTTTCCGTTTGCTGCCCATGGGCACTGTGCCTTGACTTCTTCCTGTGTTCTTCTTGGAGTCTGCTTTGGAAGGACAACTTTTTCCATCATCTGTCCGATAACACCGTCTGAAAGGATTATTGCAGGGTTACGGTATTTGAAAGCAAGGTCAAATGCAAGTTTTACAAAGTCTGCCATTTCCTGAACTGAAGCAGGTGCAAGTGCGATAAGCTTGTAGTCGCCGTGTCCGCCGCCTTTTGTTGTCTGGAAATAGTCTGCCTGGCTGGGCTGGATTGTACCAAGTCCCGGACCTCCACGCATTACGTTTACGATAAGACATGGAAGCTCTGCTCCTGCAATGTATGATATGCCTTCCTGTTTAAGGCTGACACCAGGGCTTGATGATGATGTCCATACCATTTTTCCGGTAGCAGCACCGCCATATACCATATTTATTGCTGATACTTCACTTTCTGCCTGCAGTACAACCATACCTGTTGTTTCCCAAGGTTTCAGTTCTGCCAATGTTTCCAATACTTCTGATTGGGGAGTTATAGGATATCCGAAGTATGCATCGGCACCGCATAGAATTGCAGCGCGTGCAATGGCTTCATTTCCTTTCATTAATAATACTTCTTGTTCCATAAATTTATATTTTGGACATTATTCAACTTTTGTTCTATATACAGTGATGCAGCCGTCCGGACAAACAGTGGCACATGATGTGCAGCCGTTACATTTGTCTTCAACTACCTGAAGTGCATAATTGTATCCTTTCAAGTTTACTTCCTTTGCCAGGGCTATAACTTCCAAAGGACATGCTACGACACATAGGCTGCAACCTTTGCAGCGTTCTGTATCTACTACTATTGCTCCTTTTACTTTTGCCATAATATTTTGTTTTTTTGTTTGGGTTTTTATATTACTCTTTCGCAAATATAACTTTTAATTTGGAAAAATGTAAGTATAATCAATAGATTTTAATGTAAAATAAGCCTCGTTGCTTACTTTTTTATTGGTTGAACTGGTCTTTATAGTAATAGTTTAATATCTCAATAATCATTTTTCTGGCTGTGACTGCCGGACTTTTCGGATTGAGGTCTATTGCATACTGGTAATTGTCCATTGCTTTCTGCCAGTTTTCACTTTTTCTGTAGATATTTCCTTTCAGGTAATAAATGTAATCCTTATCCTGCAATTCGGACATTGCAAGAAGTTCGTCACACAGATTGAGTGCTTCTTCTATCTGTCCTTTATCTGTCAGTTCCTTTATCAGTTCTTTTTTTTCCATTGTATTTTGGGTTTAGTACTGAACAAAGATACAATTAAAAGTGGGAATTTTTGCAGTTTGAAGCCCTTAACTTTGTCATTTTGATATTACATAACATGTGTGAAAATGTATTGATTTGTTAAATTTTTCAGAATCGTGGATTTATTCAGAAATCCAATTAGTCGAAATGTGCGGTTATTTATGTTGTGTATATTCTAAAAGGTGTTGTAATTATGCAGATAATAATATTTCTTTTTACCTGCTTTTTTGTCTATTATACTTTTTTGTGTAAATGTTTTTGATTGCATTGATAATTTTGAAAAATATATGCGTGTATCCTTCGTTATACTGGCATCTGTTTTTTATTTCTGCAAATATTTGAGTTGTTGCAAAAAGATATATCTTTGCCGCGCTTTTGAAAAATAGTAACAATTATTATATGAAAATAATTTGGTCAATAAGATCTTTCAATTTTACCAACGTTCCATAGGATTGGCTCAGTCGTGAGTTTTCAATTTTATGTTTCATCAATCATTTTTATTTTCATGTTTATATTCTTATTTATAATGGCAGTCGGTGTCGTTATAGGCTACCGTCTGCGCTTCAGAAATAAAATTCACAAGGTGTCAAGCCTTATTCATGCAGTTATTTGTCTGCTGTTGTTCATTTTGGGTATGTCAATAGGTGCCAATGATTTGATAATTTCAAATTTGAGCTATTTCTGCCAGCAGGCGGCTCTGATTTCAGCCTTGAGTATGTTTGGAAGCTCTTTGGGAGCATTGTTGGTTTATCAGTTGTTTTTCAGAAAAGGCGGTAAAAGATGAAGGGGAGTATTGCTATTCTTATGTTTTTTGTTCTTGGGTGTCTGTGCGGATTGAACTTTACAGTAGATTTTGACATGCATCAGGCATCTGTAGTTGTATTGTGTTTTCTGATGCTGCTGCTCGGCATAAATCTTGGATGTAACCAGGATTTGAAAAGCTTCGTGAAAATGATTAACCTGAAGGTGTTGCTTGTCCCGATAGCTACTGTTACTGGAACTTTCATTTTTTCGGCATTGGCAGGATTTGTTTTAAGCCGATGGAGTATATTCGACTGTATGGCTGTTGGCAGCGGATTTGCTTATTATTCCGTTTCATCAATATTGATAACACAGCTAAAGGCTCCCACAATAGGTATGCAGCTTGCAACCGAACTTGGGACAATAGCCTTGCTTGCAAATATTTTCAGGGAGATGACTGCTTTGATAGGCGCTCCTCTCATAGGTAAATACTTCGGAAAGCTTGCTCCGATATCTGCAGCCGGTATAGGTTCTTCTGATATACTTCTTTCAACAATTGCAAAATGTTCGGGTGAGGAGGCTATACCTATTGCGATTCTTCATGGAATACTGATAAATATAAGTGTGCCGTTTTTTGTTTCGTTGTTCTGTAATATGTAGTCATATACATTATATATAAATATCGGATACAATTTTCTTTTAAAAACCTCCTGCCTTTTCGTTGAAAACATTTAAGGTTTTCGGTGAAAATGCCGGAGGTTTTTGTTTAAAACATTGCAGGTATTTGCGGGTTTTCCTGCGCATGTCTTTGGTTTTTTCAAATGTCCTTTCCAATACCTTTCCTGCTTTTGTTCCTGTTTTCCAGTTCTTCCTGTCTTTCCCCTGAAAAATGCTCAAAAAAAGTTTTAGTTGAATGTTTCAGTCAATCAGCAAGTTATGCAAAACATGAAAAATATTTCTAAAATTTTTCACGAAAACATTTGGAAGTAATTATA
>CALUJO010000027.1 GCA_944320965.1 uncultured Bacteroidaceae bacterium | reverse complement strand
GGAGAGTAGGTAGCTGCCTTTTTAAGAGAAGAGTCCTTCAGCAGAAATGCTGAGGGACTTCTTTTTTGTATATACTCCAAAAACTGAATATAGACTTTTATACTAACTCTACAACTGGGAACAAACATTCAAGATTGCCTTATAATAAATATCCTCATATAGGAATCTGCCCAAAGGCACGATTTATCTACGAGAAAATAATTGAAATACCATCTCTAATATAATTTTCATTTGCATTTGCAGCAATAAATCTATTTCTTAACAGCAGTATAAACTGTTTATAGACATTAATAGAAGATTTAGTAGTGAAGCAATATATGAATAATAGCGGTGGAAGGCCTATAATCCTTTAAGAACGTAATCTTTGTTTCTTCAACTGAAACCTTCATTTATACAAACAAAGCCTTCGGTTATAAAACAATAGTCTTCGGTTTTAAAATCAAAGGCGTTATTTATATTAACAGATTGTTTGTCATAGGCTTTAACATTGCTTTTTCTGATGTTTAAGTTATTGGATGTATATAAAATGGTTATAAGAGGATAATGTAGTGGAGGATATTATTAAAAAGCAAAAGGCTTGTCATTCAAAATGTGACAAGCCTTTTACACTTTATTGATTTGTTTGAATTCTTTGTATTATGAAGTGTTTAGAATCTTATTTCTGATATTTGAGGATTGTGATCAGAAATGTAGTTATTGTTATTTTCAGGAATATTGCTGGATATTACCTTTATTTGTGGAGTAACGAAAATGAAGTCTATCTTTTCTCTTTGATCAATTGGCTGTACTCTTCCGAAATCGTGGAATGTATAGTTTACTCCTTTGGTCGTTTCTGCAATCTTATGGGCATCAAGTAGGGTGAATTCATTGCCTGTTATCGTGTTGTATGCTTCCGAGTCTTCTGATACATTGAAGTCTCCGGTCAGTACAGTAGGACAATCATTTGCTATTTCCTTTATTCTGTCTATTATAAGATTTACGGCATTTCTTCTTGCTTCAAGACCTACATGGTCGAAATGGGTATTGACTGCAAGGAATTGTTTTCTGGTTTTCTTGTCTTCCAGTTTTGCCCATGTGGCAATTCTTGTACAAGCTCCATCCCAACCTATGAATCCTATGCTGTCAGGATATTGAGATAGCCAGAATGTATCGCCCGAGACAAGCTTGTATTTGTCTTTTCTGTAGAATATAGGCGCATATTCTCCCTTGGTATTTCCGTCTTCACGTCCTACTCCTACATAATCATACTGCGGGAGTCTTTCTCGCAAGTCGCAAAGTTGGTTGTATAGAACTTCCTGCATTCCGACTACATCTATATTGTTAGTTTTGACAAATTCGGCAACATTGTCTTTTCTGTATTTCCAGTTGTTCAGGCTGTCGGCTGGGTTATCATATCTGATATTAAATGTTGAGAGAGTGACATCTGTTTTTTCTTCATTGCTGCACGATAGTGACAGCATTATTGCAGCCGAGTAAAAAATCTTGAATGTAATATTTTTCATAAGAGTTTTCTTGGTTTTCACAAAAGTATAAAATTATGTTCAAATGTTATTATTTTCCATTTTTAATTTGTTGGTTTAAATATAATCTATACCTTTGCAGTGGTAATAAAAATATCGCCAAATTGGCTCAGTTGGTAGAGCATTTCATTCGTAATGAAAGGGTCGCCGGTTCGAGCCCGGCATTTGGCTCTATTTTGAAATATGGCGCCTTCGTCTAGTGGCCTAGGACGCGGCCCTCTCACGGCTGAAACACGAGTTCGAGTCTCGTAGGCGCTACAATATGAGTCTGTGTCAAATGATATTTGACACAGACTTTTTTTATTTTATATAATTGATTATGGACAACAAATATTCACACGTAAGCAAGGAAATACTTGAAAAGATTGAGTATTACCGAAACAAAGGCCATAAGGTGCCGAAACTGTCTATGATTAAAACTCCCGAACAGATAGAAGGCATAAGACAAAGCGGTGTTATAAATACTGGCGTATTGGATGCCGTTGCTCAGAATATAAAGGCCGGAATGAGTACGGAAGAGATAGACAAGATTGTTTATGAATACACAAGAGACCATGGTGCAATTCCTGCACCTTTGCATTATGG
This sequence comes from uncultured Bacteroidaceae bacterium, assembly GCA_944320965.1. Classification (GTDB taxonomy): domain Bacteria; phylum Bacteroidota; class Bacteroidia; order Bacteroidales; family Bacteroidaceae; genus Avibacteroides. The sequence continues at coordinate 29,567 of CALUJO010000027.1, read as the reverse complement.
CGGTTTTCCAAAAAGTGTCTGTACTTCTATAAATGAGGTTGTGTGCCACGGTATTCCAAACGAGTATGAAATATTGGAGGAAGGGGATATAATCAATGTGGATGTTTCTACTATCTATAATGGATATTACAGTGACGCTTCCCGAATGTTTGTTATAGGAAACGTAAAGCCTCGTGTCCAGAAGCTTGTAGATGTTGCCCGTGAGGCATTGCGCCTTGGCGTTGAACAGGCATATCCTTATTCGTTTCTTGGCAATATAGGCTATGTGATACAGCAATTGGCAGAGAAGAACAAATTCTCTGTAGTAAGGGATTTCTGCGGACACGGTGTAGGACTGGAATTTCACGAAGACCCTGAAGTGGAACATGTGGGAAGAAGAAACCGCGGAATGCTGCTTGTTCCCGGAATGGTTTTCACAATTGAGCCTATGATTAATATGGGTGTTCCTGATGTATTTGTTGACGAAGAAGACGGCTGGACCGTAGTTACCGAAGACGAGAAACCTTCGGCACAATGGGAGCATACAATTGTAATTACTGAAGCAGGAAACGAAATCCTTACATACTGATGCAATAAAACAAAGATGATGGAATGAAGCCGTGCAGATAGTACGGCTTTCATCTTGTATAGGGATTTGCTTTGACGGTATGTCTGGCATGTTTAGATACAATTAAGCCCAAATGCAGGATTTTATAGATTTATAATTGCCCGTTTATATATAAAGGAGGATAAATCATTCAGATTCATCCTCCTTATATTTATAACAATGGCGTACCGGTAATATGAATATATCCGATACGCCATATATTGTTTGAAAGATTTTATTTCTTTACAGGAATCTTATCGATTCTTCTCTGATGGCGTCCGCCTTCAAATGCTGTTGAAAGGAAAGTCTCAACAATCTGTTTTCCCATTTCCTTTGAAATGAATCTTTCTGGCATTGAAAGAACATTTGCATCGTTGTGCTGACGCGCAAGTGCTGCAAGTTCCGGTGTCCAGCAAAGTGCAGCTCTTATTCCCTGATGCTTGTTCAAAGCCATACTAATGCCGTTACCGCTTCCGCAGACAGCTATGCCAGGATAGCATTCGCCGGCTTCAACAGCTTCTGCAAGAGGGTGTGCAAAGTCAGGATAGTCAACACTTTCTTCAGAGTAGCATCCAAAATCTTTATATTCAAGTCCTTTTTCGTCAAGAACCTGTTTTACATATTCTTTAAGTTCATATCCTGCATGGTCGCAGGCCAATCCTATTTTCATAATAACTTTGTTTATTAAAGCATTTCCTTAACTTGCTTGTATACATTTTCGGCAGTGAAGCCAAGTTTCTCGTCAAGAACTTTGTATGGAGCAGAGAAACCGAATGATTCAAGACCGAATACCTTACCGTTGCAACCTACAAGTCCCTGCAGATTCATAGGCAGACCTGCTGTAAGACCGAATATTTTTGCTCCGTTAGGCAGAAGCTTGTCCTGATATTCCTTGCTCTGTGTTCTGAACAGACCTTCAGACGGTGCAGAAACGATTCTTACTTTGATTCCGTCTTTTCTAAGCAGTTCAGCTCCTGCAACGAGTGTTGATACTTCTGAACCTGAAGCAACAAGGATTACATCTTCGTTCTCATCATTGCCGGCAATATTGTATGCACCCTTTGCAGCCTCTTCATACGGAGTTCCTGCAGGCAGGTCATTAACATCCTGTCTTGAGAATATAAGAGTTGTTGGGCTGTCAAGATTTTCCATAGCAAGACGCCATGCAACAGTAGTTTCATGAACATCTGCAGGGCGGAGAACAAGCATAGAGTTCTTTCCCTTATGGTTTTTCATCTTTTCAAGGAGTCTTACCTGAGCTTCCTGTTCAACAGGTTCGTGAGTTGGTCCGTCTTCTCCTACGCGGAATGCGTCGTGTGAGAATATGAACTTAACCGGAAGTCTCATAAGTGCTGCCATACGCATAGCAGGTTTCATATAGTCAGAGAACACAAAGAATGTTCCGCAAGCAGCCTGAACACCTCCGTGCAACACAATACCAATGCAGATACATGCCATTGTCAGCTCGGCAACACCAGCCTGAAGGAATCCTCCTCCAAAGTCATCTCTTGACAATTCTCCTGTTTTCTTAAGGAATCCGTCAGTCTTGTCTGAATTACACAAGTCGGCAGATGAAACAATCATGTTTTCAACCTTTTCTCCAAGAACGCCGAGTATTGTAGCCGAAGCAACTCTTGTTGCTGCATTTGGTTTCTGCTGTATTGATTTCCAGTCAATTTCAGGGAATTTGTTTGCGAAGAAGTTTTCAAGTTTCTGTGCAAGTTCCGGATTTGTTTTAGCCCATTCAGCCTTTTCAGCCTTCTTTTCAGCAACTATTCTCTTAAGTTCTTCTTTTCTGTTGTCATAAAGAGCCTGTACTTCAGGGAAGATTGCAAACGGATCATCAATATTACCGCCAAGGTTCTTTACAGTTTCTTCATATGAAGCTCCACTCTTGCTAAGCGGCTGTCCGTGTGTTGAGCACTTGCCTTCAAAGTTGCATCCTTCTGCTGTTACACAACCTTTACCCATTATAGTCTTACCAATAATAAGTGTAGGGCGCTTTTCTTCAGCTTTAGCCAATGTCAGGGCTGCTCTTATTTCGTCCGGGTTATTACCGTTTATTTCAATTACATTCCAGTTCCAAGCTCTGTACTTCATTGCAACATCTTCGCTTGTAACTGCGTCTGTATTTGTAGAAAGCTGAACATCGTTTGAATCATAGAACATAACAAGGTTGTTCAGTCCAAGGTGTCCTGCAATTCGTCCTGCTCCTTGTGAAATTTCTTCCTGAATACCTCCGTCGGAAATAAAGGCATAAATAGTCTGGCTCATTATGTTGCCAAACTTGTTTTTCAGGAATTTAGCTGCAATTGCTGCACCGACTGCATAAGTATGTCCCTGTCCCAATGGTCCTGAAGTGTTTTCAATGCCTCTTTCCACATTCAGTTCCGGATGTCCTGGAGTCTGGCTTCCCCATTGGCGGAATTGTTTCAGATCTTCGACAGTATATTTTCCAGCCAGTGCCAATGTTGCATAGAGCATTGGTGACATATGTCCCGGATCAAGGAAAAAACGGTCTCTGCTTTCCCAATAAGGGTTTTCAGGATCATATACCATGAATTCGGAATAAAGTACATTAATAAAGTCAGCTCCTCCCATTGCTCCGCCTGGGTGTCCGGATTTGGCTTTTTCTACCATTGCCGCTGTCAATATACGGATATTGTCTGCAGCACGATACATGATATTGCTATTGTTCATACTGGTTATTTGTTATGTAATGTTTATGCAAAGATATAACATTTATTATAATTGGACTAAATAAATGAAATATAAAAGAATAAAAATCCCCATGTATGACTTTGTTTTACTTTCAAATTGAAAGTTGAAATTCCCGGTTTGCTCAATAGGAATATTAATTCTCATTGCATTTCTGTAATTTTAAGTATTTCTTCGGGATGTCGTACAATATATTTCGGATTGAAAGCCTTCAGTTCTTCTTCCGGGCGGAATCCCCATACAACTCCGCATGCATCTATATTTGAATTTATTGCAGTCTGCATGTCGACTCCCGAATCTCCTACATAAAGGATTTCTTCGTTTTTCAGATTCTTTCCTTTCAGAATGTTGAATACAATCTGCGGATCCGGTTTGGCCGGCACACCTTCAATGTTGCCCATAACAGCAGCAAATTGTATGTTTGGGAAGTAATGCCTTATAAGTTTTTCCGTAGCGCTGTGGTACTTGTTTGATGCAACGGCAATTGATATGTTCTTTTTTGTCAGACATTCAAGCAGTTCCGGTATTCCTTCGTAAGGTTTTGTAAAATCGCAGTTGTGTTCATCGTAGAACTTCAGAAAAGATTTTCTTATTTTCAGAATGTTTTCTTCACTCTTCTCTCCTTCCGGCAGAGCCCTTTCAAAGAGTTTGTTTATTCCGTTTCCTACAAAGAACTTATATTCTTCTATTTCGTGTTCGCCAAATCCGTTTTCCCTTAATGCATGGTTTGTGCTTATGGCAAGATCGGCTATTGTATTCAGCAAAGTGCCGTCAAGATCAAATATAACAAATTTCTTCATTTTCTTCTATTTTGGTGCAAACCTACAAAAATTGTCTTAAAACCTTTACTGCATATGCGAAATTTGTTTTTATGCACATGCAGACAAATAATGTGCAAAATAGTTTTGTTTATAATATATTTCACTATATTTGCAACTTAATTTAACTATATAGGTATGAGTTATAATTTATTAAAAGGTAAAAGAGGTATTATTTTCGGTGCGCTAAATGATCAGTCAATTGCTTGGAAAGTTGCTGTTCGTGCCGTTGAAGAAGGTGCAAATATCACATTGTCAAACACTTCAGTGGCAGTGCGTATGGGTGATATTTCTAAATTGGGAGAGCAGCTTGGCTGTGAAGTTATTGAGGCTGACGCAACAAGTGTAGAAGATTTGGAAAATGTGTTCCGCCGTTCAATGGAAGTTCTTGGTGGCAAGATTGATTTCGTTCTTCACTCAATAGGTATGTCTCCTAATGTAAGAAAGAAACGTACATATGATGATCTTGACTATTCTCTGCTTAGCAAGACTCTTGATATATCAGCTATATCATTCCACAAGATGCTTCAGGTAGCAAAGAAGATGGATGCAATTGCTGAATACGGTTCTGTTATTGCATTGACTTATGTTGCTGCACAGCGTACATTGTTCGGTTACAACGATATGGCAGATGCTAAGGCTATGCTTGAATCAATAGCCCGCAGCTTCGGTTATATCTATGGACGCGAACACAATGTCAGAGTCAACACAATATCACAGTCACCTACAATGACAACTGCCGGTTCAGGTATCAAGGGAATGGACAGTTTGATGGACTTCGCCAACCGTATGTCACCTCTTGGCAACGCTGATGCTGACGAATGTGCAGACTACTGCGTGGTAATGTTCTCCGATCTTACAAGAAAGGTAACAATGCAGACTCTTTATCATGATGGCGGTTTCTCAAGCATGGGTATGAGTTTGAGAGCTATGGACCAGTATGAAAAGAGCTTTGACAAGTATCGTGATGAGAACGGTAAAATCATTTACGGTTAATGATTTAATTTTCAGTCAATATAGATGAAAAGATTTGCAATATTCATTTCAGTGTTTTTCTTGCTGTTTGTTCTTATCGGTTGCGAAGGAAGAAACGGCAAGGAAACCGTGAATATTGTCCGTTACGACAAGGTTCAGTACGAATACGTCGAATTTGACAGTTACAGTGCATTGAAACAAATGCAAAAGGAATACAGGCCCATGTCAAAGCTTCTTGTCGAAGAAGTTCTTGAGATAGGAAGTATTGAAGACCTTAACATTGAAACCAAGTTCAAGGATTATTTCCGCGACAGTCTTTTGATGAAGCTGAATAATGATGTTGAGGAGAAGTTTGCCGATTTGACTCCTTATGAGGAAGAATTCGGCATCGCCTTCACTGCTTTGAAAAAACATTTTCCCGATATAAAGGTCCCGACAGTATATGCTCAGCTGTCTGCCCTGAATGAATCCGTTATTGTTGACGGTGATTTGCTGGGTGTAAGTCTTGACAAGTATATGGGAAAGGATTATCCTCTGTATTCTAACTTCTATTATCATTATCAAAGGAAATCAATGATTCCGGAAAGGATTGTTCTTGACTGTATATATGCCTACATGCAAAGCATCTATCCTTTTCCCGAAACGGCACATCATGATTTGTGCTCAATTATAATATACTACGGCATAATCAACAATATCATAGCCGACCTGTCCGGTTATCCGCAGGCACGTATTATGAACTACACCAAGGAGGAAGAGAAGTGGTGCAAGGATAATGAAAGCGACATACTCAAGTTTATGTTGCTGAACAGTCATCTTTATTCTTCCAACTTCATGGTTGTCCGAAAATATGTGAAGGCATCACCTTATACTACGTTCTTCGGAAAGGGTTCCCCAGACCGTATCGGACTGTGGGTAGGATTGAGAATTGTTGAATCGTTTATGAAAAACAACAAGGATGTCAGCTATCAGGAGTTGATGGCTATGGACTATTATGACATTCTTGCCAAGTCAAAATATCTGGAATAAAATGGAAACTGCTTTATATCTTATTCCCATGACTCTTGGGGATACGGAGATTGAAAGAGTGCTTCCCTCATTCAACAGGGAGGTAATAAAATCTGTCAAGTATTTTATTGTTGAGAATATCCGCACGACAAGACGTTTTCTGAAGAAGGTTGACAGGGATATTGACATTGATTCGCTTTCTTTTGTGGAGCTGAACAAACACACAACTCCCGAGAGTATTTCAACTTATCTCGAACCGTTGGAAAAAGGAAATTCGATAGGCGTTATTTCCGAAGCCGGTTGTCCTGCAATTGCCGACCCGGGAGCCGACGTTGTGTCAATAGCCCAGAGAAAGGGACTGAAAGTCATTCCGCTTATTGGTCCTTCATCAATTCTGCTTTCGCTTATGGCATCGGGCTTTAACGGCCAGAGTTTTGCTTTTCATGGCTATCTGCCTATTGAAAAGGGTGACAGGGTAAAGAAAATAAAGGCGCTTGAGCAGTTGGTTTATTCGGAACATCAGACTCAGATATTTATAGAAACCCCATACAGGAACAACAAGATGATTGAGGACCTCATTTCGGTTTGTCGTCCTCAGACAAAGCTTTGTGTTGCCGCCAATATAACTTGCGATGATGAGTTTATAAGAACGATGTCTTTGAAGGACTGGAAAAAGAGTATTCCGGAACTGTCAAAGATTCCTTGTATTTTCCTTATATACAAATAGAAAAAAACTTCCTGCCTTTTTGACTGAAACATTTAATGTTTTGACCAAAAAGGCAGGAAGTTTTATATTAAAACATTCTACATTTTCAATGCTTTATCTGCGCATGTTTTTTACTGAGTACCAGGTCTTATCCTGTTCTGCTGATTTATTGTTTTAGCAGTTTTATTTCAATATCCTTTATGTCAGTTTCTTCTTCCGAAAACAGATAGAAATAAAGTTTTGTACTGTCCTTGTCGTTGTCCCTTACTATTGTGGATATAGTGACATTTGTTTTGTATGTTCCATCCTTGAAAAGTATTGTGCAGTCTTCATCCAGCGCCGTTGCTATCTGGTTTCCTTCAATACGGGTTGTGTTCTTGTCAAATTCGGATATTTCAAGCTTATAGTTCTTTACGTCTTTGAACTTGGTTGTGAAGCTGTTTATATCCTTTAGACTGGCGTTTAGTTCAAGATAGACTTTCAGTGTATCATTGTTGCCGATTTCAATGCTGTCTGAATCGGTTATCTGATTGTTTACGGTTATTTCCTTTATGCTTATTTCCGGCTTGCTGTTATCGTTGTTGTCGCAGCTTGTCAGTAGAATAAGGGAGCATAAAATGCTTGAAAATATTCTATTCATGATTCTTTATTTTTGCAAATGTATGAAAAATTTGTAAATGAGCATACATTTATTCGCTTAAAGTGCTGTATTTCTGTTTTAAAATACTTTTATTACTGGTTTGGCTCATTTGTGTAGAAATAAGATGTCATGAATTTTATTGCAGATTGTTTTTATGATATTTGGCTGTTTATATTTTGTGTTTTGAAAAAATAATGCTTTCTTCGCAAAAGAAAGACAAAGGGGTGCTTTCAATTGTTTGAAGGCTGAGATTATACCCTTTAACCTGTTCACGGATAATGCCGCTGCAGGGATTGTTTGCCCTCCTTTTATCTTTCCCGTATTTTATTTTATAAGGCTTAAGGTTTAGAATATGAAGATTATTTTAAATTCAAAAGAACAGATTGTCGATGAAGGCATTTCTGTAGATGGTCTTGCCGCACAGCTTGGTTTGCCGCAGGGAGGGGTTGCAATTGCAGTCAACAACCGCATAGTAAAAAGAGATGAGTGGAGAGACACTTTGCTGAAAGAAAATGACAGTGTAATAATAATAAAGGCAGCATGCGGAGGGTAAGGTTACAGTTTATAACTCATTTCAATGACCGGTACGGTTATATTGATTCGGCACGCATAGCCCTTGAGGGTGGATGCAAGTGGATTCAGCTAAGGATGAAAGGTGCGTCGGATGATGAGTTTTGTGAGGTTGCAGCACTGGTAGAGCCTTTGTGCAGAAAGTATGATGCAATGTTTGTCATTGATGACAGAGTTCATCTTGTCAGTAAGGTGAATGCCGACGGAGTTCATCTTGGCAGGAATGATATGCCTATTGCTGAGGCACGTCGGATATTGGGCAGTAATTGTATTATAGGCGGAACAGCGAATACCGTAGAGGATATTGAACGCATATATGCCGAGGGCGGTGACTATATAGGCTGTGGTCCTTTCAGGTTTACCACAACTAAGGAAAAGCTTAGCCCGGTGCTTGGCCTTGAAGGATATGCCCGTCTTACGGCACAAATGGCAGAGAAGGGAATCAGTATTCCTATTGTTGCAATAGGAGGAATAAAATTTGAGGATATTGATGACATAATGGCAACGGGAGTAAGCGGTATCGCTTTGTCCGGTTCTATATTGAATGCGGAAAATCCTGTTGAAGAAATGCGCAGAACAGTAAAAAGAATATATAAAGAATAAATATTATGGACGAATTAATAATTGCCGGACGCAAATTCAATTCGCGTCTTTTTCTTGGAACCGGAAAGTTCAATTCAAACGAACTGATGGAACAGTCAATACTTGCATCAGGTACCGAAATGGTAACTGTTGCAATGAAACGTATCAACCTTAATGACAAGGACGATGATATGCTTCATCATATACAGAAACCTGACATACAGCTTTTGCCTAATACATCGGGTGTGCGTGATGCCGAAGAGGCGATTTTCGCAGCACAGATGTCACGCGAAGCATTCGGAACCAATTGGTTGAAACTGGAGATACATCCGGACCCACGTTATCTGTTGCCGGATTCTATCGAAACACTGAAAGCTACTGAACAGCTGGTAAAAATGGGATTTGTTGTTCTCCCTTACTGCCAGGCTGATCCAACGCTTTGCAAGCGTCTTGAAGAAGCTGGTGCAGCAACAGTAATGCCTCTTGGAGCACCGATAGGCAGCAATCAGGGACTCCGTACAAAGGACTTTCTGCGTATGATTATTGAACAGAGCAATGTTCCTGTGGTAGTTGATGCCGGAATAGGCGCACCAAGTCATGCAGCCGAAGCAATGGAACTTGGCGCAGACGCCGTTCTTGTAAATACGGCAATTGCAATTGCCAACGATCCGGTTGCAATGGCACGTGCATTCAAGATGTCTGTTGAAGCTGGACGTATGGCTTATAATGCAGGACTTGCTTCGGGCGGACAGACAATTGTTGCTTCTGCAAGTTCACCTTTAACATCATTCCTTGACAAATAAAACTATGAAACAGAGAATAACTTATCAGAGATCCGAAAAGGTATATATGCCCGGAAAACTGTTTCCGGAAATAAGAGTGGCAATGCGCAAGGTTAGTCAGGTCCCGACAGTTACCGTAAATGGCGACGAACGCATTGAAACCCCAAATCCGGATGTATATATATATGATACTTCCGGTCCTTTTTCAGACCCGAATCAGAATATTGACCTGAAGAAGGGATTGCCAAGAATACGCGAACCATGGATTGTTGGTCGCGGTGATGTGGAACAGTTGCCCGAAATAACATCCGAATACGGACTTATGCGCAAGAACGACAAATCGCTTGACCATCTGCGTTTTGAACATATCACTTTGCCTTACCGTGCAAAGGAAGGAAAGTGCATAACACAGATGTATTATGCAAAGCAGGGAATAATTACTCCGGAAATGGAATATGTAGCTATCCGCGAGAACATGAACTGCGAGGAGCTTGGCATCAAGACACATATTACTCCTGAATTTGTACGCCAGGAGATTGCCGAAGGACGTGCTGTCCTGCCGGCTAATATTAATCATCCTGAAGCGGAGCCAATGATTATCGGCCGCAATTTCCTTGTCAAGATAAACACTAATATCGGTAATTCTGCAACAACCTCAAGTATTGACGAGGAAGTTGAAAAGGCATTGTGGAGCTGCAAGTGGGGAGGCGATACGCTGATGGACCTTTCAACCGGTGACAATATTCATGAAACAAGAGAATGGATTGTACGTAACTGTCCTGTTCCGGTTGGTACCGTGCCAATCTATCAAACACTTGAAAAGGTGAACGGAAAGGTTGAGGACCTTAACTGGGACATTTTCCGCGATACGCTTATTGAGCAGTGTGAGCAGGGCGTTGATTATTTCACAATCCATGCCGGAGTGCGTCTGCAGAATGTTCATCTTGCCGACAAGAGAAAGACCGGTATCGTAAGCCGTGGCGGAAGTATCATGTCAAAATGGTGCCGTCTTTACAATAAGGAAAGCTTCATATACGAGCATTTTGATGATATTTGTGAAATACTTGCCAAGTATGACGTAGCTATATCATTGGGCGACGGTCTTCGTCCGGGCAGCATTTATGACGCTAACGATGAGGCTCAGTTTGCCGAACTTGATACGCTTGGCGAACTTGTGCTTCGTGCCTGGGAGCATAATGTACAGGCTTTTATTGAAGGACCGGGACATGTGCCAATGCATAAGATACAGGAAAATATGGAACGACAGATCAAGTCATGCCATAATGCGCCGTTCTATACACTTGGCCCTTTGACAACTGATATCGCTCCGGGCTATGACCACATTACATCTGCCATAGGTGCTGCACAGATTGGATGGCTTGGAACAGCAATGCTGTGCTATGTGACACCAAAGGAACACCTTGCATTGCCAGACAAGGATGATGTACGCGTTGGAGTTGTCACTTACAAGATTGCCGCGCATGCTGCCGACCTTGCAAAAGGACATCCGGGAGCGCAGGTACGTGACGACGCCTTGTCAAAGGCACGTTTCGATTTCCGCTGGAAAGACCAGTTTGATTTGTCACTTGATCCGGAACGCGCCCTTGAATATTTCAGGGCAGGAAAGCATACTGACGGTGAATACTGTACGATGTGCGGCCCTAATTTCTGCGCAATGCGTCTGAGCAAGGATGTAAGAAATACTAAGGCTAAAGAAGAATAAACGTTTAACACTGAAATTTATATTAGAATATAAAAGGAAACAATGTTTTCAGATTATATAGCAAACATATCATGGGCGGACACTATGTCCGCCATATATGCAAAGACATCTGCTGATGTCGAACGTGCACTTGCAAAGGACAGACTGAATGTTGATGATTTTATGGCGCTGATTTCGCCTGCTGCCGAACCTTATCTTGAACAAATGGCACAGTTGAGCCGTAAATATACACTTGAAAGGTTTGGAAAGACAATATCAATGTTCGTACCTTTATATATAACAAACTCATGCTCAAACTCATGCGTTTACTGCGGATTTCATGTAAGCAATCCTATGAAACGTACTATCCTTACAGAAGAAGAGATTGTTAACGAGTACAAGGCAATCAAGAAACTTGCTCCGTTTGAAAATCTTCTTTTGGTAACAGGTGAAAATCCGGCAAAGGCAGGTGTGCCGTACATTGCCCGTGCGCTTGACCTTGCAAGACCGTATTTCAGCAACCTGAAGATTGAGGTTATGCCTTTGAAGGCAGAGGAGTATGCCGAACTGACAGAACACGGACTGAACGGTGTTATCTGTTTTCAGGAAACATACAACAGGGAAAGATACAAGGTCTATCACCCAAGAGGCATGAAATCAAACTACGAATGGCGTGTAAACGCTTTTGGCCGTATGGGACAGGCAGGTGTACACTCAATAGGAATGGGAATTCTTGTCGGACTTGAAGACTGGAGAACAGATATGACAATGATGGCACACCATTTGCGCTATCTTCAGAAACACTACTGGAAGACCAAGTACAGCGTAAACTTCCCACGTATGCGTGTTGCAGAGAATGGAGGATTCCAGCCAAATGTAATAATGAGTGACCGTGAACTTGCACAACTTACGTTTGCTTTTCGTATCTTTGACCACGATGTTGACATTTCGTATTCAACACGTGAATGTGCGGAGTTCAGAAACAATATGGCGACGCTGGGAGTTACTACAATGAGTGCCGAAAGCAAGACCGAACCGGGAGGATATTATACATATCCGCAAGCATTGGAGCAGTTCCATGTAAGTGATGAAAGAACCGCAAAACAGGTAGAAAAGGATTTGAAGGAACTTGGACGCGAACCTGTCTGGAAAGACTGGGATCAGGTTCTGGGATAATATTGATATTTGAATGATAAGACAGATACCATCGTCGCTCCTTGAAGGAGCTGTTGAAGAATTGGCAAAGTTGCCGGGAATTGGAGAAAGAACGGCAATGCGTCTCGCCCTGTTTCTTTTGAAGCAGGACGATGACTTTGTCAATGACTTTACTGGAGCGATAAACCGGATGAAGAAGGAAGTCAGATACTGCAAGATTTGCAATAATATTTCCGACAGTGAAGTATGTTCGGTATGTTCGGACAGGAACAGGGATGCTTCCATTATATGTGTTGTTGAAAATATAAAGGATGTGATGGCAATAGAGGCAACCATGCAGTATAACGGTGTATATCATGTTCTTGGAGGACTTGTCTCGCCAATGGACGGAATAGGACCGAGCGACCTGTTTATAGAATCGCTTGTTACTCGTGTCGCTTCGGGAACTGTAAAGGAAGTCATACTTGCTCTCAGCTCGACAATGGAAGGTGATACTACTAATTTCTATCTTTACAGGAAGCTGTCAGGGTATGATATCAAGATTACAACATTGGCAAGAGGTATTTCTGTCGGTGATGAACTTGAATATACGGACGAGGTCACTTTGGGACGCAGTCTGTTGAACAGGGTTGCATTTGATAATAATATTTAATGGATTATATACATTATGGAAAAATTGAAATCTGTTTCTGTTAGGCTTATGGTATTGTTTGCCTTCTCTTTTTTTCTGCCGATACTTTATATTATATTGTCGGAACTTGGAATAATCAATTTTGTTTTCAATATTGAAAGTCCTGTGGCTTTGTACAATTATGAAATAGGCGGAATACTTGCAACTCTGATTGTTGTTCCTGCATCGCTTAAACTGTTCTATAAGCTTTTTACGTCAAAGGTTGAAAGTGAAATATCATTTGTAAAGGCACTTGACAGATATTTTGTTTTAAGTGTTGTAAGACTTGTTGCGCTTTTTGCCGTTTCAATGTACAATGCTGTTCTTTACTTCACAGCTCCGGAAAGCAATATGGGTATATTGTGTTTATGTATCTGTATGATATCCTTTGCATTCTGTTTCCCGAGCAGAAACAGGATAGAACATGACCTTCATGTAGAAAAACAATAGCCAAGATTACTGTTATGAGATTTCTATTGGACAACCGTATCAGATTGAGGGCGCTTGAACCAGGAGATATCGACATTCTGTTTGATATTGAAAATGATACAGAAGAATGGGACAGTTCAAGTTCCTGTACTCCATGTTCGCGCTATGCGCTGGAGAACTATATTTACAATTCAACCCATGATTTCATTGTTGACGGACAGTTGCGTCTTGTAATAGAGAGGATTGAGGATAAGGCTGTGGTTGGAATGATAGAACTGTTTGACCATAATCCTATTGTCCATAAGGCAGAACTTGGAATTATTGTTTTGAAGGAGTTCCGTGGAAGCGGGTATGCTTCGGATGCAGTTGCTCTTTTAAAAGAATATGCCCGTACTTATTTTCATTTGTCACAAATGTATGTCTATGTAAGTACGGACAATATCCAGGCAATAAAATTGTTTAATAAGAATGGATTTTCGGTTTCCGGGACTTTAAGCAGATGGGTATTGGTCTGCGGAGAAGTTAAAGATGTGCATATTTTGCAATGGCTTGCCTCTTCCTGAGTATCCATTGGAAAGGAATCCTGTGAATATATACATCCGTTATTTCGGATAATATGCGGCATTCAGCCGAGTTTACCCATGATTTGAATTCGTGGACAGGCTTGTAGCCTTTGGAGAAATCGACAAGTTTGTTCAAGTCAAATGACTCATCTGCTATACCAACTCCGCTTTGCATTGCATCAAAGGCGTTGCATTCCTGTTCGATATGTGCAGGTACCATAAGTATTGGCTTGCCGAGGTATATAGCTTCGCATATTGATTCAAATCCGGCTGTACTTGCATATGCCATGCAGTCTTTCATCTGGTTAAGAAATTCTACATCGTCAATATTATAGAATGACAGGGTTTCGTCTATCTTTTCAATCTTGTCTGCTCCCTTTTTGTCCCAAAAGAACCTTAAAGGAATATTTTTGTTTCTGTTGTGCCATTCGGTTATATATTCGGAAAATCCTGAGTTAAGCATATATCCGTGTATGTATCCTTTGTTGCCGGGCGTAAGTTTCAGAACTTCTTCTCTTAGGAGCGGTGGAATGACGTGTATTTTCTTTTGGTTGTCATTATCCATTCTTCTGAATGATAGCGCAAGTCGTTTGCATGAACCTATTGATGTCAGCCTTGTGTATAGGTTCAGAAGGAATATTCCGGTGGAATTGTTTTGTGGAAGCTTGATATCCTTATGAAGGAAGAGGTATTGATGACCAATGCTTATTTGAGGAGTCTGTATGTTATATATAAGGTAAGTGAGTCCGGTTAGGAGTTCATAGAAGTTGATTACAATATCCGCATTGCTTTCTTTTATTCTTTTGTTTATGAAAGACATGCTTTTTATGTACTTCCCGAGGTTAAGTATATTATAGACTATGCTTTTGGGGATATTGGCTTTTTTGTTTTTCTGCGAAGGAATAAAGTTGGGACTGAAGAATTCCCTGATTGGAGCTTGTGTCTTTCTTTTGAAAAATTCCGGGATTTTTCTTGATTTGCTTTTGCCTACTAAAATCTCGACAACTTCATGTCCGTTTTTCCTTAGCAGCTTTTCAAGGGTTATGGCTTGGGTTAAATGTCCGCGTCCTTCACCTTGTACAATAAATATGTATTTCATGATGCTTTGTCTATTTGTTTTATATCCGGTTCCAGTTTACTGATAAAGTCATTATACATGACAACATTCCAGTTTCCGTCAAAATCTTCTGTAAGAGCCGACATCGTTTCTACCCAGTCTCCTGAATTCAGATAGTGTATATTGTTTATGAATTTGTTTTCAGGATGATGGATATGTCCGCAAATAACGCCTGTGCACTGTTTACTGTGTGCGAAGTTTACAAGAATGTTTTCAAAGTCGGAAATATATGAAACAGCGCTTTTTACTTTATGCTTGATTGCCTGTGACAAAGAGAAGTATGGTTTTCCCATTCTTGTTCTGATTTTGTTGTATCCTCCGTTAAGCCAAAGAAGCAGTGAATAGCCTATATCTCCGAGTTTTGCCAGCCATTTCATCTCGGTTGTAACCTTGTCGAATATATCTCCGTGGGTGATGAAATATTTTCTGTTTCCGCTTTCAAGTATATATTCCTTTACTATTTTGATATTGGCAAACTGTATTGGAGCAATGTTGTCAAGGAAATCATCATGGTTGCCTCTTACGTAGATAATTTCGGTTTCACATTTTTCCATCATTTTCATTATGATTTTGATGAATTTTGTGTGGGTTGAGTTCCATTTCTTTGTTCCGCTTTTCTGCATCTGCCAGCCATCAATTATATCGCCGTTAAGAATCAGTCGCTTACAGTCAACATTGCTTAAGAAATAGCTTAATTCCTTTAGTTTGGAATAGGATGAACCGAGGTGAATATCGGATAACACTATTGTCCTGTAATAAATTCTTTTGCTCATTATATTCATATGTCTTTGTTTTGGTTCTTTACAAATTTAGATATTCCTTTGTTTGTTTTAAAGAAATGTATAGTTAATTCGTTAATAATCAGTGCATTTGAAATGTATATTTAACAGACGCGTAACTTATTTATAATTATCGTAGCTTTATATGTCCTAACTTAGATTATTTACAGTGCCGTATGTTTACTAATATTATTTTATATATGTTTGGCAAATTTTTATTGCTAAATATTATCATTAATTGATAAAATGACAAAAAATGATGATTAACGTAAAGCTTTAAAATTTGATATTTATATCCAATAATATATATTTGCGGGGTAATTGTGAAAAAGTATTTTGGATTTTAGGGGATTGTTAGACGTTTGTAATTTGGGAAGGGGGAGAATCAAACAGTTCTTGTTTATTCTCTAAAGTCTTTGTATTTCTATAATCTTATGTAGTAAAATGAAATTGAAAAGTTTTTTTGTTATGTTGATATGCATGTTTGCATTTCAACAGATTAATGCTCAGCAAAGGACTATCAGCGGAGTTGTGACTTCTATAGATACTGATGATCCCTTGATTGGGGCTGCTGTTTATGTGAAAGGCAATGAAGCACATGGAGTGGTTACAGATTTGGATGGAAAATATTCATTGAATGTTAATCCGGGTGACAAATTTCTGGTTTTCTCATATGTGGGAATGAAAACCGCTCAGTTGAGTATTCCTAAAAAAGGGGTGTTGAATGTAGCACTTGAGCCCGAGGCCCACATCCTTGATGAAGTAGTTGTTACCGGTTATGGTAATTTCTCTAAATCATCATTTACCGGCTCAGCCAATACGTTAGGAGGAAAAATGCTGAAAGAAATTCCTGTAATGACAGTGGAACAGAAACTGCAAGGTATGACAACCGGTGTTAATATTACGAGCAGTTCCGGCCAGCCCGGTGCAAACCAGAGTATACGAATCCGTGGTATGGGTTCTTTCAATGCTTCACAGGAACCTTTGTTTGTAATTGACGGAGTGCCTGTTACATCTGGAAGCTTGAGTTCCGGTGGTGCGGATGCTGCATATATGAACAATTCAAAGACAAATATAATGAGTACTTTGAATCCTTCCGACATAGAGAATATCACTGTAGTTAAGGATGCGGCTGCTGCTTCTCTTTATGGTTCGCGTGCAGCAAACGGTGTCATACTTATTACAACAAAGAAAGGTACGGCAGGAAAGACTTCTGTCACATTGAACATATCCGAAGGTTTCTCTAATGCGGCAGTAGACTTCCGTCCCACACTGAACGGTGACCAAAGAAGAGAGCTTCTTTATGAAGGATTGTACAATTATGCTTTAGACAATCCGGGAGAAAAGGTGAACAATCTTTCACCGGAAGAATTTGCAAACCAGAATATAGATACTTATGCCGTAATTCCTTCTATGGGATACACAGACTGGAGAAACGAGCTTTTGAGAAATGGTCGTCAGCGCTCTTATGAAGCATCAGTATCAGGCGGTAACAGACGTACAACATTCTATGGGTCTGTGGGATGGAACAGACAGGAAGGTCTTGCATTGAACTCCTCTCTTGACAGATTTTCCGGACGAGTAAATGTTACACATAAGGTTGGAAAAATAGGAGAAGTCGGTGCAAACATGATGTTTTCGCAGATGGATCAGGAAATGAATGAAGAACGTGGTTCATCAATAAACCCTTTCCTTGATGTGGCTATGGTTACTAATCCTTCAATGACTGTTAGAGATGAAAACGGTAATTATATCGGAACGAAGCCAGGTACATCTTTTAACCCTCTGAGAGATATCCTGACTGACTATAACAAAGTACGTATGACACGTATGTTCTCTACAGGTTATGCATCAGTTGAACCTTTGAAAGGGCTTAAGATAAAGGAAATGCTTAGCTATGACTATAATATTCAGAAGGATGCAAGATACTATAATGCATTGAGTGCTGCCGGACCGAAGAGCGGAAGTGATGCCGAAACTGCAAAAGGATTCATTGAATATGGCAAACTTATATCTTCAACTTCTGTGAACTATGTGAGAACATTCATCGGCAAGCACCATGTTGATGTCCTTGGTGCCTATGAAATAGAAAAATATGATTTGGACAAGGCAAGCGGAGCAAAATCAAAACTTCCCAATGATATGCTTTTCGAGCCGGATAATGCTGCCGTTATAAACAGTTTCATCTCATCAACACAGGCTTACAGAATGATATCTTACGTATCACGTTTTAATTATGACTATGATGACAGATATTACATTGCAGGAAGTTACCGCCGAGACGGTTCATCACGTCTTTCACCTGAAAACAGATGGGGTAACTTCTGGTCAGTATCCGGTATGTGGCATATGAGTAATGAAAACTTCATGCAGAGATTGAAACCTGTATTAAGTGACTTGAAGATTAGAGCATCTTACGGTGTAAACGGAAACCAGCCAGGTAACCTTTACGGATATATGGGGCTTTATAGCTACGGACAGAATTATATGGGCGAATCCGGTTCATATGAATCTTCAATACCAAACAAGGATTTGAAATGGGAGAAGAACTATAATTTGAATATCGGTATAGACCTTGCCTTTATAAACAGGATTTTTGTAAGTCTTGAATATTATAACCGAGATACAAAAGACTTGCTTTACAATATGCCAATCAGCTGGACAACAGGTTTCCAGAACTATCTTGCAAACATTGGTCAGTTGAACAACAAAGGTTTTGAGTTTGAATTGAGAACAATGAACTTTGCAACAGATGATTTCAACTGGACAACAGTGTTGAACCTTACTCACAACAAAAATAAGATTGTTGCACTTAACGGAATTATAGACCAGTCTATTGAAGGGACATGGTTTATCCGCAAAGTGGGCTTGCCTTACAATACATTCTATGTAAAGGAATATGCAGGAGTTGACAAACAAACTGGTCAGGCTTTGTATTACAAGAATACTTTGAACGAAGACGGTTCATACAATAAGGAAACAACAACCGATGCCAGCCAGGCACAGGCAATACCTTACAAATCATATGACCCGAAAATATCAGGAGGATTTACAAACCTTTTGAGCTATAAATGGTTCGACCTTGGATTGACATTCACTTATTCACTTGGCGGTTATTCATTTGACAAGACCGGAACATACATTGAAAACGGTACATCAAACATATACGACAAGGATTACAACCTTCCTGTTTATGCACTTGACCGCTGGCGTGAGCCGGGTGATGAAACAGATGTTCCAAGATTTGTGTATGGTGAAGCTTCAGGCCCGAGCAATTCTTCAAGGTATGTTCACAGTACAGACCATATCAGACTGAAGAATCTTACATTCGGTGTTACATTGCCTAAAGAATGGACTTCAAAGGCATGGATTAATACTGCAAGATTTTATTTCTCAGGAACAAACCTTTTGACATGGGCTAAGTGGGATCAGTATGATCCTGAAGTACCAGTAAATGGTGAAGTATTCTGTGAAGCACCGGTATTGAGGACATTCAGTTTTGGTGTGCAGGTAACATTCTAATAAATTATGATTAAAAACGAAATTACGGATATGAAAAGAATTAGTATATATGCGGCTTTGGTTGTCGGATTTCTGTTTGCATCATGCTCTGAAGACTGGTTGAATGTAGATCCTTCAACTTCTGTCAATACAGATAAAGCCCTTACAAACATAAGTGACTTGCGTTATGCCATGAACGGGGTTTACAGACTTGCATCTGCACACAGCTATTATGGCGACAATTATCTTTATTTTGCCGATTGCCGTGGTGCGGACGTTCAGGCAAGAATCCCTAAAGGAAGCGGCGGACGTGTTTCTGCTTATTATGAATACAATACAATTTCGACAGACAACTTTAACAGCGGTCTGCCATGGTATCAGGTTTACAAGGTGATAAGACAGGCAAACAATATCATAAAGTCTGTAAATGATAATAAAATTGTTTCTGCTGACAAGGATTCTGTCGATATGATAAAGGCTGAAGCATTGGTTATGCGAGGCTTGGCCCTTTATGATTTGACAAGAGTGTTTGCTGTTCCCTATATGGCAGATAATGGTGCTTCTGCCGGTGTTCCTATCATACTTACTCCTACAGAGTATTCTGACCAACCTGAACGTGCAACAGTTGCAAAATGTTATGAACGTGCAATTCAGGATATAACTGATGCTCTTGGTGATTTGAGTACAAGAAAGACCGACGGCCGTATGAACTATTGGGCTGCAAAGGCATTGCTCTCAAGAATATATCTTAATATGGGCGACAACAAGAATGCCTACGATGCGGCTGTAGATGTAATAGAAAACAGCAAGAGCATTTATCACCTTTATACAACAGACGAGTATCCTACAGTGTGGGGAAAGGATTTCCAGAGTGAATCTCTTTTTGAGTTCTATTTCACACAGAACGAACCTGCCGGAGGTTCTGGCGGTGAAGGTGCTCCAATGGTATATGCAGATATGACTCTTGAATGGAATAACCTTGTATTGACAAAGGATTTTCTTGATTTGCTTAATGAAGATCCGGATGATGTACGTCACTGTATAACAAAAATGCCGGTAAGCATTGAAACCGATACTCTGCCTAAAGGTTCAAAAGGCCAGCCAAAATACTTGGGAAAATATCCTGGAAAGACAGCAGGCAACCCGAAAGACAACAATTTGTGCATTGTCCGTCTTTCAGAAATTTATCTGAATGCAGCTGAAGCCGGTCTTAAATTGGGCGGTGAATACAGAACACCTGCGCTTGGTTACCTGAATGATATTGTAAAACGTGCCAACCCAAACAAATCTGTTTCTGACGCTGAGTTTACTTTGGAAAGAGTTCTTAAGGAACGCCGTAAGGAACTTGTAGGTGAAGGTTTGGCTGTTTATGACTATACACGTAACAAACTTACAATAGAACGTGTCGGCGGATGGCATCTTATAAATCTGACATCTGCAAATGCTACCTCAATACCTTATAATGATCCGCGTCATGCAACTCCTATACCTCAGGGTGAGCAGGATGCGAATGGAAATATTTAAAATATACATGTGTCGGTTTAATGGGTTGCGTCATGCTGGTTAATGGCGCAACCCATTAATGTTTTTATTTGATTTGCAGAAAACTATATTGACATCCTTTTGCCTTGATATTTATATAATTTTCATTGCATAATTAGCTAAATGGAATATTTGTGCTATTTTTGCAATTGATAAATAAAGGGAATTAATTAAATATCATGGAAAATAATAAAGTAAAAACAGTAAATCCTTTGAAATGGGTTCCGAGTGTTTATTTTGCGATGGGATTGCCGTTCATTGCGGTTAACTTAGTTTCAACGTTTATGTTCAAGGATTTGGGTATTTCTGATACGCAAATTGCATTTTGGACTTCAATAATAATGATGCCTTGGACTTTGAAGTTTTTATGGAGTCCATTTCTTGAAATGTATAGAACAAAAAAGTTTTTTGTAGTCCTTACTCAATTGTTGAGTGGTTTATTGTTTGGTGTTGTTGCTTTTTCTTTAAATTTTAATTATTTTTTCGCTATATGTATTTCTACTATGGCTGTTATTGCATTTAGTGGAGCTACTCATGATATTGCTTGTGATGGTGTGTATATGGATGAACTATCATCTGTAGACCAAGCTAAATTTATAGGAGTGCAGGGGGCATTTTACAATATAGCAAAGTTGGTTGCAAATGGTGGGCTAGTGGCATTGGCAGGTATGTTAGCTGAAATGTTTGGTGCTGTGGAAAATGCTGATTTTACAACTAATTTGCCTGCTTATAAAGATGCATGGATGGTTATTTTTGCTGTGATATCTGCAATGATGGTTTTATTGGGATTGTATCATATGAAATTTTTACCATCAACAAAATTAAAGAATACCAAGCAGCGTTCAAGTAAAGAAGTCCTAGTTGAATTATTAGATGTTATAAAGAACTTTTTTACAAAGAAACATATTGTATATTATATTTGTTTTATTATTCTTTATCGATTTGCTGAAGGTTTCATAATGAAAATTGCACCTTTGTTTTTGAGATCTTCTGTTGAAGATGGAGGCTTGGGGTTATCTTTAAAAGAAATTGGAACTCTTAATGGTATATTTGGCTCAGCAGCCTTTGTTTTGGGCTCTCTTCTTGCAGGAATTTATGTATCTAAAAGAGGCTTGAAAAAGACTTTGTTTTCTCTTTGTTGCGTATTTAATTTTCCATTTGTTGCATATACCTTACTAGCAGTCTTTCAACCTGATAATTTGCTTTTGATTGGTTTGGGTATAGTAATTGAATATTTTGGGTATGGATTTGGATTTGTTGGACTAACATTATTCATGATGCAGCAGATTGCGCCTGGAGAGCATCAGATGTCTCATTATGCATTTGCTTCAGGAATTATGAATTTAGGTGTAATGTTGCCAGGTATGGTTAGTGGATTTTTTAGTGATTTGTTGGGTTATGAAAAATTCTTTATTTATGTGTTGTTGGCTACAATACCATCATTATTGATAACCTACTTCATTCCATTTACGTATGATGATTCAAAAGGAAAATAATAGATAGATTATAGAATATTTTAAAATTTTGATGGGGTCCCATTGAAAAGAATTGTTAAACAATAAATAGAAAAGTTATGGACAAGAATTTAATGCCGTGGGAAGATCGCCCGGCTGGTTGCACTGACGTTATGTGGCGTTATTCAAAGAATCCTGTTATAGGACGTTACCACA
Organism: uncultured Bacteroidaceae bacterium; assembly: GCA_944320965.1. Taxonomy (GTDB): domain Bacteria; phylum Bacteroidota; class Bacteroidia; order Bacteroidales; family Bacteroidaceae; genus Avibacteroides. The sequence continues at coordinate 7,054 of CALUJO010000027.1, read as the reverse complement.
TTCCTACTTCAAACAGTATCTTCAACAGTGCTGTTGTTCCTTTCAAGGGAGGTTTTGCCGGCGTTTTCCGTTGTGACAACAAAGCGGTACAGATGAATATATTTGTTGGTTTCAGTAAGGACGGTATCAACTGGGATATCAGTCACGAACCAATCAAGTTCAAGGCCGGCAATACTGAAATGATTGAATCAGAATACAAGTATGACCCTCGTGTGACTTGGATTGAAGACCGTTACTGGATTACATGGTGTAACGGTTACCATGGACCAACAATCGGTATTGCATATACTTTTGACTTCGAAGAATTTTTCCAGTGCGAAAATGCATTTCTTCCTTTCAACCGTAACGGTGTACTTTTCCCTGAAAAGATTAACGGCAAGTATGCTATGCTGAGCCGTCCTAGTGATAACGGACACACTCCTTTTGGTGATATCTATATCAGCTACAGCCCTGATATGAAGTACTGGGGCGAACACCGTTGTGTAATGAAAGTTACTCCGTTCCCTGAAAGCGCTTGGCAGTGTACAAAGATTGGTGCAGGTTCTGTTCCTTTCCTTACTGACGAAGGCTGGCTTATGTTCTATCACGGAGTTATCACAACTTGCAACGGATTCCGTTACTCAATGGGTGCAGTAATCCTTGACAAGAACAATCCGGAAAAGGTTCTTTACCGTACACGTGATTATCTTCTTGCTCCAGCTGCTCCTTACGAACTTCAGGGTGACGTTCCAAACGTAGTATTCCCTTGTGCTGCACTTCAGGACGGTGAAAGAGTTGCTGTTTACTATGGTGCTGCCGATACTGTTGTCGGTATGGCATTCGGTTATATCAAGGAAATTGTTGAGTTCGTTAAGAGCCATTCAATTGTATAATAGACTTATATAAAAGAGTAAAATCCTAAAATTTTGAACAAAAGATAGGCTGTAACATTTTGTTATGGCCTATCTTTATATATGAAAATACTAGTCTTTGTTAAAAAAGAATAAGTTCTGATATTATAATTGGTAAGATATTATAAATATTTTGTTATTTGTTAAATAGTGATATTTAAATGAAATGTTTTATATTTGCAGTGACATCAAAGTAATGATGTTCTATATTATATAGGCGTTTACTAGCGCTTTGCTCTTTGGCACATAGAATCTCGCAAATTCATATCTCACCAAAGACAAAGTAACTGTAGGTGTCCATTAATATGCTATGTTAATCCTTAGCGTATCTATGTAATGCTTTTTTACATGGATGCGCTAAGGTGTGTTAACCATATTGGCGTGGGCTTCTTAGTTATTCTGCACTGTGAGATTGGCATGCGAGAGCCTTATGTGCGGTGAGGAATGACAGTACAGTTGCCCACGCCTTATATAAATTTTAATGTGAAACATAATGTTTGTTTGGGGCTACTGGCAAGCGATTTTATAGTTGTGCCCGACACAGACAGGGTTTGTTTTATGCTTAATCAAACGATTTTTACTACAGTTTTTATCTTAGTTTGTAGTTATTTCAGTAGTGTTTCTTCATATGTTGTTTCATGTATAAGAATTTAACTTATGAAGAATACATTAAAATTTTTATTTATGTTGTTGCTATTTATTTCAGCATCAACGTTCTTTAATACAGTTTATGCTCAGAGAAGCAGTAAGATAAATCCGATAATGTCTCAAACGGGCGGTAATGTCGGTTGGCGTAACGTGATCACCAACAAGTCCGAGAATTTTGACGTAAACAACAAGAGTAACCCCAAGAAGGTATCCAATCTCCGCCAGTCCTCCCTGATATCAGTACTTCCTAACAGTTATTGTGCCATATCCGACTTTAAACGACGTTCTCGTCGCGGTATGATGCGTTTTGAGATAGACCTTAGACTTCAGAATGGCGGTCCTATAGAATTTTCAGCAGAAAAGAATATCTATTTGGAGTACAAGGGCAAGCGTAGCATAGACAGTAAGAGTAAAATTTATCGTCCACTTCCTTCCGGAACTTTAAAACTTGAATCCGGCAAGAATATAAGCGGTGAGATAAATCTTCCGATACAGGACCTTCTATTCGGCAGCAGTGCTACCCTTTGTGTTCAGATAGGTAATGATGTCCACAAGTTTGAGTTGAGCGGTTCCCGCGATTACCGCGGTGTTCAGGAACTGGCTCTGGTCCCTTACCATCCGGTCTGGTATGAATCTCCAATAGAAGAGCCGGAAGAGCCTAAGAAAGAGGAGGTAAAGAAAAATGAGGAAGATGAAAAAGTCGTCAAGGCAGTGGCACAGGTCGAAGATATAACCGGCGAGATAGAGGGTGATTTGCGCGAATTGCTTGAAACGCTTCTTGCCGAGCTCCGTGCCAACCGCAAGCTGACAGAGAATACGAAGGTAGATGTCAATGCCGAAGTAATGCCCGAAGTCAAGTCCGGCGGCTCAATAGAATATAACATGAAGATACGCTATGATGTCCAGGTTCTTAATGAACATCTGAAGAAGCTGAACATAGCCAATGCCACCGAGGATTGGGAATCAGGTAAATACCGTTTGAAAGACTCCCAGGCAGCCCTACAGACCGCCGGAATCATAAAGAGCACGATAGAATCCAAGATAGAGGAATATATCCTTCCCGGAACCGAAGTAACAGTCAAAATCATTGGTGGAACAGACGCTTCCCCTTTCAAGAACACAGTACCTTATGACGGCTCTTTCGGTGATATTGTCGATGCCGAATGCTTTGTCAACGGTGGTTTTGACTATATAACAGTAACCAAGTCTACCGGAATAAGCAGCAATGCCCAGCTGGCATATCTTCGCACTTTGGATATCCGTGATTTCATGGAGCGTTATATCGGTGCTTTCCGTGTAGCGAATGTCCACTATGAACACTTTGCCGAAATAGCAGATGAAGTAGGTGCGGAATATCGTCGTGTGGCAGTAGAGGTAACAGTCCATAATGCCTTCCAGCAGAAGTATCCCGAACTGGCTTCATTCAAGGAAAATGTCTATGAACGCACTTCAGAGGTTGACAGCAACATCCCTGAGACAGAGAGAAAATTGAATGCCGTTGCTGTAATTATCGGTAATACCGATTACAAGGTTGCCACCGGCAAGCAGGGAACCACCAAGGTCGGTCCTGTAAAATATGCCGTCAATGATGCCTATACAATGCGCGACTATCTGGTAAAGAGCATCGGTGTCCCTGCAGACAATATAATCTTCAAGGTCAATGCCGACAAGAAGGACTTTGATACAATTTTCGGCCGTGACAGCATCAGTGGTGAGCTCCATAGTCTTGTTGAACGTACCGGTGCCCGCGAAGTCTATTTCTTCTATTCCGGTCACGGTTATCCTTTTATGGGCGAGCCTTATCTTCTTGGTGTCCGTTCCAACCCGAAAAGCTGTAAGGAGCAGGCAACCTCTCTTCAGAGCATCTACCGTGTATTGGGCAACCTTCCTGTAGACAGGGTAAATGTAATAACCGATGCCTGCTTCTCCGGCCAGTCCATATCAATGGAGGCATCCGCAACAGAATTTGTCCGTCGTCCCAAACCTGACCGTCTAGCCAAGTTTGTTATTCTTTCAGCAGCCGGTGAAGAGCAGTATGCAAACTGGTATAATGACAAGAAGCATGGTGTTTTCTCATATGCCCTCTTCAAGGCAATCCAGAACAAGGAAAAATCCGATTTGAACGGTGACGGTGTTCTCAGCTTTGACGAGCTGTACCGCTATATATCAGATGATAAAGGTCATGGTGTGCCATATCTTGTAGGCGAGCTTGAGGGAGAACAGGTTAAACAGACTCCTGTTATGCAGGCAAGTGTCAGAGAGAGAGAATCTTTTGTGGAATATAAAAAAGACGAAAAATGAAAAGAATAACAAGAATAATTATTTCCTTCTGTCTGATGCTTTTACTGACGGAAGGGGTAAAAGGACAGAGTGTAAGGATTGGAGTTGAAGGGAATTATGGCGTAGGTCCTTATTATAAATATGATTCAAGTGGCTTTTTTGAAGGAAAGGAAAAAGCTAATATGTTATTATGGTCAGCTAATTTTTATTATGATATAATTTTTCCCCGCAGTTGGACTCCAAATTGGATGGCATTGTCAATGCAGATTGGTTTTGGAACTATGCAGTTATATTGTAACGATTCGTATATAGCAAATGCATGTTCTTATATGTTTGTTGAATATGGAAATTGGCAAGCTAAACCTGATGGAGTTTGGTCAAGAGGTGTAAATCTCCCAGTTGGGTTTGATGTCAAATTTTTAATGTCAGATAACGTGCGTTTTTTTATAAATGGTGGGGTTCTAAATTATTTGAATACGTATGATAAATTTAGCAATCCATCATTAGACTTTAATGTTATTGACAAGCTTTATGTATTTGGTTATAATTATGGATGTGGCTTTGAATTTGGTCCTCTGCGTATGGGGTATAAATTGACAAGTTTCCCAAAAATGATTTTTGGTGGGAAAAGGGGAAATCAATATGATAATATTCATACAATAAGCCTTGGTATAATGTTTAACGGAAATCGTTTCCTTAAAAGGAATTCTCATTTGAAAGTGTATTAAAGGTATGTTGCCAAGATTTTTATTTATATTTTCTTGTTGCTATGTAATACTTTGTATGGAAGTTTCGGCACAGCTTTTTAAAGGTGTGCCACCTTCCGACTGGGTACTTGTTGAGGGTAACGCTACGATTCTTTGTCCTGATGGTGTTGAAGTTGATAAGAAAAAATTGTCAGACATGGCGCGCCGTCAGGCAATAGAAAACAGAATGGGAACATCAATCGTATATGGTAATTTCATCAAGTCTTATGAAACGGAACTTGACAATTATGAGCATTTTGTTGATATGTCTTCCCAATTTCCGCAAGGCGTTTGGAGAGCTGATGTTTCCGAACCTGAGTATTGCAAAGAGGAAACTGAAATAAGAAAGGAGAATTCTGCCGGAATAATAAGGAAAAGAGTTAAGGCAGAAAAATGGTCATGTCGTGTAAAAGGGTATGCCCAACCGTTGAAACAGATAATGCCACAGTTTGAGTTTCAGATAATGAACGGTAATAACTCTGTAATTGTGAAGCAGACAATGCAGGATGGTAAGGCTGTCTTGTCTGTTGGTACAGATTCTGTTTTCAGGCAGGGGGATTTATTTCGTACACGTTTCCGTTGTACTCGCTCCGGGCATCTTGTATTGTTTATGGATAATGGGCAAAATGCTTTCAGGATGTTGCCATATGCAGCTTTTGATAAGGATGATGATGTTTTTATTGAAGCAGGGAAATGGTATTCATTTTTTGACTCATCAGCAGTCCCGTATAATGAAAGATGTAATGTGGATGAACTGGAGTTGTTGACAGATATGGAATTTGACGCAATCAGAATCTATTATCTGTTTTCGGAAACTCCTTTCAACCGTGATTTCTTTTTCTCGATAGTTGATTCAGGAAATGAAATACCGGAAGGATACAGTCAGTTACCTTCAATAACCTCGCAACAGTTTGCCGGGTGGTTACAGCAAAACAAGGTATTGAAACATGATTTGCAGATAAGTGTTGTTGATTTGGTTATAGATAATGTAAATAAAACTGGTGATAAATAGTTTTCTAATTTAAGTATAATAAACACTAATTTATTATGAATATGAATTTTATAAAAACAATATTTCCTTTTGTCATTTTGGCAATAGTATTTTCCGGTTGTAAAAAAGAACCATTTGAATGGAATGATGATACCAATGGACCTACAGAGTCAACCATTGAAATGGTTGATTTGGGGCTGAGTGTAAAATGGGCATCGTGCAATATCGGTGCTGTTCTGCCTTGGCAACATGGCAATTATTATTCTTGGGGGGAAGTTAATACAAAAGATGAATATAATATGGAAAACTGTGTAACAAATGGGATTAATTTAAATAACTTTTCTGGTGATGCAACTTATGATGCCGCAAGGGCTTTATGGGGTGGAAAATGGCGGTTGCCGACTCGTGCCGAATTTGACGAACTTGTAACAAATTGTTCTTGGCGTGAATGTTATTACCCTAATGGAGTTTTTGCTGAGGGACCTAATGGGAAATCGATATTCTTCCCTGTCGGTGGTTTAATGAATTCGGTAGAATTGCAAGAAGGTGGAAGTGCAGGGTATTATTGGAGTTCTGAAGCATTTACAGTACCTGGAACTGTAGCAAGTTGTCTTTATTTAGATTTTCGTGAACATAGAGTATCTGTCAATTCTAAGTTTCGTTATATGGGACTTAGTATACGTCCTGTATCTGAATAAATTTATGATATAAACTTATAAAATTATTGTATTATGAAAAAGGTTCTTTTTATTTCAATGTTTTCAGCATTTATGCTGATTATTGCAAGTTGCGGTGGTTCCAAGGCTGTCCAGGGAGATGTCAGAATAGAGGTTCCTTGTTCAGGTCCTGAATACAGAACCAATAATGAGTATTTCAGGGCAAGTGCAGTAGGGCTTTCTTCCGATATGAACATTGCCAGACAAAAGGCTATGACTGAAGCAAGAACAGCGTTGGCTCAGGCAATAGAGGTAAAGGTAAGTGCTGTGACAGACAATTATTCTTCATCATACCAGATGGGAGAGGATGAGGAGGCAAGAAGCCGTTTTCAACAGCTTTCGCGTCAGGCAGTCCAGCAGCAACTTTCCGGTATCCGAGTTCTTTGTGAGGAAACAATGAAATCGCCTGAAGGGAAGTATAAAGTATATGTTGCAATAGAACTTTCGGGAGAAGATATTATGAAGGCTGCTGCAAACAGAATAAGTGAAGATGAAAAGTTGCGTACAGATTTTGAATATGAAAAATTCAAAAAAGTATTTGAAGAAGAGATGAGTAAGTTTTAAGCATATGTTTGGCATAAGGTAACTTATGCTTTGTTATTTTAATTATATCTTTAAAATTAGATAATGCTGTGAAACAGTTAGTGTGTAAAAACACTATTTCTTTGGTTAAGGCTTCGGTTATATTATCGAAGCCTTAATTTGTATTATTGCTGTCCGATAAACTCGATAAAATATAAAAATATCCCTCTCGACCATTGTGTATTCAGTGGTCGAGTCTTA
>CALUJO010000026.1 GCA_944320965.1 uncultured Bacteroidaceae bacterium | reverse complement strand
GAAAGCATACTCTATGAAAAAGAAAAGGCAATGATTATAATAACGAAAAAGAGGGTGCATCATTTTGACACACCCTCCATTATTTAATAAGAAAATATATCCGAAAAGTTCACTCTCTTATTCTTATAAGAACATTGGACAATATAGCCGTCAACCCTCCTGTAGTAATTCCTGAAGAGAATATACTGCGTAAAGTATCCGGCAACTGACTCAATATTTCCGGTACAAGCTCTACACTAAGTCCTAAAGAAAAACTTAACGCCATAACCAATGTAGCTTTACGGTTTATTTTCTGAGCTGCTATAATTCTGATTCCGGCAGCAGCAACAGTTCCGAACATAAGAAGTGTAGCTCCACCAAGTACAGGCTCAGGCATTAATGAGAATACAAGTCCTACAGCCGGGAAAAGTCCCAACAAAACAAGAAATCCCGCAATATAATATCCAACATATCGGCTTGCAACACCAGTGAGCTGTATCATACCATTATTCTGTGCAAATATGGAATTTGGAAATGAATTGAATATACCGGCAAGCATAGAGTTGAATCCGTCTGCCAATATACCACCAGAAGCACGGCGCACAAATTTTTCACCTTCAACCGGTTCACCGGATATCAGTGAATTGGCAGTAATATCACCATAAGCCTCTATAGCAGTAATCATATATATCAATCCCAATGCAATAATTGATGAAATATCAAACGAAACTCCATATTTAAAAGGTTCAGGAATATTAAAACCGCCAAAATTACGGACAGATGCAAAGTCAACCATTCCCATAAACCATGCGACGACATATCCTACCACAAGTCCTATAACAATGGAACTCATACGCAAATATCTGTTATTGCTACGGTTAAAGAATATTATGAGGACAAGCACAAGGGCAGCAAGACCAATATATCGGAACGAGCCGAAAGTTCCGTTCTCCATAGCAGCATTACCACCACCGCACGCAGTTATACCCACTTTAACAAGACTCATACCAATCAATGTCACAACTATACCTGAGACAAGAGGAGTAATAATCTTTCTTGTATATTTCAATATACGGCTTATAAACATCTCAACGAATGAACCTGCAATACATGCACCAAAGACCATAGAAAGGCCTCCAGTCATTCCTGCAGATATAATAGGACCGATAAAAGAGAAACTTGTTCCCTGAATGCACAACAGTCCAGTGCCTATCGGACCTATACGCCTACATTGTATGAATGTTGAAACACCGGACGCAAACAAAGCCATTGACACAAGAAAACCTGTTGTTTCCAAATCAAGATTCAATGCTCCGGAAATTATAAGAGGAGGAGTTATAATAGCCACAAAAATTGCTAGCAAATGCTGTATGGCAGCAAACAAGGCATCCTTTACAGGAGGTCTGTCCTCAAGACCATATATAAGGCCGGTAAAGTTTTTCTTTTCTTCAGCCATCTGTTTACTTTATTTTTATTTCGCAATTGTCAAGGCTTTCAATTATGGCTAGTGACTCAACATGGATGCCATATGTTCTCAATTCCTCACGACCGTGCTGAAATTCCTTTTCTATAATAAAGCCCATACCTACAAGCTCTGCACCGGCCTGGTTAACCAAGTCTATAATACCTTTTGCAGCATTTCCATTAGCAAGGAAATCATCAATGAAAAGAACTTTATCACCCTCTTTCAAATAGTCACCGCATACACATACATCATAAGTTCTGTCCTTTGTAAATGAATATACTGTTGTTGAAAGCATATTTTCCATTGTACTCGGCTTTTTCTTCTTGGCAAAGACAACAGGAAGTTCAAGCAAATATCCAACCATGATTGCAGGGGCAATACCACTGGCCTCTATTGTAAGAATCTTGTTTATTTTGGTTCCGGCAAACCTTCTTACAAATTCCACAGCAATTGACTTCATCAGTATAGGGTCCATCTGATGATTTATAAAATTATCGACTTTAAGGATTCCGCCTTCAAAGCATTTTCCATCACGCAAAATTCGTTGTTTAAGAGCTTCCATATTACTTTATTAAATTTTCCGCAAAAGTACAAAACTTTATAGTTATAGCGAAAAACTGATAAGAATTGTTTTAAACCTTACAAATGCAAATTAAAGGACCTGAATAAAGCATTAAGTGCAATAAAAATGAAATTTATTATTAATAGCTCTTTAAAAGAGTTGTTCTTAAATTTTAATAACAGGAACATACTTTTGTGAAGCAAACAATATTAAAAACGAATTATGGGAAATAATCTACAAAAACTTTCACTTGCTGCATTTATATTTCTTTCAGGTCAGTTAAATACTGTAGCACAAGACGCAGCAAATTTTTTCAACAATGAATTAGTCATCAATGGAAGTGCTGAAATCATTGACAGTAATCGTGAACTGGTTGGATGGATAAAATCAGAAGGTTCTGAACTAAGTATAACAGCAAAAACATATTCTAATGCCAGTTTCAGCAATTCATTTATACCCGAAGGGGAAAATGAAAGCAGCTGGCTATTTTGCGGAAAAGGCAACGGTATATTCAGTTCAGAAGGTTCATCATCATATCAAATAATTGAAATCCCGTCTGATGCCACTGAATATATAGACAAAGGAATAACAAAAGCCTATATGTCTGCACTCATAGGAGGATATGAATCTCAAAATGACAACATCACAATAAACTACTACTTTTACAACAATAGCGAAAACATTATTAAAACGACAAAACTCGGACCTGTCTATGCAGATGAAAGAAATAACCAGACAAAACTTATAAAAAAGAGCGAGTCACTGACTGTGCCGTCTGGAACCAGAAAAATAAAAATAGAAATCATAGCAGAAGAGAAAAACGTAGGAAGCGATGTTGATGGCTATGCCGACAATATAAGTCTAATTATAAAAAAAGAAGTAAAAAATCCATCTATAACATTAAACAAAAGCGTATTTGAATATGAAGAGAATGTCAGTATAGACTATTCTACACTTCCTGATAAAGCACAAATAAATATATATAAAAATAGGGCTATTCTACCAATAAAGGAGCATTTGGTCGTTGAAGGTGATGCCTTTGAAAACAATGGAACATTCAATATTGGAAATACCTGCGAACCTGGGGACTATAATATAATCTGTACAGATGAAAATAAACAACAAATAGCGCCAACAATATTTTTCACTGTAAAAGAAAAAAATATTGAATATAAGAATAAGAATATTTTTATTTTGAGTGATATACATGTAATGAACCCAGAACTTTTAGTTAAGGAAGGAAACGCATTTGACGAATATCTGGCAACAGACAGAAAACTGCTTCAGGAAAGTGAAGATATCCTGGCAACCATGGTTGACTCAATACTTTCCAGAAAACCGGAACTTGTCCTCATACCAGGCGACCTTACCAAAGATGGAGAATTAATTAGTCATGAATTGGTTATATCATATTTGAATATAATTAAAGATGCAGGAATTAAAGTTTTAGTCGTACCTGGAAACCATGACGTAAACAACCCACATGCCTTAATATATAACGGAGACATCAAAGAATATGCAGAAACGATATCAATGGAGGACTTCGCCGAATTATATAAGGATTTTGGATATAATAGTGAAATACGTGACGAAAATTCATTGAGTTATGTTGCAGAGCCATATAATAATCTTGTTGTAATAGGTATTGATGCCTGCAGATACGAAGATAACACTTTCATAGAACAAGGCGCGGAAAAAGATGTTTGTGTAACTGACGGACGAATAAAGCCGGAAACACTTGAATGGATTTGTGAACAGGCTAAAAAAGCAAACTCACAGGGTAAACAAGTTATAGCAATAATGCATCACAACCTTGTTGAACATTTCAATATGCAAGCTTCAATAGCAGCTCCATATGTTGTCGCCGACGCTGAAAATATAAGAAAAGCTTTTATGGAATCAGGAATACACACTGTATTTACCGGACATTTTCATATATCAGACATAGCAAAAGACTATAACGAAAACAAAACAGATTCAATTTATGATATATCAACAGGGTCAACTGTAACATATCCATGTCCTTTCAGAGAAGTTAAGCTTAATGAAAATAATACAGTAATGGAAATAAATAGCCACATACTTAAAAAGCTACCAGGTAATGATGACAACGATATTAATTTTGACCTATACGCCAAAGAAAAGCTGGCAAACGGTATTGCCCCAATGGTTAAAGGACTGATAACTGATTATTGGGACTATATAAACCATACTCTTGACAGTATAGAAGGCACACTGCCTATGCCGGGAATAATAATACGCCCTGAAACACCAGAAGAACTTGGTAATCTAGTTATTGAATGTTTTGAAGAACCAGGAATAAAAACGTATCTAACTTTTTCGGAAAGCAATGAGCATCTAAAAGAAACTTCAAATGTCATAGAAGAAGTAAAAAAAGGCATAGACAAAGCTATTGAAAGTCTGTTTATACCACTTGCCCAAAGTATTGCCAAAGAGACTATAGAAAAAGAGTTTTATCCTATGATTGAAACAATCTTGAACAGCATCCTTGAAAACACTACTCATAAAAACACAGCCAATGAAAATATCAGCAATGACTTGTATCTTGCAATTAATCTCCCGGAACAGACAAATTCTTCTAATATAACAAACAGTATAGTTGAAAATGACATGATTAATGTATATCCGACAATTACAGACGGATTGATAAAAATTACCGGAGAAAATAGAATTGAAGATTCAAGCATTATTATCTTCGACAATAACGGACATATCCTAATGCAAGAAAAAATTATCAAAGGAAATGACCTTGATATAGAATATTATTTTGAACAATCCGGCATTTACTTCGTAAAAATTCTTGGCAGCAAAGCCACATATAAGGTTATCGTAAAATAACTTGCAGACAGACCAATATAAATAAATCCCCTATATAATTTATAGGGGATTTATTTATATAATTATGTAAAGGAAATAAACAATTACAATTTTATTGAAACCAACTTATAAATAACAAGAGCGCTTATTATAAACATAAATGAGTTCAAGATAAAAAACAATGTATTTCCGGCATCAGCGACAGAAAGGATGATGTTCAAAACGACTAAAACTATAAAAGAAGAAACTCCTGTAACTTTCATCAGCATACTACCCCGCGGATTGTCAGGAAAGCTAAAAGCCAGAAATGCTTCAAAATACAACAAAGACATTATGCCTACAAAAACAGTTCTTGCTATCTCCATGCCGGATGCATAGAACGAATATGCTGTAAGGAATCCCAATAGGAGTCCAAAGACTAACATTACATAATTAACTTTCATATAAATATCTGTTTAAAATTGAGGTAATGGAGGAGGCAGTTGTTGCAAACTTGGACTTATATCATCAACATCTTTTGCAAGCTTCCATTCAGCCATCCCCTGTTTCCATATATATGTATCAGGATTTATTTCACCTGCCTTTACACGTTCAAGTACTTCTCCTAAAGAAAACGGTCCTTGCTGAACTCCGTTTATAATAGCATATATGTACCTTGGAGGTTGCTTTGAATATGTAGATTCTATGGCATTGATGTTTGCCCTGCATACAGAAGCCATGGACTCAGTAAACATTGAAGCCATGGAAAATCCCATAGCAGTCTCCATCATTCTGTTAATTGATAAATCATTGTCTTCCATAATAGTATCTTTTTAATTCTATCAAGTCCGGGATTTAGACACCGGACTTGAATTTTAAATTTAAATTACATTACAGGCGGTGGAGGTGGCGGAACTGCTCCAAACAGAGCCCTGAGTTCCGGAACATTTGAAGCGAAATCCCATCCGCTCATACCCTGTTTCCAAACATAAGTACTTGGGGTAAGTTGTCTGTTCTGAGCCAATTGCTGCAACTGGGCCATATTATATGGACCGCTCTGCTGGCCGTTAATCACTACATGATATTGCGCAATCGCTCCTGCCGGCGGTGCAGGTGGTTGTGCCTGATTCATTCCCTGCATCATATTGCCCATCATATTGGCCATTCCTCCTCCTACGGCACCTCCCATCATCATTCCAGTCATCATTCCGGCAGGATTCATACCGCCTCCGTCACCAAAGCCCATATTGGCATTCATCATTCCAAGACTCTCAGCCGCAGTTTTTGCAACATCACCTTGAATATTAAGCTGGTGAGCACCAAGATAAGAAGTTTCAGTATCAAGCTTCTGTCTTCTTTGCGTCTCTTCTCTCTGAATCCGCAATGATTCAGCCATATTTTCTGCCCCAATAGCTTGCATATCAACCATATTCTGCATGTTAACAGAATATTGGGTTTGCATTGTAGCAGTCTGTGAAGCACCAAGTTCCTTTAATTGAGCATATGTATCCGAAGACTCATCAAACGTAATATCGGAAATATCAAAGCGTTTCATTGAAACACCAAAATCCTCTTCCAATGCAGGTTTCACTAAATTTTCGACAGTAGTGCTTATCTGGTCTATTGCCCTTTCTATCTGCAGAACAGGAATTCCGAAACTTGACGGAGCGTTCGTTACTGATTTCTTGACATATCTTGCAGCCATATCTCTTATCTGCATTTCAAGTTCTTCCATCTCATAGCTCCTCATTCTGTATTTACTGATAAATCTTTTATAATCAGTTATACAGAATGTTATTGATCCCTTCACCTGAACAGGAACAACCAGATCAGGGAATCTGGTATCAGAAACCTTGAACCAGTCCAGGAAATACTTCAGGCTGACACTTCCGGCAAGATTTATAAAATATATTTCTGCCTGAAAAGGAGAGGCTCCGCCAAATGCCGCCCCTACGATGCTTGACAATACAGGGAAATTGGCTGTCTTTATTGTCTGGTCAAAAGGACCTTCAATATAATCCATCATTTTGCCGTCACTCTGCTTATAGACAAACACCGCGACTTCGCCAGCCTTTACCCTAAGGCTACTACCATATCTTATGGCATTTTCCTTTCTGCTTGGTTCACCGTTCGGCGACCATTTCCACATCAGATAGTTATCTTCATCACATCTTATGACATCAAGGATTCCACCTTCTTTTTTATTTCCAAATCCGAATAATCCCATAGTATCATTTATTTAAGTTTTTCAGTTTCTTCGCATCTGACGGATATCTCATTCCATCAGAACATCTATCTATAAAAGCGTCAGCCTTATCATTCAGGCCTTCTGCTGTATAGGCTTTCAATATCTCTTTTGCACATTCAAAATCCCCAACATTCCCCAAAATATACTCAAAAAAGAATGATTCGGCAAATTCCATATTTCCACTTTTAACAATATCCCTCACAAGAGAATATCTCAAATCTGGATTGTTGCGTTCATCTTCTGTTGCCGACTTATATTGTTCTATTCTGTATTCAATTGAAGACTTTGTCTTTTCAACATTATCAACTACTGAATTTATTGAGAATGTACCTGTTGACATAAGTATTACAATCAAAACAATAATGCCGGTCCAAACCATAAGGCTGCTTCTTTTGGCAGAATTGAAACGTCCTTCAACTTCAGACATTTCAGAAGATATGTCTCTCAAAAGTTTTTTGACTTCAGAATTTTTTCCGTAATCTCGGTCCGCAATTCTATATGTCAATTCATATCTGCTCTTCAACTCCCTGAATTCCTTTTCGGCAACATCTGCCTTGAAACTGCCTTTTATTTTTCTGACAATCTGTACTAATGCCCAAACAAACATTATCCCGAATAAAATCCAAAATAATCCGGCACTGCTAATCCATGCCATAATAAAAAGGAATATAGCAAGTATAGGAAGAACAAATACAGAAAACTTTGACATTGTTGAAACAAAACCCGGAACAGGAATATCTTTCAAATCACTCAAAATCACTTCCAGATCATTTGCCATTTCTTCGGCACTGACCGAATCTTCGTCTACCTCCACATTTCCACAAACAGGACAAACCTTTGAAAGCAGAGGCATAGGTTCATTACATCTTGAACATCTTCTCATATTATTTGTTTTTTACAATTTTCAAATCAATTTTCCAAACAGCCAGCTTGCAACTTCAGACTTCAAAGATTCCGAGTTAGACTTACCTTCCTCTTCAGCTACCTTATAAGAAGCTTCCAAATGAACTTTTTTGTTAAGTTCAGCGTTATCCTGAGCACGTTTCGCGGCTTCTATCTTTGCATCTTGTTCTCTAAGCTTTGCCTCGTAAGCCAACCTGTCATTTTCTTCAATCTGAGCCTTAATCTGATTAATTATATCCTGTGCTTCAGGTGCTTTTGAGCTCATAGGGTCAACCAAAAACAAATCATCAAGTGCTTCTGAATAATTTTTCTTTATAATATTATTCTTGGCGAACTGAATCAGACGTGTAGCTTCCTTATCAATCATCTGCTGGTGAATCGAAGTCATCATATCAACAACTGTCAGATATTCACTAACAGATTCAGGAACCGATGACAGTACCGCCAAAGCTTTTTCGTACTCTTCTCTATCAGCAAGCATCTGCGCCTTGGCAATAAGTGCAGGAGTCCTTTCAATATAGTATTTCTCTATTTTCTCTCTTGCAGTACTCATAAATGCCCTGACTTCAGACTTTCTTGGATTTATCTGCTTAATAGCCTTAGCCATAGCCTGATTATCAGTTTTTGCAAGAGCCTTTACTTCAAGCGAATATTCATCAAGGACAACCTGCTCGGCAACACCAACAACATAAATGGAGACCTCAAGATGTACACTTACCTGAGAAGGAGTCCCGGGTATCACATTCTTTGATAGAGGGATAATATTGGCTGTAAGAATGAAGTCATTTGAATATGAACCAAATCCATTCAGCGTTGTCATTTGCAGTAATTTCTGCTGCAATACATTCTTTGAACCTTCATTCAACTCTATCTCATCGGGTACCATAGGAGTTATTGCGATATTCTTACCTTGTCCAAGACCTTTAATTGAAATCAAGGACAAAACAATAAAAAGCAAAAATGAATATCTTTTCATACAATACATATTTATATAAAATTACTTTTCTCCTAAAACAAGAAGCACTTTACCTTGTCCTCTTATGAATCTCTTTACTGGTATTCCATAATTATCTTTAAGCATCTTAGTCAGACCACTTATGAACTTTGATGCATCCATAGCACTCTCTCTTCCAGACAAAGGATTAATACCTGTCATTGGCATACGAACATCTTCAAAAATCATTTGAGTTTCTGATCTGCTTTGTTCGCTATAACGTCCTTCAACAGCATTAAGTTCAAACCAGACATTAATAATATCACCTAACTCGGCAGTCATTCCATTATATTCATATTCTGTTTCAAAATCATCATAATATCCATCAAAAATTTTCATTTCAACTTTTATTATACGACCATACTGAAACATATCATCAAAATGTCTTTGAAGACCATTTATGAAATTATCCATAAAGCTAAGCACAGCCTCCTCCAACAATGTTGTTAACGGAGCAGATGAATTACTGCTGACACCAGTATTTCCTGATATTATTGCACCGGAATAAGCATCCACAGCTGTCAGATTAAATGAAACCTGTTTTCTTGGACCATTTCTTTTAACGTCAAAATCCAAATCAAGAATAATATCAGGCTTTGCTGACTTATTGAGCATATCTATCGATGTCTCACGAATTGATTCACCAGATTTGTTAGTAACCAAAGCATTATACCCCGCATCAGTTGCCAAATCTTTCATCTTTTCTTCCAATGATTTTATCGGGAACTGGTTTGCAGCCATGATATCTCCCATTTTAGCTACTAAAGCACGAATATCACTATTTTCCTGAAATGCCTTTGCATAATCCATTGTTTTTTCTTTAACACCATCAATATCCACCTCACTATAAAAACCATTTCTTATACACCATGCATCACTGGGAACTACCATTATTGTTGGCTTCTTGGCTGCAACCTGAGCAAACGTAACAGTTACTTGGCACATAAATGCCAATACCAGATATATTAATAAGATTCTTTTCATTTTATATCTATCTCATTTAATGTAAAAAAATCAAAATCCACTTGACAAACTCTTTATTATTCTGTCAGCCTGCAACTTTCTCTTTAAGTTCTCATGCATAACCTGAACATACAAAGCCACCTTATATCCTTTCTTTACTTTCAAACGGTCTTCTCCTGATGGAACACCATCTGTTGTAACATTAACAAAATCAATATAAGGGCCAGCTGTTTCAAAAAAATTATCAAAATACTCTTGATTATTCATATAGCCATTAGGATCTGTACACAACGGAGGAGTAGCATTAGCCTCTGTATTTGCCGGAAGTCCCCTAAAAATACATGCATAAACGGCATTCTTCTTAGCCTGGACTATTGCATCATCAACCTTACGGCCATATCCCCAAACTTTTATAAACTTTGTACCGTCTGTACCAACCTTAATAGTTTCAACTTCAAAATTCTGCATACTCTCAAATAAAGCCTTTCTTTCCTTTCTGCTTTGAGAGAAAGCAACTGGTACTGATATCAGAAGCACCAGTAAAAAAGTAATAATTCTATTCATATACTAAAATTTAATGTGATTAAAAGATACTTATATTACTTGCAAAATACATATAAATCAGACAAAATCATAACGCATCAAATAAAGATTACAATATTTATTATATTTATTTTTCACCCATTAAAATTATAAATTAGCCCATTCAACATTTTACAAATATATACATTTACCAACAAACAATAAAATAAATTTAAAATTTTATTACTTTAAAATATTGTCTAAAGTTATAAAAACCGGTTACTTCGGTTTTACAAATGAAACCTTTAATCACAAGAACAACGATAACTGTTATATAAACAAATAATTATAAATTTCCTTAATATTGCCTCTAATACAATAATCATAAAAATGAAAAGGGCACACTATAATAGTATGCCCTTTACTCAATATTTGTTATTAGCAAAAATTACTTCTTAACAACCTTAACTGTCTTAACTATCTTAGCATCCTTGTTCAGAACATTAACAAGATATGTTCCAGGAGCAGCATTTACAGCAACACGTACAACATCTCCCTGTGCAGCAGAGATACCCTGTTCAGAAACAAGGTTTCCAGCAAGGCTATAAACCTGAACAGTATATGCACCGCTTTCAGCGAAGTTAATATAAAGTTCATTTTCAAATGGGTTAGGATATACATCTGTTGAAACAGCAGATTCATCAATACCAGTACCAGAATCAACAACTACAACTGGGAATGTCTTTGTATCAGATCCCCAACCGTTCTGCAAAGTTAATGTTGCAGTATAATTACCATCTGCCTTATATGAAACTTCAGCAGATCCTTCTGTTGAGTTACCATCTGAAGATGTTACTGTAGCATTTTTATCAAACTTCCAAGTTGGCAATGTTTCAATCTTGAAATTGCTACCAGGAATAAATGGAGCACCAGCTGCATATGTAACCTGAGATGCTTCATACTTGTTATCACCTTCACCTTCAATAACAACCTTTAATAGTCCTGCTTTTAGAGCCTTATTAGAACCTGTACTGAAAATGAAGTTATCTTCTGCAGCTTCAGATTCGAAATCCCAATATCCAATAAGAGAAGCATCAGGATTATCAATATGCTGCATTGACTTCTTAACTTCTTCAGCAGTCAAAGCCTTATTATAAAGCTGGACTTCATCAATTGTAGCATCAAGTCCTGCACGGAATGCAGCAGCACCACCAATCATAATGATATTAGAGTTCTTCCAAGAATACAAGTCTGTAATACCTGACTTACCACCAACATATTTACCATTTACATAAAGAGAAAGGCTTCTACCATTATCATAACCGATAACCAAAGCTACATGATGCCACTGATTATCTGTAAAGGCAACATCTTCAATATCAACCTGTGTACCCTCATTACTTGTCTTACGGAAGCTCAACATGAATTTGTTTTCCTTAGTAATAGTACTCCAAATATATCCCCAGTCACTTGCAGGCCATTTATCTTCCGGGCTACGGATATTCAAGAACTGAGTTCCCTGATCCTGATGGTTATATCTCAAAGGATAGAACCAGAATGTCAATGTAAATGGTGACTGGTCATTGAAATTAAGCTGGTCAGCAGTTAAACCAAATGCCTTTTCACCAAGAGTCAGACCTCTTGATACAGAACCATCAGCATTACGGCCAACATATGTATAAGTTACAACGTCATCTTTCTTAACAGTTGCAGATTCTGCAGAGCCATTTACTTTGAGTTCCTCAATTCTTGGCATTGCACCTACTTCCTGACCAGAAATCTGAATCATACCATCACGCTTAACAGTTTCACCATTGCAAACATACTGCAAGTTATAGATACCAACTTCAGACAAAGAAGTTGTAATTGAATGACCTGTAATGCTTTCACCGACCTGGCTACCATCTTCAGAACGATAAATACTCCAAGTAGCTTCAGCATGGTTAGGATCAACAAAACCAATAGTAAATTCTTCGTTTTCCTTGATAACTGGCTTATCTATTTTTATACCTTCTATAATTTTAAGTTCTGGTATATCCATGAAATCAGACCAAGTAATATCAGATTCAGAATCACCGTCTATACTTACAGCAGAAACACCTACTTTAAACTTATCACCACCTTCTGCATCATAAGGAGCACCTACAACATATGCAGCCCAAGATGTTGTTGCTGTACACATCACTGGCTCACAATTTTCCTGCTGATAATAAATCTTATAGTACCAAGTATTTACTTCATCATTATAAACAGGTTCAGCATTTTGACTATCCTTCATTTTAAATGTCATCTTGAAGTCAACGCCCTTATAATTTGCGCTTAGTTCCTTAGAACTTACCAATGTCGGAGCAGAAGGAGTTTCTGTTGCAGTTCTCTTAATAGAGATTTCACCAATCAACATCTTGAAATCTTTTGATGCATTATCAAAACGAAGTCCTAGCATTGCCAAAGTCTTACCATCCATCTGAACATTGATTGGAAGTTTTCCTACTTCAATGACTTTTTCAACCCAAATATCTTCGTCAGCAGTCAAATCACCAATTTTTGTTGAGATAGCACTTGCTTCTTCACCCTTAGCACTCAAACTCCAGTTCAAAGTTGCTGTACCTCTAAGCACTTTATATCTAATAGTAAACTTATCACCAGATTTCAAAGGATATTCAGTCTTGAACAATTGTAGATATTCCTGAGCAGTTTCTCCATAAATAGCAAGACAAGAACCACCAAACCAAGCATCATCCCAAGTAAATTCTGCAGTAAGACCTGCTTCTGGTACATTGTCTGCTGAACGTCCCATGAAATTAGAAGTCCACCACCAACGCCAAGTTGGAAGATAGTCCTGAATACTGATATTGTACCATTCTCCATCAAACTGTCTTTCACCTTTAACATTAAAGAAACGTCCGTTACCCAAGTTAAAGTAAGTTACAAATGGTTCTTTTGCCAAATCATCTGTAATCAATGTACTTCTTGCAGAGATAAAGCTTGAGAATCCATGGAAATCTGTTGCAGAAGTTGTATGAGCCAACTTATTCTGAATAGCTGGAGTATTAACCGGGTTATATGATGAACCTGTAAATACATTTTCACTGATTAGCTGATAAGTCTGCTGTTTAACCAAATCATCAGCACCACGTTCTGCACGGTTTTCATAAATCATGTTCATATTATGAGCACCCCACAAACCTACAGAAATCTTTGTGTCTTTCAATGCAAGCCAATCAGCATAATTTCTTCCCTGGAAGTCCATACCAGCATATACATCATAACTAGAACGACCACTAAAGCTTGTTGCTGTTCTTTCTGATTCCTGAAGTTTTGACAATCCCCAGTTATAATTCATGAAATATGCATCAGATGTCGGAAAACCATTATAATGGAACCAGTCTTTATTGCTAGAAGTCAACTGGTCAACAGAACTTACCTGACCAGAATTATTCATCAATGAATACCATGCATTTGTAAATGAAGGCCAATGATACTTCTCCCTATCCTTGAAAGCACCAGTCAAAAGAGTCTTCAGATCATTAGTAATAGTTGCACTTGCATTGAACTCAGAGTTAAATCCAATACCGTCAATACCATAGTATCTTAAGAAAGTAAGGAACTTTTCTGTTCCGCCATTAGCTATAGCATGTATGTTTGAACCGTGGCCACCATCATTTTCAGTTACATTTGAATTCCATGGAACAGATGCCAAAACAGAAGTCTTTACACCATTCTTGTGACAAGCATCGATAAATGCACCCGGCATACGGACAAATGGTGCTGTCCAGTTGCCATATAGGTCTACATAACTCCACATTGAAAAGACCTCAGAGTCAAAATAATAAGAAGGCATACCGTTCCATTTTTCAACACCTATAGGACACCACCAAAGGAGCTTACGTTCCGGATCCAAATCCTTCTTAACCTGAGTTTCAGAATTAACAAAACGATCTTTCAATCTCACACGTGAGATATAGAACTGTTCATCTTCTTTTACATCATTATACAAAACAGGAGATTCAGGAGTCCAATTCTGATAAGCTTGATAAAATTGCTCCTTTGTCTGTCCAATGTAGTTTTCATGGCTTGGAGCCTGTGCCATAACAGAGGCACTTGCAGAAATCAAAGCCAATGAGAACAAAATCAAAGATTTCTTTTTCTTCATAAATATAAAAATTAGTTGATAAATGTTTTTTATTTCAAAGTATTCAATACCATTTCGCTATGATATTGAATACTTTATCCATTAATTAATACTTCTTGACATCACCAGTTATGGAAACTTCCTTTCCAGCCTTTTGAGCTTTCAAATTAAACTGAAGATCTCCATTACTCAAAACATCAATAGTTCCCTCGGTAATCTCAGGATTTTCACCATTTGGATATATCAGTTTAGAACCAGAAATGAAATCAACTCCAAATGTCAAAGTCTTTTGTGAAGACAAATCCAACTGTGTGCCATACTCAGTATAAAGACGGAAATCATAATTATCACCATCTTCATTAAATACCTGAACTTTTGATCCACGCATATTTCCATCCTGAGCAATATCTGCAATATACATGAAATTAGAAGAAGAGAAGTTTACATCATCAATTTCAATATCAGATGCAGATCTTACATTAATCTCCTTAACAGCAGTTACTTCTTTTCCAAAATCATCTATTGCAGAAACTGTTATCTGCGCTTTACCAGAACCAACCGCCGTTACTTTACCGTCTTGAGTTACTGTTGCTATATTTTCATCAGATGATGTCCATTTTAAGACAACGTTTTCTGTGCTATAATCAGATTTAGCTTCTACGGTCGCAGACCAAGTAGCTTCTTCACCAACGATAAACTCAGTTTTCAAGTTATTTGCAAATGTTACATTTAACAATTCAAGTTTTGAAGTTATTGTTACTGAAGCACTCTTATCTTTACAAGTAGCAGTAATTGTAAATACGCCAGCTTTCTTAATTGTAAATGTACCAGCTTCATCACCATCAGAAATGATTGTAGCTATTTCAGTATCTGAAGAAGTCCACTGAATTGGCCAATAAACTGTTGCTGAAATTGGGTCTACAGAAACATAATCAAACAAAGAATATCCTCTATCAGATGTAACAAGATCCTGTCCAATCATTTCTTTTATACCATCCATATCAAATTCAACGGAATTTACAACAATATTTTCAATATCCACAACAGAACATTGAGCTGTAACTTTATTACCCAAAGCTTCAATTATAATACTGGTGTTACCTTCCAAATTTCCTGATTGTACATATACATAGAATTTACCATCTTTAAATTCAGAACCCTCTACCATCAATACAGAATTTCCTTCTGAAGAAATTTTAAAAGATTCTTTCATTTTTTCTATATGCGCAGGATCATCAGGAACCAATACATAATTAACCGCAATTGTATCTGGCTGACCAATTTTAATCAAGAAAGATGATTCAACATTCAAGTTCGGATTGTCACTTAAAGATAGATCTATAGGATCAAAAGACAAGTAAAGTCTCATTCCGATATGAACAATACAACTTACATATGTTTCACCTGCAAAAACTTTTATCTCTACATCCTGATCTTTATCTGTATCTCCTCTCTTCAACACAATTTTCCAATCTTTATTACCTGCTGCCAATTCTTCTTCAGAAGGAGCAATAAGTTCTGGAGAAATAGCTTCCTCATCGGATGATGTTACTTTAAGATCAAACTTCTCTAAAATATCATCACTAACAGAAAGTTTTAATGTATCTGTAGAAGTTTGTTTATATGGCTGATAAATTTCTGTTCTATCAAGAACAAGTCCAGCTGCATCAGGATTGCTCCAATCATTTACTGTAACATTAGATATTACAACCTTTCCATTATCAAGAAGTGCTTTTACAAGAGTTTCTCCCGAAGCAACAGCTGTAAACAAACCTGTATTATCAATTGTTGCAATATTTACATCTTCTACACTCCAAGTTATTCCACCGGAATAAACATTATTAGAACTTAAAGACTGCTCCAGTACACAGAATTTATAAGTTTCCTTTGGATGAATAGACAAATCTGTCCTATTCATTGAATAATATACTGTTTCATCCTCCTTACATGAAGAAAACGTAACAGCAATCAACAAAATAAAGAATAATGAATTTAATATTTTTTTCATATTACTTATTTTAAATTATTTAAAATTATTTGGAACAGGCCATCCGTTTTCATCTCGTACAGTCCAATCTGTTGTATCCCACCATACTTGAGTTCCTGCAGCATTTTTTGCACCTAGCGCAGCCTCTATTCCCGGTATATTTGCCTGATCATTTGAATCTACTTCATCAAATGGAATTCTTCTAATCTGTGTCTCAACATCAAAAGAATTATCATATGTCCAAGCATATTTTTCTGGAGCTGGGAACAAACGTGGATATCCTGTTCTTCTAAATGTTGTCCATGCCTCAGCACTCATAGGGAAATTAGCTATATACTTCTGAGTTATAATTTTTTCAAGTTTAACTTCATTTGCATCATCATCATCCCATGCAACACCCACAGTTACACGTCCAGCTATATTATTTTCCGGAACATAATAGTCTATATAATCAACTTCCTTAACTTTTTTCTTTTTAATATAAGAGTCATATTCTCCTCCCATACCATTAGAGTCAAAAGCATATTTGATACCTCTTTCATAATAATCCTGCGCTGTAGAGCCAACTGACCAGCCACGTAAAGCAGCCTCTGAAAGATTAAATAAATTTTCAACTACTTTAAAATATGTCCTTGGCATATATCTATCTTTAAAAGCAGAGAAAGTACCATATCCAGAAGTATTACCAGAGTTTGCATATAATTGAACACCATTTCTAATACCAACGAAATCTTTATTGGCATTCAACATTATAGCTCCCCCCTCTTTCGCCTTTATAGCTGCAGAATTAGTACCAAACCATTTTGACAATAAAGGATTCTCATATCTTTTTAGAATATTTTCTAAAGCGCCACCTAAACGGCAATCATTCCAAGTCATAGAAATCATGTACAACGGATGTTCTGTCTGACCATCATCAGGCAACTTAAAATCGCCATCAGATTCTAACAATACACCTAATGGATCAGCCATCACTTCTTCCGCAATTTCCTGGGCCCAAGCAATATCTGCATTAATCATATTCATTGCCATTCTCAATCTAATTGAGTTTGCGAATTTAACCCACTTTTCCCAACTTCCATCTGAATAGCCGCCTCTATCACCTTCAATACGTCTCAACTGATCAGCAGTAGGTCTTCTTTCTTTTAATGTGGCAACAGCTTCTGAAAGGTCATTCAATATCATTTCATAGCAGGTCCTTCCATCATAATAATTCAAAGGAGGTGTTTCCTTCTTTTTTCTATAATCATCATACGGCATTACCCCATAGAAATCAACCAATTCCTGCATACTATATCCATAAATAATCTGAGCTAAAGCTTTCCATTCAGGAAGACCATGGTTCTCATTTGCAGCAAAATGATAAGCATGATACAAATAAGGGAACAATTTCATACTTTCACCCAAAGGTCCCTGATAATAAGTATTTGGATAATAATATATATAAGGCAGACGTCCTCCGTATTGGAAATCACTATTACTTACACTAAAATATCCAGAAAAAACGTCTACACTATTTGAACGCTGATATTGATATTTATGCGGAGAAAAGTCTATTGCCAAAGAAATACCACTTTGAAGCTGTCCTTCCAAATTTTCTGTTGGAACATCTCCAAAAGAATTTGAATCATCTCCTGTTCCTTCTTCAGGCTCCGGTAAAACTTGGTTTTCTAGCAAATCAGCTTTGGGACCACATGAAATATATCCAACCAGGATAAAGGAAAACAAAAGTATATTAGTTGCTTTTTTATATATTTTTTTCATATGTTTTAATTTAGAAAGTCATCTTTAAATTCAAGCCAAAACTACGTGTTGTAGGTAGAGAGAAAGATTCTATACCTCCAGAAGCATTAGCAGCTGTAACAGAGATATCTGGATCAACTGGAGATTTTTTATAGATAAATCCCAAATTTCTTGCAACTGCAGAAATTGACAAATTCTTTGAAGGTCCAAATACATCATAGAAGGTATATCCCAATGAGATTTCACGAACACGTATGTTAGTTGCATCATAAACACAATCATATTGTGCAGCACCTATAGCTTCATAATAGTTACGTGCAGGGATTTCTTGTCCATCAGGCAACACAACAAAGCCACCGTTCTGCTGACGTGCATCAGCTGTACGTTGAGACAAACCATATTGATCCAATTCTGACTGAGTTATAGAAAGTACCTTACCTCCAATTTTTCCATCAAGCAAAATATACAATGAAAGATCTTTCCACGTAAAAGTATTATTCCAGCCATAAGTAAAATTAGCAGTAGTATTGCCTATAAATCTATCATATGTAGAAGTCATCTGAGGAGAAGCATTAGCATTTTTTCTTCTTTCGAAATCTTGATCAGACTCACCTGGTTGCTGAACTAATGTATTATCAACTCCTGTTAAAATAATCTTGCCATCTTTATATTGAAAATCTTTTGCATACAAATCGCCATAAGATCCTCCTTCTAAATATTTAGATTTTACACCTAATGAAGAAGGTCCGACCTCAATTTCGACAGGTGTACCATCAGCAGATTTATATGTTCTCAATATTTTATTATCATTATAAGCTAAATTCAAGCCAGTTGTCCATCTGAAATCATGGCCGAATCTCATATTATATGTCAAAGTCAACTCAATACCTCTATTTCTTACAATACCAGAATTCACAGGTTTTGACTCGCCTGAAGAAGTAGTGATTCTCAGGAACTGGTTTTCCATTGTAGATTGATACAATGTCAAGTCAACACCTAATTTATTATTGAAAAAAGCTCCATCTATACCAAGTTCAATACCTGTAGTTGTCTCTGGCTTAGGATTATCAAAAGTAGCCGGACGAGCAGAATAAGCGCCAGTCAAGGCACTGATAGTTTGAGCATCATAGAATTCTGCAGGAACCGAGTTACCCACAACAGAATATGAAGCTCTGACTTTAAGGTTATTTAAGTTGTTGTTTGTATTATTTGGATCTATTATATCTTTAAGCAAAACATTTCCACCAACGGACCAATAAGGGAAACTCTTGTATCCTTTTTTATTTCTAGCCCACTGCTGAAATGCTTTATTCCAGTCATTACGGAAACTGAAATCAATATATCCTTTATCCCAGAATCCAAACTGAGCAGTTGCAAATACAGCTGTTTCCCAATACATAGTTTCTCCACTATCATTTGCAGAAAGCACACCTCGGTTCTTTATATCTTGTGAAACGTTTTCTCCATCAATAGGACGAGACCAGTTTGGATGTACGTAAGTAGTATCGTTCTGACGTGAAACCCAAAGATTCTGAGTCCAAATTCTTTTCATACTAGAACCGACTGTAGCATTAAAAGACAATTTATCATCCAAGAAGCGCTTCTGATAAGTCAACAAAGCATCAGCATAGAACTCTTTACTGTTGTTTCGGCTTCCCCAATATTTACCAGCAAGCATCTGATTCTTATCCAAACGGATTGAAGCATCTTCAGTAACAGTATTATTGTCTATTACCTTATCTATACTAGCTCTACCCTGAATATCAAGTCCTTCTATTATATTATACTTTATTGTTGCAGAAGCCATTATCCTATCTTTTTTAGCCAAATCATCAACAGCATCTAACATAAAATATGGGTTATTAATCCAAACTTGATTCAACCATGGGAAATTTTGAACAGGAGTTCCAACCAAATTTGGATTGGTCTGTGTATCACCATTAGATATTGGATTATACTTATCTGCAATCACTGTTCTATTAACATCAAAATAACGTAAATCTACAGCAGCAGGTGTTCTATACAAACCAGGCAAAACACCTTTCGCTTTACCTATTACAGGACGATTTTCCGCTCTCTGGGTAACATAATTTAAAGACATATCAATCTTCAACCTATTACTAAACAAAGAGAAAGATTCTTTCAACATTAAATTATGACGCACAAAATCATTATTTTCAATTAAGCCTTTTTGTATAGTATTGGCATAAGATAAATAAGAAGTTGAATGTTCTGTACCTCCACTCAAAGAAACAGAATTATTATATGTCTGACCTGTTCGGAAAAAATCCGTAATATTATTTCTTGGATTTCTAGTTAAATATGGGAACATTGCCAATTGTTCATCTGTAATATCAGAGATAAGACCTCCCCATCCATTATATTCTATTGTATTTCCGCTTATTTCCGGACCATATATAGTCTGCTGCTTAGGATACAATAAAGGAGTTTCAAATGTTGTATTACTTGACACATCAATTCTTACCTTACCTTCACGACCACCTTTTGTTGTAATAATAATAACACCATTATTGGCAGCGCTACCATACAGAGCAGCAGCATTAGGACCTTTAAGAATAGAAATATTAGCAATATCATCCGGGTTAATTGTTGAAAGCAAATCTCCACCATCTCTAGATGTACTAGTCATCACATCATCTGTCTGACTTGACATACCATTTGACAAAGGAATACCATCAAGAACAATTAGTGGCTGATTATTTCCTAATATAGAACTCTGACCACGAAGAATAATTTTTGAAGATCCACCACCAGCACCTGAAGAGTTTGGGGTAATTGTCAAACCTGCAGATTTTCCTTGCAAAGAATTAATGAAGTTAACATCTTTTGCTCTTGTCAACTCTTTATTACTAATACTCTGAGTTGCATAAGTCAAAGACTCTGCCTTTCTTTCAATACCCATTGCAGTTACTACAACCTCACCCAACACTTTAGAGTCTTCTTTCAATACAATCTCATAATTACTCTTAGAAGAAAGTTTTACTTCTGCTGTCTGATATCCAATATAAGACACAACAAGTATACCATTAGAAGGAACATTAAGAGTAAAGTTTCCATCAAAATCAGTAATGGTACCCGTAGTCGTTCCCTTGAGCAAGACATTAACTCCAATAAGAGTTTCACCTTTAGCATCCTTAACGACACCCGTTACTGTCCTAGTATCTGTCTGATTCACCGACAATACATCATTTGAAGGTAATGCAAACAGATTCTGCTCTGCCATTAATAATGGAGAGCCCAAAAGCGCAAAAGCCACCAAAGCAACCCTAAAATTATTAGGATTAAACGCAGGGTTTTGCATTTTTTTAATAAATCCCCTCATATTTATTATTGTTATTAAAATTAAGAATCTTTATATTCCCCTATTCATGTACTATTCTGCAAATATAGAACTTTTAAAACATTAAAAACGTTTTTTTAACATTAAATATTCACTTATCCTCAAAAAAAGGATGACAAATATAAAAAGATAGCGCACTAAATAAAAAATTAATGCGCTATCTTTTTTAAATCATTTGGCGGAATATTATCAGAGCGTATTCAACTCTGAAAAAGGTCCGTTATTTTTCCAGAAAAATGTAGAATGTCTTTGCCTGAAACCTTAAATGTTTTTGGTAAATATGTAGAACGTTTTTGACCAAAACATTCAATGTTTTATGACAAGGAATCATAGTATTTAATTCCGCAAATATTTTTATAATAAATCAGCTACCTTACTCTTATTGTCTTTCCTGCAGAAATCTTGTCACTTTTTAATCCGTTCAATGATTTAAGTCTGGAAACTGTCGTTCCAAATTTCCTTGCTATCGTAGATAAAGAATCCCCTCTTCTTATTTTATAATATTTGGTTTCCGAAACAGGCGGCTGCTTTATATCGACAATTTTTCTGTTTGAAAAATACTTGTCAGTATTATATTTGTATACAGAATCCTCATTAATGATAAAATTATAAAGGTCATCTTGAGGCAACCTTAAAGAGCAAACCATAGATTGACCTGGAATAATACTTTTCTTATACTGAGGATTCAAGCTTTCAATTTTATCTATATTCACATTGCAAACCTCAGCTATCTGTCCGAAATGTAATTGTCTTGAAATATGAACAGTATCCGTATCCAAAGAAACATCGGCTACCATTGGACAGATATTATGCTCGCAATAATAGTTCATAACATAATTTGCGGCAATAAAACTAGGAACATATCCCCTTGTTTCTTTCGGTAAGCTATAATATAAATCCCAATAATCAGTCTTTCCACCATTTCGTTTAATAGCCTTATTTACTGTTCCTGGTCCACAATTATATGCAGCAATTACTAAAGTCCAATTATTATATATACCATACAACTCCTTCAAATACTTTGCAGCAGCCCATGTAGATTTAACAGGGTCTCTTCTTTCATCAACAAGCGAATTTGTTTCCAATCCATATATCCTACCGGTCGACAACATAAACTGCCACAAACCGGAAGCGCCTGCTTTTGATACAGCCGACGGATTCAAACCTGATTCTATAATAGGCAGATATTTCAATTCCAAAGGCAAGCCATATGCATCAAGAGCCTCCTCAAAAACAGGGAAATAGAAATTTGCGACCCCAAGCATATAAGAAACATTCTTTCTGAACCTTGAAGTATACAAATCAATATACTGTCTGACTACAGCATTATAAGGAAGTTCTATTTCTGTAGGCAGCTTTGAAAGCCTTTCTATATAAGTCTTATCATCAAAAACCGGATTAAGAGCACTGTCTGAGCAGTCTTCTGAACCAATAATTATATAATTCTTGTTTTTCCAATCACTAAGAAGACTATCCATTGCACTTTGACTTAATCCTTCGGGAAGTACAATTTCAGTATCTGCCTTTATATTATGCTTATTATCAATCTCTGTTTGGGCAGAGATATTATTATAGCAAAATGGCATAAAGAACAGAATGCCTATTATTAAAATAAAATTCCTATCCATCATCTAAAAAGTTAATCTATATTGAAGACCATAAGCATTTCTTCTTGAACTCTCATCATTCAATATCGCCGGATTAATCCCCATACTTAAATCCGGAGAAATATCAAAAGTTGACAACTCTGCATCAACATAAGCATCAATAATAGAAATGACATATACTCCTATGAACGCAAATATACTTAAATCACGGTATTTTCTATAATAATCCTTTTTATTTTTAAAGGTAGATTTCAACTGATTCAAAATAGCCTCATTACTTGTATCATAGTTTGGAGGAAGGAAGTCAACAAAACTGCTTGTTCGCGGATCGGAATCCATTATATCAAGATATGCCTGGGAATAATCCTTATACATTCTATTATTCCATGTCAAAGCATAAGTACAAGCAACAAAACCGCCATAGAATATAGGCAGCTTCCAATACTTTTTGTTATATATCTGTCCGGCTCCCGGGAAAAGTGTTGCAAGCCAAACGGCCCTATTGGAATCAGGCATCCATACTTTAGGAACTTTAGGCTTTGCCTCTTTACCGTCTGCTACGGAATCTGGGACAACCAACTTGCCGTCAGAATACTGAAAGGCTATTGTATCATTATCCGAAGTTTCAATATTGACATCGCTTCCAGCAATAACAGAATCCTGTTCCGCAATTAATGTATCATTGTAAAGCACATCAATACCTATCCCTTGTACACTCGCAAAAGATGACAGGGGAAGAAGTAAAAGCAATATATATGTAAACCAATATTTCAAATCCGGATATTCTAAAACACCGCAAATATACTATTTTTTCATTGTATCCAACAATTCCATTATTCTTTCAAGGTCTTTCTCGTCATTAAATTGTATGCTAATTTTCCCTTTACCGTTTTTTGAACATGAAAGGCTGACGTTTGAACCGAAAAAAGAAGATAACTGCTGTCGGAGTATATCATACTCTTCAGGAATAGTCTGTTTTTTGTTTTTATTCTTTTCCGCTGAACTCAAATAATCGCCACTCATGAGCTGCTTGACCAATTCTTCAACTTTCCTCACAGAGTAGCCGTTAGTTATTATTTCCTGAAAAAGTTTCATTTGCATTTTAGGATCATCCAAAGCTATTAAAGCCCTTGCATGTCCCATATCAATCTGTTTATTCTGAAGAGCAACCTGTATCTTCGCAGGAAGTTTCAGCAATCGGATATAATTAGCTATCGTTGCTCTTTTCTTTCCAATCTTATCACTCAACTGCTCCTGAGTCAATCCATACTGTTCAATAAGATGCTGATACGCCAATGCTATTTCAAGAGAATTAAGGTCCTCCCTCTGTATATTCTCAATAAGAGCCATCTCCATGACATTTTCATCATCAGCAGTACGAATATAGGCAGGAATTGTTTCTCTGCCTGCTATAATAGAAGCACGATAACGTCTTTCACCTGCAATAATCTGATAAGAATCGTCAGACAAACGTCTTAAAGTTATAGGCTGTATTATTCCTATTTCCGATATTGAAGCAGCAAGTTCCTGCAAAGCATCTTCATCAAAATCACGTCTTGGCTGATTCGGATTCACGGATATCTCACTAAGCGGAATCTCATTTATTGATGAAGAACCGCCAGTACTGATATCTTCTGTTGAAATCAGGGCATCCAGTCCCCTTCCCAATGAAAATTTCTTGCGTGCAACCATATCTGTTTATTTTTCGTTTCTTAATAATAATTCTTTTGCCAATGACATGTAATTTTTGGCACCGGTCGACTCTGCATCATACAATATGACAGGTATTCCATGACTAGGAGCTTCGCTCAGTCTTACGTTTCTTTGTATGACAGACTTGAACACCAGTTCCTGGAAATGCTTTTTAAGTTCTTCATATACCTGATTTGCACTTCTAAGTCTGGAATCATACATTGTTACAAGGAATCCCTCTATTTCAAGAGCCGTATTCAGTTTAGACTTTATTATCTTTATAGTACTAAGCAATTTACTTATACCCTCAAGAGAATAATATTCACTTTGAACAGGAATTATTACAGAATCAGCAGCAGTCAGACAGTTTACTGTAATTAATCCCAAAGACGGTGAACAGTCTATAAGTATATAATCATAATCGTTTTTCAGAGTCTCAATCATCTGTTTCATTACCTTCTCCCTTCCAGGACGATTGAGCAATTCTATTTCCGCACCTACCAAATCAATATGCGAAGGAATAACATCCAAATTTTCCAAATCAGTAGTATAAATAGCTTCTCTTATATCAACACCATTTACAAGGCATTCATACAAAGTACATTCAGCAGTTTTTATATCCACACCAAGTCCGGATGAAGCATTTGCCTGAGGATCGGCATCAATAACAAGTACTTTCTTTTCAAATGTTGCCAAAGAAGCTGCAAGATTCACAGAAGTTGTAGTTTTCCCTACTCCTCCCTTCTGATTAGCAATTGCAATAGTTTTTCCCATATAAGAACAATTTTGACAATGCGAAATAAACAAATATATCCTACACAACCTAAAGAAGAGAACAAACAATGACAAAAATGTTGATAAGTCGTCTTTTTGTTAATAAAATCAAAACAAGGATAGCACTTTAGATAAATGCTGATATTATCTTTTTTATATATCAATATCATGCATTCAACAAGAGACTTTAGTTAAAAATCACAAAAAGCAAATGTTTTACAACAGATATATAAAATTCAACAGGCTTCAGACAATACAAATAAATATATAACATCTAATTTTGTAAAAGACACATTAACAAGAATAAGGTTATGGGAGATATAATTAATTTTATTGGAGAGACCTTTTACATTATTTACTTTCTTGTACTCATAAGCACACTTATGGTAGTAATAATGGAAAACAGAAATCCATTAAAAACAATGTCATGGGTAATGATTTTAATATTTCTTCCGGCATTAGGACTAATTATATACTTCGTTTTCGGACAGAAATGGTATAAAAAACACAGAATTGACAAACGAAGCTATAACATGGTCTCCAGGCCATACCTTATCAAAGACATGAAAAAGAACAATGTCAAACTACCTGAAAAGTATGCCCGTCTTGCAGAACTTCTGAAAAAGACAGAAAGCACATTTCCATACAACAGAAACTCAATAGACACATATTACAACGGATATTCCTTTTATGACGCACTTATAAAGGAAATCAGTAAAGCAAAACATCACATACATATAGAATTCTATATATTCATGAGTGATGAGATAGGCACTCTTATAAAGGACATACTAATAGATAAAGCAAAAGAAGGGATAAAAATAAGAATTATCATAGATGACCTTGGAAGTTGGGGAATAAAGAAACAATTCATAAAGGAAATGAAAGAGGCTGGTATAGAATTCTCAAAATTCCTGCCGGTACATTTCCCTATAATAAGCAACAAGATAAATTACAGAAACCACAGGAAGCTGGTAATAATTGACGGAAAGACTGCATTTGTAGGAGGCATGAACATTGCCAACAGATATGTAAAAGGTCTGTCATGGGGAACATGGAGAGATACACAAGTAAAAATACAAGGATATGCAGTTCATGAACTACAGACAATTTTTCTCTTAGACTGGAACTTTGCCACAAAAGAAGTAATTAAAACCGACAAAGACTATTTTCCTACAGACTGTAACAATTCCGGCACAGCAATAGTATTGACAGCAACAAGCACTCCTTTCAACGAATGGAGAAGGATTATGCAAGCCCTCATACTGTCAATTGCCAAAGCCAAAGACTATTTTTACATACAGACTCCATATTTCATGCCTACAGAACCGGTAATTTGCGCAATGCAGACAGCCGCATTGGCTGGTATTGACATAAGACTTATTATTCCAAGCAAAAGCGACAGCACAATGACTCAGCTTGCAACACGTTCATATCTGAAGGACATACTTAAAGCCGGTGTAAAAGTATATTTCTATAAACCGGGATTCATCCACTCCAAGATGATTGTATCTGACGACATACTGTCTATAATAGGTTCCACCAATATGGATTTTAGAAGTTTCGAACAGAATTTTGAGCTCAATACATTTATTCTGGACGAAGCTACAGCCTTAAGCTTCAAGGAACAATTCCTTAAAGACCAGAAAAACAGTAAAAGAATCACCCTTCACTCATGGTGCAAACGACCATTCTATTTCAAGCTTAAAGAATCAATCGTCAGAATCTTCAGCCCTCTTCTTTGAGAAAATAGAGAAGTTGACACTGCCGTAAACTCTATGGTCAATAAAATGAGGATTATCCGAAAAATTATATTCCTTTCCATGTTCCAGCACGAAAATGCCGTCAGGAGAGAGAATATCCGTTTCATCAAGTATAAGAGATGGCAGCAACGGCAATTCCTTTAGTGCGTAAGGAGGGTCGGCAAAGATAAAGTCAAACACAGAATTACTTCCGCTTACATATTTCAGGACATCACCTTTAACAAGGAAACAATTCTCATCACCAAGCTCTTTCAGCACCTTGCCTATAAAGTTGCAATGTGCAGAATCTTTCTCAACAGAAACAACGTTATCGCATCCCCTTGACAGAAGTTCAACAGTTATACTGCCTGTACCTGCAAACAAATCCAAAGCCCTTATGCCATCTTCAAAATCTATATGGTTTGACAGGACATTAAAGATATTTTCTTTTGCAAAATCAGTTGTCGGCCTTGCCTTAAAAGTGCGCGGCACATCAAATCTTCTTCTTTTATATTTACCTCCTATAACCCTCATTTTCTATATGATATTATCTGTTATCAATGCCTCAAAATCAAAATTAAGAATAATTCCGTTTTCACTGAAAACATTTTTCAAATATTCATTTCTTTCAAGCTTTCCGATATTGGCAACATACTTTCCCAATGAACGTTCAAGTTTGTCTGTAACTTCACCATCTGAAACAAGCCATAATTTATCATCAGTCTGCGAAAATGAAAGAGTATTCCAGCTATTCATTATATAAAACAGTCTGTCATCATCACAATCACAATCAAAAAAATTGAAAAACAACAACTTTGCCTTATCATAAGCCGATATAAGTATTCTTTCACCTCCAACATAGACAAACAGGCTTTTAGTGTTTTCTTTTCCGGAATATAAAGAGCAATGTTCCATTACAGCATTGGCAGAAGGTAAAAATTCCACTTCGCCAAATGTTTCATCCAGGAAGCTCTTTACATATTTATTAATAGGAAAAACAGACGTGCTTCCATTTACCTTTGAAACGGCATACAAGATCTTTTCTCCAGGCTGCAAATCGTAACAGGAACTGTATGCAGCTTCAAAATCCTCTTCATCAAGTATATTGTCCGGAACGGTAACAACTCTGTCTGTATCCAGAAGTATATAAACTTTAAAGAAACTACACGTAAGCAATTCTCTTATATTATCAAATACTCCTTTTATATTGGCCAACTCAGAAGAAACGGCATCAACCTTATAGAAAAAAGGTATTACTTTTCCATTTTCCAAGCGGTCATACAAAGAAAAACAAAATCCATCCGAAGCTAATCGGATGGATAATGTATATCGTTGAGGAGTATTCAGATCAATAAGATCAAGAACTTCCTTTTTCATCAAATGAAAATTTTATAAATATTACTCCCAGTTACCTGCATTGTTATTTGCAGCATCAATTGAACCAACCTGCAAACCAGCATATTTGTTCATCTTACCTGCAGCATCGTTCAAGTTAATGATTTCCTGTCTGTCAAGACCGTTCAAATATACATCATAAGGAACTTTTGATTCAAACAGATAAATAGGAGCACCAGATTTTGAAATCTGAGAAGCTGTATCCAAAGAGAATTTAGCGCCATTACCAAAAGGAACATACTGCAAAGAATCAGCAACGAAACCAGCTCTCTTGAACAAAGTATCCTTTACACTAATCCATGTTGTATCACGTTTGAAATCCATAAGACCAGCAGCTTCAACTTCTTTCCAGTTTCCTGTTTTCTTTGCTTTGTTGATCATCGCAACTGCTTTCTTTTCTGTAATACCTTTTTCCAACTGATCGTCTGTAATAGTACCTACTTTCATAATCATAGGCATCTTTGAATTTTCAACAAAATCAATAAGTTCTTCAAAGCTGCCGGCATATTTACCATCATGCATATTACGGAAAGCCTGTTGAGCTTCACGAATATCCTTCAGACGTTCAATAACCTTCGCATCACGAATCTTTTTCTGTTCGTCAAATTCAATTGGACCCATAATACTCCTGTACAACATCCATACCAATACAAGAGCAGCTACTGCCAATAACGCATTTAATACTTTTCTCATGATAAAAATATGTTTTTTTAGTTTATATTCGTGCCACAAAAATAAAATAAATACTTTGAATAGACTAAAAATAACAGCATTTTTTTCTGTTTAATATTATGATTATAGACTTTTTATTACAGCAAGTTAGAGAAAATTTCGGATTACAGCCCACTACAGAACAAAATAATACAATAAAAATGTTATGCGAATTTGTTCTTGCAAGAGAAAATGAATCAATTTTCATCATTAAAGGATATGCCGGTACCGGAAAGACAAGTTTGGCATCTGCATTTGTCAAAACTTTGGAAAGTCTGAAAATAAAGACAATGCTTATGGCCCCTACAGGACGAGCTGCAAAAGTATTTTCACAATATTCAAAACACAAAGCATACACAATTCACAAAATAATATACAGACAAAAAGTGTTTTCACCCGAAATGGACAATTTTGTCATGGGAAAGAACCTTTATAAAGACACTGTATTCATTGTTGACGAAGCATCAATGATTGCCAATCAGGGAATCAGCGGAGCAGGATTCGGCACAGGAAGATTACTTGATGATTTGATAACTTTTGTATACAGCGGATTCAACTGCAAACTGATAATGATTGGTGATACAGCCCAGCTGCCTCCTGTTGGAGAATATGAAAGTCCGGCACTGTCAATGTCATATCTGCAGGAATACGGTCTAAACGTAGAAATGACTGAACTTTCGGAAGTTGTAAGACAAAAGAAAGACTCAGGAATCCTGTTCAACGCAACTTTAATAAGAAACATAATAACCGGACATATCGCTGCAAATAGGATAATAATGGATGTAAGCAGATTTCCGGATATAAAAGTGGTTGGAGGAGAAGACCTTATTGATGAGATTTCAAGATGTTACTCAAACGAAGGAGTCGAAGAAACAATGGTGGTCACAAGATCAAACAAAAGGGCAAACATCTTCAACCAGGGAATCAGAAACAGGATTCTTTACAGGGAAGAGGAACTTGAAAGAGGCGACATCATAATGATTGCCAAGAACAACTATTCGATAAAATTCGAAAATACCGATATGGATTTTATTGCAAACGGTGACATTGCCATTGTAAAAAGAGTCAGAAGACAGACTGATGTCTACGGTTTCAGATTTGCCGAAGTAACAATGTGTTTCCCCGACTATAATGACTATGAAATAGAAACAAAAGTAATACTTGACACGCTTCATATTGATACTCCGTCACTTGACAAAGAAAGCAGCGACAAACTTTTCAACGAAGTTTACGAAAGCTACTATGACATAAAAACAAAGCGTGAAAGGATGAAAAAAGTTAAGGAAGACCCGTTCTACAATGCCTTACAGGTAAAATATGCCTATTCCGTAACATGCCACAAGGCACAAGGAGGACAATGGCACAATATTTTCCTTGACCGCGGTTATATGCCTGAGACAGAACTGACAACCGAATATCTGAGATGGCTTTATACCGCAGTCACAAGAGCTAAAGGAACATTATTCCTTGTAAACTACAAGGAAAATGAATACATCTGATAGATTATTCCCCCTCTACGGTACATTCCCTGAAGTACATTTCATTTACAGCCTTTTCATGAGGGAATGTAAAATAAGTGCATGTGCCTTTTGAGCATAGGACACCTTCAGAATTATACAGACAGGCTTCAATAACGGCAATATTCCTTATCAGGCTGACAATCTTTGCCCTAAGCGTCAGGCAGGAGTCCAATGTGCTTACAGGTTTCATATATTTTACTTCCATTTTCGAAGTGACCCCGGTTGTCTGAAGCTTACGCATTACAACCCATGCGCATATTTCATCAATTAGTACCGACTGTATTCCGCCGTGCAAAGTATTGAGCCAGCCCTGATATTTTGCTTCAGGCTTCCAATACGAAACAATTTCATCACCGTCTTCATAAAACTCCATTTTTACACCGGCTTCGTTCTCCGGTGCACATCCAAAGCAGAAATATCCTTCAAGTTCCTTATAAGGGTTATTAATCTTTTTCATATCGGTTATATAAACATTGATTATAGTGTCAAAATCACTACTGTCCACTAAAAATGGACAAGGTTAAAAATTAAATAAATTCGGTTCACTTGAATCATATCGGTCTT
>CALUJO010000025.1 GCA_944320965.1 uncultured Bacteroidaceae bacterium | reverse complement strand
AGCATACTCTATGAAAAAGAAAAGGCAATGATTATAATAACGAAAAAGAGGGTGCATCATTTTGACACACCCTCTTTCTTTATATCTGTACGGAAGTTTCCGGATTCAATCGAAACGGATTGTCTTTGTGGGGCTGATACGTGATATGACAGCCGACGGAATAAGAAGTACAAGGATTGAAAATACCAGCGTTACCGCATTAAGAAGTATGACGTGCCATACCGTAAGCTGCATGGGTACATAGTCGATGTAATAGACAGAAGAGTCAAGATGCAGCAGGTGGAAACGGTTCTGGATTACATATATAACAAGCGTTATTGCATTTCCTATCAGAAGTCCGCGGACAACAATCATTGAGGATATGCCGAGGAATATCTTCTTTATGGTACTGTTGTTTGCTCCAAGCGCCTTGAGAGTTCCAATCATACTTACCTTTTCGAGAATAATAATCAGAAGACCTGAGATTATTGTAAAGAATGACAGGCCGAACATCAGGATGAGTATTACAAGAACATTCATGTCAAGTATGTCAAGCCAGGAAAATATGTCCGGATGAAGGTCTTCGGGAGTGCGTAATGTTACCGGAACATCATTGCTGAAGGAATCAACAACAGAGTATATACCGCTTACAACATCTTCGGTAAGCGGAAGTGACGCAAGGTCTATTTCAAGTCCGCTGACCATATCGCTGTCCCATTTGTTGAGCCTGTTTACGAGGTCAAGGCTCGAAATTATAAATATATTGTCGTAATTGCTGATATTGGTACTATATATGCCGCATATTCTGAGCTTGCGTGCCTGAATCGTAGTGCCGATGAAATATACATAAATGCGGTCGTCAAGCTTCAGATCGAGCCTGTCGCACAATGTACGTGAGACAAGTATATCGTTTTCCGACCCATTGGCGGAATAGTCGGGCAATGTTCCTTCTACAAGAACTGATTCAAGATAATTGAAATCATAGTTGGCGTCGACGCCTTTCAGAACGACACCGTCAAAATTATCGGCAGTCTTTATCATTCCGGGCTTGGTGGAATAACGCTGTACGTGCTTAACGCCCGGAACAGACGCTATGGCATTGAAAGCAGAATCGTTCACAATAACAGGAGAGGTCTCGTAGGAAGTGCTGTAGTCAAGGCTTGTAAGACGCAAATCGGAACAGAATCCGTATATCTTGTTCTTTATTTCACCCTTAAAGCCCAATATAATTGCAAATGATATAAGGATGACAGTAATGCCGAGTGTGATTCCGGCAACAGAGATTACTCCGGCAAGAGATGATATCTTACCGGAACTTCCAAGTGACTTATATATTTTCTTTGTGATGAATACTGGCAGCATATCTGTTTTTTCTGCAAAAATAATCAATTTGAAGACGAAAGTCAACAAGACGGAGAAATATAAAAAATAATGACAGGATACATTATATCATACCGTCAGGATGACTGTTGAATACGAATGTTGCAAAAAGGGAAAATATGAACATCCAAAGCGAAAATGCCGTAATGCCCGTGAATATGTAACTGTCTATATTTGCATCGGATAAACGAAACAACAATATGAAGAAACTATTAATCACATTTGCCGTATCATGTTCACTGATTCAGATGAATGCACAGGAAATACTGACCCTGGAACAGTGTCTGAATATAGGCATAGAAAATAACCTTACTCTTGAAAGCAAGAGAAATGAGGTTGAGAAAGGAAAACATGCAATCACGGAAAACAGGGCAAGACTGCTGCCGCAGATAAATGCAGTGGCATCGTTCAACGACAATTTCATACCGCCAGTTTCGGTTACTGACGGGTCGGCGTACGGCAATCCCTATAATGTTACGCACACACTGCAGTATAATGCTTCGGCAGGACTACAGCTGCAAATGCCGCTATACAACCAGACCGTATCGACAGCATTGTCAATATCGAAAATGATGGACGGGATAAACAGACTGTCGTATGAAAAGGCAAGGGAAGACCTGATTATGCAGATTACGCAGATGTACTATCTTGGACAGAGTACCGCAGAACAGATTGCCATTGTAAAGGAGAACATAAGAAGACTGGAAGAACTGAGAGACATAACTATGGCATTCTATGACAACGGTATGGCAATGGATGTTGATGTGAAAAGGGTAAACATCAATCTTGAGAACCTGCAAGTGCAGTATGACAATGCCGTTGCAATGCTGGCGCAGCAGATGAACATGCTTAAATATGTAATGGACTATCCGGCTGACAAGGAAATTGCGCTTACAAAAGTTGATACTGAAAACATTGTTCCGGTTGAAATGTCCGGACTTTCGGAAAACCTGTACGAACTGCAACTTCTGGAACAACAGATGAAACTGGCTGAAAAACAGAAAAAGATGATTTCACAGGGTTATATACCTTCGCTCATGCTTACCGGCAACTTCATGTATTCGGCATTTACAGACAAGGCAAGGAACTGGTTCAGGGAAGGACCGTCAAGCAAATGGTACAACTCTTCGGGCATAGGACTTACACTAAGGATACCTGTATTTGACGGACTGGAAAAGAGATCAAAAGTAAAAAAGGCAAAACTGGAGATTGACAATGTGAAACTTTCGTATGAAAATGCCCTGAAAAGCTTCAGAACACAATACCTTAATGCCACAAACGATCTGATGAACAGTCAGAGAAACTTTATCAGGCAGAAGGACAATTACAAGCTTGCAGAGGATGTATATGAAGTAACTTCGGACAGATATAAGGAAGGAATCGCTTCGATGACAGAAGTCCTGCAGGATGAAATGAGAATGAGTGAGGCGCAGAACAACTATGTGACGGCACACTATAACTACAGAATGACTAATCTGACACTGCTAAAGCTAACGGGCAAGACAGAAACACTTTTGGGAAAATAAAAAGAGGCTGACATTATCTCTTCATAATAAAAACAGAATACAAAAATTACTATAAACTTGACATATATGGAAACCAACGAAACAAATATAAATAACAGCCAAAACAGAAATACACTTGACGAACAGGCCAAGAAACTGAGAAGACAGAAAAAGCGCCAGATGCTGGCAAGCATGCTGGGAATAGCAATCCTGGTTGTGGGAATTGTGCAGACTACTATGATATTCATAGACTACAAAAGGACAGAAACGAGCAATGACGCGCAGATTGAACAATATATATCACCAGTAAACCTGAGAGCATCGGGCTACATAAGCAAAGTGTGCTTCACCGAACACCAGTCGGTAAGGAAGGGTGATACGCTGCTTATACTGGATGACAGAGAGTACAGAATAAGAGTGATGGAGGCAGAAGCCGCACTGAAAGACGCCCTTGCCGGAAATGCTGTCATAAACAGTACGCTGAATACCACACAGGCATCTGCTTCGGTATTTGAAGCATCAATTGCAGAAGTGGAAATCCGTCTTGCAAAACTTGAAAAAGACAGACAGCGTTATGAAAATCTTCTGGAGAGAAATGCAGCAACACCGATTCAGCTTGAACAGATTGCTACGGAGTATGATGCAACAAAGAAGAAACTGGAAGCTCTGAAAAGACAGCAGAAAGCAGCTCTTTCAGGCGTACAGGAGGTTTCGGGAAGAAGGGAAAACACTGAGGCTGCCGTGCAAAGAGCAAAAGCCGCTCTGGAAATGGCTAAACTGAACCTTTCATATACTGTGGTAGTTGCCCCATGCGACGGCAAACTGGGAAGAAGAGCTATAGAAGAAGGACAGTATATACCAGCAGGACAGACTATAACATATATTATGCCCGACAGCAAGAAATGGATTATAGCGAACTATAAGGAAACACAGGTAGAGAACCTGCACGTAGGACAGGATGTGGCTGTTACGGTAGATGCCATAAGTGACAGGGAATTCAAGGGAAAGATAACCGCGATATCCGGAGCAACAGGAGCCAAGTATTCCCTTGTACCGACAGACAACTCGGCTGGCAACTTTGTAAAAATCAGACAAAGGATTCCTGTAAGGATAGACTTTACAGACCTTTCGGAAGAAGACAACGAGCGTCTGGCAGCAGGAATGATGGCTGTTGTAAAGGCCAAACTATAGTAAAATAAGCGGTTCGGTGTATTTATATTTGAGTTGTTCAATCATTTAACTGTCTTGACTTATGGTTTCAAACAATAAAAATTATCCTTTCTACAACTGGGTTCCGAAGCCGTTGGGAATAGTAATACTGATTCTGCTTTTCATTCCTATTCTGACAGTTGGCGGAGTATATACAGCCAACAGCGGGGAAATGACAAGCGGACTGGGATTACAGTCGGAACATATCCAGTTTGTTGGGTTTGTAACATCAATAGGCATGGCTGCATTTGCACCATTCTTCTACCAGCTTGTATGCCTTAGACGTGAAAAGATGATGTGCATAGTGGGATTCTCCATAATGTATGTGCTGAGCTATATCTGTGCCATTACTGACAGTATCTTTATTCTGGCACTATGCAGCCTTATAATGGGATTTCTGAGAATGGTGCTTATGATGGTTAACCTTTTTACCCTTATAAAATATGCCTTCGGAATGGAGGCCACACGAAACATAACTCCGGGACTGGAACCCGACACTGAAGAAGGATGGGACAAACTGGATGCAGAGAAAAGCAAAAGTTCTCCCACCATTTATCTGGTGTTTATGATTCTGGGACAAATCGGTACTTCGCTGACAGCATGGCTGGCTTACGAATACCAGTGGCAGGACGTGTATTACTATATGATGGGAATGATGCTTATTGCAATACTTGTCATATTTGTAACCATGCCTGACCACAATTACGAAACAGCAAGATTTCCGATTACATTCAGCAAGTTCGGGAATGTGGCAATATTCTGCTCAATGCTTACTTGCCTTGTTTACGTGCTGATATACGGAAAAACGCTTGACTGGTTTTCGGACCCGACTATTGTCAGGTCGGCTTGGCTTGCCGCCTTCTTCGGAGTTGTGTTTGTGTATATGGAAGTGATGCACAAGTCGCCGTACTTCCTTGTAGATGTTTTCAGACTGAGAACCATAAACATGGGAGTAATACTGTTCATGCTGCTGATGATTCTGAATACAAGTTCAATGCTCGTGAATGTATATACCGGAGTTGGAATGAAGATTGACAACTGGCAGAACGCAAGTCTGAACAACTGGAGTATTGCAGGATACTTTATCGGTGCGGTAATTGCAATAACGCTTGCATCAAAAGGGGTAAAACTGAAATATCTATTCGGAACAGGTTTTCTGCTGATAGGTCTTGCCTCGCTCTTCATGTAC
Organism: uncultured Bacteroidaceae bacterium; assembly: GCA_944320965.1. Classification (GTDB taxonomy): domain Bacteria; phylum Bacteroidota; class Bacteroidia; order Bacteroidales; family Bacteroidaceae; genus Avibacteroides. The sequence goes on along the minus strand of CALUJO010000025.1, from coordinate 29,456 downwards.
TTTGAAGTGCAGCCCGAAGGTTTGTACGAAAGAATGAAATATCCTGTAATAATACGTTCGACAGGCATGATGCTTATATATTCGCTTGCTGCAGTCCATGCAAACCAGAGGATGCCGTTCAAGTTCCTTTCGACATGGATATGCATAATGCTTACAGTGAGAATGGTTATTGCACCGGCAATCGGTACGGCACTTTACACAAATGTACTGCAAAACAGGCAGCAATATTATGTCACAAGCTTTGCTCAGGACGTTGACAGGGTAAACCTGCAGTCGGCAGCTTCGTATGACCAGACGGTTTACGGCATGCGCATGCAGGGTAAAAGCGAAACAGAAGCACAGAATATGGCAGCAACGTCCGCCAAAGGCAAAATACAGATACAGGCAACGCTGGCAGCAGTGAAAGAACTGGCAGGATGGACATTCTACGGATGTATTGCTTCAATGATATTTGTTCTCGTTTATCCATACCGCAAGCGGGAAATCCATACAAAATTACTATCTTAGCGAGGTGCTTGCACTTTAACTAAGATAGTACAGTATGGATGATATTTTAAAAAGGCTGGAAAAACTTGATAAGGATATAACCGGAAAGTCTGATGTTTGCTCATCAGGCGGTCCGGTTTTTTCTTTTCCGGAAAGCATGAAAAGGAATTTTGTGAATTTCGGCATCGGACTTGTCGTTTGCCGGAAAGGATGGTTTGCCTTCAACGTAATGGGGAGGAAATATTCTGCCATAGCAGGGGAAACAGTCTTTATTCCCGAAGGAATACCTTTCTGTGTGGAAAAAGAATCGGAAGACATGGAGATAGGTATCATAATATATAAGGTGGATCAGATTAGGGACATTGTCGGCAATTTTGTATTTTCCGTTCATCTGTATTCAAAAATGTCGCCACAGTCATATTATGTATGGCAAACCGGCGAGGAAGAAGATATGTGGGAATACATTAATCTGATAGGCAACGTAGAGCCGTCTGAAAATGACCTCTTTGCTTTTTATGAAAGAAAACTGCTGTTGCTTTCACTTACATATCGTCTGTGTTCGGTATTCCAGCACAAATATCTGAAAGGAGAATCTGTAAACGCTAGAAAAACAGAAACGTTTTTACGTCTCATCAGACTTATTGACAAGCATTTCATGGCTGAACGCGGAGTGGAGTTCTATGCCGACAAACTGTGCCTTTCACCCAAATATCTGTCCGGACTGTCAAAATCAGTATGCGGATATACCGTACAGGAACTTGTATTCAAGGCAATAATAAGAAAATGTATCTCTATGCTGAACGGAACAAACAAGACAATACAGGAAATTTCGGAGGAATTCAATTTCCCTAACCCGTCAAGCTTCGGAACATTTTTCAAGAAACAGACAGGAATGTCGCCACAGAAATACAGGGAAGAGGAGAATTTGCAGGACTACTGAACCGAAAAGAGCGAAGAAAAGCATAAAACTATGATTATTTACAAAAAAGACATTCATACATAATTATTACTGTATTAAATGAGAAAGTAATTAATTTTATTCATAAATTTGCATGAATAATAAAAACAGAATAGAATATGTACACATGGTTTGAATGTAAGGTCCGTTATGAAAAAGTTGCTGAAAATGGTATGAACAAGAAAGTAACGGAACCGTATGTAGTTGATGCAATGAGCTTTACTGAAGCTGAAAACAGAATTATTGAAATAGTAAGCCAGTATGTTTCAGGCGAATTTACTGTTACAGATATAAAGAGAGCCAATTACAACGAAGTCTTCTTCAATGAAGACGGTGACAGATGGTTCAAGGCTAAAGTGCAGTTTATCACTATTGACGAAAAGACTGCAGTTGAAAAGAAAACATCTGTAAACATGCTTGTCCAGGCTTCTGACCTGAAGGATGCCCTTACAAAAATAGATGAAGGCATGAAGGGAACAATGGCTGACTATGTTATTGCTTCGGTTGCAGAAACAGCAATCATGGATGTTTATCCATATGGAGAAGGCGTTGATGAAAAGCCTGAATACGAAACAGAAAACAAACAGTAAAGAAATACAGTTAAAATGAGTGTCGGTGAAAATCTTGAAAAGGTCAGACAATCACTGCCGGACAATGTGACTCTGGTTGCCGTATCAAAGTTCAAGCCTGATGAGGACATTATGGAAGCATACAGGCACGGACAAAGAATATTCGGGGAAAGCAGGGCGCTTGAGGTCAGGGACAAGCACGAAAGACTGCCGAAAGATATAGAATGGCATTTTATCGGGCATCTTCAGACCAACAAGGTTAAGTATATCACTCCGTTTGTAACTCTGATACATGGAGTTGACAGCATAAACCTGCTTAAGGAAATAAACACACAGGCTGCCAAATGCGGAAGAGTAATTGACTGCCTGTTGCAGGTGCATATCTCGGATGAAGAGACAAAGTTCGGCTTCTCGTTTGACGAATGCCGCGAAGCTGTCAATGAAATAAAAAATGAAGCACTGGAAAACATAAGAATCAAAGGACTTATGGGAATGGCTGCCTTTACAGATGATATGGACGAAGTCAGACGTGAATTCAGGGCTTTGAAAGAGCTGTTTGACGAAATAAGGAAAACATCTTTGCCGGATATCGATACATTATCAATGGGTATGTCCGAAGACTATCTGATTGCAGTGGAAGAGGGCAGTACGATGGTCCGCGTCGGAAGCATGATTTTTGGAGAAAGAAAATAACTAACTTATAATCATATGAAAAATCTACAGACTGAATATGCAGGGTTGAAACTTAAAAACCCTATTGTAATAAGCAGTTCGTCTTTGACAAACACTGCCGAAAAGAATTTCAAACTGGAACAGGAAGGAGCGTCAGCTGTTGTACTGAAGTCAATCTTTGAAGAACAGATCCTGTTGCAGGCACAGAAGGAAGCCGCTGCAATGGATTCTTCCGTTTATGGTGCAGAAGGTGGAGACTACCTTTTTGAATATGTAAAGAACCACACTCTGAACGAATATCTCAAACTTATTGCAGATACAAAGAAAGTCTGCACTATTCCTGTTATTGCAAGCATCAATTGCTATTCAAGCGGAAGCTGGACAGAATTTGCAAAACAGATTGAAAATGCTGGAGCAGATGCCATAGAGCTTAACATAATGATGCTTCCTACTTCAAAGGATGTAGCTTTCAAGGAATATGAAATGAGATTTATCCAGATTGTTGATGATCTGTGCAAGGCAGTAAAGATTCCGGTAACAGTGAAACTTGCCAACAATGTAGGCAGTCTTGTTTACCTTGTAAACGCATTGGCTGGACACGGAGCCAAGGGAGTTGTTCTGTTCAACAAGCTTTATCCATTTGATGTAGACATTGAAAAGATGAGCTATACTGCAGGAGAGATTACAGGTCACAACTCTGATTTGTCTAACGGATTGAGATGGGCAGGAATTATCTCCGGCAGCGTTAAGGATATAGACTGCGCAGTTTCAGGCGGAGTTCATACTGCTGAAGATGTTGTAAAGGCAATTCTTTGCGGTTCTTCGGCTGTAGAAATATGCTCTGTGCTTTATAAGGAAAAAGCTGAAACAGTAATTCCTCAGATGCTTGAAGGCCTTTCAAAATGGATGGAAGCCAAAGGCTACAATACGATAGATGAATTCAAGGGCAAACTTTCGGCAACGGATGAATCGATTTCATTCTTTGAGCGGACTCAGTTCCTGAAATACTATCACGGTTAAAAGATATTTATTCAAGGGGGTGTGTCAAATTGAAACAATTTAATGCACCCCCTTTAGGTGTATAATGGCAGATACTATCTGCCTGTTATTGTATTTTTTACATCATCGGTTTGAAACATGATTGAAAGTATAAACAACTTCTTGTCACAGTTTCAGGACATACAGGCCATTATCGTAATCAGTGTGGTTTCGGTTATTGGCCTTGCATTAGGAAAAATAAAGATTTTCGGGATATCGCTCGGAGTTACATTCGTATTCTTTGTCGGTATCTTTGCTGGGCATTTGCTTATTGACATAGACCACCAGATGCTTAGATATGCAGAAAGTCTGGGACTTGTGATTTTTGTATACGCACTCGGACTCCAGGTTGGACCGGGATTTTTCTCTTCGTTCAGGAAGGGAGGAGTACAGCTCAATCTTCTGTCGCTTGTACTTATCATAGCAGGAGCGCTGCTTTCATTGGGACTTATACCGCTCACCGGAATAAGTCTTCCGGATATGGTAGGTGTAATGTGCGGAGCAACCACAAATACACCGGCACTGGCAGCTGCACAACAGACACTGCAGCAGCTTGGCATGGATACTTCAGGTGCAGCGCTAAGCTGTGCTGTTACCTATCCGCTAGGAGTTGTGGGAGTGATTCTTGCACTGGCGTTAGTAAGGAAGTTTGTAAAGGATGACAGAGTAAAATGCCGTACAAACGACAATGCCAACACTGCCTATATATGTGAATTCAGAATAAACAATGACGGCATTGACAATAAGAAGATTTGTGATATTTCGCAAATCAGCCACCGCAAATTCGTTATTTCCAGATTATGGAGAGACGGTGAAGTGTTTATTCCGACTTTTGACATGGTTCTGAAAAAGAATGACCATATCCTTGTCATTACAAACGAGGAAGATGTACCTTCATTGACAATGCTATTCGGAGAGCAGGAGAAAAAGGACTGGAACAACAGCAATATAGACTGGAACAAGATTGACAGTCAGCTAATCTCACAAAGGTTTGTAATTACAAACAGAGAGATTAACGGAAAGCATCTTGGAGACCTGAAATTGAGGAACCATTTCGGTGTCAACATTACAAGAGTCTACAGAGCCGGAGTACAGCTGCTTGCAACTCCTGATCTTATCCTGCAGTTGGGCGACAAACTGACTGTTGTAGGAGAGAAAGCTGCATTGAAGAATGTTGAAAGTGTCCTTGGCAATGTTATCAAAAGCCTGAAGGAGCCTAATCTTATAATTATATTTATAGGTATAATATTGGGACTGCTCATAGGTATTATTCCTATCCCTGTTCCGGGAGTTGATACAACCATCAGACTGGGGCTTGCCGGTGGACCGATTGTTTCGGGAATACTTATCGGTGCCTTCGGACCGAGATTTCACATGATTACCTATACGACAAGAAGCGTAAACCTTATGCTCAGGGCTTTCGGACTGGCAGTTTATCTGGCATGTCTTGGAATAGACTCTGGAGCACACTTCTTTGAGACGGTAGTCTGTGCCAATGGTCTGTTGTGGATTGGGGCAGGTTTCCTGATTACATTTGTTCCTGTTGTTTTGATTCTTATCATACTTGTCAAGTTTACTAAAACTGATTACGGAATAATAACAGGAATGATTTGCGGAAGTATGGCAAATCCTATGGCACTTGACTATCTTAATGACAATATTGAAGGCGACAATGCTTCGGTAGCATATGCTACAGTATATCCGATGTCAATGTTTGCCAGAGTTATTATAGCACAATTATTATTAATTCTACTATTATGACAGACGAAAAACTGATTTCAAAGGAAATAATAGAAAACGATATCAGATATCTGCAACTGCTGTCAAAATCGTTTCCAAATATTGCGGAAGCAAGTACGGAAATCATTAATCTTGAGGCGATACTCAATCTGCCAAAGGGTACGGAACACTTTCTTACTGATATCCACGGAGAAGACGAAGCGTTCAGACACGTACTGAAAAATGCTTCAGGCGCCGTAAAGAGAAAGGTAAACGAGATTTTCGGACATACAATGAGAGAAACCGAAAAAAAGGAGCTTTGTACTCTTATTTATTATCCAGAAGAAAAGCTGGACTTGATTAAGGCTGTTGAGGAAGATATGGACGACTGGTACAACATTACACTAAACAATCTTATCAAAGTGTGCCAGAACGTTTCTTCAAAATATACACGCTCGAAAGTGCATAAGGCAATTCCAAAAGAATTCTCTTACACAATACAGGAGCTTATGCACGAATCAACCATAGAGCCGAACAAGCAGGCATATATAAATGTCATCATCTCTACCATAATATCAACGCAGAGAGCGGATGACTTTATTATAGCTATGTGCAATCTGATACAGAGACTTACAATCGACCAGTTGCATATTGTGGGGGATATCTATGACAGAGGTCCGGGTCCGCACCATATAATGGATATATTGAACGATTACCACAATGTCGACATCCAATGGGGAAACCACGACATACTGTGGATGGGGGCTGCTGCAGGCAACAGGGCTAACATTGCCAACGTGATAAGAATAGCGATGAGATACGGAACGCAGTCAACTCTGGAAGACGGTTACGGAATAAACCTTCTGCCGCTGGCTACGTTTGCAATGGAGCATTATGCTGATGACGAATGCCTGAAGTTTATGCCTAAGATAGATTTGCTTGGCAAACCTATGGGAGAAAAGACCATAAGACTTGTTTCGCAGATGCACAAGGCTATAACAATAATTCAGTTCAAGATAGAAGCTCAGATTATCAAGAGCAGACCCGAGTTTGATATGGACAACAGACTTCTCCTTGACAAGATAGACTTTGAAAAGGGAGTTTGTACTATAGACGGGGTTGAATACGAACTGTCCGACAAATATTTCCCGACAGTGGACCCTAATGACCCATATAAACTTACCGACGAAGAAGAATCTCTGATGAAACAGCTTGAACATTCGTTCAGACACAGTGAAAAATTAAAAAAGCATATAAAATGTCTTCTTAACAAGGGAAGCATGTATACAATATGCAATTCCAACCTCTTGTTTCATGCTTCTATACCTCTGAATGAAGACGGAACACTGAAGGAAGTATTGATAAACGGAGCAACGTATAAAGGCAAGGCACTGCTTGACAAGGTTGACCAGCTGGTAAGACTTGCATATACAGGAGACCAGAAGAGTGAAGAAGGAAAATTCGCGCTTGATTATATATGGTATCTGTGGTGCGGTAAGGATGCGCCTCCGTTTGACAAGGCAAAGATGGCTACATTCGAAAGATATTTCATTGCAGGAAAACCTGAAATCCGTAATGAGAAAAAAGGATATTATTATTCGCTAAGAAACAACGAAGAGGTTTGTGACATGATTCTTGACGAATTCGGCGTTGGAGGAAGTCACAGACATATCATAAACGGCCACGTACCTGTAAAGATAATCAAAGGCGAAAACCCGATAAAGGCAAACGGCAAGCTGTTAGTCATTGACGGAGGATTCTCTAAAGCATACCAGCCTGAAACAGGTATTGCCGGATATACGTTGATTTACCATTCGCACGGTATGCAGCTTGTGCAGCACGAACCGTTCCAGTCAACCAAACAAGCTATCGTTGACGGACTTGACATTAAATCAACAACTTTCATCGTTGAGTTCAATACCCAGAGAATGATGGTTAAGGATACAGATAAGGGACGTGTTCTGAGAGAACAGATAACAGACCTGCGAATGTTGCTTGAAGCATACAGAAGAGGACTTATTAAAGAAAGAACAAAAAACTGATATGATGAATTACGAAGAGGTTATAAAATATCTGACTGAATCAGTACCGATGTTCCAGCAGATAGGTAAAGCGGCATACAAGGAAGGGCTTGACACTACACTTTTGCTTGACAGTCATTTTAATCATCCTCACAGAAACTTCAAGACAATTCATGTGGCAGGAACCAACGGAAAAGGCTCTTGTTCACATACTATTGCCTCAATATTGCAACAGTCCGGCTATAAAGTCGGGCTGTTTACGTCTCCGCACCTTATTGATTTCAGGGAAAGAATAAGGGTAAACGGAGTTATGGCAGACAAGGAGTTTGTCAGAAAATTCGTTGTCGAGAACATTGAACTGTTTGACAGGCTTAAACCTTCGTTCTTTGAGCTGACCACAGCTATGGCATTCAAATACTTTGAAGAATGCAAAGTCGATATAGCCGTAATTGAAGTCGGAATGGGGGGCAGGCTTGACTGTACAAACATAATAACACCTGTCCTGTCCATAATAACAAACATTGGATTCGACCATATGCAGTTCCTTGGAAATACCCTGGAAAAGATTGCATCCGAAAAGGCTGGAATAATTAAAAAAGGTGTTCCGGTTGTAATCGGAGAAACAAAACCAGAGACACGTAAAGTCTTTGCAGACAAGGCAGCAGAGGTTGGAGCTCCAATTCATTTTGCAGAAGACAAAAAGCCTCTTGTTTCATGGGAAACCATGGACGGCGGAGGATTCATCTATAAAACCGCAAACTACGGAGAGATAGAAGGGGAGCTTGGAGGTATCTACCAGATAAAGAATACAAACACCATTCTGTGCGCACTTGACCGCTTGAAGGAAGCAGGCATAAATATTCCAGGACAGGCTATCAGGGAAGGATTTGCAGAAGTATGCCTTATCTCCGGGTTTATGGGAAGATGGCAGAAAATAAACAGTTGTCCGCTGACGGTATGTGATGCCGGACACAATATTGACGGCATATCATACGTAGTAAGGCAACTTGGACAATGCAAATACAACAAACTGCATATCGTTATGGGAATGGTAAACGACAAGGATATTGACGGAGTTCTTGAATTGCTGCCCAAAGATGCGCATTACATATTCACAAAAGCTTCAATAAGGCGCGCCCTTGACGAACATGAACTGTTGGACAAGGCAAGAAAACATGGACTTGAAGGGGAAACCGCACCTACCGTAAAGGAAGCGTTGGCAACAGCAAGAAAAGCTGCAGGAAGCAATGATATGATTTTTGTCGGAGGAAGTTGTTTTATTGTAGCCGATTTGTTGGCTGGAAAATGATTTATTGTTACTTTTACAACATAAAATAAACATAAAAAGCACTAATATGAAAAACAGAAGTTTAGTTGCAATTGAAGAATACAGTAAGGAGAAAATCTTGTACATGCTGGAAATGGCAAAGGAGTTTGAGAAGAGACCAAACAGAAAACTGCTTGACTCAAAAATAGTGGCAACGCTGTTCTTTGAACCGTCCACAAGAACAAGACTGAGTTTTGAAACGGCTGCCAACCGACTTGGCGCCAAGGTGATTGGGTTTACTGACCCTAAGGTGACGAGTTCTTCGAAAGGAGAAACCCTGAAGGATACAATCCTGATGGTCAGCAACTACGCTGATGTTATTGTAATGAGACACTATCTGGAAGGTGCTGCAAGATATGCAAGCGAAATTGCTCCTGTGCCTATCGTAAACGCAGGCGACGGAGCCAACCAGCATCCTTCACAGACAATGCTTGACTTATATTCAATCTACAAGACACAGGGAACTCTTGAGAACCTGAATATATACATGGTCGGAGATTTGAAATATGGTAGAACAGTACACTCACTGCTTATGGCAATGAGACACTTCAACCCGACATTCCATTTCATAGCACCTGACGAACTTAAAATGCCTGACGAATATAAACTTTTCTGTCAGAAGCACAATATCAAGTACTTTGAACACAGAGAATTCAACGAAAATGTAATTGCCGATGCCGACATTCTTTACATGACAAGAGTCCAGAGAGAAAGGTTTACCGACCTTATGGAATACGAAAGGGTAAAGAACGTATATATCCTTCATAACGACATGCTGTGCAAGACAAAGGACAATCTGAGAATATTGCACCCGCTCCCAAGAGTAAACGAAATCTCTTACGATGTTGACGATAACCCGAAGGCATATTTCATACAGCAGGCACAAAACGGTCTGTATGCACGCGAAGCAATAATTTGCGACGTATTGGGTATTACTCTTGATGATGTCAGAAATGATAAATGATTATTTAAAACAGAAAGACTATGACTGAAAATAAAACAGAATTGCAGGTTGCAGCAATTGAAAACGGTACTGTCATCGACCATATTCCATCCGACAAGCTCTTCAAGGTAGTTTCATTGCTTGGCATTGAAAAGATGGATAACAACGTAACAATAGGATTCAATCTTGAAAGCAAGAAACTAGGCAAGAAAGGTATAATAAAGATTGCAGGAAAATTCTTTGAAGAAGAAGAAATAAACAGAATCTCACTTGTCGCACCGAATGCACATATCAATGTTATCAGAAACTACGAAATCGTTGAAAAGAAGACAATAAGCATTCCGGACAAGATGGTAGGAATCGTTAAATGCAACAATCCTAAGTGCATAACAAACAACGAGCCTATGACAACCATTTTCACTTTGACCGACAGGGAAAAAGGAATCCTGAAATGTCATTACTGCGAAAAAGAACAGAACAAGAATAATATTGAAGTTCTATAAACAACTGCAAATATGAAACTTGACTGGAAACCGGGAACAATGATATACCCTCTGCCGGCAGTTCTTGTAAGCTGCGGAGCGACAGAGGAAGAATATAACCTGATAACCATTGCGTGGGTTGGTACGATATGTACCAATCCTCCAATGTGCTATATTTCCGTCCGTCCTGAAAGACATTCATACGGCATAATCAAGAAGAACATGGAATTTGTCATTAACCTCACTACAAAGGAAATGGCAAAGGCAACAGACTGGTGCGGAGTACGCTCTGGCAGCAAATACAACAAGTTCAAGGAAATGAACCTTACACCCGAAAAGGCTTCGGTCGTAAGCTGTCCGATAGTAGCCGAATCACCAATCAATATCGAGTGCCGTGTCAAGGAAATCATATCCCTTGGCTCGCACGATATGTTCATTGCTGAAGTAGTCAACGTAAAGGCAGACGAGAAGTTTATTAATCAGGAAACAGGCAAGTTTGAGCTTGACAAGAGCGAACCGCTTGTCTATCTTCATGGAAGTTATTATGACCTTGGTAATTTTATTGGCAAATTCGGATGGTCGGTAGAAAAGAAAAAATAATGTTGTGGCTTGTCCTTGTGCTGCTTCCTCTTTCGGGGTGGGCAAGGCATAATGAGAAGACAGACAGTCTTGCAGGCATGAAAAGTAAATCTGGTATTGATATCAGTTATGGTATCAAGGCCGGATTTAACTCATCCATGTTTATTTTGGACGAATTTGTTGTAAATGGAACAACCATTGATGATATGCAGAACATATACAAGCTGGGATACAATATCTCATTGTTCGCACGATTCGGAAAAGGCAGACATTTCCTGCAGACCGGACCGGAGTTTTCTATTATCAACGGAGAAATAAAATTCGACAAGAAAGCTTCACAGCATCCCGATATTGAACCGGATTATGCCCGTATAATATCAAATATCAAATCAGTAAATCTTCCCGTCATGTACGGTTACAGTATCGTAAACGAGCATCCTTACAACTTCTCCGTATTTGCCGGACCCGTATTCAAGTATATCTGGGAAAACAAGTCCAACATAGAATTTGTCAACCTCTTCAATGATGTTGACGAAAGTCTTTCAGCCTTTGCCGTAAACTTGGCATTGGGCGTAAGTGTAAAGATTTCGTATATCTTCTTTGACTTCGCCTATGAAGTTGGGCTTAACAATATATCAAAGTCTATTCAGCGGATTAGTGAACCCAATGAAAGACTTGTGCTCGACCGTCGCAACAATACCATAAGCTTCTCCATAGGCTGTACATTCTGATATTTTAGAACGGGACATCCGTTATAGGTGCAGGCGGAATATAGAAGTCCTCACTGTTTGTCTTTGATTCAAGGACAACACCTCCCTTGCTGCTTCCGTCAGGACTCGGAGGCGGAACAAAATTGTCATCATCCTTATTCTGGAATTTGATATATTCTCCCTTGAAACGCAGCAATACATGGCCAACGGCACCGTTACGGTGTTTTGCAATTATGAATTCAGCCATACCGCGAAGGTCGTTCTTGTGTTCGTCTTCGTATATCTTATAGTATTCAGGACGATGGATGAAACATACAATATCGGCATCCTGCTCGATAGCTCCGGATTCACGCAAGTCACTCAGCTGCGGACGCTTTCCATCAGGTCCTTCACGGTTTTCCACACTACGGTTCAACTGTGAAAGCGCAACAATCGGAATATTAAGCTCCTTGGCAAGTCCTTTAAGCGAACGTGAAATGGTTGATACCTCTTCCTGTCGGCTTCCTGTACTCATTCCATTTGCGTTCATAAGCTGGAGGTAGTCGATTATAATCATCTTTATTCCGTGTTCCCTCACAAGACGGCGCGCCTTGGTTCTAAGCTCGAATACCGAAAGCGACGGAGTATCATCAATATAGAGCGGGGCATCGTACAGTTCCTTTATCTTGATGTCAAGCTGTTTCCATTCAAAATTCTCAAGCTGTCCGCTCTTTATCTTTTCACTTGGAATTTCACACACGTTTGATATCAGACGGTTCACAAGCTGCACGTTGCTCATTTCAAGAGAGAACATCGCTATAGGCTGCCTGTAGTTCACTGCAATATTCTTTGCCATTGAAAGCACAAATGCTGTCTTTCCCATGGCAGGACGTGCCGCAATGATAATCAGGTCGGAATTCTGCCATCCCGAAGTCATCTTGTCTATCTGTGTAAAACCGGATTCCAGACCGCTCAAACCGTCGGTACGGGCAGCAGCTTTCTGCAATTGTACAAAGGCGGCGTCAATGACAGGATTAATCTGTGTATAATCCTTCTTCATGTTTTGCTGCGAGATCTCGAACAGCTGGCCCTCAGCTTCCTGCATAAGGTCGTCAACGTCAATAGTCTCATCAAAAGCCTTTGTCTGAATCTTGCTTGTATATGATATAAGTTCACGTGCAAGCGCTTTCTGAGCTATTACACGCGCATGGTATTCTATATGTGCAGAAGATATGACCTTGCTGCTCAAAGTTGTAATATAGAAAGGACCTCCCACAAAGTCAAGGTCACCTCTGCGGCGCAGTTCTTCAGTAACGGTAATGATATCCACCGGGTGCTGTGCAATCGCAAGGCTTTGTATGGCTTCGTATATCTTCTGGTGCTTTATTTCATAAAAAGACCTCGGAGAAAGTATTTCACTCACAAGCGAGTAGGCATCCTTCTCAATCATCAGGGCTCCCAGTACAGCTTCCTCAAATTCGGTAGCTTTGGGAGGTATATGTCCCATTTCTTCCAGAGGCGATATTTGCACGTTCTGGGCAGACTTGCTGTTTTTACGCGTATAAGCCATTTATTATTTCTTTTTTAATAAATAAAATACAGATGTAGTAAAGTAATTGCGAAGATAAGGTATTCCGGACAAAGCCTTGTAAAGTTTACGTGGTTTTAGTCCGAACTTTATTTCATAATGAGGATTTATGAAGAACATAAGCTCATCCGCTATTTCAAGTTTCTCTTCCTGTGCTTTCCTGCGGAACATTTCTATTGTAACCTTACACTCCTTTATGTCAAGCAGTTCGTCAATTTTAGCCTGTGATACGGACGATATCTTCAGAAGCCCCTTGTAAAGCGGTACAGGCAAGATATGGATGAACGGCATTTTCGAGATAAACTTTCCCGGTATTGTCTGCTGGTGTCCGCCAAAAGGCATCTGCCACGCAGGAAAACCGATGAACAGCAGTCCGTTATCCTTCAGGAACGAACGGGCAACCCTCAGGAATTCGTTTTTGTTGTGTACATGTTCAATGACATCATGCATCAACACTATATCATATACCGGTTCAACATTTTCTGCCTTGAAAATGTCGCAGTTCACAAAATCACCATCGGCATTTTCTTCGGCAAAGAACTCCTTAGCCTGGCGTATCCTGTTAACCGAAATGTCTATGCCTTTCACATAACAGCCCATACGTGCAAACGGAAGCAGATTGCCGCCTTCGCCGCATCCTATTTCAAGGATTTTCATTGAAGGTACAATCTTCACGAAATTCTCAATATACGGGATATAGTATCTCTCGCTGGTTGCAGCAAGTTCATTGAAATAACGTTTTCTGTCGGTATGTCTGTCTTGCATAATTGTCTTTTACAAACTAAAATCATTGCAAAAATAGACTTTTTATAACAGTAAATACAATAATTGATATGAAAATATTTTGCAGGTTGGTTTAAAAGGACTAATTTTGCAGCGTCGTTACGGGTTAACGAGTAATTCAAATCATTAAACAAATTAATTAATTAAACAATGGCAACAAGAATTAGATTACAAAGACATGGCCGTAAAGGTTACGCTTTCTATCACATTGTAATTGCAGACAGTAGAGCACCACGTGATGGTAGATACACTGAAAAGATTGGTACTTACAATCCAAACACCAATCCGGCAACAGTAGATTTGAATTTTGAACGCGCTCTTTATTGGGTATTGTGCGGTGCACAGCCAACTGACACAGTTCGCAATATCCTTTCAAGCGAAGGTGTTTACATGAAGAAACACTTGCTTGGTGGCGTTAAGAAAGGCGCATTTGGCGAAGCTGAAGCTGAAGCTAAGTTCGAAGCTTGGAAGAACAACAAGCAGACTGGTCTTGCTAACTACAAGGCTAAACTTGAAGCAGCAGCTAAGGAAGAAGCTAAAGCACGTCTTGAAGCTGAAAAGAAAGTTAATGAAGCTAAGGCTAAAGCTGTGGCTGAAAAGAAAGCAGCAGCTCAGGCTGCAGAAGCACCTGCTGAAGAAGCAGCTCCTGCAGAAGAAACAGCAGCTGAATAATTTTAACTTCAGAAAAAGAGAAAGTCCTGTCATTGCGGCAGGACTTTTTTGTTATATTTGCTCTCACAAGTCAAATTCAGTACAAACATAAATATGAACAGGAATTATCTTTTTTCACTTATAACCCTGTTTTCATTCCCGTTCTCAGGAATATTGGGGCAGACAACATTTGAAATGTCTGAAGACATTAATTTTGATTTCAGCAATACGAAACTCGAAATATCAGACAATTCCAAAAGTCTGCGCGCGGCAAAACGGAGTGGTGGCGGAAAAATCATTTTGAACTGCACATACAATGATCCTGTTCCCGAAGAATTGCTTACAAGCCTGGAAGTAGCGGCAGGCGTATGGAGTGACTATATTCCCTATGGTGATACACTGAGGATTAATGTCTTTTTTGAAGACAACCTTGATTCGGATATAAGATTGAATATTCCTTATCAGTTGTATAACGGACTGGCATACCCGATGTCCCTGTCAAGAAACAGACTCCAGAATACATCCGGCAATACATGCGATGCTGAAATATATATAAACAAATCATCTGAATGGAGTATTGGCATAGGAGAAGAGAATTCCAACACCCCTAAAAACCTCACACTGGCTTTTATGCAATGTATATCCAGATGCCTTGGCTTTGGCTCCAGCGTAAAAGAGAACGATAATAAAATTGCATTCGGATTTGACAATATTCCTTCGGTCTTTGACAACTGCATTGTCAATGAAAAAGGAAACAGACTTGCCGATTATATCAATGATGAAAACGGACTGAAAAGCTTTTCTACAGGAGAGGCGGGTAGTGTATACTTCTTTTCAAACGGCATAAAAGCCGGACTTTATACACCTTCCGTTTTCAACAACAACATCTCATTAAGATATACCCATAACGAAAAATCGTTGATGGATTACTACAGCAATGTAAATATGGATTTGACTGTTGACGATTTAACCCTTAATATACTGAACGAATTGGGATGGGAATTCTTCAATCAGTCACAAATGAAAATCGTTTCAGACGATATGGATACAACCGGGATTACATCTGCATACACATCACACAATTTCTACATATCACAGAATAACAGGAACTTTACAAGCCGGAAATGGCAATTGGTCCTGCCTCTTGCTGACGGTTCTTCCACAACGGTATGTTCATCCGAAGACATTTTATTTACGGTTCCTGCAATATCCCAACCAGAATTGTATGAACACACAATAGAAGGCGATATACGTGGAATGATTATATTTGAAGGAATTGAAAATACGGAAACCGTAACCTTGACCTGTCCTATTATATTTGAATTAAAGCCGCGTGTCATATCAGCCAAGGTAATAAGCACAAATACCAACCCTGGCAACCCAAACTATTACGATGCGCTTGTAGGCATTAAATACGAAGGCTCTCATGATATCCATGCATCCGTCGAAGAAGAAAACAGTCCTTATTTAGAAACCTATTATTCTTCCACGCCATACTATGCCAAAATGCAACTCACCAACATTTCATCAATGGATAATGCATGGTTAAATATTACAGTACGCAACGAATACGGAAGTGACGACTATATCCTTGAACTGCCAGGCAACACATCCGGAATAGAAACCGATGCAAGGATGGAGTATGAAATATCCCATATTGAAATTTACGATTTGCAGGGAAGATTAGTCGGCATATATAACA
The DNA here is from genome assembly GCA_944320965.1 of uncultured Bacteroidaceae bacterium. Classification (GTDB taxonomy): domain Bacteria; phylum Bacteroidota; class Bacteroidia; order Bacteroidales; family Bacteroidaceae; genus Avibacteroides. The sequence goes on along the minus strand of CALUJO010000025.1, from coordinate 13,249 downwards.
ACTTATCCGATGCTACCATACCAGAAGGTATATATCTGATGAAGGTTTACGACAGAGAAAATATTTGCAGAAAGGTTTCTAAGGTTTGTGTTGATTGAGAGAATTATATAAAAGTCCTGTCATTGCGGCAGGACTTTTTATTTATAATAACAGAATGAGGATGCACCCTAATCGCAATGCACCCTCATTCATATTATATGTAAAACCAGTTTTTATCTATACTCAGGAACCAATACTTTTTGTACTGTCCCATCGGACATCTTAATAATGTTTATGCCTGGGGCAGGAGCCGGAAGCATTCTCCCATCAATAGAATAACGGCCAACTTCGTATGCCTCGTTTCCTGAAGTAACGGATTCTATATCTGTAAAATCAAACTCTTGGATATCAGTAAATATTCTCCACAACTGACCGTTCTGATAGTCACTCAGTGTGCCTGTTGGTACATATAGCGTAATATTTGCCACATTGAATGGAAATAAAGGATAACTACTGCCAGTTGGTGGTACTGTTGCTTTGCTGTAGATAGCTGACAAATCTGGATGACTATAGCATAGAGTCTGGCAGTTAGTTAATGTGGAAGGAAGAGTGAGACACTGAATATTTGTATTTATACTGCCAAGACAAACCATGTCAAGAGAAGTCGTACCTTCTGCTATTGAATATTCTTTACGTCCTCCTGGAATTAGTACACATTGTTTTCCGTCTTTACTGTAAATAGCACCATCAATGGATTTATAGTTTGGATTACCGGCATCAACAATGTATTCAATGAGTGATAACATATTGAAAGCAAAATCAGGCTCCAATGTATCAACACCAGTTCCGATATAAACTCGTTCGGTTGCAGTACAGCTCATAAGTGCATATGCTTTGACTTTGCGGACACTATTTGGCAAACTTATGGTTTTAACATTGGACGAATAAAAGACACCTCTTTCTATTGTTTCAATACCGTCTGGGAACGTTACCTCACTTGTATTTTCGTCCACCGGATAAAGGTACAATACTTTTCCATCTTTATCTGTCAATGCAGATCCTATGTTTTTGAAATAAGGATTGTTTTCTGCTACCGTTACACTTTGAAGTAAGTAGTTACCGTAGATACCAGACTCTTGCAGTTCTTCCAACTGACTTCCGAAAGTGATGGACTTCAAGTTAAAACAATAGGATATTGCATATGACTGCACACTTTTGACGTTGGGAAGTGTCATTTGTTCAACATTTTGTACAGACTCAAAAGCTTTAGAGAATATTGTTTGTGTTTCCAATGGTGCCGTTACACTTGTTTCAGCTGAAAGAGGCGGCAATAATAAAGGATGTTTTTGTCCTTTGAATATAGAACATTGTCAATGACAGTCAGTTGCTGACTGTCATCAGGTACGGAAATAATAGTGAGATTATCCATACCTGTTAGAGCCTCTATTACGTATGCTGTTGCCGGAAGCGTGAGTTCTTCCAGTGAAGAACATTGATAGAACAGGTTACTGTTAAACTTATTGTCGCTTCCAATCATCCATATATAACCGGCAGCATGATCAATAAAGTAACTTTGATTTTCTGACGGGAGATCTTCCTTATAACCAATAATATTAGCATCGGCAAGATCAAGTTTTCTAAGTTTGCCTTCAGTAGGTTCTCCATTGTAATCATTACCTGCCATCTCTCGTAGTGTGCGAAAATCAAAGGCGTTTAAAGGTCCGGAAACTTTCAGTTCCGTAATTTCCCACTTGTCCGCTTCAGATATTTTTTCTGCTAACGTACCTTCTATTTCAGTTTCAATAACTAATGATTTTGCGTTTACATACAGTATAGGAGTAATCAACATTGCTGAAAGTAAACACATTCTACCTTTAAATGTGTAATCGTGTTTCATATTATTCTAATATTTGGTTCACATATGGCAAAATAAGTTAATATACATTTACTTAGCAACTTTTTTTTTGATTATTTCAATAATAAACAACAGAATCTCAATAAAATCCTCCATATTGTATTATTAAGAAATTACAAGTACAATTTCAATTTACAAAAAAATAAATAGAAAATCAGAAAACTATCAGAATACATTGCTTCTTTGGATATACAAATACTATTTTATCAAAAAAATGGAATGATCCTACAAACTGTAATTTAACCCTCCCAAACCGAACCCTCCATTCCTGAAACCGAAGCTTTCGGTTTGAAAACATATACCATGTATTTGGCTTTGCGTGCCGGATAATATGGTTTCAGTCCTTGCTGTCTATGTGTTTTGGGGCGGTCAAGGAGAATTTTGCCGATGGTGAACATAAAAAATACGGCAACAGGCAACAATCTATCCACTTTTTTATAATTTTGCAAAAATATATAATCACATAGAAGACAAACATTTTATAAATATAAAACAATGTACAGAACGCATACTTGTGGAGAACTGAGACTCGCCGATGCAAACAAGACAGTGACACTGTCGGGTTGGGTTCAGAAAATCCGAAAAATGGGAAAGATGTCTTTCGTTGATTTGAGAGACAGATACGGTATCACACAGTTGGTATTTGATGAGGAACATGGTGCTGAACTTTGCGAAAGAGCAAACAAACTGGGCAGGGAATACGTTATCCAGGTTACAGGTACGGTTGCCGAAAGATCTGCAAAGAACCCGAATATTCCGACAGGTGATATCGAAATCATTGCAAGCGAACTTAATATACTTAACCAGTCAATAGTCCCTCCTTTCACAATTGAGGACAATACTGACGGTGGCGATGACCTGAGAATGAAATACAGATATCTTGACCTGCGCCGTAACGCGGTAAGAAAGAATCTGGAACTGCGCCACAAAATGGCTTTCGAGGTACGTTCATACCTTGACAAGCTGGGATTCCTTGAAGTTGAAACTCCGGTGCTTGTAAACTCTACTCCGGAAGGTGCGCGTGACTTCGTGGTTCCTTCACGTATGAACCCTGGACAGTTCTATGCTTTGCCACAGTCTCCTCAGACTTTGAAACAGCTGCTTATGGTTTCAGGCTTTGACCGTTACTTCCAGATTGTAAAATGTTTCCGTGACGAAGACCTGAGAGCTGACCGCCAGCCGGAATTTACACAGATTGACTGCGAAATGAGTTTTGTTGAACAGGAAGACGTTCTTCAGATTTTTGAAGGAATGGCCAAGCATCTGTTCAAGACTATCCGCGGTGTTGAGTTTGACGGTCCTTTCCGCCGTATGACATGGCACGATGCAATGAAGTATTACGGCAGCGACAAACCGGATTTGAGATTCGGCATGGAATTCGTTGAACTTATGGATGTACTGAAAGGCTTCGGATTCTCTGTATTTGACAATGCCGCTTATATCGGAGGTATCTGCGCCAAAGGTGCAGCTCACTATACACGCAAACAGCTTGACCAGCTGACTGAATTTGTAAAACGTCCTCAGGTTGGTGCAAAGGGACTTGTCTATGCACGTATTGAAGCTGACGGAAACGTTAAATCAAGCGTTGACAAATTCTATACTCAGGAAACTCTTCAGGCTATGAAGGCTGCATTCAATGCAGAACCGGGCGACTTGATTCTGATTCTGTCAGGCGACGATGCAATGAAGACAAGAAAGCAGCTTTGCGAACTTCGTCTTGAAATGGGTAACCAGCTTGGTTTGAGAGACAAGGACAAATTCGCTTGCCTTTGGGTTATCGACTTCCCTCTGTTCGAGTGGAACGAAGAAGACCAGAGATACTACGCAATGCACCATCCATTCACTTCACCGAAACCTGAAGACATTCCGCTCCTTGACACTGATCCGGGCAAGGTCCGTGCAAATGCATACGATATGGTAATCAATGGTGTTGAAGTTGGTGGCGGTTCAATCCGTATCCACGACAGCCAGTTGCAGGACAAGATGTTCAAGCTCCTCGGATTTACAGAAGAAAGGGCACAGGAACAGTTCGGATTCCTGATGAATGCATTCAAGTACGGTGCGCCTCCTCACGGTGGTCTTGCTTACGGTCTTGACCGTTGGGTTTCAATCTTTGCGGGTCTTGATTCTATCCGCGACTGTATTGCATTCCCTAAAAACAATTCAGGCCGTGACGTTATGCTTGACGCTCCATCTGTTCTTGAACCAGGACAGCTTGAAGAACTTAACATAAAGGTTGACTTGAAAGAAAACTAATACAGCATATGGGGATGCACAAGGTCTGAACGGCTGAGTGCGTCCCCTTAATATGTACAATAGCTTGATTGAATGAAATACACGAAGGAAAAACAGCAGGTTGTAAGATTCTGCATTGTCGGAATACTGAACGCCATAATTACCTACATATCCCTGTTCCTGCTTGACATGGCAGGAGTCAAACTTTTGTGGGCTAACTTCGTAGGCTATTTCATAGTCCTTATACACAGCTTTATATGGAGCCGCGCATGGATATTCAAGAAAAGCAACCGCCGTCTGATAAACGAATTCCTGCTTTTCACATCTACCTTTCTCATCGCGTTTGCTCTCCAGTTTACAACATTCTCACTCCTTGTAAAAGTTGCCGGAATAAACGAATATCTTGCCAATCTTGCGGCACTGATAGTGTTCGGCTTTACCAACTTTGTGGTTAACAAGAAGGTTACTTTCCGTCACTGATACAATGAAAATTACATATATCTTTCACAGCGGATTTGCAATTGAGGCAGAGCAGTGCATAATGGTGTTTGACTGCTGGCTGGATCCTGCCGGAGTTATAAAGGGCATACTTGCTTCACCCAAACCGGTATATGTATTTTCAAGCCATTTCCACGAGGACCATTTTACTAAAGAAATCTTCAGGTGGAAAGAAACAAAACAGAATATTACCTATATACTTTCAAAGGACATACTTAAACGCCGGCGTGCCTGCAGGGAAGATGCAGACGTATGGCTTGCCAAGGGTGGCAGATGGGAAGATGAACTCATCAGCGTAACGGCTACAGGCAGCAATGACAGCGGCGTTTCATGGATTGTGGAAACCGGCGGAAAGAAGATATTCCATGCCGGAGACCTTAACAACTGGTATGCGCGTTTCCAGACGGATGACTACAACGGCGGAACAGTATTCAGCGAAGAGTTCGGGATAAACGTTGATCCAGCAAAGGAAGAGAAGCTTTTCCTTGGTGAACTGAAGGATATTCGCAAGGTAACTCCCGGCTTTGACATTGCCATGTTTCCTGTTGACGGCCGCATTGGCAACGGTTATACACGCGGTGCCCGCCAGTTTCTGGATATGCTTGACACCAGACTGCTGATACCTATGCACTTTGTTGCAAGCGGATTTGAATCGGCATGGCGCATGAAAGAGTTTGCTGATGCCAAAGGTGTGGACTTCTGGGAGATAAGCAAGGAAGGAGAGATTCTGGAGTTCCGATAAAATCATTTTCCGTCCTTTATTTTGATGCCCGATTCTCTTCGGCTTTATCTGTAATCATGGTCATATTTCCCGGATAATATCCGTAAATTATCTACATCACTCTACGATATTTTCCCGAAATTTGTATTGCTGAATTAAAACAATTATGAATATGGCAAAGAAGGTTTTGATATTATCGTCAAGCCCACGCCGCGGAGGCAATTCCGACACTCTCTGCAATGAGTTTATGCGTGGGGCTGTTGAAAGCGGAAATGAGGTTGAAAAGATTTTCCTAAGAGACAAAGTTATACATCCGTGTCTGGGATGCAGTGTGTGCAGCCGCGACAAGAAACCTTGCCCGCAGAAAGATGATGCTGCCGAAGTTATCGGAAAAATGCTGCAAGCTGATGTTATTGTAATGGCGACTCCGGTTTATTTCTATGCCATGAGCGCCCAGATGAAGACACTGATTGACCGTTGCTGCGGTCCATATACAGAAATGAGCAACAAGGAATTCTATTTCATAGCTACGGCTGCCGAGGATGATCCGGCTATAATGGACAGAATAATTGCCAATTTCATGGGCTTCCTTGACTGCCTTGAAAACCCGGTGATAAAGGGTCCTCTGTTCTGCGGCGGAGTATGGCACGTGGGTGAGATAAAAGGTAATCCGGCTTTGGAAAAGGCTTATGAAATGGGACGAAGCATTGAATAAAGGATAGGCGGAAGCCTGTATAAACAACTGTTACCAGATAAGTATTTGCGGGGCTGAAGGAAATCCGGATACAGACAAGACAAAAGAACAAAGAGGCTTATACAAGTCTCTTTGCTCTTGCTTTAATTCAGACGGAAAGGGGCCGGTTTTTCAATGTTTGGTTTCTATTGTGTCGGAATTCTGGTTATATGCCTTGGCAACACATTTCCATTCATTGTTGATTTTCAGCAACAGAAGATAATCTGTAAAATTTATATGTCCGCCCCAGTTCTCTTCCAGTACACGCACAACTGCAAGTGTTTCCTCGATATCTATTACATCTATTCGTGCTTTGAAACTGTTGTCAGGCCCTACATTATCAACATTCCTGTAGAACTGTTCGATACTTCCGTGTTCAAGTTCTCCGTCAAGGAAACCGAACAGCACGGCTTCGTCAACAAACAGTTTTCTGGCATGCTCGCTGTTTCCCTCGGCTACACTCTTTACAAAATTCATTGCTGCGCTCTCAACAGCCTTGTACTCTTCAATACTTGCTCTCATAATAATTGTTTCTTTATATGTTGTTATCTGCTGCAAATTTAGAGCAGGCTGCCAGCATCCGCAATAACCGAAAAATTATTCATATACCGAATAATTTTTCAGTATTGGGGCTGTCTGAAATATCCGTATCTTTGCATTATTACATTTTTGCTTGACTATGTACGAAAGAAAAATTCCAGTTGACTTAAGCTGTCCCTTACGGCTTACAATGAGTCTTATTGACTCAAAATGGAAATCATGTATCCTGGACGAATTGCGATACTCCCCAATGCGCCCGAGCGAATTGCACAAGGCACTGCCGGAAGCAACACCACGGGTACTTGACATGCATCTGAAAGAACTGGTTGAAGACGGCCTGGTAAATAAAACCGTGTATCAGGTATTGCCGTTACGGTCGGAATACTATATAACTGAACTTGGCAAAACACTACTGCCTATACTGGATGCAATGATTGAATGGGGAGAAAAGAACAGGGAACTGTTTGATAAAAAATACGGCAAAACCAAATGATTCATGCCAATATAAAGGCGTGATGCAAACTGTTTTCTCAAGAAAACCTGAATATTATGTTCATTATAATGGCACAAAACGGAACAAAATCCAATTGTTTTGAGAAACAATTATCTCTCCAAGTCCGTATATGCCGGAATACATCCTATATTTTCTATTTTATTTGCCACGTAATCGATTTTAAAGCAGTAGTGGACCATTCCATTACTCAGCACAAGATATTTTACCCTGAGGACCCTATTATACAGATATGCCTGTTTAAGGACTTCGCTGTCTATCGTAACATCTGGTGCCTTGTATTCGATTATCATAAACGGGCGGGCAAATGAATCATAGAGTACGGTGTCGCACCTGAATTTCATTCCGTTGAAAGTCAGGCTGACTTCATTGCCCATAAGCCCGGCAGGGTAGCCAAGGCTGCCGGTAAGATATGAAACAAAGCTTTGTCGGACATGTTCCTCCGGAGTAAGCTTTACATATTTACGGCGAAGGTTGTCGAAAACATATTTTTTCGATTCTATAATCTTAATTTTGAAATCCGCTTTAGGTAAATTTAAATCAATCATATATATTTGTATCTACATACAAAATTAATAATATTCTTATGAAGACTAAACAGGAAATCGTAGAAAACTGGTTGCCACGCTATACAAAACGCCAGTTGAGTGAGTTTTCAGAATATATCTTGCTGACAAACTTCAACAAGTACGTGGAAATATTTGCTGATACATATAACGTGCCTGTAATGGGACGTGATGCCAATATGACTTCGGCTACAGCCGACGGTATTACAATCATAAACTTCGGTATGGGCAGCCCGAATGCCGCAATCATCATGGACCTGCTTACGGCAATCAACCCGAAAGCCTGTCTTTTCCTCGGCAAATGCGGCGGTATAAACAAAAAGACCAAACTGGGAGATTTTATCCTTCCTATTGCGGCAATAAGAGGTGAAGGTACAAGCAACGACTATTTCCCGCCCGAAGTTCCGTCATTGCCTGCATTTATGCTGCAGCGTGCCGTTTCTTCTTCTATACGAGACTATGCAAGGGACTATTGGACCGGCACGGTATATACTACCAATAGACGAATTTGGGAGCATGACGACAAGTTCAAGGAGTATCTTATGACCACACGCGCTATGGCTGTTGATATGGAGACAGCAACACTTTTCAGTGTAGGTTTCGCAAATCATATTCCTACTGGCGCACTTCTGCTTGTTTCTGACCAGCCTATGATTCCGGAAGGAGTAAAGACTGAAAAGAGCGACAATCTGGTTACAAAGAATTTCGTTGAGGAACATGTCAAGATAGGCATCGCATCACTGAGAATGATCATTGACGAAAAGAAGACAGTTAAACACCTAAAATTTGACTGGTAATGCCGGCTATGACTGTAAATGAGATAGCCAGGGATATTGTGGCAAGAAAGTTCAGTCCTGTATATCTGCTTATGGGACCGGAATCCTTCTATATCGACTATTTGTGTGACCTTATTGCCAAATATTCTATGGCTGAGGAGGACAAGGAACTTAACATGACCACATTCTACGGCAAGGATGTTTGTGCGGATGATATAATACAGCAGGCACTGAGATACCCTATAATGGCAGAGCGCCAGGTTGTGTTTGTAAAGGAAATGCAGAGCATGGAAGACAATCCCGAAAAGCTTGCCAGATACATGGAGAAACCGCAGCCTGCAACCGTACTTGTGCTTTGCTACAAGAACGGCTCAATAGACAAAAGAAAGAAGATTGTATCCGAAATAAACAGGATTGGAATTGTATTTGAGTCTGCGAAAATTAAGGACAATATGCTGCCTCAGTTTATAACATCATACTGCAAAGGAAACGAATATGCGATTGACCCTAATGCTGCAGGACTGATGGCTGAATACATAGGTTCCGACCTTAACAGAATAGCCAACGAACTGAAGAAGCTGTTCCTTACTGCAAAGGACAAGAAGATAACTTCGGATGATGTAAACAAGCATATAGGAGTTACAAGAGAGTACAGTACATATGAATTCAGAGATGCTATTTCGTCAAAAAATATTATCAAGGCAAATACTATTCTGAACTATATGGAAGAGCATACAAAGACTTATCCCATACAGATGATACTGCCCAATCTTTTCGCTTTCTTCTCCAATCTTATGCTTGCCTATTATTCTCCGTCTAAAGACGAAAAGGGCATCGCCCAATTCCTCGGCTTGAAGAACGAATGGCAGGCGAAAGAATACATTAAGGCAATGTCACTGTACAAGGGAAGAAAAGTAATGGAGATAATAGAAGAAATCAAGAATACTGACGCCAAATCCAAAGGTTTCGGGAACGGTGGCAATACAACTCATCTGCTGAAAGAGCTGGTTTATTTCATTCTTCATTAGGCTCTGAGATTTTAATATTTCCGATAACAGGGAAGCAAAAGAATTTCATTGAAATCTCAGCGATTAGAAAACCGGAAAATATAAAGACACATTTTTTCAAATCAATATCACAGATATCCGGAAGGGCTTTTCTTCCGGATATTTTTTTATCTGCACGTTTCCCAAAAAACAACAATAAAATCACACAAAATAGAGGAGTGAAAATATCGGACATAGGGGAGTGTTCAATATACAAAAAGATTGAATTTGGTATATTATCATATAATATTTTGTAGTATACTTATATATTAATATATCAAATCATATACATATATATAATAATATAAGGGTGGAGCAGTGCAATACATTTGTATTTATAGTAGTATATTCAGAATAATGCATAATACAATACCTATTATACAAATAATATAAATAACATAAAATCAGCACTTTATACATATATATTAAAGATAAGCGGGAAGGATTTAGGTATTTTTATACGAATAACCGCCTGAAACATGCCTATAATAGGATGTATTATAACAATAACTATCATAAAACCAATAAGTTATACCAAAACATTAAACTAATGATATATATTTGCATATCGCAATACATTAATATTTTCATACTATTCACATAAATAATATACTATCCATATATATTTGTATAAGAATATATTTGTATATTTGCATTATATAACTGTATCTTCTAAATATAAAGATAATATGGAAAATTCTGAACAGATTTTGGACAATAAACAGAAGGATGACATAAGGACACGCATTATAAATTTCATTGAAAAGCTGGGGATGGACCGCTCATCCTTTGCCAATAGTATAAATGTAAAGCAGGCTACGCTTTCACACATACTGACAGGAAGGAATGACCCTACACTGAATATCATTTTGCAAATCCACAATAAATATCCGGAGGTGGATATTAACTGGCTACTCTACGGTAAAGGTGATGATCCGTTTACTCCCAAACAGCAGAATCTGTTCGGGGAAGGCGCAAAAGAAGAAAGTACGTCAAATGTAGAAGTCAGGGAGAAAGTTGTGTACATTGAAAAGCCCCAAAGGAAAATCTCTGAGATTCGCGTATTTTACGACGACCAGACTTTTGATATTTTTACGCTAAAATGAGAGGCTTAGGAATTGTCCGGAAAACACACTTCCCTATACATTATTAATATAAGAAAAACAATTGCCGGCGAACTTCTTTTCAAGGAAGGAAATCATGCCCGAGCTGTATCTCAAGGTACTTGATTCGTTTCTTCAGTACATGAATCTCATCATGCAGTTCTTGCTCGCTTTTACTTAATTTCTTGCTCATAATTAGAGTCGGTTTATCTTCAAAACCAAAGATACGAAGCCAACGGGTTATTGTCCTTGCTTTCAATGAATTTTCTCTCTCAAACACACAGTTACGGAGATTATAAGGAGTATCTGTGCGTTTGGAGATTTCTCCCCAATACAGGTCTAAATATTTCTTTATAGCAGGATATTCATTAACATCTATACGAGGTTTCTTATCTTTGATACCATTATGAGTATTTATAATCCATTAGTCAGCCCATTCATAAGCATAGCGTTTAATATCCCTGCCACGCAAAATCAGTCCTATATTCCCAACAATGTCATGCAACTATTTGATGATGATTTCGACTACTGGGAAACAGCAAACCACAAGGAGCTTGCGGACTATGCTGTGACTCAGTTTGTCGGCATGATGAATGTCCCAACTGTCCCGTCAGGTGGCGGAGGCGGCACTTCCAGCGACCTGTCTTGGGGACGGAAAGAGGACAAGGACGAAATGGGACGTGCCCGGCGTTGTGCCTGTGCAGCCATCGCGAAATATGGCAGACGACCTAAAACATCACGCAAATGATAGAAAGGAACTTTATGTCAGGCAGAAAATACGATTACAGCAATGAACTGGCACAGGATGTGCCACAGAGTGAGAACGAAGAACGCAAGGCGGAAGCACGAACCCGATGGCTTGAAGAACGCAGTATTGCATTGGCTGACGAGTTCCGTGACCTAAAACCGGAAATCGGCAGGGCTTACAACTTTCTGCAAAAACTTGTCAGTCAGACAAGCCATTCGCCACCACCATGTTTAACTTGCATGACCTGCTCAAAACCGATTTACCGATCCGTTTTTCGGAAGAGGACAGGAAGATGCAGGATGAGTTGAACAGTATCGCCAGAAAAGCCGCCGGGGATATCCGTATGAACGAGAAACGGGTCTCAATACCACAGGCGGTTTTCTCGTGCATGGTTATATTATCGATACAACTTTCCGTAATTCATTCCGACATACTGACCGAACTGGTGTTTTTGCATTCCATACTCATTGTCTTGATTCTTGTTGCCGATGCCTATACATTTTATAGACAGAAACATTAAAAAGTACATTTATGACAACAGTAAAATTAAAATTTCGCCCGTCAACGGTCGCAGACCGTCAGGGCAGCATTGTCTATTTTATAACTCACCGCCGAATTGTCAGGCAGATTACGACTGGTTATAAAATTTACTCATACGAATGGGATAAAGAGCGTAATGATATTGTCAGGCTCTCTCAAGTCTCTCCGGATCGTTTAGAAACACTCAAGTTAATTAGGAAAAAAATTGCTTGGGAGAAAAAACGATTGGACAAAATAATCGTGGTCTTGAAAAATAAAGGACATGTTTTTTCTATAGATGATATAGTACAGGAATACTATACTTTGTCTTCAGATAAAACAACCGTTTTTGAATATATTAAGATTCAGATAGAACGCTTGAAAAATGCTGGGAGAGAACGTACAAGCGAGACTTATAAGCAGATGTTTATGAGTTTCATGAAATTTAGAAATGGAGAAGACCTGCATTTCGACATGATTGATGAAAACTTAATCAATCGATACGAAAGCCATATGCGTGCATTCAATTTATGCAGAAACACCACTTCGTTCTATATGCGGATATTGCGCAGTGTCTATAATCGGGCTGTAGAAGACGGTCTTACGACTCAAAATACTCCATTCAAACGTGTATATACAGGAGTTGACAAGACTTCTAAACGCGCTTTAGGTATAAAGAAAATTAAAAAGATTAAAGATTTGGATTTAACCAATGCGCCGACTCTTGATTTTGCAAGGGACATGTTCTTGTTTTCTTTCTATATGCGGGGAATGTCATTCATAGATATCGCATACCTGAAGAAAAAAGACCTCTCCAAAGGTTTTGTTGTATACAATAGGCGTAAAACCGGTCAACAGATGATTGTAAAATGGGAAAAAAGTATGGAAGAAATTGCGAACAAACATCCTAATGAATACAGTAGATTTCTGTTTCCAATCATAATTAGTCCAAATGTTACAGAACGAAAACAATACTTGAATAAAATGTTGTTGGTAAATAAATATCTGAAAAAGATTGCAAAATTGGCAGGAATAAGTATTCCACTAACGATGTATGTTGCACGTCATTCTTGGGCAAGTATCGCCCAATCCCAAAATATTCCTATGAAAGCAATTAGTCTTGGTATGGGACATGACAATGAGGAAACGACACAAATATATCTTGCCTCTATCCAAACTAACATAATAGATAATGCGAATAGTAAAATTCTGAATCTTTTGAATAAACACAAATAAGTAATCGTATTCTCAAAACATATCAGCTATACTTTTGCTACAGTTAATGGTGATGTTTATATATGTGGATAATATTTAGTAGTAACAGATTGTTTAGCAAAAGTTTCCACTCTTACATAGAGT
>CALUJO010000024.1 GCA_944320965.1 uncultured Bacteroidaceae bacterium | reverse complement strand
TTGTAAGGACGAAAATGTATCTTTGCCATAGTGAAAATAATTATGCCTAAAGATACAAAATCTTTAGGTAATAACAATGCCCCAGCTTGTGAAAGTCGGGGCTTTGTCATACAAAAAAGAAGGTGTGCTTTTTGACACACCTTCTTTGTTTTAATCAAAATATCGCTTTAATCTAATTAGCGGTCTAAATGTTTAACAGAATCAATCCTGAACCTCTGACTCAATTCTGGTTACAATAAGTTTGTCTATACGGTTTCCGTCCATATCAACAATCTCAATTCTGAAACCATTCCATTCAATAAATTCGCCCTCGGTCGGGATATGTCCAAGCTGTTCGATAATCAGACCGGAAACGGTGTTATATGTATCAGGCTCAAACAGATCTTCCCTTTCAAAATATTCAAGGAAATCATAGAAAGGACACTGGCCTTCTACGATCCACTCGTCCTTGTCATTACGTTTTACAATCATAGGTTGGGAGCCTTTTTCCTGAATTGTACCGACAAGTCCCTCCAAAATATCTTTCAGTGTGACGACACCTGTCATGCAACCAAACTCGTCACATACAAAAGCACGGTTCACCTTTTCTTTTTTCATAGACTCCAATGCCTTGTAAACCGTCATGGTTTCAGGATAAAACAACGGCTTTGACATTATGTTTGCCAAAGAAAAATCCGGTTTCCACAGATTAGCTATTATCTGCTTGATTGAAACTACTCCACACATATTGTCCACCGTTTTGTCAATAACAGGATATGTATCATAGATATGGTTTTCAAGCACATTCCTTACCTCATCCGCAGTCATATTGATGTCAAGAAAAGCAATATCCTTGCGGTGTGTCATGATAGACTCAACATCCTGGTCACCCAAGACGAGCACTCGCTCTATTATATCCTGCTCCACTTCCTGAACCTCACCGGTTTCAGTACCTTCCTTCACAATAGACTTTATCTCATCCTCCGTTACGGCAGTCTCCTGCTTGTCAGCACCAATCACCATTGAAATCAATGATGTACTTTTTTCAAGTATCCATACAAAAGGCAAAGCAATGCATGAAAGGATATACATCGGACGGGCAATACCCATAGCAACCTTATATCCCAAATTCAAACCCATACGTTTCGGAACAAGCTCGCCCAAAACAATAGAAAGATAAGTCACAACTATGATAATGATAAGCTTTGACAGTTCATCAGCCCAAACTTCCGGAACTCCTATACCTGAAAGAATAATGGCAAAGTCCTTGGCAAGCATATCTCCGGAATACATACCGGTCAATATACCAATCAATGTTATACCTATCTGGATTGTTGAAAGGAACCTGTCGGGATTTTCCTGAAGTTTCAGCGCAATCTTTGCAGACTTGTTTCCTTTTTTTGCTTCTGCAGTAAGTTTGGATTTCCTAGCAGAAATCATGGCGATTTCCGACATGGAAAAAATTCCGTTAAGAAAAATAAGTATTATAATTACAACTAAATCACTCATACACACAATTATTTAGGTTTCCTAACCCCCTGGTATACCAGATAAAGTATGACAAGAACAAATATTCCGACAAATACAAGTCCTATTGTATGACTCCATTCATTCACAACCCTGTCAAATTCTTCTTTAGGAAGAGCAGCTCCGACAAAATAGCCTATTGCTGCAAGAATCATATTCCACACACCAGCACCAAGACCAGTATAAAGCAAAAACTTATGGAGTTTCATCTGTGCAAGACCTGCCGGTATAGAAATCAGTTGGCGTACGGCAGGAACAAGTCGTCCTATAAAAGTGGAAATGGCACCATGCTTCTGGAAATAAGTCTCGGCATGCTCAATCTTCCTAGCATTAAGCAGACACATATGTCCGAAACGGCTTTCGGCAAACTTGTAAATAATAGGCCTGCCAAGAAATTTGGCAAGGTAATAGTTTATTATAGCACCAAGTTCGGCACCTAATGTAGCAAACAATACTACAAGAAAAATATTCATTTCACCATGATAAGCCATATAAGCCGCAGGCGGAACAACCACCTCAGAAGGAAAAGGAATAAAAGAACTCTCAATTGTCATCAAAATGGTTATCGTCCAATAATTCAGATTATCAAGACACCATTGAATAAAGGATACAGATTCCATAAAAAGTTTTACGTTAATAATTTATTGATTTGAGGATGCAATTTAATAATAAAAAACATAACATAAAAAACTATCAGGCGCTACATTACTGTCATTATTATAAAAAAAACGTATATCACCTGACATATTGCATTTATATTTCATTATAAATATAAAAAAGGGAAACACACGGCTGTGTATTCCCTTTTCCATATATCAGAAAGATATCAGAATCCTACACTTCTGAATCCTATTATCTCACGCACTTCCTTCAAAGTCTGTGCTGCATTTTCTCTTGATTTTTCTGCTCCAATGCGTGCAACCTTATTCAGATAATCAGTATTTGACTTGAATTCATTGATTCTTTCACGGATAGGTGCTACTGCAACATTTATGTCTGCAGCAAGCTGTTTCTTCAAATCACCGTAACGGATTGAGCAGTCATTCCACTTCTCGTCAAAGAACTTGTATGTATCAGGAGATGAAACCACTTCCATCAAAGTAAACAGGTTTTGTATGACTTCAGGCTTTTCACTATTTGGAACAGTCGGTCCTGCATCAGTAACAGCCTTCATTACTTTTTTCTTTATTGTAGCCTCATCATCCATAAGGTAAATACAGTTTCCTTCAGACTTGCCCATCTTTCCTGAACCGTCCAATCCCGGTATCTTGACAGCCTTTGCTGAAAGCGAGAATGATTCAGGTTCCTTTAAATATTCAACTCCATACATTGAATTGAAACGGCGTGCAAACTTACGTGCCATTTCCATATTCTGTTCCTGGTCCTTTCCTACAGGAACTTTGGCAGCCTTGTGTATAAGGATATCGGCAGCCATAAGTGTAGGATAAGTCAAAAGTCCGGCATTGACATTATCCGGCTGCTTACGAGCCTTTTCCTTGAATGTAGTCGTACGTTCCAACTCACCAAGATATGCGTTCATGTTGAAGTACAGATAAAGTTCAAGCACCTCCTTAACATCACTCTGAACATATATTGTTGCCTTTTCGGGATCCAATCCACATGCAAGATACTCTGCAAGAATGGTATTTGCACTCTGGATAATATCTTCAGGCTTAGGACGCGTAGTCAAAGAGTGCCAGTCGGCTATAAAGAAATAACAGTTATATTCATTCTGCATCTGCAGAAAACTCTTCACCGCACCATAATAATTGCCCAAATGCAAATTGCCCGTAGGGCGTATTCCACTAACAACAGTTTCCATAAATTTTTATACTTAATTTCCTATGTTTATTTCTAAAAAAATACACTATTAAATTATCAAATTATACAAGACTATCATAAACAGCTTTAGTTTGAGACGCTATCACATCCCAATCATACACACTCATATCATAACAGTATTCTGTTTCATCTGCCAGTCTTTCAAGCATCATACATCTCAAGCTGTTTACATCTCCGCATCTGAAATAATGCTTACTATCAAGTCCAACCTCTACATTGGCCGGAATATCACTTACCAGAACATTACAGTTACAAGACATTGCTTCTAACAATGATATTGGCAAACCTTCATGAAAAGAAGGAAGAACAAACAATCTGCAATTCCTATATAGTTGAACTATAATATTTTTCTGAATAAACCCGGTAAGTATTGCTCCAGCTTCTTTTGCCATGCTTTTCAAATTTTTAGAATATGAATCTTCGTGATCAGCATCACCGGCAATAACAAGTTTTATATCACTTATTCCAGCTTTCCGATATGCATCAATTAGAATATGAAAAGCTTTTTCTTCAACAAATCTTCCTACAGCAAGGATATACTTTCCCTTCTCAAGTCCATATTTTCCAAGAATATCCTCTTTTGAAGGAGAAGGAAGATTCACACCGTTATAAATCAGATGAACATTCTTCTGAGAAGGATATTTTGTATTGATAATATCCTTAATATGTTTTGATATAACAATAACGGCATTAGAATACAAAGCTCCCCATTTTTCTCCCAAGCGCAATATTGACTTTGCAAACTTTCCCCATTTCTGTCTGTCGTAATCCGGTCCATGATGTGTAGTTACAACTTTCATTCCAAGTATTCTGGCAACAGGAGTCATTATTGAAGGTCCAACAGCATGAATATGAACAATATCCGCATTTACTCTCCTTGCATACAATATTGCATTGAATGTATGGAAAAAAGCTTCAAAATGCTTGCTTGACAAATTTCCTAAATCTTTTATTTTTACTCCCTTAAATTCATTTGTTTCAAAGCCTTTTGATATGTATTTCTTTCTGCGGACCACAATCACTTCATGCTCAGAATCTACAATTCTTGGAAAGAGCTCTTCGCAATGAGTTTCTACTCCACCCTGAATCCCTGGTATCCCTCTTGTTCCTATAACAAAAATTTTCATACAATTCAGCTACAAATACTTTTTTACATTTTCGACAATTTTTCTTATTCCTAAATGTATGGAATCAGTCAAACTGTCTATTTTCAGGAACATAAACAAATATTCCCTGACTATATCAACAAAGATACAAATAATAAAGATAATAAAACAAATAAAAAGCATTAATGGTATCAAATACCATGTATTCATATATTGACTAGGAACAATAAGCTCATGCCATAAGAAATCACGTATCAACGGATGATCATGAATAAGATAAACGCCAAACACATATGGAGAAATTTTTAAAAGATATTTTACTCCTATATTTTCTATATTAAAATGAGTATTCTTCATCCATAAGAAAAATACTACCGATACAAAAAAGGTAAATCCGTTATATGGCACATAATTATTGAAAAATAGAGAATTTCCTTTGTTTGCTATCAATGATTTTGCTACGAAATATATCAGAAACATTAATGCTAATAGAAAAAAGGACGAAGCTCTATTTATTTTGCTTTCAAAGTAAAAACCATATAATCTTATATAGCCACCAACCAAGAATAAAAACACAAACCAAAACAGACTATATCCATTATTTCCGAAAACACTGCCATAAGGTATGTCAAACAAAAGATTCACATTCAGTAAAAACAATATAATCAACAAAGTCTGATAACTGCCCTTTTCAATCCTTCCTATTAAATTCGAGAGAAAAGGAGCCAACAGCATCATTGCTATATAATTGGTAAAAAACCAATATATATTTGATTTTATTGGAGTTACAGCCTTTAGTAAATAGGCAGGAGATACTCTACCAAATAAGACAAAGAGTAAACTTAATGACACAGAATAAAACAGAACCTGAAAAAATATTTGTATGACTTTTCTCCATCTGGCACTGCTTTTGATAAGAAAATATCCACCAACCAAAACAAAACAGTTAACAGCAACCGCTGAAATTATAAGTACAAAATTAAGAGATAGGTAATTAAACAACTCTACCAAACTGGAGTCCGAAATATTCACTTCTATCTTGGCTGTATCATAAAAAACAAAGCCATGCACAACAAAATGGCAAATAACAACGAACATCATCAGTACGATCCTCATTATTTCAAAATTTGCCTGTCTTGTTTTATTTAAATTCTTATTCAGCATGATTCTTTATTACGGATTTATATATTTCCATTAAATTCTCATAATGTCTTAAACTTGAGAACTCTGTTCTAGTCAATTCTGATATTTCTTTGTAATAAAAGTTTGTATTAAACATTTTCTCTATTGCCCCTTTCAAATCTTCCTTATTTCCACTCTCAAACAATAGTCCTGTTTTACCTGGTTTTACTGTTTCTGGGAGTCCGCCTATATTTGCCGCCAAGACAGGAGTTCCTAAGGCCTGAGCTTCAATGCTTACCAAGCCAAAAACTTCATGCCATTCCGATGGAACAACGATAAACTTGGCGTTTCCTAGTATATCCTTCAATTCATCCCAATCCTTATATCCCTCAAAAATTATATTATCATTCTTATTCGCCATTTTCTCCAGTTTATCACGCAATGGTCCATCACCTATAATACGCAATTTATAAGGCAACGTACAGGCAACATTTATTAATGTCTCAAGCCCCTTTTCATGCGATAAACGTCCAACATAACAATACTCATTATATCTGTATTCTTTAACTATATCAGATATTTTCCTTGGAATAGAATGATATACAGTTCTTATCTTCTCAGATAAAAATCCATTTCGAATATATTCATCCCTTAAAAAATCTGATGGCGAAATAAACATATCAGTAAAATCCATCAATCTTTCCTTGCTCCAATATTTAGCCTCAAAATAAGCAACAAAACTCTGAAGAAAACTATTCTTCATACATTTATGCCTAACAACGTTAAATACATTATCCCTACATAAACTGCATAAACTTCCATTCCTCGTTCCTGAGTATATAGGACATATCAATTTTAAATCATGAATAGTCCAAACTACGGGTATTCTATGTTTATGAGCTATTTCGCCAACTATGGGAGATATATAAGAATGAATATTGTTCAGATGGACAATATCAGGCGAGAAGTCTTCAAGCAGTTTTTCAAAAGAATCCTTAACCCCGACACCAAACAGCCTTGGCACAGATTTTATCTTTTTATAAAGGTTATTAGTACTGACAAAAATTTCTTCTGCAAAATATTTATCTTCGGGAACATTTATGTTCTTATCATATTTCATAGCATAGAAGCAAATTTCATGACCAAAACTCTCTAGGATTTTTGCTAAATTTAAAGCATAGATTTCTGCCCCACCTCTATTATATAGAAATTTACTAACTATTAATATCTTCATTTTTCCCTAATTTTTGCAATAGTTCTTTCCATTTTGACATAACGACATCTATATCATAACGAGATACTGATTTTAAAGCATTTTGCCCCATTGCTATTCTTAATTCATAATTCTCTATCAACGTACAGATTTTATCTGCCATCAATTCTACATTACCTGCAGGAACAACAAAACCGCTTTCACCATCAACAACTATTTCTGAAGGTCCACAAGGACAATTAAATGTTACACATGGTAATCCACATGCCATAGCTTCAATCAAAACAATCCCAAAACCTTCGTATCTTGAAGATAAAACAAAAATTGAAGATTCTAAATATTTATCATTTATATTACATACCGGTCTATGAAATTCAATATTGTACAAGCCATTACCTTTAGCCTTTTCTTGTAAAAAATTACGGCATTCACCTTCTCCAAAAATATCCAAAGACCAATCTGGGTGTTTTTCTGATACTAGTTTCCATACATCAATTAAGATATCAAAACCTTTTTGTTTTGATAATCTTCCAACAGAAATAACCCTTTTGGATTTACATTCTGAAATTCTATCTGAATATGACGGCAATGCATTAGGAATCACATGTAAATTCTTAAAAATTCTCCAATTCTCAGCATCTTCTTTTGTTAAGACCACAAAAGCATCATATTTGTCTATAGCATTCAATTTAAATTTCAATTTCATTTTTTCAAAAACTTTCTTATATAAAGAAAGTGACCTGTCTCTTATTTCAACATCTTTATAATATCTAAAAAAATGAAATTCTAAAATTTTACAACTTCCATCATTAATTCTTGTAAGAAATTTCATTTCATGTCCAAACATGGAAAAAGTAAAATCCGGTTTTATCTCTTTCAATAATCTTGTAAGTCTGAGTCTATGTAAATAACCTAAACATAATCTTTTAAAAATAGAAACAGGTGAAATTTTGCCATCTACTCTATGATAATTTATATTCAGATTATAAAATTTAATTTTGTCTGAGAATTTATAAAAAGGATTACCTATGATGTTTGTCTCCGTAGAAACAATACAAACTTCTGCCCCATGCTCTGCAAAATAATTTGCTTGTACAGACAAAGTGCGTTCAGTACCTCCAGCTGCATGATAATCTAATATACAATATACCAACTTCATAAAAACATTTCTTTTTTATTCTGGTATTAATGATTTTCCATTTTCCACTTAATATATTTATAAATATTCTTAGGAGATAAACGCCTTATAGAATGAATAAACATATAATCGTCAAAAGCCATAGGCAATCTTGACTTAAAATGTTGCAACTTCTCTTTCTTTATTCTTGAAGCAGATAATTTCCCAGCACTAATACCTGTTAAATCATATTTACAAATATATAAAGAGATGACTGAATAAGTTCTATTACCAAGCACCAATGAATCAAAAAGAAATGCCCAATCTGCGGAAATACCAATATTTTCATTATAGCCACCATAGTTTCTTAATAATTCCGGTTTCACAAATGTCGCCTGATGACAAATATTTCCATAGAGTAAATAATACAAAGAAATTTGTTTTTTAGGGATTTGTGTTGAATTTTTCACACCATCTTTTATTCCTATAAATCCTCCAAAAATAAAATCTGTCGCTATATTCGTCTTTTCTATTTCCGACAAGACTGTTAAACTGGCAAACTCATCTCCAGAATTCATAAATACAACATAATCCCCACTCACATATTCAAGAGATTTGTTCATTGCATTATAGATACCGCTATCAGGCTCTGAAATATACTTTTTTATTTTTGAAGAGTTCTTTTCAATAATATC
This sequence comes from uncultured Bacteroidaceae bacterium, assembly GCA_944320965.1. Classification (GTDB taxonomy): domain Bacteria; phylum Bacteroidota; class Bacteroidia; order Bacteroidales; family Bacteroidaceae; genus Avibacteroides. The sequence continues at coordinate 28,274 of CALUJO010000024.1, read as the reverse complement.
CAGACTATTATCAGAAGAAGCACCATCTATTATGATATATTCATAAGTACAGTTTTTCTGTCCAAGCACACTATTCATTGTACGTTCAAGACCTAAAGCATTATTTCTATTTATTGTAACTATAGAGAACAACATATTATAAATGTTTAATTATAACACATGGGTTTCCTGCTGCAATAACATTTGTAGGTATATCCTTTGACACAACACTTCCTGCACCAATAACAGAATTATCACCGATTCTTACACCTTTAAGGATTATGCTCCTTGTACCAATAAAAACATTATTACCAATTTCTACAGGAGCAGTCTTTGTTTTCAAATTATCGAACCTGTGATTTGGATCCAACGGATGCCAATCAGAATCTGTTATCAAAACATTTCCACCAATAAGAGTATCATCTCCAATAATTATTTTATTAAATGCAGATATCGTAACAGATGAAACGCCAACATTATCTCCAATTCTGATTATTGCCCCCTTTTCATTAGTTGTAATTCTAGAACGAGTAAATACACCAATATTATTTGACTCAAAAGAAGAATTTATTTTAAATCTTTTACCAATTTCAATTTTAGAATAAGGAAACCTCGAAATATATGGAATACCCCAACATATAGGAAATCCATTTATATGGACACCTTTAATATAAGCAATACATATAGTTATAATAGAATGTATATATTTTTTCAATACAGATAAACATCTAAAAGACTTTAAAAACACATATGCAATAGGATCGCCTATAAATTTATTTATCAAACTAAAGAATGTCATTTTATCGTGCTAATATTGTTATATATATATAATAGCTCACTCGAGATTTTATTTTTATCATGGCGCAGCAATGCTATTCTCCTAGCATTTGATGATAAGGAAGTAGCCATTTCATCATTAGAAAATATATCACAAACCATTGATGCGAGCATTGAAGATTCTTCGAACCTATACAACAGACCAGATACCTTTTCTTCAATTAAACTGGAAACACCTCCTACGTAAGACGCAACAACAGGAACTCCAAGAATTTGAGCCTCGCAAATAGAATTAGAACTGTTTTCAATAGAAGAAGAGCAAACAAAAACATTCGCATCCAAATATTGTTTTACCATATTAGTTTCATCCAAATCTCCTAAAAAATGCAGTCTGTCTAAAATATTATTATTTGATGCCAAATCATAAAGATAATTCCAATAAGAACTTCTTCTATATGATTTTTTTGAGAATTCATTATTTCCACACAAAAAAACTTCTGTATCAGGATATTTTTTTAAAATTAAAGGCAGTGCTTCGAATAGTTTATGTACACCTTTTAAAGGATAATAATTCTGGCTAAAAAATATTGTATGTCTTTTACATTTATCAATATTCCAAACGGACTTATAAAAACTCTCTCTTAAAGGTTCATCTAAATGAAAGTACTTTAAAGAACTATTTTTTATAGAACAATGATAATAATCCCAATCTGTCCTACCTGCTACATATTCTATCTTTGATATTAATTTTTTTTCATCTAAACCTCTCTTATAGAATGTCATTTTATTAAATAACACAAAATCACATTTCAGTATATCACGTAACGATATATTTTTAATAAACGACCAATTATTAATTCCGGCACTATAATATAAAGCACAGGAACTAATTAAACCTTGTATACTAACTATCACATTTTTGCACCCATTAGCTTCAACAAATAATAGAGAATGAGAATATTCAGTTCCAAATATATGTATAACATCTGGAGTATAGTCTTTATATATCTCTTTAAAAAAAGATTTTTGTTTATCCTTTTTCCATTTTCTGGGAAAAACATAAAAAATATCATTTTTTGAATATATTTTATTTACAGCGTCTCCATCATATGGAGATAAAATACATAATCCAATACCTTCCTGAGATTTCAAAATATTTCTGTAAGCACTTAGCCATCCTCCAATATGAGTTTCTTTTATACCTAAAGATTTACATATTTCTGGAAATACTATATTTACCAACCACAATATTTTTATTTTTTTTCCCATGGCAGCAACTTTATTTTATTTTTAAAAAATATAGCCTTAATTTCATAATCATTCATTCTTAATAATCTCTCATCTAAACAAATAGAAACAGACATCCAAACAAAAAAAGTTTTCATATTAAATGCATGCAAACCAAAAGGTAGCATGTCTATTAGCTGAACAATCATAATACATGCAAACCCCTTTAGCAATTGATTACGGGCTTTAAAGCCTTTATATATTGCATATAAAAATAATGTAATATATAATAGTAAATAAATAATACCACCATTCAAAATCCACTGCAAATAAGCACATTCTATATTCTTTCTATAATCTGAAGTTTCACCACTATCATCCTTATCAACTCCTGGACAATAATATTCACCACTAACCCCCCTACCAATAACAAGATCTTTAACATTAACCATATCAGATGCAAAATAAATAAATACCTCATCACGGGTATTTTCTGAAGCTCTAGCAGTTATTTTTGAAAAAGTACCAGATTTCTCTGATTCATAATACCTAATTCCTGCTAACAATAATATAAAGCTTAAAATCAAAAATATAAATTTTGATTCCAATGACTTAATTTTTCCATTAAAGAGAAGAAACAAAAAACCTATTAGCATATATAAACTAAAAGTCAACATTACGTTTCTTCTAGCTCCTAAAGTTGCTATTAAAAATGATATCATCAGAACAATTCCAGATATATAAATCATCTTATTCCCATGATACTTATTGGATATAAAAATAAAAGCAGAACCTATAGCAAAAAATTCAAGAAAAAATTGAAGAAATGCATTGTTAATTTTAAAAAACAATGGAATAAAGCATAACATAAAAAAGAATACGTATATTTTATAAGAATATAAAACAAACGCTCGCAAAATTGATTCCCTATCAAAAAACAATAAGAAAAACATACTATAGCATAATAAGGAAAATGGAGTTAAATATGATTGTGGATCTAGAAAATAACTTAAATCAGAATTGATTGCCATTATCAGATACCAAAAGAACATTAAACTAACAATGACTTTAAAAGGCTTACCCCTATCTTCGAAATTAAATTTTAAAGAATACAATACTGAAATACCAGAGATTAATACACCAATATATATTAACATATTAAATACAGAATAAGAACTATCAGAAAATTCCTGTCCTAACAATCCTATATTATATAAAGCAATACCAATACACAATGATATCAGCTTACCATCTTTTTTTTCTTTCCTAATCACATACTCCATATTCCCTTATTATTCTTTACAATAATTTTATAATATTGAAAAGGGGCTAAAAATAATCCATTAAAATTAGCAACTATTGATGCTATTAAAACAGAAATAACCCCCAAATTCATTATTTGGGACACAACCATTACTATTGAAACAAATAGCAAAGGTGAAATCAAACTTGAAATGAACTGTATTCTTAAAGCCCCGACACCATTAACAAAATAAACAAAGACAGCTCCAAACATTAAAGAAAAGATGTAAATGAACATCCATACAGACAGAGTAAATGATACACTTACAGATTTACCTATCCATATATCATATACAGATCCTGATACGGCAAGCATCAACAAACCTCCCGCAAACATCAAAGTCAATATATAAAGATATTTTCTTATGCTATTCCTTATCCAGTCCAAATCTCCTTTTGCATATGCTTCTGTAACAGCCGACCAGAACGGTTGCAGTAGAATCATAAATACCATATAAAGTACATTAAAATACTTGTATGCTATATTATACTCCGTAACCTCAGACATGGAAAAAAGTCTTCCTATAAGGAAATTTGCCGTCTGGAACTGGATTATTGCAGCAATCTGTATTACAAAGAACTTTACCCCTATAGTTAAAAGACTATTTACATACCTAAAATTTACATATTTCAATGATGGAATATAATTATTATAATCCTTTCCAAAACATATAAATGTAAATGCAATCCAAACCAGCAATGGCGGTACACACAAACAATAGGATAATATAGATAACGAGCCTTCAATACTTGAAGCTACTATAATTATAGACAGCAAAGACAATACCTGTCCTACAAAGTCAATGAAAGAAGAGTATGCAGGCCGCTGATCTGCAATAAGTATGACACTTAATATTTTTAGGACAAATGTTACACAAAAATATATTACCAAAACAAACAAAGCCTCTTTCAAATCTGATTCATAAGACACATCAATATTAAGCAATGAAGACATGCTTGTAAATCTAATAACAACAAGAAGCAATATCATCAATACTGTAAAAATAATGCTCAATGCTGCATAAGTTGTACTTATATATGCTTTAGCCAATTTTACTTTTCCAAATCCAAAAGCCTCAGCAAGTTTGTTCCTAAGTCCATTAGTAAAGCCCACGTCAAAGAAACTCATCCAAGCAACAATTGAACTAATTGTTAACCATATTCCATATTGAACATTATTAACAAAGTCTATAGTTGCCGGTACAAGTAAAAGAGAACAAATTATGCTGCCGGCCTTGACAAACAAGGACAGCAGCACGTTTTTCTTTAGTTTAGCAGTTCTTACAGAGCCGCCTGTTAACTTTGCATATATTTTCTTATATAGGAGCAATATAGACATTCAGGAATATTGTATTATTCAGATTTAACATCATTCACAATACATGTATATTTAGAGATACTGTTTTCAGAAACAAGTGATTCAATATATCCAAATGATTGTTTATCACTATAATTGGCTCTTGTAACAAAAACGACAGCGTCAGGTACAGTAAACAAGGCCATTGTATCTGAATAATCATAAAGATGCACAGAATCGAAAATTACAAAATCATATGTGTGTTTTACTTCATCTATTATTTCACTGAAGCGTTTGCTCAATAATATTTCTGAAGCACTTTCACTGTTCCTACCAGAAGGAAGTATAAACAAATTATCATCAACATTACTTCTGATAATTACAGAATTCAAGTTTTTATTTCCGTTTATAACATCGCATACGCCTTCTTCATGAATTGCAAACAGATTGGAATTTGAAGACAAGGATCCTTCATCCGTACGTAAGTCTGTATCTACAATAAGTACTTTTTTGCCTAGTTTTGCTATTGACAATGCAAGGTTCATCGCGACGAAACTCTTCCCCTCACCGTTTTTTATTGAGGTTACAAGCAAAGACTTTCCTTGAATATTATTGTCAAGCATACGAAAAATTGTAGCTCTCAGGTTTCTCATATCCTCGTCAGCTAGATTTGTATTACCTGAGAACAGAATTTTATTGCCAGCAGAATGAAGTTCGTTTGAAACATTCAAATCCGTATCCCCTATAGACGTTTTGTCTGCAAATTTAGTAGCAAACATTTTCCTTAAATAAAGGTACAATACAGGCAACAGAACAGCAAAGAACAATGCAGCCAAGGCTATAAGCTTTTTCATCGGTTTTACAGGAATATTATACATAAAAGCTTCATCAATAATTTGAGCTTTCGGATTTGCCTGTGCAAGCTTCAATGCATTTTCTTCCTGCTGTTGCAAAAGATAAAGATATAGTGCCTGCTTAATTTCCTGCTGACGCTTAATTTCAATATATTCACGTTCCTGCTTTGGCATGCCTTTTATGCGGTTCATAAAAGTCTCTTCCTGCATTTTCAAATCATTACGAGCATACTCTATACCACGTTTAATACTTTGGATTGTCACTATTACGCTTTCGCGCATTGCGTCAACCTGTTCATTCATTGTCTCAATTATAGGGTTACCTGGATTAGTTGAGCGCAATAGCTTCAAACGTTCCATTAACAAATTATTATAAGCAAGGAGAGATTCTATCGCAGATTTTTCATCGATACCAAGACTCATAGGAACAACAGCATACCTATTAGCTGGATCTTTCAAAAAGTCTTCAATCATTGATATTACAGCAAAATTTGTCTCTGTCTTAATCAACTGTTCCTTGAAATTGCTGGATTTATCCAAAATAATTTTTGCCTCACTTTCTATATCAGTAAGATTATTATCTTCTTTATATTTCTCAACAGTACGTTCAATATCCTTTAAATTACCTTCCATCAAATCTATTCTCTGCTGAAGGAATTTTGCTGTTCTATTTGCAGTAATATTTTTCTCTTCTATACCATAATCATTATAATGCTTGATTATACTGTTAAGCAGATCAATACCTCTATTCGGTAATTCATCTTCATATTCAAGGTTTATTACATTAGCCTTCTTGCTGGCAATATCAATATTAAGTTCTTTCATCAAATTTTGTGTAAAGCCTGAATATCCAGCAAAAAATATTTCCAGATTTAATTTTTCATTCTTCTTATAGAAATTCGTTTTATCAATAACAAAATCTCCATATATTGTAGGTATTTTCACTGGGAAAGCAGATTTTACTTCGGCTATTTTAGTCCTTTTATAATAAGCCTTTACACTCGCCTGTTGTTGCTTGTTCACCTTAACTTTAAACTTTACATGATATTTGAAAGTGTCAGCCATTTCTGGGCTTATAGGTTCAAGCACCAATGGTGAATTATTATAATATTTGGTTTTCTTTATAAGCCCTTCAGTATATTGGGCATTAAGTCCAAGTTCCTTAACAGCCTTATATATTATGGAATAAGAACTTATAACTTCAACCTCATCATCAACAGCACTACCACCAACACTCAACATATCACCAAAAGCCATTCCTTTCATCATTTGAGATGCCATTCCAGACATTCCTCCAGACTTTGAATCTTCCTTAATAAGAATATTTGCTGCTATCTTGAATTCAGGATTTTTAATCAACATATATGCCCCTGCCAGACCTACACATACGATAAACGAAAGGACAAACAATTTCCAATTCTTCAAATATATTTTCATTAGAGTTAGAAACTCCGACTGCTTAAATGACTCCATAATAAAACTATTACAACTTTTATTTAACAAATAATGCTATGCACAATGATGCCAACACAGAAATTGCACTCACTACTGTTGATGCGACAGAAATATTGAACTGAGCTGATTGACTATAATTGGCATTGCTTCGGCGTGCCTTGTTCGGCTCAACATATATAATATCATTCTGTTTGAGATAGAAATATGGAGATTTGAAAATCTCAGATGAAGTCAAATCAAAAACATGATATGTTTTCTTTCCATTTTCATCTCTGATAAGTGTTACCCTGTCACGCATACCATTAATAGTCAAATCACCCGCCATACTTATAGCGTCAAGTATACTTATTCTTTCATTTGTTATCTGTATTGTTCCGGGACGCATAACTTCCCCTAATACAGAAACCTTGAAGTTCATTATATTTACACTAATGATAGGGTCTTTTGCATATTGTGCTATCTGCTTTTTCAAATAATCTGCAAGGCTGTTTCTTGTCATTCCAGCTACATGAAGTTTTCCTAAAACAGGAAAGTTTATACAGCCTTCAGAGTCTACAAGATAAGACTGAAGCACCGGTGTAGCATAAATTTCATCAACTCCAGGCTGAAGAAATGTTGTTGCAGGCAAATTGAATATAGCTATGGCGTTCGGGTCAATACTTGATACCGAAATAGCAAGCAAATCATCACTTGTAATTTTCACCTCATAATTACTTTCAACTCCTTCCAATAAGTTGTTATCAGCAGTCATGTCTTGAAAATAAGACACTTTGTTTTTAGTAGCGCCACAAGAACCAAGCAATGCAGCAACCACAATCACAATCAATAAATTAAAATTAAATTTCATAAGTATTTCCATTTCCTTTGCAAATATACAACAATATATGCATACCAACCAATTTATCCTTGCACAATATTGCCTAGATGTGCAACGCGTACAACAATATAAACGTATATTATGATATTATATTGCATTCGAAGCACGACTATTTTAACACCAGACAACAAATGTTATTACTAACGGTTAAAGATTTATCAGGCGCAACAAGATTTTTATACTGCAAAACTTTTTGCAAATAATATTTTTACTACTTTTACACTCAAATTAAAATTAAAGCAAAAACAGATATGGTTTACAGATTTACTATTATATCTAATGAAGTTGACGACTTTGTCAGAGAAATACAGATTGATTCAGAAGCGACATTTTATGATTTGCACAAAGCAATCCTGAAATCTGTCAAATACAATGATGACCAGATGACATCATTCTTTATCTGCGATGACAACTGGGAAAAGGAAACTGAAATAACACTTGAGGAAATGGATACTAATTCCGAAGAGGACAGTTGGGTTATGGACAGAACAAAACTTGACGAATTCCTTGATGAGGAGAAACAAAGAATGATTTATATATTCGACCCTCTTACAGAAAGATGTTTCTTTATTGAATTGAGTGAAATCATCACAGGTAAAAGTCTTGAAAACGCCAAATGCGTAAGAAAAGAAGGAGATGCCCCAAAGCAGACAATCGACTTTGACGAAATGGCTAAAATAGACCAGAATCTTGATCTTGACGAAAATTTCTACGGAGACGAAGATTTTGATATGGAAGACTTTGACGAAGAAGGATTCACAATGTCCGAAGGCAACCCTTATGATGACGAGAGATAAGCACTAAACAACCAATAATACAAAGAGGGTATTCCGCAACGTCATGAAAGCGTTTACCCTCTTTTTTTATATAAGAATCATAAGAACCGGTTTCAAAAACATAAAATCATATTATATAACAGAAATCACACAGGCACTGCACATCCGTAACATATGGCAAAGAATCTGATAGTCATCCTTGGACCTACAGGAATAGGAAAAACCGACCTTAGCATTGAAGTTGCCGAAAGGTACAATACTGAAATAATATCATCTGATTCCCGACAGATATACAGAGATATGGTTATAGGTACTGCAGCTCCGGACAGCACACAGCTTGCCAGAGTAAAGCATCATTTCATAGGTATTCTCTCTCCCAATGAATACTATAGTGCTGCACAATACGAAACAGATGTAATGTCACTGCTCGATGTCCTTTTCAAAAAATATGACAATGTTGTAATGACAGGCGGGTCAATGATGTATATAGATGCTGTATGCAAAGGAATTGATGACATACCGACAATTGATAGTGAAACAAGACAGATTATTCTTGAAAGATATGAGGCCGAAGGACTTGAACCTCTTGCAGCAGAACTGAAACTGCTTGACCCAGAATATTACGCAATTGCAGATATTAAAAATCCGAAAAGAGTATTGCATGCACTTGAAGTATGCTACATGACAGGCCGCACATTCACTTCCTTCCGCACACAAACCAAAAAGGAAAGGCCTTTCAATATAATAAAAATAGGACTTAAACGCGAACGAGAAGAGCTCTACGACCGGATAAACAGGAGAGTTGGCATCATGCTTGAGAACGGACTGGTTGATGAAGTCAGAAAACTTGAAAAATACAGAAACCTTAATTCCCTTAACACAGTAGGATATAAGGAAATATTCAAATATCTTGACGGAGAATATACACTGGATTTTGCTGCCGACAAAATCAGACAAAACAGCCGCATATATTCCAGAAAACAAATGACATGGTTCAAAAAGGATACAGATACCGTATGGTTTCATCCAGATATGAAAGAAGAAATTTTCAGTTTTATTGATTCGGCCTTAAAATAATTCCATATTGAAATCCGAAGACATATTAAACATGCTGATTTCTAATCAGGAAATGTCCGGCGGTCTTTTACCCTAAATCATTGAACATTTTACTCAAAAACCCTTAACATTTCCATAGAAAACATTAAGGATTTACATCAAAAACGTTTTATGTTTTTTCGTATATAGCAAAATATTAAGACATACAACATTTACATGGCATATTTATTGACAAAAAGCTTATTACATTAAAGATAAGGAATCCAAAATAATGCTTTTTAATCAGAAAAGATGTATCTTTGCACTCAATTAAAATAAAATCAGTACTAACATGAAAGTTCTAAAATTCGGAGGAACGTCTGTCGGCTCGGCAGCACGCATGAAAGAAGTTGCAAAACTTATAAACGACAACACACCAAAGATTGTAGTTTTGTCGGCAATGTCAGGAACAACAAACACACTTGTTGAAATTTCAGATTACCTTCACAAGAAGAATACAAGCGCAGCAAGTGACGTGATAAACACTCTTGCCGGAAAATACAAGAAACACATTGACGAACTATATTCTACACAGGAATACAAGGACAAGGCATGGGAGATAGTAAACGGAATTTTTGACTATATCAGAAATTTCACAAAAGACATGTTCACACTGTTTGAAGAAAAAATTATCCTTGCACAGGGCGAACTTATCTCAACAAACATGTTCAACCTATACCTGCAGGAAAGCGGCATCAAGTCAATTCTTCTTCCTGCCCTTGAATATATGCGTACCGACAAGGACTCTGAGCCGGACTGTGTATTTATCAGAGAAAACCTGAAGCGCGTAATGGACGAGTACGGAAAAGCCGACATTTACATTACACAGGGATATATCTGCAAGAACATTTACGGTGAAATAGACAATCTTCAGAGAGGCGGCAGCGACTACAGCGCATCACTTATCGGAGCTGCTATAAATGCCGATGAAATACAGATTTGGACTGATATTGACGGACTGCACAACAACGACCCTCGTGTGGTTGACAAGACTTTCCCTGTCCGCAATCTTAGCTTTGACGAAGCTGCCGAACTTGCATATTTCGGTGCAAAGATTCTTCACCCTACATGCGTTCAGCCGGCAAAATCTGCAAACATTCCTGTCCGTCTGCTAAACACAATGGAACCGGAAGCTCCTGGAACTCTTATTTCAAACGAAACTGAAAAGAACAAAATCAAGGCTATTGCTGTTAAGGATAATATAACAGCCATAAAAATCAAGTCAAGCCGTATGTTGCTTGCACACGGTTTCCTTCGCAAGATTTTCGAAATATTCGAAAGCTACCACACATCAATCGACGTTGTGGTTACTTCTGAGGTCGGTGTTTCAATGTCAATTGACAACACAAAGAACCTTGACGAGATTGTTTCTGACCTTAAAAAATACGGAACCGTTGAAGTTGACAGCGATTTGTGTACTGTGTGCGTTGTAGGAGACCTTGACTATGCAAACGTTGGTTTCGAAGCAAAAGCCATAGATGCAATGGATGATATTCAGGTAAGAATGATTTCTTACGGCGGAAGCCGCTACAACATTACATTCCTGATAAAGGCTGAAGACAAGGTTAAGGCACTTAAAAACTTGAACGAAAAACTTTTTAATATCAAATAAATATGGCAAATATTTTTCCGATAGAAAAATTCGACAAACTTGAAACGCCATTCTATTATTATGATACACACCTTTTGCGCCGTACGCTTAATACAATAAAGGATGAGCTGAAAAGCCACCCTCAGTATGAAGTTCACTACGCAATAAAAGCCAATGCCAATCCTGCAATTCTTGATATAATAAGCAAGTGCGGATTCGGTGCAGACTGCGTGAGCGGCGGAGAAATTGAAGCAGCAATAAAGGCCGGAATACCGGCAAGCAAGATTGCATATGCCGGAGTCGGAAAGACTGACAGAGAAATAATGCTTGCACTTGAACACAACATAATGTGTTTCAATGTAGAGTCTTTTGAAGAACTTGAAATAATAAACATGCTTGCAGGCGAAAAGAAAACCACTGCAAATGTTGCAATACGTTTCAATCCTGATATAAAGGCACATACAATTGACAATATCGCTACAGGAAAGAAAGAAAACAAGTTCGGAATAGCAATCGACATGATTGACGAAGTTATTGAAGAAGTTAAATCTCTTGGCAACATAAACTTCAAGGGAATACATCTTCACATAGGTTCACAGATACTGGAAATGGAAGATTTCGTAAAACTTTCATCTACCGTAAACACTCTTGTAGAAACATTTGAAAGCAAAGGTCTGCCTATAAGCGACATCAATGTCGGAGGCGGATTGGGAATAGATTATTCCGACCCGGATTTCGGTGCGGTTCCGGATTTCAAGTCATACTTCAATGTCTTCAAACAAAACCTCAAACTAAATGAACGTCAGAAACTTCATTTTGAGCTTGGAAGATCAATTGTGGCACAGTGCGGAACACTAATAAGCCGTGTAACCTATGTAAAACGTGCCCCTATCAAGGAGTTTGTCATTCTTGACGCAGGCATGAACGATCTTGTTCGTCCGGCAATGTACAAGGCATACCACAAGATTGAAAACATTTCTTCGCCTTACGAACCGAAATGTTATGATGTTGTAGGTCCTGTATGCGAATCATCTGATGTATTCGGCAAAGACATCATGCTGAACGAAACACATCGCGGTGATTTCATTGCAATCCGCTCAGCCGGAGCATACGGCGAAAGCATGGCCTCGACCTACAATTTGCGAAAGCTGCCGCTTTCATATACTGATACAGATTTGCAGTAATAAATACAAAATCTCCGGCAAAATACCGGAGATTTTTACTAATATTGTACACCAAACAAAATTTAACGACTGATACTTTTTATGAAAACCGGAAAAGCCATTTTTGCATGCGGATGCTTCTGGGGAGTACAACACCAGTTTGACAGAGCAAAAGGAGTTATCTCAACACAGGTTGGATATACTGGAGGAAAGGAAGAAAACCCTACATACCAGGAAGTCAAGGCACACAATACAGGACACGCCGAAGCCGTACTTGTTGAATACGATAAGGAACAGACAAACTACAGGGAACTGTGCAAACTCTTCTTTGAAATACACGACCCGGCACAGCTTGACGGACAGGGACCTGACATAGGGCCTCAATACAGAAGCGAGATATTCTATCTTGACGAAAAGCAGAAAAAGGAAGCAGAAGAGATAATCGCCCTACTGCGTGAATACAGATATGAAGTAAATACAAGACTTACACCTGCAACCCATTTCTGGCCGGCTGAAGACTATCATCAGAAATATTATGACCGTACTGGAGGTGAACCCTATTGTCATATCAGGGTAAGAAAGTTCAAATAACATAAACGAAACATGAATTTATCCAAATATTCAACACACTACAAATCCCTTTTGAAAATGGGACTCCCAATTGTCCTTGGACAGCTTGGAGTCATAATTCTTGGATTTGCGGATACTATAATGATAGGTCATCACACTACTGATGAACTTGCGGCCGCATCATTTGTAAACAACATATTTTCACTTGCCATTGTATTCTGTACGGGGTTCTCATATGGCCTTACACCACTTGTCGGAGAACTGTTCGGTACAGGAAACAGAAAAGGCATAGGTGCACTGTTGAGGAACAGCATAGTAGCAAATACAATAGTAGGTATAATAATAACAGCAGTCCTCGGCATACTGTACTTCAATATAGAGCGGCTCGGCCAGCCACAGGAGCTGATGGTATATATTAAGCCTTATTTTATAGTTATTCTTATATCTATAATATTTGTAATGCTGTTCAATTCCTTCAAACAGTTTGCCGAAGGTATCACGGATACACTGACACCGATGTGGATTCTTGTTGGCGGAAACATAACAAACATTATAGGTAACTATATTCTTATATATGGCAAACTCGGAGCACCTGAACTTGGACTGCTCGGCGCCGGCATAAGTACCCTTATATCAAGAATTGCCATGTTTGCTGTTTTTGTACTGATATTTGTCAAAGCAAAAAAATACAAAGAATACAGGGAAGGATATATCGAAAACAGAATAAACGGAAACACATTTACCAAGCTGAACAAACTTGGATGGCCTATAGCCTTCCAGCTTGGCATGGAAAGCGCGTCATTCAACCTGAGTGCCATAATGGTTGGATGGATAGGCAGTATTGCCCTCGCAACCCATCAGGTTGGCGTGACACTTTCAACACTAAGTTTCATGGTTCTGTATGGAATAGGTTCGGCAATATCCATAAGAGTAAGCTACTTTAAGGGGCAGAATGATATTGTAAATGCACGCAATGCAGCATTTGCTGGCTATCATATTTCACTGTTGCTTTGTACTGCTGCATGCCTTGTCTACTTCAGCATAAGGAATTTCATAGGCAGCTGGTTCACGGCAAATGAAGAAGTATGCACAACAGTAAGTACGCTGATATATGTACTTATGCTTTACCAGTATGGAGATGCCACACAAATAACCTTTGCCAACGCACTCAGGGGCATATCTGATGTCAAGCTTATGATGTATATTGCCTTTGTGGCATATTTCATCGTTGCACTTCCATTAGGATATATTCTTGGATTTGTGGCAGACCTTGGAATATATGGCATATGGCTTTCATACCCTGTAGGCCTTAGCCTTGCAGGAATACTTTTTGTTATCCGTTTCAACAGAAAAACAAGAAGTATGCTGAAAAAATGACAGAGGCGAATTTATAATATTTGAGGTTAAGAATATAATCATAGCATCACACTATGGACTTTGAACTTATTTCCGACTATAAGCCGACAGGTGACCAGCCCGAGGCAATAAAAGAATTGACCGAAGGGATTCTGAACAATGTAAAGGCACAGACATTGCTTGGTGTTACAGGCTCAGGAAAAACATTCACAATAGCGAATGTAATAGCCAATGTAAACAAGCCTACACTTATACTGAGCCATAATAAGACTCTTGCGGCACAGCTGTATACGGAATTCAAGAACTTCTTTCCTAACAATGCCGTAGAATACTATGTATCATATTATGATTACTATCAGCCGGAAGCATATATCCCTTCAACCGATACTTATATAGAGAAAGACCTTGCCATTAATGAAGAAATAGACAAGTTGCGACTTGCTGCAACATCATCACTGCTATCAGGAAGAAAGGATGTCATAGTCGTATCATCTGTTTCGTGCATTTATGGTATGGGAAATCCTGCAGATTTCTACAACAATGTAATTGATATTAAAGTTGGGCAGACCATAGTCAGAAATGTCCTTCTTCGCAGGCTTGTGGACAGTCTTTACGTACGCAACGACATTGATTTGTCACGAGGATGTTTTCGTGTAAAAGGTGATACAGTTGACATTTTCCTTGCCTATGCCGACAATATACTGAGAATAAGTTTCTGGGGAGACGAAGTAGACTCCATAGAAGAAGTTGACCCTATCACAAATATATCGTCACAAAAGCTGGATTCATACAAGATATATCCGGCAAACCTTTTCATGACAACAAAGGAAAGTACAATGCGCGCAATTCATGCCATTGAAGATGACCTGAAAAGCCGCGTTGAATACTTTGAATCAATAGGAAAACCGGTTGAAGCAAAAAGATTATATGAACGTGTCACCTATGACATGGAAATGATAAGGGAGCTGGGACACTGCTCTGGTATAGAAAATTATTCAAGATACTTTGACGGACGCGAACCTGGAACACGACCTTATTGCCTGCTAGACTTCTTCCCCAAAGACTATCTGACCGTTATTGACGAAAGTCATGTGAGCGTGCCTCAGATACATGCCATGTATGGAGGAGACAGGGCAAGAAAAACAAATCTTGTTGAATACGGATTCCGTCTGCCTGCAGCGCTGGACAACCGCCCGTTGAAATTTGATGAATACACCCAGATGACAAACCAGACAATCTATGTCAGCGCAACACCTGCTGAATATGAACTGCAGCAAAGCGGCGGTATAGTTGTTGAACAGGTTATCAGACCTACAGGGCTTCTTGACCCTATAATAGAAGTAAGGCCAAGCCACAACCAGATTGACGACTTGTTGGATGAGATCCAGCAAAGAATTGAAAAGGAGGAAAGGGTGCTGATTACTACACTGACAAAAAGAATGGCAGAAGAATTGACCGATTACCTGCTTAAAAATGAAATAAGATGCAACTACATACACAGTGATGTCGACACTCTTGAAAGAGTAAAGATAATGGAAGAACTAAGAGCCGGAATGTATGATGTTCTTATAGGTGTCAACTTGTTGAGAGAAGGACTAGACCTGCCTGAAGTTTCATTGGTGGCAATATTGGATGCTGACAAGGAAGGATTCCTGCGTTCTTACCGTTCACTGACACAGACAGCGGGACGTGCAGCGAGAAACGTAAACGGAAAGGTTATTTTCTATGCTGACAGGATAACCGAAAGTATGCAGAAAACAATTGACGAGTCAAACAGAAGACGGGAAAAACAATTGCGTTACAATCAGGAAAACGGGATTACCCCCAAACAGATTAAAAAGGAATTACGTAATCCTCTGTTTAACGAAAATCAAGAACAGGAACAAAAAGGTCCTAAAGCTTATACAGGCATAAAGGAAATGACGGTTGCTGCTGACCCTGTAATAAAATACATGACTAAAGATGAACTTAAAAAGAACATAGAGCACACCAGAAAACTGATGTATGAAGCTGCAAAAGCAACTGATTTCCTTATTGCGGCACAATACAGGGACGAGCTTCTGAAACTTGAAGATCTTTACAAAGAGAAATACGGAGACTGAAAAAAGTATAGCGGATATTACAAAAATGTAAAATTCCGCTTTTATTTTGTCTTTTTGTCAAAATGTTAACAACTAAGCAGCAAATATTATTCTTTTTCGTCAAAAACATTCTTTACAGCAACATTATATTATCAATACAAGGTTGTAAAGAAACAATTGAAATTATCAAAATGTAAGCTTACAAATGTTATATATACAAATATAAAGGTCCAGACGTAAAAAAAGTTCCAAAACAAGCATTATAAAAAACATTTCTCTATATTTGTTATATAAACTAAAAACTTATGGAAGCTATACGGAATTTTAATCAGTTATCTGAATACGTAAAACAGAGAAACACACGCAAGCGCATTGCCGTTGCATGTCCACATGACTCACACACACTGGAAGCAGTTGAAAAAGCCCTTGAGGAAGGTATTGCCGATTTCATTCTTTTTGGAGATACCGGAAAAATGAAAATCTGCGAAAAGGTTATATCTTCACCACATGTACGTACGGTTCATGAAGAGGACATTGACAAGGCTGCAGCACTTGCTGTAAAAGCAATAAAAGACAAAGAAGCGGATATTCTTATGAAAGGTTCCTTGAATACGGACAATATACTAAGAGCAATTCTGAACAAGGAAGTCGGGATATTGCCAAAAGGAAACGTTATTTCGCATGTCACTCTCATAGATGTACCTGGAAGACATAAACTTATGTTCGTAAGTGACGTGGCAGTCATACCTAACCCGACACTGGAACAGAGAAAATATATGATAAGATATGTATTGGAAATATGCCGCAAATTCGGAATTGAGAAACCTGGACTTGCACTGCTGCATTTCACAGAAAAGGTAAATCCCAAATTTACCAATTCAGCTGATTATGTTTTGCTAAAGGAGATGGCAGCACAGGGTGAATTCGGAGAATGTGTTCTTGATGGCCCGATGGATGTAAGAACAGCTTTCGATATTGAAACAGCAAAAATAAAAGGAATAAATTCACCGCTTAACGGTGATGCTGACGGACTGATATTCCCTAATATAGATGCCGGCAACATCTTCTACAAAACAATGACCTATTTCTGCCATGCCGAAATTGCCGGTCTGCTTATGGGAGCTGAAGCTCCGGTAGTAGTTTCATCAAGAGGTGATTCCGTATGGTCTAAATATTGCAGTATTGCAATGGCTTGCCTTATCTGCTAACCTACATAATAGAAAAGAGACAAAATGAGAATACTTGTAATAAATCCCGGATCAACATCTACAAAGATTGCCATATTTGAGGACCTTAAGCAGATATGGAAAAACAACATTCATCACGAAACAGAAGATTTGAAAAAATTCGATTCTGTCAGCAAACAGTTTGATTACCGCAAAGAGCTTATTGTTTCTGAAATACAGAAAGCAGGTGAGGCAATAGACTTCAATGCCGTAATAGGACGCGGCGGTCTTCTCCACCCTCTTGAAGGAGGCGTTTACAACATAAACGAAAAGATGCGCCAGGAGCTCATGCATCCATTGCGCGAGCATGCATGCAATCTTGGGGCACTTATTGCCTATGAAATTTCTGCCGGAATACCAAACTGCCGTGCATTCATTGCCGACCCTGTTGTTGTAGATGAACTTGATGACGTTGCACGCATAACAGGAATACCGGAAATTCAAAGAATATCCATATTCCACGCGCTTAACCAGAAAGCAATTGCAAGAAGGTATGCCGCAGAACATGGAAAGAAATATGAAGAACTGAATCTTATTGTTGCACATCTTGGAGGCGGTGTATCAGTTGGCGCACACCACAACGGAAGGGTTATTGACGTCAACAATGCACTTGACGGAGAAGGTCCTATGAGCCCGGAACGCGCTGGAAGCATACCGGCAGGACAACTCGTTGAAATGTGCTTTGAAGGAAAATATTCAAAGGCGGAAATAAAGAAAATGCTTTGCGGCAAAGGCGGAATGGTTGCACACCTTAACTCAAACAACGCGCAGGCAATTGATGAAGCTGCAAGAAACGGCGATGAAAAAGCATCTGCAATAGCAAAAGCCATGATGTATCAGGTCGCAAAATATATAGGTTCAATGCACGCTGCACTATGCTGCAAGACAGAAGCCGTACTTGTAACTGGCGGAATAGCCTATAATGAATACTTTATGAATGTTCTGAAAGAATATGCCGGAGGAATAGCTCCTATTTTCATTTAT
The DNA here is from genome assembly GCA_944320965.1 of uncultured Bacteroidaceae bacterium. Classification (GTDB taxonomy): domain Bacteria; phylum Bacteroidota; class Bacteroidia; order Bacteroidales; family Bacteroidaceae; genus Avibacteroides. The sequence goes on along the minus strand of CALUJO010000024.1, from coordinate 9,664 downwards.
CCTGGAGAAGACGAACTTGGAGCCCTTGCAGAAAACGCATACAACGTTCTTACAGGAATTTTTGAAGCCAAAGAGTACTAAAAACTCTGAAACATAAAAGCTAATAAAAAAGAAGTGTGTCAAATATTATATTTTGGCACACTTCTTTTTTTCGTAACGCTATATAAAGATATATTTAACTGATAGAACAATTTATGATTTTGACATAAAAGCATTAATATAAAAATAGCATATGAAATGAATTAATCATATCCATATGCTATCTTTATTTTTAAGGATATCAAACTAATATCCCATATATTAAACAATTCCCTAAAAATGATTATTTCTTGAAGAATTCATCAACTTTTTCGTTAGGAACCATTTTTTCATCAAAAATATAAGCACCAGTCTTAGGTGACTTAACCATCTTTATAACTTTTGTATAAGAACGACCATCGGTCTTACCTTCCTGAAGTGTTGCTACCGCTTTCTTTGCCATGGCTTATAATTATTTTATTTCTTTATGAACTGTTACTCTACGAAGAATTGGGTTATATTTCTTCAATTCCAATCTCTCTGTTGTATTCTTTTTGTTCTTTGTAGTAATATAGCGAGAAGTTCCCGGCATACCACTATCCTTGTGTTCTGTACATTCAAGAATCACCTGTACTCTGTTACCTTTTGCTTTCTTTGCCATTGTTTTATTCTCCTATATTTTAACCGATTACTTTAATTGTTTTCCAATCACAATATCCGTTATTAACGGCATCAACCAAAGCCTGGTGCAAACCTACTTTGTTGATTTTACGAAGACCTGCTGCGCTGATACGCAAAGTAATCCAACAATCCTGTTCTACATAATAGAACTTCTTTGAAAACAGATTCACATCAAATACTCTTTTTGTTCTTCTCTTTGAGTGTGAAACGTTGTTGCCAACCATGGCTTTTTTTCCTGTAATTTGACAAATTCTCGACATTTCTATCTACTTTTAGTTAATTAAGTTATTACACTTTTCTCAAATGAGCTGCAAAGTAACATATTTTCCGGCAAAAAAGCAAGAGTTTACTATGTTTATTTTCATTTAAAATTATTATCCGTTCTCTTTTTACCTTTTGAAACCGAAATATATACGACGTACATCATAGCACAAGTAAGCAATACATACAGTCCATCATTTGCAGGAACAGGTTCATTTCCACCATTCATTAAATAATCAGAGCTATTATCTTCCGGTAACTCTCCGTTATCTGTAGGTTTATTGAAAATGTCACTTCCATAACCACTATTCCCCCAAATACCTCCTCCTGAATTTTCTTGACTGTCATTTTCCCAAATTCCGCTTGAGGCTGTAATATCTAAAGAAAATAATGTCAATAAAAATATCAAATAAAATACTGCGTGCTTCATAATAATATTTTATTTATATTATTTCCAAAACGAACAATATACACACCTTTACGATCAACAGTTATTCTTTCACCACTTATATTATACATTTTAATAATAAGATTTCCATCAATTCCATATATTTCAACAGGGCCTTCATATCCATGAATTTCAAATCCATCTTCAAAAACGGAAATAAATTCATAATTTTTAGTATCATTTGTTAAATCAGATATATCTTTTTCCAGATTTATTATACGTGGCGCAGCATTTACTCCACCAGAAAAAACTATTACTGATTCAAATGGTAGGATTATATCATCAGAGGACAATATTTTAAATGATGTGCCATCAAACTTATATATCATATTTCCATGAAAGACACTCTCAATCTCTGCACCATTATCCCTATAACTCAATGAATACATATAAGGATTTGCCACATGACAATACAAATTATCAAATACATATGAATACGGTGTATTTACCTCTATTTTTCTTGGCGAATATATAAACAGTGCATTATTATCAAAATCCATACCTTCAGGAATCTTCAAGATATATCCTTGATATGGTTCAATAGTTTCAGAATCAACAAATTGAAAATTATCATCAGTTTCAGAATAACTACGTAAATAAAAATCCTTGTTTTCTCTCAGATAAAACCCTTCACCGTTTTTAAATGCACCAATCCTTTGTGGCTTAAAAGGCAATGCAACAGAAGCCCATTCATCAGGATTATACTCATGAACATAACATAACTCTCCCAAGACAGAATAATTGCCATAAAGATTTGATTTATTACTAATCATTATTGTTCCTTCAAAATCTGATTCTAAGGTAAACTCTGAATCAGGAGGCAATTCCTTATACTCACCAGTAGTACTAACGAACCCTTCTGCAAGACTTGTTACAACTTTCTCTCCTTTTTCATCCTCATTATCAATAAGCTGGTATCTTACACGATAGGAAGATGTACAATCCAAACCATCAATACTCAAAGGAAACTGCAGATGCCTTGGAAAATCTTCCAGAACTGTATATTTATATTCACAATCCTGACTTAAAAGGAGTTCATCAAAGACCAAATTTGCGGTACTGTTTTCAAATGCATTGACTATAAACTTCAAAGTATCGGTAAATGTATGGCGTACATCTATTTCACAAGAAAAATTTTTAATTTCACCTCCACTACCAGACATTTTATTCTCTACAACAAATTCATCATTATAGTATATATTAACATTATGATTTTTCTTTGAAGCTATTCTAAACAAACATTTCAAATTCAACTTGTCAATATTTCTATTTGGAAGAAAAGGAATTGAAGCGCAAATATCACTGCTCTTACCTGTTATATATAATCCACCATTGGATATATTATAGCTTGTATTAACTATTATTCCATGAGAATCATCATCAAACTGATTAAAATATAATGTATCAATGCCGGATTCGATATATGTCTGTCTATACAATTCTAAAACACATTCATCATAATCTCCACAACCTGCAACAGAAAATCCGGTATTTGAAGCCTCAAACGATAATGATGGAGCCTTACTAATACTTTTAACAAGAATATAATCTACAGCAATACAGCTAGTAGACAAACTTTTCATCTGAGACTTTATACGTATTCTGAATTTTTCTGATTTGATTTCTTCGAATCTAAAATGGAACAGTTTATATTGATTAGATGAAACGACCAAAGACTTCTCTATAATCTCTCCTCCAGCATACTCTATACCAATAAAATATTTATTATTTTCAGAATTTCCATTGTAGAGCTTTAAATTCAAAGATATATCCAAAGATTTTACTTCATTACCGTCAAATTCAGGACTCAGCAAGTACGATTCATTAGACAAATAATAATATTCTCCTACTTCAACTATTCCGTCACCATAAACGTCCCAGTCACAATCTGCACTTCCATTCTGATACAGATCTTTAAAATATGTTTTCTCTATAAGTGTATTAAAGGTAGGTTCAATAAAACCTTCGGATTGTGCAAGCACAAATACCGGAACTAAAAACAAAATAAATAATATACGTTTCATATCTTTACAACATTTGTATATACATCATCTTATCATCAATCTGATAATTTCAAAACAAACATTATAAAAACTTCAACTATGGATATGAAACATCTTTCATTATGCAGTCATCACCTACATATCACAAATCAAAAGAAGATATAAATATAGTATTTGAAACTACGCTTTCAACTCAAACACTGTGATGACCAAATATAACAATTATCAAAATTCTGTTCAAATATTTCGGGATTTTTTTTAAACAATCCATATATTGAAGAACCTGAACCAGACATTGATACATATTCTGCACCTATATCATATAATTTACATTTTACATTTTGCAACATTTTATGATTAGGAAATATGCTGTACTCAAAATCATTCTTAATGCAATTCTTCCATTCTGAAACAGGAAGATGTACAAGTTCCTTGAGGCAAACTTCAGACTCGCGCGGAGTTATGCCGGCGAAAGCCTCACGCGTGGATATAAAAATATCAGGTTTGACTACTGCTATATAATATCCTTTCAATGAAAGTTCAACAGGTTCCATAACATCACCTATACCTGTTGCATAAACAGGTCTGTTCTCTACAAAAAAAGCACAGTCGGCACCCAAAAGTGATGCATATGATTTAAGTTTTTCACTGTCAAGACCAAGAGAATATCTGTCATTCAAATACTTCAAAGTAAATGTGGCATCGCCGGAACCACCGCCAAGCCCGGCACCTGTCGGAATATTCTTGACCAGGTCTATTATCTGTGCAGGAATATCAAAATCCTTCTTTAACAGATTGTATGCCTTTACAACAAGATTATCTGAAGCTGCACAGTCAAGTGATATGCCGTTTGAAGAAAAGCACAGATTATCAGAATCTTCGTTTTCCGTAAATTCTATCACATCACACATATTGATAGGATAAAAAACCGTTTCAAGATTATGATAACCGTCCGGTCTTTTACTTACAATATTCAATCCGATATTTATTTTTGCATTTGAAAAAACTATCATAACTCCAAATCTTTTAAAAGGACATCATCACATGCTTTATAATACTTCTGATGAGCATCATACAATGACATCCACTGTTTCTCGTATTTACCGTCAATATCTATTTTGAATTTTTCTGACCCATCACGGTCAAGCGCACGAATTACAGATCCTACACTAAGGTCGGATATATCAACAGACGGACTATAAGCCACCTGAATATCCTTCTTGCCTATATTGATTTCGCACTTGTGTATAAACCCTAACTGTTCAAGCTTATTGAGAACTTTCTGCGTAAGACGTGCAGGTGTCTTTGTTTCAGCCGAGAGTTTTTTAGCCGTTAGCGGCTGCTCGCCTATATCAAAATTATGGACTATAAGAGACATAAAGAGAATACACACAAAATCAGAATACCTTCTGGAAATGTTCCGTGTATCATTTTCAAAATCAAAGTTCTGGACATTCTGTCCAAGATACGTCACTTCAACTCCTACCAGACATATTGTCCACGATATCTGCAGCCATATAAGGAACATTGGTATGGCAGCAAAGCTTCCATATATCGCATTGTACTTTGAAAGAAATATCTGACTGTTGATATACAGCATCTGGAAAAGCTGGAATGCAGTTCCGGCAATGATTCCGGAAATAAGTGCATAACGCAGCTGCACCTTGGTATTTGGCATATACAGGTACAGTCCTGTAAACATTACCCAGGTAATGACATATGGAGCAAGCTTTATCAGCAATTTGACTATTGAACTTAAAATCACATAGTTCTGTATTTCCTTGAAAATTGTTGCAAGATAAACTGAAAATCCGGATGAAAGAATCATGAAAACCGGCAACAAAAGGAATAAAGAGAAATAATCTGTAAGTTTTTTTGTAAGTTTACGGCTTTCCTTTATTTCCCAAATACGGTTAAAAGTATATTCAATGTTAATGATAAGGTTTATCAATGTCCAAAACAACAATGCTATACCGACTCCAACAAAAATTCCATTTTTTGTATTACTGAGATATGAATCAACAAAACCTATGAACATATTCATGAAATCCCCCTGCTGATGGACATAATTACCCAACTGCCCTACTACAAGATTTTCCAACCCGAAGCCACGTGCAATTGCAAATATAACAGCAAACATTGGGACTATTGAAAGAAATGTACTGTATGTCAGTGCCGAAGCCATATTCATAAGCCTGTCTTCGGAAAAGCGCCGGAAAGCAAGAACAACTGTTTTCAATATGTTCAGCATTGTAAAACGGCTCTTACTAACATCATCTGATGTTATACGGAACAAATCAAAAGTAATAAAGTTGAGGAAGTCTATTATCTTTTTTTTCATATTATCAGATTATTATAAAAAACAGTTGACCTATAAGCCGGGTTCTGTCAATAATATAAATTATTGCGCCTGTCATTTATCTTGGCATTATGTCACCATAATGCTCCAGCGGCCCACCCTCCGGCACGGACGAGTAACCCTTAACGCCGGTTTACTTGGCCTTACAACTCCCTAGGTGCACAGCTCCTGCATCACTACAGGACTGGTAAGCTCTTACCTCACCTTCTCACCCTTACCTTTCGGCGGTTATTTTCTTCTGCACTTCCTTACCCTCACGGACAACTTCCTTTTAAGAAGGGGGACACTCTGTGTTGCCCAGACTTTCCTCTATAAATAGCGACAAGCCGGTCAACTGTTTTTATTATTATCTTTTTATTTTCAAAATTCTTGCTCCATAAGCAGGAACTATCTGAGCCAGATCCTCACAGCTTGACAGCTTTATGTTTACGGTATCTCCTGAAATAAGTTCCTTTGCCTCACAATATGTATTCTCTTTCAATCCAAAGAAATCGAATGCATGGCTTGGTAACTTTAAAAGGACTTCCTTTTCTGATGAATCAAAATTCGCAATAACTATCAGCAATTCCTTTGATGTTCCACGAAGGAAGGAATATATTCTGTTGGAATCATAACCTGACTTATTTATATTGGCATAAGTCAAATCAAAGAAATTTCCTTCTTTGACAGTCTTTTCTTTCAATGCAAGATTCAATACCTTTCGATATATGGCAGACAACTTCTTTTCCTGAGTGGTCAATGCCTTTCCATCATATTGCCCGTGGTTTCTCCAACGGCGGATTGTATCAACCGACCAGTAATCAAAGATTGTTGTACGACCGTCAAGTCCGCTGAAGCCTTCCTCATCCATTCCACGCTCCCCGAATTCCTGACCGAAATAGAGCATAAAAGGATTTTTGTTCATAAGCGCACTTACAATCAGTGCAGGAACTGCCTTGAAAGGATCACCGGCAAAATAATCAGATGCTATTCTCTGCTCATCATGATTTTCAAGGAAATTAAGCATTTTCTCCTGCAAACCGTTCAGGCTTTGCCAGCTGTATGAAATATCAGAAGCAGATCTTCCGTAAGAAACAACCGCTCTAAGCATATCATACAAACCAACCTTATCATAAAGGTAATCAAAACCTCCTTTGTTTATATATGAATCATAAAGAGAAGGATTATAAACCTCTGCAATAAATATAATATCAGGATACTCTTTTTTCACCTTTGATATTACCCATTCCCAAAATTCAACAGGAACCATTTCAGCCATATCACATCTGAAGCCGTCAATACCTTTTGCAGCCCAGAAAGTAAGTATATCATACATTTTGTTCCATGTATCCGGAATCGGATCAAAACAGGTTCGGTATCCGTTCAAATAGTCAACTCCGTAATTCAACTTTATTGTTTCATACCAGTCATTAACAGATGGATACTGATTGAAACAATCATTTCCCGTTACCTTTGCAGGATATTCATTGTATGGCAAAGACTCGCCGCCAAACATATCAAAATGTCCTTCAAGCTTGGTGTTCGGGATATAATAAAAATTATTGTAAGGACTGAAATCTTTTGTCACATCATCATTAGCGCCAAAATCAGAAACTCCGGAAGGATTACTGTCAGATTTATACTCTCTGGAAACATGATTTGGAACAAAATCAATAATAACTTTCATACCGGCTTCGTGAGTACGAACAACAAGCTGCTCAAACTCTTCCATTCGGTTTTCTACATTTATTGCCAAATCAGGAGAAACATCATAATAATCCTTTATAGCATACGGCGAACCCGCATTACCTTTCACAACAGCTTTGTGGGTCTTTGGCAATCCAGGATATTCGGTTTTTGAAGCATGTTCAAGAACACCAGTGTACCAAATATGGGTAACACCTTTTTCCTTTATCTTCTTCAGAGCCAAATCTGTGAAATCGGCAAACTTACCACATCCGTTCTCCTTAATACTTCCATTTCTTACACAACTGTCCTTATCATTACCAAACAAGCGCGTAAAAACCTGATATATGACAAATTTAGAATTAGTCATTGAAATAACTTCCTTTCTGTTTCAAAATCTCTTTCAACCTTTCTTTACCCTGTCTGTAACCAGTATCAAATATTTCACCGGCCTTTTCCAGTTCTGTATTACTAAACACATCAAGATTATATGCTTCAATAAGCAAATCAGATATTTCCTTGTCGTGAACAGTGTTTGCCCTAAACAGATAGTTATAGCATCTTACTCCGATGCTTAAAACATTTTTTTTGTAGCTGCTTGCATTTATAGGGCTAACATTTACAGCTACGACCTTTTTGCATTCGTCCCTTATAGGGGAAACAGGAAGATTCTTGAAAACTCCACCGTCGACAAAATTTATTCCATTTATGACAATAGGTGAAAACAATATCGGCATACAGCATGATGCTGATATACATTTTGTCAGATCTCCCTCTCTGAACTCTACAGAAATCCCGTGGTCAAGATCACTAGCTGATATGACCAACGGAATTTTGAGTTCTTCAATTTTATTTGTTGACAGATGGCTTTTTATAAAGTCGACAAATTCATCCATTTTAAGCAATCCGCTTACACTCATAGCAAAGCTTGTAAGTTGTTTGAATCTCTGCTTTTGGAATATTTCAACAACCTTATAAGGTTCATATCCGTCGGCAAGAAAGGCTCCGGCAAGAGCACCGGCACTGACTCCGGATATTATATCCGGCTTTATACCTTCCTCTAAAAGTGCCTGGACAATACCAAGATGAGCAAATCCCTTGATAAAGCCACCACTTAAAGCAAAGCCGCAATCATATTTTTTTGCCAATTTTTCTGCCATACAAATAAAACAAATATATTTTTATTCTGTTATACCATGAGCGTTTACAGAAGAATCAATCTTCTTTATCAAGCCCTGAAGAACAGCACCTGGACCACATTCAATAAATTCTGTAGCACCGTCTGCAATCATATTTCTTACAGACTGTGTCCATCTTACTGGTGATGTCAACTGAAGAATAAGATTATTCTTTATAACTTCAGGATCTGTCTGAGACATTGCATTTACATTCTGATAAATAGGGCAAACCGGAGTATTGAACTTAGTTGCCTTGATAGCTTCTTCCAATTCCTTCTTTGCAGGTTCCATTAGTGGAGAGTGGAATGCACCACCAACCTTCAAAGGCAAAGCACGTTTTGCTCCTGCTTCTTTCATTGCCACACAAGCTTTTTCAATACCAGCAACAGAACCAGAAATAACAATCTGACCAGGACAGTTGTAATTTGCAGCTACACATACCTCGTCTGTAATGCTATTACATATTTCTTCAACTTTTTCATCCGGCAATGCTATTATGGCAGCCATTGTAGAAGGTTGAAGTTCACAAGCTTTCTGCATTGCCAAAGCACGATGAAGAACAAGCTTCAAACCGTCTTCGAAAGATAAAGCTCCAGAAAGTACCAAAGCAGAGAATTCACCCAAAGAATGACCGGCAACCATTTCCGGCTGAACTTTATCCAATATAGATTTAGCAGCAATTACTGAATGAAGAAATACAGCTGGCTGAGTAACCTTAGTCTGTTTAAGTTCCTCATCAGTACCGTTAAACATAATATCAGTGATTCTATATCCGAGAATTTCATTTGCCTGTTCAAACAAAGCTTTAAATTCAGAAGAATTCTCGTAAAAATCTTTTCCCATTCCTGAGAACTGGGCACCTTGCCCAGGAAATACAAATGCTTTCATCTTTAATTATATATGTTTTATACGATGCAAATATACAAAGTTTTAATTGATTATTTTATAAAACCTACGTCAAAGTTGACATAAAGCAAAAGAGGGTGTGTCGTAATGCACGATGCACCTTCTTTTTTTCGTTAGCCATAAAAATCGGTTCATGTTCTTTAAG
>CALUJO010000023.1 GCA_944320965.1 uncultured Bacteroidaceae bacterium | reverse complement strand
GTTCCGAATCGACTACGAATAGCACCGATTCGGAACTAATTCACAAAATTTGCAACGTGGTTTACCGAATGCTTACGCATTATTCAGATTTTTCCTTTGAACCTCACTTCATAAAGGTCTTTTCTTCTGTCCTTCAATGTTCTTACACTTCCATAGGTATGCAGCTCATTCAGCAAGTCAAGGTCTATATCCGATACAAGAATCATTTCCGTATTAGGAGTAGCCTCTGCCCTCTTTCCGTCAGTTGGGAAAGCAAAATCGCACGGAGTGAACACTCCTGACTGCGCATACTGTATATCCATATTATGAACACGCGGCAAGTTGCCCACACTTCCGGCAATCACAACAAAGCATTCGTTCTCTATCGCCCTTGCCTGTGCGCAAACCCTTACACGTGAATATGCGTTTTGCGTATCTGTAAGGAAAGGTACAAAAAGTATCTGCATGCCCTGGTCTGCCATAATCCTTGAAAGTTCAGGGAATTCAACATCATAGCAAATCAGTACGCCAACCTTGGCACAGTCGGTTTCGAAGGTCTGTACCTTGTTGCCTCCGGTAAGTCCCCAGCTTTTTGTCTCTTCTGGTGTGACATGTATCTTCTCGTACATTTCATAACTACCGTCTCTGCGACACAGGAATCCCACATTATAAAGACCGTCCTCACGCTGCAACGGCATACTTCCCGTAATGATATTTATATTATAGCTTATGGCAAGTTTCACAAAGCGGTCGCGTATCTCGTCTGTATAAGAGCACAATCCCCTGATTGCTTCCGACTCGCTCATATGGTTGAACTCTTCCATCAGCGGAGCATTGAAATATTCTGGGAAAAGAATAAAGTCGCTTTTATATCCAGAAACCGCATCAACAAAGAATTCTATCTGCTCGAACAGGTCGTCTATTGAATGATAGTTTCGCATCTGCCACTGCACAAGACCGACACGCACACTTGTCTTTGCAGGTATCGGATTTTCCGTTGGCGGCTGATAGTAGATATTATCCCATTGCAAAAGGCATGCATAGTGCTTTGACTCCTCATCATTTGGCAAATAATTGGTCATAACCTTCCTTACGTGGAAATCGTTTGAAAGCTGGAAAGTAAGAACCGGGTCAAATATCTCACGTTTGCCTACGCGTTCGATGTATTCCTTAGGGCGCATCCTGTCGGCATATTTGTGATAATTCGGAATACGTCCTCCAAACATTATGGCTTTCAAGTTCAGCTGTTCGCAGAGTTCCTTGCGGTATTCATACATTCGTCGTGCAAGACGCAGCCCGCGATATTCAGGATGTATGAAGACTTCTATTCCGTAAAGGATATTGCCATTCGGATTGTGTGTACTGAATGTTTCGTTTCCGGTTACTTTTGCATAAGTATGGTCGCCCTTTACAAGGTCATAATCCACAATTATAGACAATGCACAGCCAACAATCTTATCGTCGGCAACAGTTACAACCTGACCTTCGGGGAAAATCCTCAACAATGTTTCGATTTGTTTGTGAGTCCAAAAGACATCACTTCCGTCAGAATATACACGGCGGAATGATTGTGCCAACTGAGCATAATCCTCTATCTGCAACAGTCGCACCTGAATTTTACTAATATTCTGATTCTCCATTTTTAGGATATTGTTTTAACCGCACAAAATTATAGAGAAAAACAATAAGTGGTTTTGTTTGCAAATAGAAATATTGATATTAAATATCATATTTACTGAAAAACAAATTCTCATTATTTTATAAATAAAAATCTGCAAGTTTCTTATCCTAAAAATAAGGAACTTGCAGACAAGCAAAGACTTTTACAAACTAAATTATTGAGTATAAGTTAACAATCTTTTAAGGAGTAACAATATGTCACTCAAACAAATGCTTCACGCCAATTTGTATTTACTTATTTTATCCCCACCAAACCGGTTCTTCTTGTTCATAGTACCTACGATAACCTTCATAAAGGAAATCACCACAATAAGTATATTCAACATCTTGACTGTTCTGACCATTCATATAAAAAGGATAATCCTTTAATATTATCTTATCTCCGTCTACAATATAATCACATGATTCTGTTTCATCAATAGATAAATAATTTGACCACCTATTTACCATGTCTCTTGCTTTAAATCGTATTTCACATATACTTGTTGAAACAAACTCTATATAGATTTGATAATGACCTATATAACCGTTATTGCCTATAACAAAATATCCACTTCTATAAAAAGCCCTACCAAGCAATTCATCCGGAGACAATGAAGAAGTTTCTGTTTCTGAAGACGGATCTTCTTCTTTGCTATTCTCTATTGAACAAGAAAAGAATAAGCCACTTAGAGTTAATATTAAAAATATCAACCTTAAACTATTTTTTAAATTTCTCATAATAAAAAATCAAACATAAAGAATAAAACAAATTCAGTAAGGAATGCCATATAAAAAAGATTCCAACTTATAACGACTACCATCATCATCCAAATAATGGTCATAATCATTTATATAATTATCCCCAATAATCTCATACCTTGCCTTCCAATTAACATAAATAACATTATCTTCAATATATACATCATTTCCAAGTTCACCACTATCAATGCCTGACCATGATAATTTTCCATCTTCTGCCTGTATACCCATAGAAAACAATGAATCTGCATTATTGCCTCTTGTTACTTTAAATGTTATTTTTCTAATTGTTCCGTTTCGTTTAATTTGAAATCCTTCAACACTGAAATTACCATATTCCCGATGTGAAAGAAAAGTTCCACTCGGAGCTCGTTGTGCCATATATGTTCTTAAAATGCTATAATATTCAAGAAATTTGTCTGAAACCCATATACCCTCCAACTCCGACCATTTATATTCTTGAGATACTCCTTTACACATACCTCGGTCAATAGGAGCATTTTGTTCGTCTTCTACTTCATAGCATTGATTGGAATATGAATATAACAAACTACTAAAACTCAAAATTGCTAATAATAAAAATTTTTTCATTTCTTTGTACAATTAATTATAATCCACTTATACTACATATTTCCACAACAATAGGTCTTTTCTCTCCCATATAAGACAATTCTTGTCTTACAATACCTATTCCAGGAGCAATATACCATGTCTGATTGTCATTTACTTTAACATCTTGATATTCGCCAGACACATTTCCTGTAACTTTCAGACATTTGATAACCCCTGCTTCAGTTGACAAATCAACTTCTTCAATGACCTTAAAATCACTATATCTCAGTTCATTTCTTTTTATAATTCCCATAAATTCATATTCGAAGTTCAAAGTGCCTCCCTCAATCATGTCACCAACTTTCAAATTATTGGGAATCTTCAGCAAGTAACCATGTCTGTTTTTTCCTCCAATAACCATACCTATGTCATGGGTCAAATAAAATACACTATCTTTTACGGTATCAAAAAAGAACACTCCTTCTTTAGGACCAATTAATGTTTTCATTGGTTTCTTTTTTTTATTTAAAGATTTACATAATACTTTTACCTTAAAATCATTATCGTTATTTATAACATCAGAAACAGTAAAAGACAAATATCCCATTAATCTGTTGCCATACATCGTTGAATATTCAATTGTAGCATCCTTTTTCGTAATAGTATATACATCTGCATTCTGCGATATTATAGAAATGTTAGCTATAACTATAGCCGCTAATAATAAAAATAATCTTTTCATAACAAATTGATTTTACATTGCTACAACTAAACTTAAAGTAAAGAAATCACTTATATAAGCCTTTTTAAATTTAAATTCATTAAAATCCCATCTATATCCGGCTGCAATACTTAGCCCCTTATACAAATTAATGCCTATTTTCGGATATAACATCATAGCTATATTTCCATCCTTAATTTTTTTGGTTTCATACTTTGTTGCACTTGTGTAATTTTTATATGCAATTGTACTATGCAAATATTCTATACCTAAATAACCTTCAACAAAAACCCAATTGCCAATCCAATGTCTATAGTGTCCTCCGGCACCTAAAGACCATCCATCATTAGCAGTAACGACATCATTTTTTTCCCCGAACCTCATAGACCAATCTATAAACAAATATTTAAATGCCCAATTAAGTGCATAACCAAACCCTTTTTCGGGAATATAAAAGTCTATAGATATTCCACTTATTTTATGAGCATTCCTACTTATATTATTAAAAGCAGATACACTCTTTGTTTCCGGTTGTTCAATACGCTCAATATCGTCAGTTACAATTTCTTGAGCAAAAAGGCAAAATGAAACACAAAAAAAGAAACTTAATAAAAAAATTTTTCTCATAAGTTAAACAGATTAAATAAAGCGCCTATTATCTCCCAGTTAAGCATTATATTATTAATAACAATTGAATATATACATAAAAAAAGCGTGGAGATCCGACCATTTGTTCGTTCCACGCTCCGAGGCTCTCGCATTGCCCATTGTAGTAGAACGAACAACGCAGAACCCACGCCGATGAGTTTATATAATCCACCCTATACCACAACCAATACTTTTCCACACAAAAATAGGAAAAGTATAATTATGGAGATAGGGATGTTTATAAAAAACATCCCATGAGCATCTATCGTTGCACATGTCCAAGACTACAATTTCTGAATTTGCGAGATTCGAAGCGTCAAGAACTTGCGTATGATAAACGCCTTCCTTATGTATAACAACTATCCAAATTCCCTCCACATCCGCAATACTAAAAATAAAGCTTTTGCATTGCTTCGGCGCAGGTTCAATGGCATGAAGTACATGCCATGAATTTTTTGAATAATTATTAGTACAAAGATAACAAATTTTTGTCACTACATAAACATTTGCCGTAAAATATATATCCATTTTATAAAATTAACTATTTAATACAAACAAAACCTTATTCCAATTAATTATTGTAAATGCAATATAATATTTTACCACGCAATAAATCTATCAGACATTTTCTCAAACCGGAACCTTCATTCCCAAAACCGGAACTTCCGTTCCTGAAACCGAAGCCTTCGGTTATAAGAACGGAAAGTACGGTTACAGAATATATCTGACAAAAATGATGAAGAAATAAAAGATGCCAGTGATTGCATCAGACATAAATACGCAAAAACCGGCAAAGTGAAGACATAAAAAACCGCCGGGTCTTTCACAAGAGCCGGCGGCATAAAACAAACACAAACACAAATACAACTATTTAGATTACGCCCTGGGCCAACATTGCCTTGGCAACTTTCATAAAGCCGGCAACATTTGCACCCTTGACATAGTTGATATATCCATCAGGTTCAGTTCCGTATTTAACGCACTGTTCGTGGATTGAAGACATAATCTGATGCAATTTAGCATCTACTTCTTCTGCAGTCCAGCTTATGTGCATTGCATTCTGAGTCATTTCAAGACCTGAAGTAGCAACACCACCTGCGTTAACAGCCTTACCAGGAGCAAATATCATCTTATGTTCGATGAATTTATCGATTGCTTCAGGACGGCAACCCATATTTGATACTTCGGCAACAGCAAGAACACCATTGTCAATCAACATCTGAGCGTCGTTTCCATCCAATTCGTTCTGAGTAGCACAAGGCATAGCAATATCAACCTTAACTTCCCAAGGCTTGCGGCCAGGAACAAATTTAGCGTTTGGATATTTTTCTGCATATGGAGCAACAACATCGTTACCTGATGCACGAAGTTCAAGCATATAGTCAATCTTGTCACCAGAGATGCCATCCGGGTCATATACATAACCGTCAGGACCAGAAATAGTAACAACTTTAGCGCCAAGCTGAGTAGCTTTCAATGTAGCACCCCAAGCAACATTACCGAAACCTGAAACAGCTACAGTCTTGCCTGCAAGGTCAATGCCTTTTGTCTTCAACATCTGATTAGTGAAGTACAAAGCTCCGAAACCAGTAGCTTCTGCTCTAACCAATGAACCGCCGAATTCAAGACCTTTACCAGTGAAAGTACCTGTATTTTCACGAGCAAGTTTCTTGTACATACCGTACATGTAACCAACTTCACGTGCGCCAACACCTATATCACCAGCAGGAACGTCTGTATCAGGACCGATATGACGCCACAATTCCATGATGAATGCCTGGCAGAAACGCATGATTTCAGCATCTGACTTGCCGCGTGGAGAGAAGTCTGAACCACCCTTGCCACCGCCCATAGGCAAAGTAGTCAAAGCATTTTTGAAAGTCTGTTCAAATCCCAGGAATTTAAGGATTGACAAGTTAACAGAAGCATGGAAACGAACACCGCCTTTGTAAGGGCCGATTGCATTATTGAAATGAACACGATAACCGATATTTACCTGTACTTCGCCATTGTCATCTACCCAAGGCACTTTAAATGTAAAGATACGGTCTGGTTCAACAAGTCTTTCAATGATTTTTGCTTTTTCGAATTCTGGATGCTGGTTGTAAACGTCTTCAATTGAAATCAACACCTCTTGTACTGCCTGCAAGAATTCTGATTCTCCAGGATGTTTAGCTTCCAAAGAAGCCATAATCTGATTTATATTCATAATATTAATTATTTAAAGGTTCCTTTTATTTGTTATTTAAGAACATTGCAAATATACATATTGTTATTAAACCAAACTAAAAATGCCTTATTTTTTTATGTTAAAATGATATTTTGTATAGAACAACATTAAAAAAAGTCTGATAAAACAGCTTTTATAAGAAAATTGTCATTCTTACTTTGCATCATAAATATAAAAATCAAGTACGGGACATTATAAAAATACACATAAATACGACATCCGTTTATAAATAATACACATATATCACTTTCAAATACACCTTATATGTCAGTTTGGAATACAAGCCGCGAACAAAAACACAACAATTGTTCATTTACATAATATATAATATACAGAACAAGGCTGTTTTAATCTTGCATGTACTTTGATGTATCTGTTTTTTATAATACTTTTGATGTCCATATACATCTGTATAACATTCAAAAGGAATCATACCATAAAAACAAAAACTCATGCTAAGCAAAATAAAATTCAGCCAGCTGTATTTCAAGGATACATCGTTTGCCAACCTCATGACACGACGTATATTCAATGTGTTGCTTATTGCCAATCCGTACGATGCCTTCATGCTTGAAGACGACGGTCGCATTGATGAAAAGCTGTTTTACGAATACACTTCACTCAGTCTTCGCTACCCTCCCCGCTTTACGCAGGTATCAAACGAAGAGGAAGCGTGGAACAAACTTTCCGACATGCAATTTGACCTTATCATATGTATGCCGGGAACCGACAACAGTGATACGTTCACCATAGCGAGGAACATAAAGAAAAAATACACCGATATACCAATTGTCGTACTTACACCATTCTCTCACGGCGTTGCACAGCGAATGGAAAACGAGGATTTGAGCGACTTTGAATACGTATTCTGCTGGCTTGGAAACACCGAACTCCTGTTGTCAATCATAAAACTGATTGAAGACAAGATGAATCTTGAGCATGATGTCAACGAAGTGGGAGTACAGTTGATTCTTGTTGTAGAAGACTCAATCAGATTCTATTCATCAGTTTTGCCTAACCTGTACAAGCTGGTGCTTACACACTCAAGGGACTTTGCAACCGAGGCACTTAACGAACACCAGAAAACCCTGCGAATGAGGGGAAGGCCGAAGATTGTCCTTGCCAGAAGCTACGAAGAGGCAATGTCAATATATAACAATTATAAAGAACACATTCTTGGTCTTATAACAGATGTCCGCTATCCTATGGGTGGAGTGACCAGGAAAATGGCAGGAATCAAGCTTGTTCAGGAGATAAGAAAAGATGACGAGTTCATGCCGGTCATTATACAGTCGGCAGAAACAGAGAACGAAGTTTATGCACATCACCTGCATGCAGCATTCATTGACAAGAACTCGAAAAAGATGATAATAGACCTTCAGAAGGCTGTGTCCGAACATTTCGGATTCGGAGAGTTCGTATTCAGAAATCCGGAAACAAGGGAAAGCATCGCTAAGGTAAGGAACCTGAAGGATCTGCAGAATATCATTTTCGCAATACCAAGCGAGTCACTATATTATCATCTGACACGCAACCATATTTCAAGATGGCTATATTCAAGAGCCATGTTCCCTATGGCAGAATTCTTGAAGAACATTGAGTGTCCGGACTTCTCGAAAGTTGACGATTGCCGAAAGATTATCTTCGAATCAATCCTGAAATACCGAAAGATGAAAAACCAGGGTATCGTTGCCATCTTTCATCGCGACCGTTTTGACCGCTACTCCAACTTTGCACGTATCGGCGAAGGCTCGCTGGGAGGCAAGGGTCGAGGCATAGCGTTCATAGACAATATGATAAAACAGCATCCGGAACTTAACGAAAACGAAAAGGTAAAGATTGAAATACCAAAGACCGTTGTGCTGTGTACTGATATTTTCGACCGTTTTATGGAAGAAAATGATTTGTACCGCACCGCACTTTCCGACATAAGCGATGATGCCATTCTGCGCGCTTTCCTTAAAGCCCAGTTCCCTGAAATGCTTAAAAAAGACTTTCTTGCCCTGTTTGATGTTGTAAAATCACCGCTTGCCGTAAGGTCTTCAAGCCTTTTGGAAGACTCGCACTACCAGCCTTTTGCCGGAATCTACTCAACATATATGATTCCGTATCTTGACGACAAGATGGCAATGCTCAATATGCTGATAAATGCCATCAAGGCTGTTTACGCATCTGTCTATTACCGTGACAGCAAGGCTTACATGCAGGCGACATCAAATGTGATTGATGAAGAGAAAATGGCTATTGTAATCCAGGAAGTGGCAGGAAAGCAATACGGCAACAAGTACTACCCTACCTTCTCGGGCGTGGCACGTTCGCTGAACTACTATCCTATAGGCGATGAAAAAGCCGAAGAAGGTATCGTAAACCTTGCGCTCGGACTTGGAAAATATATCGTTGACGGCGGAAAGAACCTTCGTTTTTCACCGTATCACCCTAACAAGGTTCTGCAGACAAGTGAAATAGAACTCGCGCTGAAGGAGACACAAAGTCACTTCTTCGCACTTGACCTTAATGATGTAGGCAACGACTTTTCGGTAAATGACGGGTTCAATATTCTGAAACTCGACACTAAGGAAGCCGAAAAGGACGGTTCGCTTCAATACATAGCCTCAACGTTCAACTTCATCGACCGCACCATACAGGACGGAATATACGAAGGGGGCCGCAAGCTCATTACATTTGCCAACGTACTGAAGCATAATGTCTTCCCGCTTGCCGAAATGACCCGCAACATATTGAAGTACGGAAAGGACAGCATGCAGCGCCTTGTTGAAATTGAATTTGCAGGAAACATAAACAAAGACCGTTCAGGAACTCTGTATATATTGCAGATACGACCGATTGTGGATTGCAATCAGGTGCTTGAAGAAGACCTTAACAAGATTCCGGACAGCAAGGTTCTGCTCAAGTCATACAATTCTCTCGGACACGGAATCATTGAAAACGTACATGACATTATATATGTCAAGCCCGAAAATTTCAATGCGGCAAACAATGTCAAGCTTGTTGATGAGATTGACGCGCTTAACAGGCAGTTCCTTGAAAGAAATGAATCGTTTGTTCTCGTCGCTCCCGGAAGATGGGGCTCAAGCGACCCATGGCTGGGCATACCGGTAAAATGGCCAAACATATCTGCCGCCAAAGTAATTATAGAATCCGGATTGAGCGGTTACCGTATCGACCCTAGTCAGGGGACACACTTCTTCCAGAATCTTACATCCTTTGGTGTCGGATATTTCACCATAAATCCATATATGGGCGACGGACTTTATGACGTGGAATATCTGAACAGTCTGCCTCCTGCTTACGAAAGCGAGTGCATAAGACAAGTACACTTTGAGAAACCTATCGTAATAAAGATGGACGGACGAAAAAGTGTCAGTGTCGTACTGAAACCGGAAAACGACTGATACTTCAAAGATAAAAAAATCCGGCATCCTGACATATAAAAGACAGGATGCCGGATTTTTCGTATATCCATCCTTAAACCATATCCTCTCCCGTTCTGATAACAGGCACACGCACCGTCTTGTGGAAAGGAATAAATGCTGATACCACTGCAACCGTAAAGGTTATAGCCAACAGCCATCCAGAAATATCCTTCATGGCAAGCAGCAGCCCCTGGTTCTGGAGTGTCATGTAAAGTGAATTTGTCGCCATCTGTGTAGCCTCGTTTATACCGTGTCCTCCGGCAATCGCGGAATCCAATGACTGACTGTACCGTGCAGCCGAAACGGGATCTGCCATTGTTATATTCTCCGACAATGATACCATATACTGATGTGTCTTGCGGTAAAGCATATTACCGTAGAATGCCGATGCCGCAACTGGCGAAAGTACCGAACGGAATATTATAAGAAAAAAAGCATTTGACAGCAGATGTTTCGGATTCAAGTCCTCAACAACGAAAAGGGCAAAAGCAATAATCACCACAAGCATTCCCAGTCCCCTGAAGAACATGGGAAGGAAAAACATCTCATATGTACTGTCCGGGGAAACGCCGAAATAAAGAAAAGCAAAGAAAACCGCAAAGCACATCATGCCAGCCGATATAAGAAAACGGAATCTCCAGCGCTGCCACCTGAACCACCAGAAGCAGATAAAAGCCCCGAGCATATAGCCCGGGATAAGGAATATATAAATGGAATAGGAGTGTACACTGTCAATCTTCAGAATATTGGAGAAATAACTCGTCATCATTGACGTTGACGAACTGAAGAACATTACCATTATCATGTAAAAATATCCCACCATAGACTTCCACTGGAACAGAGGCTTCAGGCTGACATAAGGCGCGGTTGAATGGAACAGCTCCCAGACAAACAGCGCGATAAGCAAAGGAGCTATCACAACATAAGCGCATATGCGTCCGGATGCAAACCAGTCAAGCGTCTTTCCGTAGGTTGTTACATAGATAAGCATCAGTATTCCTGTCGATATAATTGCCATCTCCCTGATGTGAAGATCGCGGTAAGGCAAGCGTGACGACTCCCTGTCATGACGGAAAAATACTATTATAAACAGTATTGCCACCATCAGAAGCACCATCATGAAGTAATACATATACTTCCAGTCATAATGATATGCAATCTCGGCTGTGACAATCATTGACAACTGGCCGCCACCGTATACAAGAGGATAGAAATATGCATAGAATTCACTTCTGACGTTTTTCGGACTGAATATCTTCTGCGCGCGGCGGATGAACCACAACATCACAGCACCCTTCAGAAATCCTATCGCAAAACTTGCGGCTATGAGTATGTCAATATTTGATGAATAGGCACAAATCCAGCTCAAAAAGAACTGAAGTCCCAGGTCCAGCAGCAACAGATGCTTGCTTGAAAATGCCGCAAGAATCTTGGGAACAACCGGATAGGCAACCGCCATTCCGGCAGATGCGGCATAGTATCCTATGGTTATATCCTCGGTATAGACTCCGAGGGTGCTTGAAACCTCAAGCATGCTGCCCGTATATGAACCGTTAAGCATTGTTACAGGCAGGATTATGACAAACACCGTTACGATACCCAACCAGTCCGGAACCCATTTCCTCACCGGAATGTCAAGCTGCTGCATTCTTGTCATTGCTTCACCGCTTCTGTTTCAACCATCATACCGGCACGCAAATGTTCCATATCACCTGCGTCCAGATTGTCAAAGTCTATGCGTACAGGAATACGCTGCTACACTTTCACGAAGTTTCCCGCCGAATTGTCGGTAGGGACAAGCGAGTATTTTGACCCGGTAGCCTCGGATATTGCAGAGACATGCCCTTCGAAGCGGCGGTTCTTTATACCGTCAACATAGATATACACTTTCTGACCTATATAGATGTTTGATATTTGTGTTTCCCTGTAGTTTGCCGTAACCCATTTGTCACTGCGTCTTACAAGAAAAGATACGTCTGTCCTGCCGAAACATACTGGCCCGGCTCAAGCGTACGGCGTCCGATATACCCGTCATACGGAGCGGTAACCACAGTGTATGAAAGGTTCAGGGCGGCAAGGTCAAGGGCTGCCTCTGCACGCAGGATTGCCGCGTCGGCTACTGTCGTTCTTTTGTTTGCTTCCGTATGCTGTGACTGCGCAACCTTTTTCTGTATTTCCAATGCTTCAAGCCTTGCCTTTGCGGCTTCATAGCTTGACTTTACCTGCTCAAACTGCTGTTCGGGTACAGACTCCTCTTCAAGCAGGCGCTTGTATCTGAAGTAATCCTGTTCAAGCTGCCAGAGTTTTGCCTTGGCTTCGGCTATATTCGCCTCCTCGCCCGCTATTCTGTTTCCGTACATTTCAATGTTTGTTGCCACCACATCCTTTGAACCTACTGCATCAACAAGCGAAGCCTTCGCTTCCTTCAGCTTTATCCGGTATTCACTGTCATCAAGTACAAGAAGAGTATCCCCTTTGCGCACAAACTGATGCTCGGTAAATCTTATTTCCTTTATATATCCTGCAACACGGACATTGACCGGTGCCACATACTGGTCAACGAATGCGTCGTTTGTAATCTCATAATTTATGTAACGCCAGAAATATCCTCCAACCCAAAACAGTCCGGAACCGGCAATAACCAGGCATACCGTATTGAGAATTATATTCCTTAATTTCTTTTTCTTCAGCAGTTTTCTCTTCTGTGCCAACTGAGCCATATAAAAATCCTTTTAATCAAATTAAATTATAACCTGCCACATGCCTTTCTTAACTGGTAATATGCATAGACAGCACTTGTTCTTGCGTTGGTCAATTGCAGTTCGGCATTCAGGCGAATGTTGTCCGCATCCAGCAAATCGGTCAGTATTGCAAGCTGGTTCATATAGCGATTATGCATTATCCTGTAGTTCTCGTGAGCCTGACGCACCGAAAGTTCCAGAGCCTTCACCTTCTCCAAAGCTTCACGATGTCTGAGGAAAGCATTCTTTATCTCCATCCTTATCGACTGCATTTTCTGCTCTTCGGCATTACGGCTTAGGAGTATGTTCATTTTTGCAGCCCTTATTCTGTTTTTACTGTGATAAAGCGACGAAATGGAATAGCTCAGCGAAAGCCCTACGTTCCAGTTATTGTTATACATATCGGCAAGTGTGCGCGAAACAGGGCGCGCAAGCGTATTTGCTGCATATAGCGAAAGATGCGGAAGCAGCTCGGACTTTTCCATTTTCAAGTCATGCCCCGCTGCCATTGTCCTGAACCTTGCTATCTGCAGCCCAGGTTCAAGTCCTGACGCTATTGCTACATAATCGTCGTAAACACCGTCAAGAGCCTCAAACTCCGGCAATACCGTATCGGGAACAATAAGCAGTTTTCGTCACGGCCGATAAGTAACGCTATCTGCTGCGAGACAAGTGCTATGTTGTTTTCCGTCTCTGTTCTCAAAAGACGGTTATCCGTAAGCTGCATTTCACTGCGCAGAACATCATTGTTTGTTATAAGTCCCTCGCGCTTCATGCGGCGTATATCCACAAGTCTCCTTTCCGATTCCTCAATTGTCCTTGAAAGCACGTCAAACTTCCGGTAAAGATTCAGAAGTGTAAGATACCTGTTCAGCAGTGACTGTTTAAGTTCTGCTATATCCGAAGCCGTTGTCAGCTCGGCAATATCCCTGTTTATTTCCGATTTGCGGATACTGTTTCTTATCTTTCCTCCGGTATAAAGCGGCTGGGTAAAGTTTACGGCATAGTTCTGCGACCAGTCCGGACAGTCGGGATAAGTAGGATTTCCAAGTCCGTCCTGGAATATTACAGGCTGACCAAGTATGCCGGCATTCAACCCCACTTCAAGTTCGGGATAAAGCATGCTGCGTGTATTGCCAGCCTCGGCAGAAGAAATGTTTTCCTTAAGCCTGTCGGCTACAATGGCAAGACTGCCCGACACTCCTTCACTGAAAAGTTCATCAATCGAAAGTCTTAGTGTGTCAGACTGTGCCGCAGCATTAAACGGCAAAAAAATGCTGATAACAAAAGACCAACAGAATATTTTATGCATGACGCTCAAGTATTTTCTGATATTCCGACAACGATTCATTCAACAATTCAAGTTTCTCTGAGCCGAGTATCCTGTCAAGTTCCTCGTAAACCCCAAACATACGCGGATAAACCCAACGGCAGAATTCCTCACCTTTTTCGGTAAGAAAGACCAGTTTGTTGCGTCGGTCGGCATCACCTTCCCTTCGGCATACCATGGCCTTCTTTTCAAGATTGGCTATAAGATAGGTCAGACTTGCCTTATCCTTCACTGTCCTGTCGGCAAGTACCTGCTGACTGATTCCCTGCTCTCGCCAGAGACATGTAAGAACCTGCAGCATTTCAAAAGTTATGTCCGGATAACCGTCCTTGAGAATACCGGTAATAGCCTGCCGGAAAGCCATCCTTGTACGGATTATCTGCAACATACAGTCGCGGGAAAAAAAACTGTCCATATACTCGCCCCTCAATTACTTATCTTTTTCGGGCGGCAAAATTACATATAATAACGGAAATAGTCAAATGTTTAACCAAATTAGTTTTGTATTTAACTATCTTCCTTTTAAAAAACCTCCTGCCTTTTCGCCGAAAACCTTTAATGTTTTGACTGAAAAGGCAGGAGGTTTTTATGTAAAATGTTCTATGTTTTTGGCCAAAAACATACGCATGCTAACGTCGTAAGTCCGGCCTGCTGCTTAAAGTTCGTCTTCGTCAACAATCTGGTCAAGCTTCAGTTTGTCGCTGTCATCCTTCTTTTCATAATACTGCTTGCGTAGCGGATTGGCTCCGGCTTCGCGGTCCATAGCACGGTAACGGAAGATGTCGATTGCCATATACACTGCTTCGCGGAAAGAATCCTCGCTTGCAATTCCCTTGCCTGTAATGTCATAGGCAGTACCGTGTGCAGGAGATGTCCTTACAACAGGCAATCCGGCAGTAAAGTTTACGCCCGAATCCATTGCAAGTACCTTGAACGGTGCAAGTCCCTGGTCGTGATACATTGCCATCACGCCGTCAAAATGCTTGTATGTTCCGGCTCCCATAAATCCGTCGGCAGGGAAAGGACCGTAGCATAGAATGTTTTCGGCTTTCAGTTCCTCAAGAACAGGCTTTATCACTTCAATTTCCTCTTTGCCTATAAGACCATTGTCGCCGGCATGAGGATTGAGTGCAAACACAGCAATCTTAGGTGCGGCAATACCGAAGTCTTTCTTCAGTGAAGTGTTGAAAAGAAGAAGCTTTTCCTTCAGGACCTCAGGTGTAAGTTCCTTTGAGATTTCTGCTACAGGGACATGGTTTGTTGCAAGAGCCATGCGCAGATTGTCCTTAACAAGTATCATCAATGACTTGTGACCTTCGCCAAGTTCGGCTTCAAAGAACTCTGTATGTCCGTTGAACTTGAACTCGTCGCACTGTATACAGTTCTTGTTTATTGGCGCGGTTACAATAACATCAATAAGTCCTTTTCTGTAATCCTCCACCGCACATTTAAGGGCATCAAGAGCAGCCTTGCCTGACTCTTCGGTCGGGACTGAAAGTTCAACCTTGACATCATCGTCAGTACAGTTGATTATGTTCAGTTTGTCCGGGTCGGCTTCCTTTACGCTGTTGATACTTGTAAATGTTATGTTTGGCAATCCGAGTGCCTTTCTGTGATATGTGGCAACCTTAGCCGAACCATATACAAGAGGTGTACAGAGGTCAAGCATATCAGGGTTGGAGAAGGTTTTCAAAATGACCTCATAACCTACTCCGTTTATATCTCCGTGAGTTATACCTACACGTATCTTTCTTCTTTCCATATTGATTTATTTTTCGTTTTCTTCAAACTTGTTGTCCATAATCTTCATTGAGAACAGAGCTGCTTCCATCTGGCGTATATAGCGTCTCTTCAGTTTCTTTGGCTCGTAAACAAACACTTCGCCTACCACAATACGGTTGTTCAACGTATCGACCATTGAATGTGATACGAAAGGACCGCCCATAAAGTCACCCTTCATACGCCACAAGCCTCTTGCTTCCATTGTATACGCACCCTGAACCGCAATATCCTTCACTTCAACAGTAATCGAATCGGTTGACATATACGAATCGCGTACTCCCGGAATGTTGGCTTTCATGAAAGAGTCACGCTTTGCAATAAAATATTCTTTTGTAAATGCCTCACTGGTTGTGTAAGGATAGCTGTAGATTACAAGATTCTGTGTACCTGTCGGCGTTTCCTTTGAAGTCCAGAAAAAGTCTGTACCGCTCTTGAAACGGCGCATATCGGCAGGCGCCCACATCTGGACATTAAACTTGGAGTAAGCAGTGTCAGCAACTCCTGTATGATGCTTTCCTTTGTAATTCGCAACATAACGGTTAAGTTCGGCAGTATTGAAAAGGTTAAGGATAACATCCTTGCTTCCTTCTACTGTTTCAATGAACTGCTGACCGTCGCGAGCCTGGATTGTCATGACAACCTGCGGGTGCGCATATACATCATATGTATATTTAATCTTAGGAGCGGAATATTCCTTTCCGACCTTCACAATGATAATGTTGCGCAACAGACGCATTGTGTTGTCAAAATTCTCAGGAGTTACACGCATCACCGTAAAATAGTTTTCAGACTGCGGCAGACCAGGTATATCGGATTTAAGCACCTTTTCAAGAGCCTTGCCGGCATCGCTGTTCCAAATCTCGTCATCGGCTACTACAACAAGCTCATAAGCCAGACCGCTTGAAGTGGGAGTAAACAGAGACGCTCCGTTTCTTTTGCACGAAACGACTGTCGCTGTCACTATAATCATAAAAAATAGCAATAACTTTTTCATAAGCCTTATATATTAATTGTTTTCTCCTTTTTTCTTTGTAGAAAGCATACCGCAAGCAGCAAATATGTCCTCGCCGCGTGAAGCACGTATTGTTGTAAAGATTCCATGGTTTGTCAGATAGTCCCTCAGGCTTATCATACGGTCCATATCAACCCCTTCAAGGTCGACATTCGGTATTGCATGGAAACGGATAAGATTTATACGGCATTCAAGACCACGCAACAGACGCAATATGTTTTTGGCATAAAGCTCGGAATCGTTTACTCCCTTGAATACAATATATTCGAAAGACAAGCGGCGCTGCTTTGAAAAATCATAGTTATGCAGCAGGTCGACAACTTCTTCTATTGACCATGCCTTTTCGGCTGGCATGAGTTCGCGTCTCTGTGCTGGAACCGGTGAATGAAGACTTATTGCAAGATGGCAATCACTTTCATTGAGAAACCTTTCAAGTCCCTTCTTCAGTCCGACGGTTGATACGGTTATTCTCTTGGGACTCCAGGCTGGTCCGTAGTCGGAAGTCAGTATTTCGAGCGATTTAAGCACCTCGTCAATATTGTCCATCGGCTCTCCCATTCCCATATACACCACATTTGTAAGGCAGTCTGACTCGGGGATTGAATAAATCTGGTTAAGTATCATGCCGGCTGTAAGATTCTGCGTAAATCCCTGTTTGCCTGTCATGCAGAACTTGCAGTTCATCTTGCATCCAACCTGCGACGATACACACAATGTTGCCCTGTCTTCGTCCGGAATGAATACGGACTCTATAAATGAATTTT
Organism: uncultured Bacteroidaceae bacterium; assembly: GCA_944320965.1. Lineage (GTDB taxonomy): Bacteria > Bacteroidota > Bacteroidia > Bacteroidales > Bacteroidaceae > Avibacteroides. The sequence goes on along the minus strand of CALUJO010000023.1, from coordinate 20,879 downwards.
CACCGACACGGAACAGATATTTCACAGTACCGTCAACTGATTCCACGCGATCGGAATGTGCCGAACGGCCAACTTCATACTTTTCGTTAAGCATCTCGCGGTGTTTCAGCGAAATGTTTGTCATTTCATCAATGCTGTTTACCTTCTTGACATACAGCCATGACGCAATCTGCTTTGCCGAAAACTTGGGCATACCCAAAGACAAAACAATCTGCTGCAGCTCAGCCAATGTCAAACCGAACAAACTCTTCTTACCCATTTTAATCCTAAGTTATATAATATGCAAATTTATTGTTTTTTTTCATATTCCTTTTGTTTGACAATGCTATATTTGCATAATTATGAACTATAAAAGTTTTTATTTATGAAAAAGTATCCAATATTGGTTTCCGCTCTTGCATTTGCGCTGTTTTCATGCAATGGCAAGCAGACTGAAAACAAAGCGGAAGAAAACAGTGTGCAGCCTGCAGTAACAGAGGTTAAAGCTGACACAATTGAAGTTACAGGAAAATTGACCATAGGGCACGAAGTAAGGTCGTTCAAAGCAGACAGTGACACCCTTGAATACTGGTTTATTGACAGGACAGGCAAGGTAAGGGAGATGTATGAAGAACTTGTTCCCGAAGGAATGAAGAACTATACTCCTGTCAATGCAAAACTGAAAGTTGTAAAAAAAGGAAAATCTGATGACGGATTCGCAGCCGACTATGATGATGTTGTGGAGATTGTTGAGGTAATCAATATTGAGAAATAAACATTATCAATATAAACAATACAACTGTTCACCGGAGTTTTAAAAAGACATCAGAAAAAAATGAAATATGGCAGAATATCATTCCATTCTGCCATATTTCATTTCATCGCCATTCTTATCATATTGCTTGCGCTTTCCTGTAGGCGGAGATGTCAACGTTATACGTACTACTGATGTACGGTGAAGACTTCTCTTGACAGCTTCGTCAAAAGCATCCATGTGCTTGGGCAGAAAACGCTGGCTTATCAGCCTGAGTGCAAGTATTTTCTCTTCATCATCCTCTACAAGTTCAGCCTTGCCAAAGGCTATGGCAGAACGGTACTGCAATGTGAAAGAACCGTCTTTAGGACCAACTACCGGCTGACATTTGGTTACTGCCGAGAGACATACTTCGGGATGAGCGGCAATTGCATCAAGTTTATCGCCTTCGGGCGCACAATGAAAATACCATATATTGTCTCCATTACAGGCCAATGAAAGCGGAACGCCATAGGCTGTTCCGTCACTCCTTGTAAAACTTACTGTAATATATGGGGCCTTCCGCATGATATCCAAAGCCCAACTGCTGTCCATCTCCCTACTTGCTTTTCTCATAAAGCATTAAAGCAAAAAAATATTTTCAACAACAATCAAATGAAATAAACTTCGGGATGTATATCTATGCCAAACTTTTCCTTTACATCATTGACAATAGCAGATGAAAGGTTAACGACTTCCCGGGCAGAAGCGCCTCCAAGATTAATCAATACAAGAGCCTGATTTTTATGAACTCCGGCATTTCCCAAAGATTTTCCTTTCCAGCCGCACTGCTCGATAAGCCATCCTGCGGGAATCTTAACTCCGTTTCCCATAACATAGTGAGGCATTTGAGGATACTTCTCATAAAGTTTTTCAAAAACTTCATTGCTCACGACAGGATTCATAAAGAAACTTCCGGCATTTCCGGTTACTGCAGGATCAGGCAATTTCTCTTTTCTGATTTCTATTATTGTATCTCTAAGTTCAGACAATGTCACGTTATTCTCATCCTTCAAACGTGACTTTATATTACCGTAAGCAATATCAGGCACAAACTTCTTGCTCAGCCTGTACTCAACATGCGTAACGATAAAATTCTTCTCATGCTTGAAACGGCTTTCTCTATAGGCATATGCACATTCATCAACCGGTATCACCTTGAAACTGCCGTCATTTATGTCATAAACATAGACATTTGTAATGACATCCTTTGCCTCGGCACCATAAGCGCCAATATTCTGAACAGCACTCGCACCAACTTCTCCGGGAATAAGGGAAAGGTTTTCAATTCCGGAATAATTATGACTGACACAATAGGCAACAAAATCATCCCAATTCTCCCCTGCTCCTACCTTGATTACAACTCCGTCAGAACCTTCGGACATTATCTCCTTGCCCATAATACGTGAATGAAGTATCATTCCGTCATAATCACGTGTAAAAAGAATATTGCTTCCACCGCCGATATGAAAGAAAGGCATATCCTTGTATGTACTGAATATTGTCTTCAAATCGGATGCTTCGGTATACTCAACAAGAAGCGCTGCAGTTGCATCTATCCCGAAAGTATTGTAATTCAGGAGAGAGATGTTTTTGTAAGTGCTAATCATATCAATTACTTAAATCTTCGTATTTATACAATAACCAACCTTTTCTCAAGTTTTTTCTGAAATGGAGCCTGACATTATAACCGGCATCTATCTGAACGGTAGAAGCGATAATAATGTTTGACTTCGTGTCTGAATGATGACAGTCAAACTCCGATATTACATCAGTATTCATTACCGGTTTAAATGTATTCCACTGGTCGGAAGAAATATCCGCTTCCATAATGGACAAATCATCTGCAGGGTCATAAGTAACAAACTTTATATTGCCGGACAAATGTTCATTCTGGAACACAGAATCACTGACGAAACGTGCATAAAAATAAATGAAATCATCTGAATCACCTTTTTTCATTTCAATTGATTCAAGCATCCATCTGCCGTTTTCGTCTTTTGCAAAATTATAGCTCCGTATAAGTTCTTTGTCTAAATAGAATTCTTTCAGTGAAATACTGCTGTCACATATATCGGCAGAATCGTCTATATCCTGTTCCTTATTGAAAAACTGTGTGTAATATATATTGTCAAGCATTTCAGTATAAAAATGCCACTTGCCTGAATCAATATATTCTAAATTACCGTTTTCATTAATATTTCTTACAGGAAAGGAAATACGTTCCCTCTGAAATACAGAATCGGATTTGAACAAATATATGAAATCATAAAAGGAATTGTCGGCATTTGCATAAAGGCCGTCCTTATAAAAGACCTTGCCGCTGTCGGATTCCAACAGCAGCAAGGTATCTTCTATATTATTCTTTTCAGGTATTCTCTTTTGTTCCACTCCGCCGTTACATGAACACAAAGCAAACAGTGTCATCAAAACATATGAATATCTGCCAAATCTCATAAACAATATAAAGTTTATTTCAAAAGTCTTGCTCTCAGTTTTTCAAGCATATCAACAGTCATTGAATCAAGATCGTATGATGGTTTCCAATCCCATTCTGCGCGTGCACATGAGTCGTCCATCTTATCCGGCCAAGATTCAGCTATTGACTGCTTCAAAGGATCAACATCATATACCATTTCAAAGTCTGGAACATACTTCTTTATTGCATTGTATATTTCTTCCGGATCGAAACTCATTGAAGCGATATTGAATCCGTTGCGGTGAACAAGTCTGTCTGGGTTAGCTTCCATAAGACTGATTGCAGCATTCAAAGCATCAGGCATATACATCATATCCATCAAAGTACCTTTCTTTATAGGACATGTAAACTTCTCGCCTCTTACTGCATAGTAGTAGATATCAACAGCATAGTCTGTTGTACCGCCACCCGGAGGTGTTACGTTTGAAATGATTCCAGGGAATCTTACAGAACGTGTATCAACGCCATATTTTGAATGGTAATAGTCGCTTAACAATTCTGTAGTAACCTTTGATACTCCGTAAATTGTCTTTGGACGCTGAATAGTATCCTGAGGAGTCATGAAGTGAGGAGTATTAAGACCGAATGAACCTATTGAACTTGGAGTGAATACAGAACAGTTATGTTCCTTAGCAAGTTCCAGTATATTCAATAAACCGTCAATGCCAATCTTCCAAGCAAGCAAAGGTTTCTTTTCGGCAACTACCGACAACAAAGCTGCAAGGTTGTAAATTGCATCGATATTATGTTTCTTTATAGCTTCGGCAAGCTGTTCAGGTTTTGTAACATCTGCAAGTTCGGCAGGACCAGATTCAAACAATTCGCCCTTAGGCTCAGCTCCCGGTATATAACCTGCAACGACATTATCATTACCATATCTTCTTCTCAATTCCATTGTTAACTCTGAGCCAATCTGGCCCGTAGAGCCTACTACAAATATTTTCTTCATTTTTAATTCAACATTGAAGGTTTATTAATTCGGAACAAAATTAGATATATTTTTTGATTTTGTTACACCTTAATACTTGGTTTATTTAAATTTTATCATCACCTTTGAAATAAATATATAGGAAATGCTCTAAAAAAAACATTTTGATATATATTTGCAAAGTGTAAGTATAAAAAACGATTATATAAAAAGGAATAAACCATTCAACAACCATTTTATACTTACATATTATTAGTATAGAATATATCAGGTATAAATAAACTTTTTAAAGTTTTAAATTATGTACGGAAAAATAAAAGATCATCTGACTCAGACATTGACTGAGATCAAAGAAGCGGGCCTCTATAAGGAAGAACGCTTGATTGAAAGCCAGCAACAGGCCGAAATCACAGTAAAAGGCAAAAAAGTTCTTAACTTCTGTGCCAACAACTACCTTGGACTGTCAAACAATCCGAGAGTAATGAAAGCGGCTAACGAAATGATTGAGAAAAGAGGTTACGGAATGTCCTCTGTTCGTTTCATCTGCGGTACTCAGGATATTCACAAACAGCTTGAAGCTGCTATTTCCGATTATTTCAAGACAGAAGACACTATTCTTTATGCTGCATGCTTCGATGCAAACGGCGGTGTATTCGAACCTTTGCTGACAGACGAAGATGCTATCATCTCCGACTCTCTTAACCATGCATCTATTATTGACGGTGTAAGACTCTGCAAGGCTAAACGTTACAGATATGCAAACGCCAATATGGAAGAACTTGAAAAATGTCTTCAGGAAGCACAGGCACAGAGATTCAGAATCATCGTTACTGACGGTGTGTTCTCTATGGACGGAAACGTTGCTCCTATGGATAAAATATGCGACCTTGCCGAAAAATATGATGCACTTGTAATGGTTGACGAATGCCACTCTGCAGGAGTTGTCGGTGAAACAGGCCACGGAGTAAACGAAAAGTTCAATACATACGGAAGAGTTGATATCGTAACAGGTACACTTGGCAAAGCATTCGGCGGAGCAATCGGAGGTTTCACTACCGGTAGAAAAGAAATCATCGAACTGTTGAGACAACGTTCAAGACCGTATCTGTTCTCAAACTCAATACCACCTGCAGTTGTAGGAGCCAGCCTTGAAGTATTCAAGATGCTTAAAGAAAGCAATGCACTTCATGATAAGCTTGTTTCTAACGTTGAATATTTCAGAAACAAGATGATTGAAGCAGGTTTTGATATCAAGCCGACACAGAGTGCAATCTGTGCTGTAATGCTTTATGACGCAAAACTTTCACAAGTTTACGCTTCAAAACTTCTTGAAGAAGGCGTTTATGTTACAGGTTTCTACTACCCAGTTGTTCCAAAAGGCGAAGCAAGAATCAGAGTTCAGCTTTCTGCAGGCCACGAAAGAGAACATCTTGACAAGTGTATCAACGCATTTATCAAGGTAGGCAAGGAACTTGGTGTTTTGAAATAACTATTACATTCTATTAATATTAATAAGATTAATAGGAAGAAAACATTAAAGTGCTCTAAATTAGTCGTATAAACTAATTTAGAGCACTTTAATATTCAAAGCACATAACTATCTATTATACAGACTATAACTTAAACAGACTGCATCAGAATTCCAATGACAGTCCGAGTGTAGGAACAAGTGTTCCGTATTCCTGTTTTATATGTTTCATGATATATCTCGTAGGGTCATCAGGGTTTACCACTCCTGTACTCATCGGGACATCAGCCAAACGGTATTTTGAAACGGTTACATTCTGCAAATCCACATAAGCACCGAACTTCACCTTACGGAAAATGAAAGTTTTGTCAACCCTTATGTCAAGCTGTCCGTAGAAAGGAAGTCGCTCAGAGTTGTAACGGCTGTAATCAAGATAAGGTCTTCCAGTCACATTCCATGCATCTATAAGTGAAGATTTGTCCTCATCATACGGTGTATATGGCGCACCTCCAAGACAGCTTACCTTTGCCCCGACACTCCAATTGTACGGGAACTCATATATTCCGCTTGCATTCCAGATAAAACGGTTGTCCCATGCCGAAACTATATATTTGCTGTTGTGGTCATTTCGATACTCACTTTTATAAAGGGTTAATGATGAAACAAGAGTTATCTTTTCGGGTATCTGCCATTTTCCCATAAACTCTATACCGTAAGACCTGCCCTCGGCAGCCGAAACCAGTTTTTCATTTCCTACTACACCATAATCATTTCCCTTACATGCCAGTGGAATATTATCGGAAACAGAAAGCGGAACATTTCCATATTGTTTGTAGAACACTTCGGCTGTAAGCGATGAACTCGGCGTAAAATTATAGCTCGCTCCCAATGTTCCCTGTATCACACGCATGTAGTCAAGGTCATTGTTTGCATAAACTCCGTTTTCCTTGTAACCCAATGCTGTATATGGAGGAAGCTGATAATATATACCAGTACTTGCACTTAAATCAATATGACTGTTAATATTGAATGATACTAATGCACGTGGTGAAATGTTACGCAGCATATTCATCATCTTACGTGAATAATCAGCTCCGTCACTTCTGAAACCGAACGATGCAGTCATTATTTTTGATGCAGGCTCATAGACAACATTACTTGACAATCCCCAAAGCATAACCCCCAAATCAGTATCATATTCTGAAACTATTGGCTTACCTGCAAATATTCTGTTGAACGCATAATTGTCATAAATTGCATAGGAAACATCAGCACTGTTTGTCCATGTCCAATCTCCCCAATAAGTCTTGTTCTCGAATCGGAGTGAAGTCTTCTGCTCTACCGACTTTATGCGCATATTCAGATTATCCTCGCTTGACTCGTCATTTCCCTTATACTTATAGTTTCTGTTATTCAGGTAGCTGTGTCCCAAAGACAATGTCTGTGTATTATTCCCGCCATAATGCTTGTAGGAAGCACCTACTGTAAAAGTCTCCTGCTTTATTGTAGGCAGATAGCTCAGCATATATTCAGCACTCTCACCTGTGATGGAAGTGTTCAGCTGCATATCGTCTATTCCAAACAGACCGAGAACGGTTATTTCATTCTTATTGTCTATGCGTGACTTTATCTTGAACTGCCCGTCGGTAAATCTTGGCAGGAACGGTAATTGCAATAACTTGAAAAGCAACTGCAAATATGACTGGCGTACTGATACTATATACGAAACCTTGTCGCCAATATGTCCGTCGCCCGTAAACGACACTTCTGCAGCTCCAAGCGTTGCCTTGAATTTATTTGTTGACATATCACCGTCTTTCAGTCTGAAATCAAGAACAGAGCTCAGAGCATTTCCCTTGTCGGCAGGAAAAGAACCTGTATAAAATCTTACTTCACGTATGAAGTCTGCATTTATAATACCGGTAGGTCCTCCGGATGCTCCCTGAGTACTGAAATGGTTTATATTTGGTATCTCTATTCCGTCAAGGTAAAATCTGTTTTCGGAAGGCGAACCTCCTCGGACAATAAGGTCATTTCTGTAACTTCCAGGTGAAAAGCTAACACCAGGATACGACTGTACTATCCTTGAAATATCCCTGTTAGCTCCCGGACTTTTTTCAATTTCCTGCAATGAAATTAGACGAAGGCTTACAGGAGCGTCAGGCATTTTACGGAAAACTGTCGAAGTGATTGTAACGCCTTCAAGATTTGTTGCATCCTCCTCCATTTCTATTTCGACAAAAACATCCTTTATTGTTGCCATATATTCGGAAGTTTCTGTGGTCTTGTAACCTACATATGATGCCACAAGACGGAATATTCCTGGCTTGACACTGGTAATTGTAAATGTTCCGTCAATGTCTGTTGCCGAACCGACATCAGGCTTACCATAAATCGTAACATTCACAAAAGGCAAAGCCTCGCGTGTTCGGGCGTCAATAACACGGCCTTTTATATCAATAGAATAGGCAGAAAAAGGCATTACCCAAAAAACACCTGCGAAAAGCAGAAAATACAACATCAGTTTTTTCATTGAAATTCGAAAAATAAGTTAATATTTGCAAAGATAGGAATAAATAAAAAGTTCAGCATTATGATTTAATAAAATATTGGGATTAAATCTTTATTTATAGACAGTTGTATATAAATACAAAAATAGTTTCACAACGTCCCTAAAATATAATGACAAATGATAAAATGAATACAAAGCCATGAATTAAATAATCCCCAAAAACAGAGTCCAAAACAAAATGTTTTTATAGCTTTGTAGAACATTATACACTTATAGAACAAAACAATATTGAATTTATGAAAAGCAGTAAAATAATTCTTTGGGCTTTCTGCGCAATGCTCTGTGCAGCCCCATATGCCGATGCACAGAACAAACTTACGATTGAAGACATAAACAAAGGATACTACTCTCCACGAGGAATAAGAAACATCACTCCGATGGCAGACGGTGAACACTACACACAGATGAGTGCCGACCGTACAAAAATCATAAAATATTCGTTCAAGACAGGAAAGGAAGTCGAAACCGTATTTGATGTCAAGACAGCACGCGACTGTAATCTTGAAAGTTTTGACGGATATATCTTCTCACCGGATGAAAAGAAAATACTTATCCGTACAAATACAACACCGATTTACCGTAACTCATATACTGCCGTTTATCACCTTTATGACGTGCACAACAACAAAATGCGTGATATAACAAAGGACCCTGTACAGATTCCTGTGTTCTCACCCGACGGAAACCAGCTGGCATATGTCAAGGATAACAATATATACCTTGTCAAATTCCTGTACGGATATGCCGAATCGCAGGTAACAAAGGATGGAGAGTTCAACAAAATAAAGAACGGTGCACCCGACTGGGTCTATGAAGAAGAGTTTGCATACAACAGTGCTTTGACATTCAGTCCGGACAGCAAGATGATTGCATACGTAAAATGGAATGAAAGCGAAGTACCTTCATTCTCATTTCCCGTTTACAAGGGCCTTGCACCGGAGAATGAACAGTTTGCTGAATATCCGGGAGAATACACATACAAATATCCAGTTGCAGGAGTAAAGAACTCTGTTGTAACCGTACACACATTTGACATATTCAGCAAGGTTACAAAGAAAATGGAACTCCCTCTTGACAAGGACGGATATGTTCCAAGAATCAAGTTTACTAACGACCCAGAGAAACTTGCCATAATGACGCTCAACCGCAACCAGAACAGAATGGATGTCTATTATGCAAATCCAAAGACCGGAGTGTGCAAGCTTGTATTAAGGGATGAAGACAAACGCTATATCAAGGAAAATGCCTACAGTGACATCCATTTCTACGAAAACAATATCGCGCTTATAAGCGAACGAGACGGATTTGCACACCTCTACTGGTACACAATTGGTGGAAACCTTGTAAAACAGGTAACAAAAGGAAATTTTGAAGTCACCGATTTCTACGGATGGGACGAAGAGACAAATACCTTCTACTACTCAAGCAACGAAGGCAACCCTATGACTTCTTATGTATGGAAAATAGACGCAAAAAACAAGAAGACCAGACTTTCTTCAGACACTGAAGGTACAAACAATGCAATCTTCTCCGACTCGTTCAAATATTACATCAACTCGTTCAGCAATATAAATACCCCTACTGTATATACAATAAACGACAACAAGGGTAAGGTACTTGCCACACTGATGGACAACAAGGAACTGAAAGAACGTATTGCAGAAACAACACTGCCGCAGAAGGAGTTCTTCAAATTCACAACTCCGGAAAATGTTGAACTAAACGGTTGGATTATAAAGCCTACAGATTTTGATGCATCAAAGAAATATCCTGTACTTATGTTCCAGTACAGCGGACCGGGTTCACAGCAAGTGTTGAACAGATGGGGAATAAGCTGGGAAAACTATATGGCAACACAGGGATACATTGTTGCCTGCGTTGACGGACGAGGAACAGGAGGTCGCGGTGCAGATTTTGAAAAATGTACATATATGAGTATTGGAGTAAAGGAAGCCGACGACCAGGTATATGCAGCAAAATACCTTGGAACACTGCCTTATGTTGACAAATCAAGAATAGGTATATGGGGATGGAGCTACGGAGGCTACATGACACTTATGAGCATGAGTCAGGGAAGCGGTGTATTCAAGGCTGGTATTGCGGTTGCGGCACCAACCGACTGGCGCTACTATGACACTGTATATACAGAACGTTTTATGCGTACACCTCAGGAAAACGGCGAAGGATACGACAAGTCGTCTGCTATCACCCGTGCCGAAAACCTGAAAGGCAAACTGCTTCTTGTTCACGGTACTGCCGATGACAACGTACATTTGAGAAATATGGCAGAATATACCGAACATCTTGTACAGCTTGGCATTGATTTTGACATGATGGTTTATACAAACAGAAACCACAGTATCTATGGCGGCAACACAAGAAACCACCTTTACAATAAACTGACAAACTTCATTAAAGAAAACCTTTAATACCTATGCCTGAACATTTGAGAAAGCCTGAATGGCTGAAAGTAAACTTTGGAAGCAACGAAAAATATGCCGAAACAAAACGTATTGTAGATACACACTGTCTGCATACAATCTGCTCAAGCGGACGCTGCCCTAATATTGGAGAATGCTGGAGAAGAGGAACAGCAACGTTCATGATTGCTGGCGATATATGCACACGTTCATGCAAATTCTGCAATACAAAGACCGGAAAACCTCTGCCGCTTGACCCTGCTGAGCCAGAAAATATAGCAAAATCAATTCAGCTGATGAAGCTGAAACATGCGGTAATCACTTCTGTTGACCGCGATGACCTTGACGACCTGGGGGCACATCATTGGGCTGAAACCATAAGACAAGTCAAAAAGCTCAATCCGGAAACGACACTTGAAGTGCTTATACCCGACTTCAAGCAGCGTGAGGAACTTATAGACATAGTTGCAGCCGAAAGACCGGATATAATATCCCACAACATGGAGACCGTAAGACGTCTCACTCCCGAAGTAAGAAGTGCGGCAAAATATGATACAAGTCTCAACGTAATAAGAATGATTGCTAAAAGAGGCATAGTAGCCAAATCGGGAATTATGGTAGGTCTTGGCGAAACTGTTCAGGAAGTTGAAGAACTTATGGACGATTTGCTGCAAAACAAATGTTCCATCCTTACAATAGGACAGTATCTGCAACCGACTCACCGGCATTATCCTGTACGAGAATATGTCACTCCCGAACAGTTTGACAGATACCGGGAAACAGGACTTGCAAAAGGTTTCAGGGATGTAGAAAGCGGTCCGCTTGTACGTTCCTCCTACCATGCCGAGAAACATATACACAAATAACCATCACGGTCATGCCCTGCCCTACAAGACAGGGCATGTCTTTTAAATACATAATACTATGAAAAAATGGATAAGAATAACGGTTGCAACAGTAGCAGCAATTGCTGTCATTTATATTATGTTGCCCCACTATGCGCAACAGGCACTGATTCACCTTATGCCGGTAATTGATGATGGAGATATTTTCTGCAAGGATACGCTTCATGCACCTTCCGACAAATGGATATGGGGCAAATCTCCTAAATATAACACCTACAGACTTCCAGCAAAAGACGTTGCCTATCTTGACAGTCTCCAGACAGTTTCTTTCCTTGTAATAAGAAACGACAGCATTCTCTTTGAATATTATGACGAAGAATGGAATGACAATGTTACATCAAACCTCTACTCCGCTACAAAAAGTATTGTAAGTCTGCTGGCAGGTATCGCTATTGACGAGGGAAAAATCAGCAGCATTGATGACCCTGTTGGCAAATATCTGCCTGAATATAATGAAGGACGGAAAAAGGAAGTCACCATACGCCATCTTCTGACAATGAGTGCCCGACTTGACTGGGACGAAGCCTATTCTTCATTGTTCTCGGCAACGACACACGGATATTACGGCAATGACCTGTATGATTTCGTGACCGGACTGGATATCACTGGAACACCTGGTGAACAGTACACTTACCGCAGCGGAGAAACACAGATTCTTGCTTTCGTTATTGAAGCAGCTACGGGCGAAACACTAAGCAGTTATGCCGAAAGAAAATTATGGCAACCGATACAGGCAGAGCATGATGCCTATTGGCTTCTTGACAAAAAAGGAGGAGACGAGAAAGCATTCTGCTGCTTCCATACAAATGCCCGTGATGCAGCACGCTTCGGAAAACTTATGCTGAACAACGGCAACTGGAACGGTAATCAGATTGTTTCAGAAAAATATATGAAAGAAGCAATGACTCCTGCCTCTTATCTTAAAGACCAATGGGGGAAGGATTCACTGGACTATTACGGATTTCAGTTCTGGATTATGCATTACAAGGGTATGACAAATCCTTATATGCGTGGAATGCTTGGCCAATATGTAATTGCCATACCGGAAAAGAATGCTATAGTTGTAAGACTTGGCAAAAAACGCTCTGATGCGTATATCAAGGAAATAACAACCGATATTCTGAGATATACCGATATCGGAATAAATATCATTGAAGCTGCGGAACATTGAAAAAGGAAACAGCAACAACAAAAATCATATACATGGACCAAATGAAAACGGGGAACTGCTAAAATCAAGAAGTTCCCCGTTTTGTTTATATTATCGTATTCGGATATTACTTAACGATTGTTACCCAACCGAACTTGTCTTCTTCATCACCATACTGGATTGCTCTCAGACGGTTATACAGTTTTGTACATACTGGACCTGCTTCTCCATCCTTGCTGAATACGTATGATTTGTTTTCATCAATATCATCAATACGTGAAACAGGGCTGATAACTGCTGCTGTACCGCAAGCACCTGCTTCGTCAAATGTAGCAAGTTCTTCAACTTCAATATGACGGCGTTCAACTGTCATACCCATATCTTCAGCAAGTGTCATAAGACTCTTGTTTGTGATTGAAGGAAGAATTGAATCTGACTTAGGAGTGATATAGCTGTTGCCACGGATTCCGAAGAAGTTAGCAGGACCGCATTCGTCCAGATATTTCTTCTCTTTAGAATCAAGGTAAAGAACTGCTGAATATCCCATAGCATGTGCCTTTTCGCCGGCAACAAGACTTGCTGCATAGTTACCTCCCACTTTGTATGTACCAGTACCAAGAGGGGCAACACGGTCAAACTGACGCATGATTGCATAAGGAGTCGGTTTGAAACCAGCCTTGAAGTACGGACCTACAGGAGTTACAAATACAACAAACATATAATCGGCAGCCGGCTTGACACCTACCTGTGCAGTAGTACCGAACAATACAGGACGGATATAAAGTGAAGCACCGCTTTCATAAGGAGGTACAAAGCGTTCGTTCAACTTGATGACCTTAATGATAGCTTCTTCATATTTTTCTACAGGAAGTTCAGCCATCATAATACCACGGCATGAAGACTGAAGACGTTCAGCATTGTCTCTCATACGGAAAACACGGATTTGTCCGTCCTTGCCGCGGAATGCTTTCATTCCTTCAAAAGCCTCCTGACCATAGTGAAGGCAAGTTGCTGCCATGTGCATATTTATATAAGCGCTGCTTGATACTTCAAGTTCACCCCATACACCGTTCTTGCATACACAACGGACATTGTAATCGGTAGGCATATAACCAAATGTCAAATTTGACCAATCAATCTGTTCCATAACTGTTATTTTATTTAGTAATTGTTTTTATTAGTTTATGTACAAATGTAAACTTATTATTTTAGTAAACCACAGTATCAGCCTAAAAAAAAGTTATTATTCTTCTTCGCTCGGCTTATTTTCTAATATTTTGCTAATTTCCGACTCAACTTTGTATAACTTATCATTGCAAAAGGCAATCAGCTCCTTTGCTTCCTTTAGTATAGGTACAAGTTCATCGATATCATATCTGTTTTCTTCTATTCCTGCCATTATTTCCTTTAGCCGTTTCGAAGCATCGCGGTATGTCATTTTCTTTACTGCCATATTATTTGTCCTCATTAATTGTTACGTTTATATTGCCGTCACTTGTCTCAAGATTATAATGCCCGCCCGAAACAAGTTCCCCCTTTCTGCGCAGGGCCTTTCCGTTATGCCTAAGAATAACAAATCCACGTTCCATTATCCTTTTGGGATCGGTATTGCGGGTTACCTGTCCGTATATGTCAAGCCTATGCTTTTCTTCACGGACTATGCCATTCACTGCAAAATTCAATCTGTTTACCGAATTTTCAACCGTATTTCTCTGCCTGTCAGTTACATTGCGTACCAAAAGAGGCAGATTGCTGTCAAACTGCACAATGCGTCCCTTTTCCGTACTTATCCTTAACGCAACCGAATTTTTCAAATCTGAAGCTAATGAAGAAACTGCCATTTTCTCGGCATGTAGAAAGCCTGATGCAGCTTTATTGAAAGAAGATACCAAACCTAACTGCCACAATTTCTCGGATGATAGCTTTTGCAACGCGCCTGTCTGTATTCCAACAGCATAAGCCTTTATTTCCTCGGCAAAATCGTGCGCTGCAGTTATAAGATACTGTGCGGCTGCGGTAGGAGTCTTTACACTGACATTTGCAACTGCATCAAGCACAGTCCTGTCACGTTCATGCCCTATTCCCGAAACAATAGGAAGCGGGAACTGCGTACAGTGAAATGCCAGATTGTATGAATCAAACCCTGTCAGATCGGAATTAGCACCTCCTCCCCTTATTATTACAACCACATCAAAATTATCTGCCCTCTCATATATTGCATCAAGCGCAGCAATTATGCTTTTCTCAACCTGTTCTCCCTGCATGACAGCGGGGAAAAGAGTCAAATCAAATTTTATATTATACGGATTGTTTTCTATCTGATTTCTGAAATCTCCATAGCCGGCAGCCGTAGGCGAAGATATTACGGCAACACGCTGCGGCACCAGAGGGAAATCCAGTTCACGGTTCATGTCAATGACACCCTCTTCTTCCAGGCGGCGTATTATTTCCTGCCGTTTCATGAACAAATCACCAAGAGTATATGAAGGGTCTATGTCTATTACATTCAAGGAATAACCGTAAAGCTCATGAAACTCTACGGTTACATTCACCATAACTTTAAGTCCTGCAGAAATAGTCATTCCCGTCTGTTCCTCAAACTTACGGCTCAGTATCCTGTAATTATTTGCCCAAATATTTCCTCTTGCCTTCGCTACAGGAATATTACCCTTCTCGTTTTTCTCTATAAATTCTATATAGCAGTGTCCTCCGCTTCCAACTCTTGCTTCATTCAGTTCTGCCGTTATCCAATATGAATCCGGCAGTTGCCTGCGAATGGCGAACTGTACCATAAGGTTAAGTTCCTGCAATGATATGGTTTCTCTTTCGCTCATAATACAATCTTAAAAGATGATGAGCCGAGGTCTGTGCGGACTTCAACTACATAATATCCATCGGAAAGAAAAGAAATATCTTGTTCTCTGTTATATATCTTGCTTTTATAAACTGGCTTTCCGTCAATTGAATATATGGTATATTCCGAATCCGGTTCAAAGATTAATGAATCAGAAAAGAAAAGTCTGCCATTTTTTAAGAAAACTTTTCCATACGCAAACTCAGCTTCTGGAATAGAATTGGGTGCGTTCTCAAGATATATGTCGTAAAGATTTGATATACCGTATCCACTTCTGTTGTCAGGCGAAGAGTAATCGGCACCGCCCTTTCTGACAAGTTCAACAATATCCCTTGCTGTAAGTTCAGGCAATGCCTGCCACAGACATGCAATTCCACCAGCCATTATAGGTGAAGCAAACGAAGTTCCGTTCCCGGAACCTATCTTACCACCAATATTTATTGAATATACCGTGCCGGGAGCAAGCACATCCGGCTTTACTCTTCCGTCAGCAGACGGTCCTGATGAAGAATATGATGCAACAACACTGAGTCCGGAATCCAATGCACCGACAGAAATTATTTCACGGGCATCCGCAGGAATACATATTCTCTTCCAAGTCTTATTTCCTTCGTTTCCTGCCGAACCTACAACAACCATTCCTCTACCCACTGCCATATCCGCACTTCTTGATATAACAGAAGAACCGTCAAGGTCATCATGAGTGAGCTGTCTGAAACCTGCATCATAAGTATTGTATCCCAAAGATACATTTATTATATCCGCGCCTATGCTATCGGCAAACTCGGCAGCAAAAGTCCAGTAGTATTCCTCGGCAGGCTCCTCGGCTACAAGATTTTCGGTTCGGAGCAATACACATTCTGCACCAGGGGCAGAGCCTATATATTTATTCTTCAAATTGGATGCAATGCAGGATGTAACCCTTGTTCCATGATTGCCTTCCTTATACATTTCACTGTCATGTCCTCCTATGAAATCCTTAACGGCAACTATTTTCCCTGCCCATCCTCCGTTTATTCTGTCCATGTTACAGAAACCATCATCTGTAACTGCTATAAGTTTTCCTTTTCCGTCAAACCCAATTCCGTGCAAATCCCTTATACCGTTTACGTCAAGCAGTTCGGACATCACACCATGGGAATCTTCAGAAGTATCTGCTTCAATCTCTGTCTCACAGTCATAGTCGGTAAAGCTTTCCGGCAAGTATGTACCCACCCACTCTGCCTCTTTTACAAAATCAAGAGTTTCCAGTACGTCAATATCACTTTTATCAGCCACTTCCACCATCACGGCATTAAGCCAACGGCTTTTTCCAACAATCTTATATAATGAAGATAAACGGTCAACATACTCCTTCACAAGCGGAGCGTCTATTGAATCAAGAGCAATACCCTGTCTTTGCCTTCTTTCAACAGACCTCTGTGACAGAAATTCCAAAGGATTTTCAAGTGCAGACTGATAATCTCCCTTATCGTTAAAAGTGACAGCATACCTGTACATTTCCTGCGAATAGACGGAAACTGAACCAAGCATTGCCAATGACAACAGAAACTCCCTGTAAGACATATATCAATTTATTTAAAGTCCAACTTACCGGCATACTCGTCACTGAGGTAAAGCCCCAAGGTTTTCTGGTTGGCTATATAACCTCCGCCAAGCATCAATTTGCCGTCATAGAAAACAGCCGACTGTCCCGGTGTGACAGATGCTGCTTCGGCAAGAAATTCAACAATAAGCAATTTATCATCAATTCTTGCCACACGGCATGGAATAGGCGCACTTTTATATCTTATGCGCACACTCAATTCGTGATTGCCCGAAAAGAAATCCTGTTCATCTATGAACTTGTAGTTTTCAACAAGCATATAATGCGCCACAAGCTTGTCGCGCGAACCGAGCATAACCGTATTCTTTTCGGTATTTATCTTTACCACAAAGGCTGGTTCGCCCAAGGCTATACCAAGTCCCTTTCTCTGTCCTATGGTGTAGTAGGCACATCCTTTGTGCGTTCCAAGTTTCTTTCCATCAGTTGATACAAAAAAGCCTTCCCTCACACGGCTGTCAATATCGGGAAGCTGCTCGCGAAGGAAATCACGGTAATCGCCCTTTATAAAGCAGACCTCCATACTCTCGCCCGAAGAAGCTTTTGCTTCAAACCCTTTCTGTCTAAGATATTCGCGGACTTCCACCTTTGTCATACCGCCAAGAGGGAAAATACATCTCGAAAGGATTGATTCATCAACCCGCCAAAGGAAATATGACTGGTCTTTCTTTATATCTTCACCGCACTCAATATAGCTATGTCCGTCAACATTCCTGATTTTGGAATAATGACCTGTTGAAATATATGCGCAGTCATAACGATTGGCGCACTCCTCAAGTATTCTGAACTTAAACAGCGGATTGCACATAACACACGGATTAGGCGTACGACCGTGAAGGTATTCTTCAATGAAATTGCGGACAACCGTATTTTTAAAATCCTCCCGAACGTCAACAACGTGGTGGTCTATACCAAGTCTTTCAGCAAGACTCCTTGCCTCTTCAATATAATTGGAACCGTTATCCCATGCTCTCATTGTCATTCCGACAACTTCGTATCCCTGTTCCTGAAGCATAAGACAGACAGAAGAACTGTCTATGCCACCGCTCATTCCTACTAAAACTCTCTTTTCATTCATGTCTTAAGTCTTTTACAAGTGATATACCCTTTTCCTTTGCTTTCGAAACAAGGTATTCAAGTGCAGCCGCCCTCTCATTTGGAATGACTCCGTCAAGAATGGCATCCTTAACAGAACTGCGCAACATCCCGACTTCGCTTCCCTGCGACAGCCCGAACATTTCCATTATATCGTTGCCGTCAACAGGAAGTTTGAAATTCCTTATGTGGTCTTTGTGCTCTATATCCTTCAGTTTTTGCCTTACAAGGTTGAAATTGTCTATGAAACGCTTTCTCTTGTACTCATTCTTCGAAGTTATATCTGCTTCACAAAGAGTCATCAGATCGTCAATATCCTCACCCGCTTCAAAAAGCAGACGTCTGACGGCCGAATCCGTAACAACATCTTCCGAAAGCACAATGGGGCGCATGTGCAAACCGACCATCTTCTGAACGTATTTCATCTTCTCGTTCAACGGAAGTTTCATTTTCCTGAATATACCAGGAATCATCCTTTCACCAATAAAGTTATGGTTATGGAATGTCCATCCGCACTTGTTGTCCCACTGCTTGCATTGCGGTTTTGCAATATCATGCAAAAGCGCTGCCCAACGAAGCCACAGATTGTCGGAAACCTTTGCCAGATTGTCTACAACCTGAAGTGTATGATAGAAATTATCCTTATGCGCACGTCCGTTCCTTATCTCAACTCCCTGAAGTTTCTTCAGTTCGGGGAACACATAGTCCAGAAGTCCTGATTCATCAAGAAGCACAAACCCCTTTGAAGGAACAGGCGACATAAGTATTTTGTTCAGTTCTTCTATAATTCTTTCCCTTGAAATTATTTCAATCCTTTTCAGATTCTTGCGTATTGACTCAAATGCTTCCTCGTCAATATGAAAATTAAGCTGCGTTGCAAACCTTATGCAGCGCATCATCCTCAGAGGGTCATCCGAAAATGTGATATCAGAATCCGTAGGAGTACGCAACATCTTGTCCTCCATATCCTCCAGTCCGTTGAAAGGATCGACAAGTTCACCGAAACGCGGACCGTTAAGACACACGGCAAGAGCATTTACCGTAAAGTCACGACGGTACTGGTCATCTTCCAGAGTTCCGTCTTCTACAACAGGCTTGCGTGAATCATGGCTGTATGATTCCTTTCGTGCTCCGACAAATTCAATCTCCATTCCGCGGTATTTGACCTGTGCCGTGCCAAAGTTCTTGAAAACAGAAAGGTAAGCACCTTTGCCCAACTCTTTTGCAAGTACCTGTGCAATTTTTATTCCGCTGCCAACTACAACAACATCTATATCGTTTGACGGACGATTCAGAAAAATATCCCTGACATAACCGCCAACCACATAACATTCATATCCCAAATTATCGGCAATTTCCGATATTTTCCTGAAAACAGGTTTATCCAGTATTACCTTGAATTGTTCTTTATCCAAATGCATATTCAACTATTTACAAATACAAAATTAAAAAGAACTTGCGAATATTCGGTCTGTTGCAATAAAATAATAAGAAAGAAGGAAGTTGCCCAGCCGGCAAAAGCACATCATATCAATAGCGCAACAACAAATTACAAATGTAAAATATCGCATGAATGTACTTTATATAAAATAAATAATAGTATTTTTGCCACATATATTTTTTGAGTTATGAAATTAAAATATACAATGATTGCGGCAATCGCCGCCCTTACTGTTGCATGCAACAGTGCCGATAAAAAAGCTGAAGCTATTTATAATGATGCAGTCGCTTCGTTTGAAGCAAAAGAGTTTGACAAGGCAAAAACTCTTATTGACAGTATAAAGACCACTTATCCAAAAGCTTTCGAAATCAGAAAGAAAAGCATAGGTCTGATGCAGAAGATAGAAATAAGCGAGCAAGAAAAGACACTTGCCTATCTTGACAGCATAAGACAGGATCTTACAGCACAGCTGGAAAAGATAAAAGACAAATATACTCTCCTTAAAAACGAAGAATATCAGGATTACGGAACTTATATCTGCCCACGACAGGACTTGAACAAACTGAACGACCGCAGTTTTCTTTATGCATCGGTTGACGAAACCGGAAAGATGAAACTGACTTCAATATATTTCGGAAAAAGAAACGTTGACCACCATTCAATAAAAGTCGTTTCGTCAAAGGACAACAGCTTTATTCAGACCAAGCACAGCGAAAACCACTATGCAAGCAAACATATGAACATGGTGACTGAAAAGACGGAATATGAAGTTGGCGGAACAGATAACGGACTGGCTGAGTTCATAATCTATAACAAAGACACCAAAATGTGGGCTGAGTATATAGGAATAAGACCGTACAAGAGACAACTTACAAAACAGGAAATAGAGTCCGTTATTGAAATATATGACCTGTACAAAATATTGAAGTCGTTGAATGAAATCGAAAAGCAGACTACAGAAGCAAACAACAAACTTGCATTCTTCCGTAAAAAGCTTGCCGATGACACTCAAAAGCAGGGAACAGACGAAATATAATAATTTTCTTAAAAAATATTCCCTAAAACATTTGCATATAAAATTCAAAAGATATACTTTTGCACCGCAATTGAAAAATGTTCGGGGTGTAGCGCAGTCCGGTTAGCGCACCTGCTTTGGGAGCAGGGGGTCGTGGGTTCGAATCCCGCTACCCCG
>CALUJO010000022.1 GCA_944320965.1 uncultured Bacteroidaceae bacterium | reverse complement strand
GAACTCAATTCTTCCCTTTTTCCGGGATTGTTTGATTAATATTAACTTGTCCCGATTTTAACGGGACACTAATGGATTAAAAATCATTTCCTAAAGCTGTATAAAAACATTTACACAAATATAAAATAAAAAACATTTAAAACAACAATCAAACATGTTTTTTATAAAAACCAATCCCAATACAATAAGCAAAAACATTCAATACAAATGCCTGTACCTAACAAAGTTCCCGTATGACTTTGCATTAGTAGGGATATTCAAAGTCATACGGGAAATCCACAAAAGAAAGATGTTGGATAAAATCACTTCATAGCTGTCATATCAGAATCATTTGCCCAATCGGCTCTCAACCTCTTCCTTGCTGATATTCTTTGTACAGAAGAACCAGTCATAACATTTCATTTCGGCTTCTTCTCCATCCATTCTTGATTTTGCCACACCGCAAGAACCTGCAGGCGGAACAATCACTTCATCCCCCGGACACCAGTCGGCAGGGAGTGCAACTCCGAAATTATCGTTGGTCTGCAATCCGATAAGGACACGTTTGATTTCGTCAAAGTTTCTTCCCAATGAGAGAGGATAATACATTATTGTACGTATCTTGTCTTTAGGGTCAATAAAGAATACCGCTCTGACTGCAGAAGTCTGGCTTTCGCCCGGTTGAATCATACCGTAAAGCTTTGCAACATTCATTGATATGTCTTCAATAAGAGGGAATTTCACCTCAACGTTTTTCATTCCCTTATACTCTATCTTGTCCTTTATTGTTCTTAACCATGCAATGTGACTGTAAAGACCGTCTACAGACAAACCTACCAGTTGGCAGTTCAAAGCTTCAAAATCATCTGCCATACTTGCAAAAGTCATGAACTCAGAAGTACATACCGGAGTAAAGTCGGCCGGATGGCTGAACAGGATTTTCCACTTGCCCTGATAGTCTCCAGGGAAATTTATTACGCCCTGAGTTGTAACTGCTGTGAACGAAGGTGCATTGTCGCCTATGCGAGGCATTGGGTTTACTACATTTGCTTCCATAATTATTTGTTTTTAATTGTTATTACTATGTTTGATTTTTGTCTTGTTTTCATTCCCTTTCAGGAATCTGATGCAAATATATAGCTCAGGACAATATCAATCAAACAGATATTTTCTATCTTTGTATTGACAAAATCGATATAATGACATTACAACAATTACAGTACATAGTTGCAGTTGACAAGCACAGACACTTTGTCCGTGCTGCAGAGGCTTGTGGAGTCACACAGTCAACCCTCAGTGCCATGATAAAGAGTCTTGAAACAGAGCTGGACATCACCATATTTGACCGTACGGCACATCCGGTTGTACCAACATCAATAGGTGAAAAAATAATTTCTCAGGCTAAAATTGTCCTTTTCAATGCCGGACAGATTGAAGAACTTACATTATCAGAACGCGGAATCACAAGGGGAACAATAAACCTTGGAATCATTCCGACTATTGCAACCTATCTGCTGCCAAAAATGTTTCTGGAATTCGGGAACTATCCTAATATAAAGCTGAATGTATCGGAACGGCAGACATCGGCAATCATAGAACGTCTGAAAAAGGCAGAATTGGATATGGCAATACTTGCAACACCATTAAACGAATCAGGACTGCTTGAAATACCTATATATTACGAAAAGTTCTATGCATATGTTTCTCCTATAGATTCATTATACTCGGAAGAAGAAATAAGTCCCGAAAGACTACCGGGCATGAACTTCTGGCTGCTTCAGGAAGGACATTGTTTCAGGAACCAGATAATAAACCTGTGTAACAAAAATACGGTTCATTCAGCAGCATACGAAGCTGGAAGCATTGACACTCTGATTAAAGTAATTGACTTAAACGGAGGACATACGATAATTCCGGAACTGCACATTCCGATGCTTACCGAAGAACAGAAAAAAAACGTAAGGAAACTGAAACAGAAAGATTCAGTCAGAGAAATATCTATTGTTGTCAGAAATGATTATGTAAGAGAAGGACTGCTTAATATTGTTTCGGATATAATAAAAAAAATCATACCTGATTCAATGCTTGACCAGCGCCTGAAAAAGTATGCGATAAGAATATGACCTTAAACTACAGAGCTTTCACATCCTGTATGTCTACAAGTTTATTAACAATCGCATAGATAGTCAGCCCGGCAGGAGAATGTATCTGGAGTTTCTTGGCTATATTTCTTCTATGAGTTACAACGGTGTGTATTGATATGAACAGCGAATCAGCAATCTCCTTATTGGTCATGCCTTTTACGACACAGACAACTATCTCCTTCTCCCTTTGACTTAACATTTCCTGTTCCGGCTCGTTTTTTGAGTCTCCTGTCAGTTGCCCAAATCGGTTTATTATATCATCCATATCATCAAAAACAGAAATTGAAAAATCATAGTCCCTCAACATGTTCATATCAACAGCAGACGAAACAAGGGCAACAAACTTTATTGAAGGATATTCTTCTTTGTATTTCGCAATATCAAACCATCCGCCGAACAAAGGGTTTACTATCATAATATCAGGAACATGCAATGACAGATAATTGGCAAGACTTTCTGCAGAGGCTATTTCAACAGCATAGATATCATTGTCCGGAATATGCTTAACAACATGAGCCATTCCACTTCTTATAATTACAGAAGTTTCAAGGACGGCAATATGTGTTGTATTTTCTGTTTTCATTTGCTTTTCAATCTCCTTTCAAGGGCTATTACAGAAGGGACAAACATAAAATTCTCAATCTTTGAGTGCAGTGCAAGATCTGCCTCACAATTATAAATATCATAAAGCACATCATTCATCAGGTTACTGCAACCTACCTGCGGGTAATATTTTATGATTATATTCTTCAATTCGGTCAGTTTTGATTCTGCACGTTCGTGATTGCGCGCAAAGTCATATATATTGAATCCTGTATCCGAAACATTTCCTTCAAGCAATGACCGTGTGTATTTAAATACATTTCTGTCTTCATAGTCCATATGGTCGCCTATCTCCATAACATATTCGTCAAAGAACTTTATTACAAGCATGGCAAGTTTGTCTTCGACAGTATCTCCTACAGCCTCAACAAGTTTTTTCCTTATGGCAGGAAGTTTGAAATCTAAAAAATAGGTATGGGCATTGCCCAAATACTTCATAAGTGATTTTACAGAAAAATCTTCTGTAAGTTCAATGCTGTCCCTCTCCTCGGCAATAAAATTGACGACTGAAAGGAAAGTTGCACAATCTACATTCTGCGCAGCACAAACTTCACCAACAGAAGCATCACCAAAACCCAATCTTAATCCAAAGCGGCTCATAACTGTCAACAAAGAATAATTGTCGCATATAAGAGCACTCATCTTGTCGGAAACACTATATTTATGTTTATTCTTCATATCTATTTAAATTAATGCAAAGTAAATACACAATATCAGTACGCACAATAGCATATTGTAGGTATTTTTAAACAATACAACTGCATCAAACACATATATATTAAACACCAATATTAGACATTTTGTTGTATATTTGCCAAAATATATTCATATTATTTTCAAATTGCAATATTATGGAAAAGAACGAACAGGCAGAACTTAGAAAAAAATATAAAGAAGATATAGAAAAGGCGTGTGAGGTTATGTTTAACGGAGGCATTATACTTTATCCTACAGATACAATATGGGGAATAGGATGTGATGCCACAAATCCGGAAGCAGTCAAACGTGTATATGAAATAAAAAAACGTATTGACAGCAAGGCTCTTATAACATTGGTGGACAGCCCGGCAAAAGTTAATGCTTATGTACAGGATATGCCGGAAATTGCATGGGACCTTATCGAGTTTGCAACCAAACCGCTAACAATAATTTATGACAAGGCTCGCAATCTGGCAGAAAATCTGCTGGCAGAAGACGGAAGTGCCGGTATAAGGGTCACAAACGAACCGTTTTCAAAAGACCTTTGCATGAGATTCAAAAAGCCAATTGTTTCCACTTCTGCAAATATCAGCGGAGAACCTTCTCCACAGAACTTCAGTGAAGTAAGCCATGAAATAATATCAGCAGTAGACTACGTTGTAAAATACAGACAGGACGAAAAGGCAAAAGCTGCTCCTTCAAGCATTATCAAACTTGGGAATAAAGGAGAAGTAAAGATTATACGCCAATGAAAGAGATAACAAGAGACGAAAAGACGCAACTGATAAAATATATTGTATCAGATTATATTGCATCAAACATTGCATGGTTCATAATGAACCTTGCAAGATTTCATGCATTGGGAAAACATTCCTTTTCATCTCTATATGATTATCTGACAAACAGCCACCTTGTTTTAGGACAGATTTTCATTCCAATAATGTGGATTGTAATATTCTTCTACTCTGGATATTATAACAACACCATAATGAAATCACGTATCGTGGAATTGAAAAGCACCATTGTATCTACATTGTATGGAACACTGATTATATTTTTCACAGTAATGGTGAACGATATTCCAATACATTATCTAAGTTATTATAAACTGCTGGCTATATTATATGTCTGCGAATTTTTAATGGTATATTTTCCACGTTCTATAATTACCGCCAAACAAAACGCAAAAATTCATAACAGGCAAATAGGATTCAGTACACTTGTACTTGGCAACGGATATTATGCATCCGAAACAGTCAAAGAGCTGGACAATATGCCAATGTCAATGGGATATATTATAAAAGGATACATCAGGATGGAAGGCTGCCAGAACTATATAAATGAAAAATTAATTCTTGGCGATGAGAATGATATTGCTCAAATAATAAAGAAATATAGAATACAAAAGATTATAATAGCCCCGGATACCCTCTCAAATGAGAACATATCATGTTATCTGAATCTTATATACAAATACAACATTCCAATATACCTGAAGGCAGACAGTAATTATATACTTACACATAGTGTAAAGATGAGTACCATCTATGCATCCCCGATTATAGAAATAAACAAAGACAATATGCCTGAGGGTCAAAAAAATGTAAAGTACACGGTAGATATATTACTTGCATCACTTGCACTTATAATACTGTCACCATTACTTGCTTTCCTTGCAATCAAAGTAAAAATGGATTCAAGCGGCCCGATACTTTACAGACAGGAAAGACTTGGAAAGAACGGAAAGCCTTTTACCATCTATAAGTTCAGGACAATGTATATTGACTCAGAAAAAAACGGTCCGGCACTGGCTTCAGACAAGGACAACAGAATAACATCCTTCGGACGCATAATGCGAAAATACCGTCTTGACGAACTTCCACAATTCTGGAATATATTAAAAGGAGACATGTCACTTGTAGGACCGCGCCCGGAAAGAAGTTTCTACGCCGAACAAATAATAAAGAAGGCCCCTTACTACCATCAGATATATACAGTCAAACCCGGAATAACATCATGGGGAATGGTAAAATACGGGTATGCAAACAATATAGACCAAATGGTAGAGCGCCTGCAATATGACATAATCTATCTGGATAACAGAAATCTGGTTCTTGATATAAAAATATTGATATATACAGTCAAAACAATCGTAACCGGTAGAGGTATTTAATTATGATTATAGAAAAAGAAAAACTTCACTATGTCTATCAGCAAATTCTGCAATGGCGGGAAAAGCACATCAAAGAAAAGAACTTTATTCTTATTCTGAGTTTCGTTGCGGGGATACTAACCGCTTTTGCCGGACTGATACTTAAATGGCTTATACATGCCATACAGAACTTTTTGACCAACAACTTCGATTCAACCGGAGCCAACTACCTATATTTGGTTTATCCCGTTGTCGGTATTTTTCTTGCAGGACTTTTCGTCAGAAAGATTGTTAAGGACGATATCGGACATGGAGTAACAAAGATTCTTTATGCCATATCCAGACGACAAAGCCGAATAAAGCCACACAACACATGGTCATCCGTGGTTGCCAGTAGTATAACCATAGGTTTCGGTGGTTCGGTCGGAGCCGAAGCTCCTATTGTACTTACAGGTTCTGCAATAGGTTCCAACCTTGGAAGATTATTCAAGATGGAACACAAAACGCTTATGCTGCTTGTCGGATGCGGTGCTGCAGGAGCAGTTGCTGGTATATTCAAAGCCCCGATAGCAGGACTTGTCTTTACTCTTGAGGTGCTTATGATTGACCTTACAATGGCGTCGTTACTGCCACTAATGATTTCATGCGTCACTGCCGCTGCCGTAACCTATATGTTCACCGGATTTGAAGCAATGTTCAAGTTTCATCTTGACAATGCCTTTGTATTGGAACGCTTGCCATACGTAATCCTACTCGGAATAGCTTGCGGCCTTCTGTCTCTTTACTTCACAAGAACAATGAATTTCTGCGAAAACATATTCCGCAAATATTCAAATCCATATACCAAACTGCTTATTGGCGGCGCAACCCTAAGTATTCTTATATTTATCTTCCCACCGCTTTACGGTGAAGGATATGACACAATAAATCTGTTACTTGACGGCAAAGGCGAAAGCGACTGGCTCACGACAATGAACAATTCACTTTTCTATGGTTATCCTGGACTGCTGCTGATATATCTGCTTCTTATCGTTCTTGTAAAAGTGTTTGCATCAAGTGCAACAAATGGTGGAGGTGGCTGCGGTGGTATTTTTGCACCAAGTCTGTTCCTTGGCTGTATTTTGGGATTTGTTTTTGCACATTTCTCAAACGGTATAGAATGGACTCCCGTTTTACCAGAGAAAAACTTTGCTTTGCTTGGTATGGCAGGTCTGATGTCAGGTGTCATGCACGCACCGCTAACCGGAATATTCCTGATTGCAGAACTGACTGGAGGATACGATATGTTCTTTCCGCTTATGGTAGTATCGGTTTGTTCATACCTGACTATAATTGTGTTTGAACCGCATAGTATATATTCTATGCGTCTGGCAAAGAAAGGAGAGCTTCTGACTCACCATAAAGACAAATCTGTACTTATTCTTCTTTCAACAGACTCAGTAGTCGAAACAGACTTTGATACAATAAAGCCGGATATGGACTTAGGAGACGTTGTAAAGACAATATCGAAATCAAGAAGAAATCTTTTCCCGGTTGTAAACAATGAAGGTGTACTTGAAGGAATTGTTCTTCTTGACGATATCAGAAACATTATGTTCCGTCCGGAACTTTATCACCGCTTCAAAGTAAGCAAGTTTATGACATCACCACCGGCAAGGCTAAATATAAACTTGCCTATGGAAGAAGTCATGAAGATATTTGATGACACAAAAGCCTGGAATCTTCCGGTTGTTGACGATAACAACAAGTATCTTGGATTTGTTTCAAAATCAAAGATATTCAACTCATACAGAGATATATTGGTAAAATTCTCATCAGAATAACAAACAGAAACATATGGATAAAAAGGATCTTAGAATAGTATATATGGGAACTCCCGACTTTGCGGTTGAGAGTCTTAAATGCCTTGTAGAAGGTGGATACAACATTGTAGGTGTAATAACCATGCCGGATAAGCCGGCTGGCCGCGGACACAAAGTACAGTTCTCGCCAGTAAAGCAATATGCATTGGAACACAACCTAAAACTTATGCAACCGGAAAAGCTTAAAGCTCCGGAATTTATCGAAGAGTTGCGTTCCCTTAATGCAGACCTTCAGATTGTAGTAGCTTTCCGCATGCTACCGGAAGTTGTATGGAATATGCCCCGTCTTGGAACATTCAATCTGCATGCATCACTTCTGCCACAATATCGCGGTGCAGCACCTATTAACTGGGCGGTAATGAACGGTGAAACAAAAACTGGAATAACAACATTCTTCCTGAAACATGAGATTGATACAGGTGAAGTTATACAACAGGTTGAAATACCTATTGCCGATACAGATAATGTAGGTACTGTACACGACAAACTTATGGTGCTTGGAGGCAAACTTGTTGTTGAAACTGTTGATAACATCATTGCAGGAACAGTGAAACCAATTCCACAAGAATCCATGTCCGGATTTGAAACAATCAAACCTGCACCTAAAATCTTTAAGGAAACATGCCATATAAACTGGTCACAACCAGTTAAAACAGTATATGACATGATTAGAGGACTTTCGCCATATCCTGCTGCATGGGCAGAACTGCACAATGAAGGCCATGAACCGGTTGGAGTAAAGATTTTTGAAACAGAAAAAGTTTTTGAAAGCCACAACTTGGAATACGGTCAGATTGTTACAGATAACAAGTCATTTATAAAAGTAGCCGTACAAGGAGGCTTTATAAATATCAAATTTCTTCAGCTTGCAGGAAAGAAACGTCTGAGTGCAGAAGAACTGCTTCGCGGATACAAAATCGAGAATGGAAAATTCTTATAATAAAATATATCCTATCATTGGCTTATAATATTCAATGATAGGATGTTAGCTAAATTAATACATATTTATTTGAATATCATAATAACAACTTTACAGTTTATAAAAATTTCTAATATTCAAAATAAAATACTCAAATAAAAAAGCGAGACATTTATTCGTCTCGCTTTTCTCTTTATACAAAATCAATTATATCTAAATCTGGATTTATTTCAAGATTACAATGTCCATCCCATAGTCCAGTTGTTTTCTGAAGAAACAGCTCCTCTGTATTCAGCTTTCTGGAAGAATGAATCCTTCTGGCTTGCATCTGTTCCGTCAGGAGTAGTACCTACAAATTTATCAGTAAAGTTAAATGACTGTTCTGAAAGGTTGTTTCCATTTGCGATAAAGCTGTCATTTGAATATTTGCTTGCATCTTCTGACTTAACAACACCGCTGATAGAAACATATTCAAGAATTGATTTACCATTCTGAAGAGCATCAATAGTACCTTCTGATTCAACACGCAATGCATTTTCTTTTCCAGTAATGATAGCATTGTAAAGTGTTACTTCTGTACCTTCTCTCAAACGAAGACCATTATTCTTTTCAGCATTGTTGTTACCTATCAATGTGATATTTGAAATTGTAGGATGTGCAATAGGTTCAAGACTATTGTTGTCACCATTGCTGTCACATTCCATAAGACAGTCACAGCTTTCGCTTGCTTCCTGATAAGCAACCAGGAACTGAGCCTTACCATTCCATCCTTCAGTCCAGTCAAAAGAGTCATCACCGCAGCTTGTTGCTACAAGATTTCTTACATTTACAGAACCACCGAACCATTCAAAACCATCGTCCTTACCTTTGTATGCCTGAAGATATTCAACAGTTGTACCGTTTCCGACTCCGTAGAATGTAACACCGTTTGCTTCATGTTCAGCATCAAGAGCAAATCCTGTATACTCAAGACGAATATATCTCATGATACCAGAGTTATCATCTTCTATATCACCTCCGTATGTAGCATTTCCGATTTCAGACTTACCAGTTTTTGCCTGTATGTTTGTATGAGCCTTACCGCAAATATGAATACCTCCCCAAGCTCCAGTCTTCTTGTTATTGCTTGTCATTACTATAGGATTCTGAGCAGTTCCCTGTGCATCAATCTTGGCACCCTGTTCAATAAGGATATAGTCAGGAGTTTCATCATACTGAGCCTCAATTGTCACACCTTCTTCGATAAACAAAGTAGCACCTTCTTTAACATGTGTACCACCGCTTAGTTTATATATGTTTCCTTTGGATAGTTTCAAATCAGCTGTTATGTTTGAAGGTATTGTAGCACCGTTTTCAAGTTCTGTTTTACCTCCGTTATCAGTAGCTCCGTCTTCTTCTTTATCACAAGAAGTCATCATAAACATACTGCTGGCCAAAGCCAAAGTCATAAACTTGCAACTTAAATTCAAAGTTCTCATAATCAAAATAATTTAGTTTGTAAAAATGTTTATATTGTTTTTGTTTTTATTTTATCTGATAAGAAATTCCTATTTCAATTTTCATTCCTTTCTTGAATCTTTCCACTTCAATAAGTTCACCTGTTAATGGAACATCCTGTTCAAAAACTATGTCATTGTTAAGCAAATCCGAAGCTTTCAAAGAAATATTCACCCTATCGTTTATTTGGTACCCGGCAACCAAATTAAGCGTATGCACAGGTCTTTGTGTAATATCTCCCAATCCGGAAACACCTACCGAATGAATTCTTGGTCCCTGAAGATTATAAAGGAGTGCGAAATTTATCTGCTGCTTGTTCTTGAAATCATGTTTGTAAGTAATATCCGCATTTGCCAAATATGGTGAAGCTCCCTGTAATGCTCTGTTCGTATTTGTATATGCGCCTCCTTCAGGAAGTACAACATTAGTGTACATATATGAGCCATTTGCTCCAACCTGCAAATCTTTTGTTATTGCCTGTCTTATTTCAAGTTCAATACCTGCAGCCATACCGTTATCTGCATTGTTGAAAGAGTGCATTGTCGCTCCACCGGCAATCTGCTGAGTTCTTTCTATCGGGGTTTCAAGGAACTTATAATAGGCGGTAGCAGATATCATGTTCCCGTTTTTATTTATCATCTCATAACGAAGATCAACATTGTAGTTATATCCGTTTTTAAGATTTTCATTACCTCTTATTTGCGCTGAACCGTATGACTCTTCATAAAGGAACGGTGCCATCTCAATAAATGTAGGTCTTGTTATTGTTCGTGAGAATGACAATCGAAGATTGTTTTCTTCATTTATACTGTATTTTGAGTTTATAGCCGGAAACAAATCATGGTTATTCAGTTCCCTTCTTTCCAATTGTGACTGGTCATTATGATAATTCACAAACTGTTTGCTCATCTCATATCTTAAACCAAGATTTAGCAATAAATTTCTTATCGGATAAACTTCAGCTGTAACATATCCTGACGCAATATCGCTTCCTGACATGTAACTGTCTCTTGGCTGTTTCAGTTTCATTATACTAACCTTACCGTCTTCAAAATTCTTTTCCGAGAAATATGACTCTGTATTGAATATATCATCAATATTACTTATCCCATTATTTATTTCTGAAAGATTATAATAGAATCTTGTACCTGCATAATCCCTGTCCTTACGCTTATAAGAAATTCCAAAATCAATCTTGTTCTTTTCATCAATCTGATATCCGGAGTTTATACAAGCTGTCAGCTCATTTTCATTCAAATCACCAAAATATCTCATTGTTTCCTGCTGGTTAAGGTCAAAGAACTTGATATTTCCATCATTTAGAAGTTGGAACATCATTTGCCTTCTGTTCGGTTCATTGCTTGAAGTTCCACTGAATGATGCTTTCCACTGTATTTTCCATTTATTGTTCAGTTTGTGATATCCGTCAATCTGATGATTCTGCAACG
This sequence comes from uncultured Bacteroidaceae bacterium, assembly GCA_944320965.1. Taxonomy (GTDB): domain Bacteria; phylum Bacteroidota; class Bacteroidia; order Bacteroidales; family Bacteroidaceae; genus Avibacteroides. The sequence goes on along the minus strand of CALUJO010000022.1, from coordinate 28,117 downwards.
TGTAAATATGCATTATATCATTGATACCTATCAGAGATACTCCTTCCTTGTCGTATCCGTTTCTGTTCTGGAATTCGTTTTCAATGTTTCTGGCATAAAACATAGTATAGCCAATGTGGTCTTCTTTCCTGAAAGTATATATTACACTTCCCAAACCGGCTATTTCAAGTTCGTTGGTATATGAATCATAGTAGAACTCACTTCTTACTTTTCCTTGTGAAGCTTCCAGAGTCCTGACCATTGAATTTTTCATTGAACTCATTTCATTACCAACACTCAGTGATGCCAGAATACTTAATTTGCTTGTGTTTTCAAATGCTATATTTTTTCCGAATGAAGCCTTACCGCTAAGATTAGGAATGGTATTTTTTTTATTTACGTTGAAGTTTGTATCAAATACCTTGTTGGTTTTACTATAGTTTTCAAAATCCATCAGACTCATGTCTCCTATTTTCGGATCAAGATTATAATTTCTGAACAGAGATTTTGAACGATCCATTTCATAAAACTCTCCTCCGAGTGTATTTATATATCCTCCGGTAGAAAATGATACATTAAAGAAATCTTCACCATTCTGGTCTTTTGTTGCAATATCAATATGCGCTCCTGAATAATCAGCATAATCAGCTGCATTGTATACCTTATTAACTGTAATGTTTTTTACTGTTGATGAAGGAAACAAGTCAAGTGGAATCAATTTATTGTCAGGATTAGGCGAAGCTATCGGCATTCCGTTTAATGTAGTAATACTGTATCTGTCACCAAGCCCTCTCACAATTATTTGTCCGGAAGAAGCAACCGATATTCCTGTAATCTTTTTCAACCCTTCTTCAACATTTGAAATTCCTTTCAGGCTCATTTCCTTTGCTCCGATACTTTCAATTGCAACACTTGATTTATGTCTTTCCAAAAGCAAAGCCCTTTCTCCTTCGAGATTTTTTTTAGCAACCACTGTTACTTCATTTAGTTGCATGTCATTGGGAGACATTAATATTACGATATCCTTATCACCAAGATCATTAACAGACAAGCGCTGTGTCTGATATGAAACATACTGTACTATGATAAATGAGTTTTTTTCTACGTTGTCTATACTGAATCTTCCGTCAATGTCTGTAATTGCACCTCTTGTGATATTTTCCAATTGTATTGTCGCTCCTATTAACGGTTCCTGAGTCGTCTTGTCTATTACCAAACCTTTTATGTCAATTGCTTTACAGCATAAAACCGTCGCCATCAACGGTGCAGTGATAATCAATCTTCTGAAATTATTCATTCTTCTTTTGCTTTCTTTTTTCGCTGGCAAAATTAGATTTTAGTAATTTCATCATGATTTCTTGCAGAATACAAACAGAATTCAAAATTGTTTAATTTCTGTTTCATAAAAATCCACCTATGGCATATTGATTATAAAGAAAAAAATATTGAAGAGAAGTTATAAAAAAATATCTGAAAAGGAAATATTTATTTTCATTTATATTCCCTTTTCAGATAATCTATTAAATATATTCCTACAACAAGGAATTGTTTTAGTTCATCTTTTTATAATTAATCAGATAATAATCGTTATTTGTACCTTCACTATCGATAACATTTACTATATGAAATGCGCCCCATGCTTCACCAGCCTTACCTATTATAACCACATCTCCGGTTTGTAAATCTTTTACTGATGATGATTTTCTTGAATTGACAAATATATTGTTAAGAGATTGTGATGTAGCAGAAGAATAATCATAAGTATTGTTTTTTACAAATTCAACATCAGTATTTGTCCTCCATTCTCTTGACAATGATTCATAATGTATATTTTTATCATAATATGAATAGATATCAATATTAGCAGAATCAGTATCCGCATAATTATATGCCTTGCTCAAATCACCAAGGAACAGAACATCTTCTCTATTGTTTCCTCCGGAATAAAGTTTCAACCCGGTATATTCTTCAAGTATCTTACTTCCAGTTACCTTTATATGTTTTTTCATTGACTGCTCCACTCCGGTATTGTCTTTTGCTGAAAAAACAAACGATACCAATGTAGTATCCTGTTTATATGCAGGTACTTTATAGGCAAATGTATATTTAAAATTGTTCTGATTTATAACAGAATCCAATAATACCTTATTTCCGTTCTCTATATCTTCCGAAACTATTTTCAAGTTTTCTATCCTTTCATTTTTGGTAAATGTATGAATCTTAAATAGAATAACATCATCAGGTTTGCAATACCCCAATTCCGAAAAATTTTCCAAAACAATTACCACCGTAGATTCTTCATCTTTTTCACAACCTGATATTAAAGGTAAAAGTAAAAATGCCAATAATATGTAATATATATTTCTCATATGACATCAATAAATAAGGACTACAACTAAATCATTATTACAAATATAGTTATAGTCCTTATAAAAAAACAAGATTTTTATTTAAATTTATAAGCTCTTATCTTTGCTGTTTCATAAATTTCACGACCTAAAAAAAGGCGTTCTATCTTACTCTGATTGAATACTGGCTGGAAATAAGTTGCTTCAGGGTAATCTTCGAGAACTTTATATGCAGACTTATGTATCGGTCCGGACAACATATTTGCAATATTACCTAATGAAGTCTTCTTTACATCCATAGAACTGTAATCTTCTCCGTTTACCTCATCTATGACATAGATAAATCCAAAATATACATTATATTTTACGCTAATTTCAGTTTCTCCAAGGTAAACCAAATCACTCATACTTAAATTCAGTCTGGTAGCATCTGGTCTGAAAGTTCTTGATTTCTGAACAGAACCACAAGAAACAAATAAAAGTACAGTAACTATAAAAAATAAATATCTAATATTTTTCATTGTGGTGATAGTCTAATTATTTAAAATAATAAGTTAATGTAAAGCGGAATTGTGAACCGATTTCCCCTTGTTTGATTTTTAATGAGTCATATTGGTTTCCATCAAAATTCGGATTTTCCGGAAGTTCGTTGGTATAATATGTCTGGTCTTTTCCGTCATCATCAGTAACAACATGTTTGTAACGCAATCCGGCATGTAACATTGATGATATACCATATTCAAAACCTATTGCCAAAGGAAGATTTGCAATATATGCCTGAAGACCGATAAATGCTCCCAAACCTATATTAAATGTACCTCTTGAAACATTTTGAGTATAATCATCTCCATCAAACTCACCTGAACTTTTTACTGCATATCTCTCCCATCCTAAAGGAAGTTCTGCTCCTACATATACATCAAGAAGATTCCTTTTTGAGAAATGATAAGCTATACCAGGATAAACATAATTTCTTGACTCAATTGTATGAGTTTTTGCTTTTGAAGTCATTTCATCTGAGCCTTCTCCTACTTCCAGCTCCGATTTTACTGTACCGGTTTTCTTATAGAATTCCATTCCTAATCTTAATTCCAAATTATCAGAATACATATATTTGAAATTAATAAGCGGCAAAGCCTTTACTTCCAAATCATCATTAAACAAATCCTTAAACATTTCTGTTGTACCTCCTACATATAAACCGTAGTCTCCGGCCTGAGCTCTATTTCCTGACTTAATTTTCTTTGCAGAAGTTTCCCCAGTTGTGATTTGAGCAAATGATACCATGCTGAAACACAATGCGCATAAAGCTAAAAACAAAATTCTCTTTTTCATATGTATTTATTTTAAATATTTTTGCAAATAAATATATTTTTTATAAAACAAGTTTTTTATAGCTTATATAAAAGCCATTTATTTTTTTTGTTTAATACGTCTTATTTTATGTTTATCAAGCAATCTTTTAATGATAAAAAAAAACGGAGCTGTTCCAATAACAGCTCCGTTCTCTCTTACTATTCATAAAATATCAGAAGAACCAACCTATTCTTAATGCTGGAGTTGCATACAATGAAAATTGATTATCTGAAGAAGACTTTTGTCCATCAAAAGTTCCTGAATTTGTTTCAGTTTCACCTCTTCCTCTGGTTGAAAGTTGGTAACCAAGACCAAGTTCCGCTCCTAAATAGAATCCTTTATATATATGTACATCAACACCAGTTACCGCTCCAATTTTAAATCCAAAAGTTGGTTGCTTGGTATCTGTATTTTGAGTCTTATCATCAGCATTTTCGTATTTTGTATTATCAGAGCCGACAACAAATCCAAGTTCAGCACCTACATAAGGAGATACTCTTTCAAATTTTGAAAAATGATATTCAAAACCAGGTAATAAGGAGAATGATGTAGATGAATTGGTTGTAATTTCCTCATATTCTTCATCCTTAATATTACGCTTAAATACAGTATTCTTATCAGATGTTGTTGAAAATCCCAATCCCAAACGTACAACCATATTTTCATTTAAGAATAAACGAGCTCTTGCTCCAAATTCAGGAAGTGATACATTTGAACCTGAATAATTGATTTCTGTTGCAACTGACATCTTTTCTGGTTTGTACTGTGCATTTACATTCACTGCTCCCATAATAATAACAGCAGCCATTAAAAAGAACTTCTTCATAACTTAAAAATTTAATGTTTATACTACTCTGATTAGGCATTCCTAATCTTTTGTGGTAAAAGTAACAATTATTCTATAATAATTATTATCATATATATAACATTTTTTTCTTAACAGAATAAATAATGTTAAATAACGACAGATTATAAATACTTATAAAATATTTGGTATTTGCACATACTTTTTTGATAGTTTTCATATTTACGTACTCCGGTCTCTCACTTTAACTTTTTTTACAAAATAGCCATATAATTATTCTATCTTGCAGTTTTTTCCGCCTATATCCATATCTGATATGATTATTTGTTACATACCAATTCATCAATATTTGAGATAGAACATATTTTTTGTTTCAATTATATTATTTTATTAATTTTGTACAGAGATTAGGTACAACAATTATATGATTGCAGTCCACTATACCGATATCTTATATAACATCAATTATTTAATTTGAATGTTGAATTTCTGTTTGTGGACGACAGATAAAATTTTTATTGTTATGAAGAAGTTTTTTTTAACAGCTGCATTAATGTTAGGCATCGGCTCCATTTCTTTTGCTCAGGATATTAACTTTGGCGTTAGAGCTGGCTTGGGATTAGGTCATCAAATGGGAGATCTTGACGATACAAAAGTAAAAGTTGGTGTTACATTGGGAGGTATTGCAGATTTTAATTTTACTGAAAGTTTTGCCCTTCAAACAGGTCTATACTATACCAATAAAGGTTATACCATGAAAGAAGGAAAATTAAAAAATATTGTTTCAGTAAACTATTTTGAAATACCAGTATTAGCATCTTACAGAAAAGATATAAATGAAAGAATGCAGATACAAGCTAATGTAGGTCCATATATGTCTATAGGACTTGCAGGTAGAGACATATATAAATATGAAGATAATAAAGAATCTGAAAGTGTCTATGGAGATGACGGATATATGAAAAGATTTGATTTAGGCCTTAGCTTTGGTGCAGGTTTGCTTATAGATCAAATTTACGCTGGAGTAAAATATGACTTAGGTTTATTGAATACTGTAGACAGTGACCATATTAAGTCTAAATTAGGAGTATTTTATTTTTCAGTAGGTTACAATTTCTAACATAAGACACATACAGAGAAATAGGCTGACAAAAGTCTCGTTTTGAACTAAAAAATCCCTGTCATTATACACTCTGACAGGGATTTTTTATTTATGACTTTCTGGTCAACTATTATTTATATCATATTCAAAACAGCCATTACTCCAAATCAACAACCGTTATTCCGGCACCACCAAATTGTACATGCTCATCCTTATAGCTTTTAACGCCCTGAACTGTATCAAGATAGTTTCGGATAAGGGTTCGTAATATACCGCTGCCGGTTCCATGAAGAATACGGACACGTGAAACGCCAACCTGTATCGCATCATCAATAAAATAGGTAATAGTCTGTACGGCCTCATCGCCACGCATGCCTCTTACATCAATATCCTGTTTGAAGTTAAGTTTCTTTTCATACATACTGTCCTGAGTCTGTACCGACAGGAATGATGTAGCCTTACCAAGACTGCTTTGTGAAGGAGCGTTTGCCGAGCGTTCAAGACGGTCTGACTTTACATTCATTTCAACCATACCGAAGGCAACGCGAGCATTGTTTCCCTTTATACTGATAACCTGCCCTATTGAAGTCTGTCCTTTGATTTTTACATAATCTCCGGCTTGAATTGGAGTTTCCTTCCTCTCCACGACAGGCTGGACAGAAGTCTCTTTCGGCTTGTTCTGCTTGTTTTTCTTCCTGTCCTGCTTAGCCTTAAGCCTTTCCATCTTTCTTGCAATGGCATCATCAGTATCATCAGCAGAAATACCGTTAACATTTTCCTTGAAATCAGACAGTTCCTTACGTATAAGCTTTGTACGCTCTTTCTCTGCCTGCGCCTCCTTTATGGCACGGATAGTGTTTTCAATACGAGCGTTAGATTCCATAAGAAGCTGTTCTGCCTCTTCCTTTGCCTTGCCTATAATCTCCTTGCGCGTCTTGCGCATTTCCTCCATCTCCTTTTCATATCTGGAGATTATTTCTTCCATCTGCTTTTCACGCTGGCGGATATTCTGTCGTTTGTTTTCCCAATACCTTTTGTCACGCACAATATCCTGCAGGTATTTGTCGGCATTTATATATTCAGAACCTACTATTTCCGAAGCATCCTGTATAACCTCTTCGGGCAGACCTATTTTTCGTGCAATTTCAACGGCAAACGAACTTCCGGGATTTCCTATCCTTAACTGAAAAAGCGGCTGCATCTGATGACGGTCATAAAGCATTGCTCCGTTTATAACCCCCTCATTGTCTTCGGCAAAATGCTTCAGGTTCTGATAGTGTGTCGTTATTATACCGAAAGTTCTGTTATTGTTAAAGCGTTTCAGCACAGCCTCGGCAATGGCTCCGCCTATCTGCGGTTCGGTTCCCCCACCAAATTCGTCAATAAGTATTATACTCTTTTCGTTACATCCCTTGATCATGTTTTTCATGTTAAGAAGATGTGAAGAGTATGTACTCAAATCATTTTCGATAGACTGCTCGTCGCCTATATCAATAAATATGCTTGAAAATATGCCAACATGACTGCTTTCGGCAAGTGTTACGGGAATTCCGCACTGGACCATGTACTGCAGAAGCCCTACCGTTTTAAGGCATACAGATTTTCCTCCGGCATTAGGACCTGATATAATAAGTATTCTGTTCTTGCTGTCAAGGTTTATGTCAAGCGGAACGACCTTTTTCCCCTGCTTTGCAAGAGCAATCTGCAAAAGAGGATGTATTGCCATACTCCAGTCCAGTACACAATAATTTTCCATTTGCGGCTTTATGCCACCGTTGTTCAATGAGAAAATCGCCTTCGCCCTTATAAAATCAATCTTTGCCAGAAAACGGTACGAATCAATTATTTCGTTTGCAACCGGACGTATAGAATCGGCAAACGCGGTAAGTATTCTGATTATTTCCCTGCGCTCTTCATTTTCCAGCTCACGTATACGGTTGTTTGCTTCAACAACTTCGGCTGGCTCTATATAAACAGTTTTTCCACTGGCAGATTCGTCGTGCACGATACCTTTTATCTTACGTTTCAATCCAGGCGCAACAGGAATTACAAGTCGTCCGTCACGCATAGTAGGAGCAGTATCCTTGTCAACAACACCGTCTGCCTGTGCCAGCCTCAATATATTGTTAAGGCTCTTGGATATACCGGCCATAGCCGATGACATCTCGCGTCTTATACGAAGAAGTTCCTGTGAGGCATTGTCCCTTATTTTACCGTACTTGTCAAGTATGGCATCAATATCGGCAACAATTCTGGGGAAAGTCATTATATCCCCTGCCAATTCACGCAATGACGGATATCTGTTTTCTTCCTCATTTGCTGTCAGGAAACGTACTATATCGTTAATGGTCTGCAGCGAACGTCGCAGGTCAAACAGTTCACATTCGTCCATCCACGTACCTTCGATGCGAATTTTACGCAGCGAGTCACGGGTATCAAAAAAATACTGGTCCGGGAAACTGTCTTCCTCCTGTGTGATTTTCATGAATTCCACTACCTGGTCAAGCAAGGTATTGATGGTATTGAACTTGTCCGAAAAGCTCATTTCGTCAACCATCTCCCTGCCCAGCGTACTGAGGCATTTTTCCTTTAGCAGAACTCTAATATCGCTAAAACCTATCTTCTGTTCAAAATTGTCAGGATATATCATTGTGCGTTGTGCTTGTCTTAATATATAAGTATATATAACCGGCTGCAAAATTAATAAATTGCGGTCTATTTTCATTAAAAATATTCAGCCTATATACCGACATGCATCTGAATATGCACAAGAACAAGATTTTTAATATTAAGGAATATACGGAATCCGACATACAAGACATAAGCGCGGCAACAAAAGAACTATAAGGCTCCCAAAACAAGCGCATATAAATGCCCAAAAAGGTAGGACTTTTTTGCTAAAAACATAGAATGTTTCAAGTAAAAAGGCCGTACCTTTTCAACCAGAACATTCTATGTTTTTATCAGATATTTCTTTTCTTCAGGTATTCATAAAAATCATACTGACATCTTATCCTCTCATTACCGTTAACAGGCTTGCGGATGTTTGTCAGATTCTCATCTACGAAACAGGCTTTGACATTATCCCTCAACTGCAAATCAAGCATATCTATAAGTTCGTTTTTCAAATCATTGTCAAGAACGGGAACAACGGCTTCGATACGTTTGTACAGATTACGTTTCATCCAGTCGGGAGAGCCCATAAACACTTCAGGATTACCGTTATTGCCGAAATACCAAACGCGGGCGTGTTCAAGGAAACTGTCAACAATTCTTGTTATGCGTATGTTACGGCTATACGGCTGGTTCGGTTTCAGACAACATATGCCTCTGACAATCAAATCAATATTGACTCCAGCTTCGGAAGCACGGTAAAGTTCGTTTATCATAGCCTCATCCTGCAGAGCATTCATTTTAAGTATTATACGGCCTTCACGTCCATTGGCAACATTTTCTATTTCCCTCTCAATCTTACTCTTTAGAGCAGGAAGAAGATTAAATCGAGGAACAAGAAGACGACGGAATTCAACATTATCCTTTTCGCGGTTCAGAACAGAAAACAAATCACAAAGGTCGCTTACAATTTCATTGTTTGCCGTGAACAGTCCGCAATCCGCATATATCTGGGCAGTATCTTCATTGAAATTACCTGTACCGATATAGGCAAACCCCTTATTTACGGTATTATCGTCACTCTTGCATTTGACAAGCGCAACCTTGGCATGCACTTTCAATCCGGGGATACTGTTAATAATATTGATACCTGCACGACGCATCATCTCGGCCGTTGCAATATTATTCTCCTCGTCAAAGCGTGCTTTCAACTCAACAAATACAGTAACCTTCTTTCCGTTTCGTGAAGCGGATATAAGGGTGTTGATAACTTCCGAATTCACCGCAACACGATATTGGGTCAACATTATATCGGTAACATCCGGAGATACAGATGCTTCACTAAGGAAATTTATGAAATGATCGAACGAATGATAGGGATAATGCAAAAGCAAATCCTTACCGGATATATAGGAAAGCATAGAAGTCCCTCCCGAAAGCTTTTTAAGTACAAGCGGTTTAGGCTTTTCTGGTACGCAGCGCGGAAGTCCAAGATCTGGGAAATGCGACAGGTCTTCCAAACTCAGATGTTTGTCGCCAGGAACAAGCTCATCTTCCTTAATACCGAATGTATCCATAAGTTTGTCAAGCATTTCCTTAGGCATATGACGGTCATATACAAAACGGCAGACATCACCTATCTTGCGCTTTTTAAGTTTCTTTCTAAGCTGCTCTACAATCTCGTCACTTTTTACGTCATCAACAAGAATATCGGCATCCCTTGATATCTTGAAACTGTAACTGCACTCAACAAGATAACCGGGAAACATCTTGCCGATACACGACTTTACTATATCGTCAATAAACATGACAAACTTTACCCCGTCAATCTGAGGCAGTTCTATAAACCTTGGGACCTTACTATATGGCATCTTTACCATATAATAATAAGGACGTGTACTCGTCACCCCGTCAGGCATGCGTTTATACATCTTTATTGCCATATATAGGCGGTTGTCACGAAGGAATACGTTTATATTCTCCCTGTCAAGCGGAACAGGATAAAGAAACGGAAATATTTCTTCCCTGAAAAAGTTATTTATGAATTCACGGTGTGCAGGACGCACCATCGGACTCTGATAAAATACGACTTTCAGCTTTGCCAATTCGGGAACTATCTCCCTTTCCAATGCCTTTATACGGTATTCCATCTGCCTGTTTACCTCTTCGGTAATCTCTTCTATAAGCATACGGGCATCATCAATCGTTTCATCCGACTCCCTTCTGGCCTTTACAACAGCCTTATGTTCGGCAATCCTTATCTTGTAGAACTCTTCAAGGTTTGAAGAATATATGGATATGAACTTTATCCTTTCTGATACGGATAAAGACTTGTCCAACGCTTCCATAAGAACTCTGAAATTAAACGAAAGCCAGCTTATGTCACGTTTAAAATATTCGTACTTCATAATATCCATACAAATTGTGTTTTTCAGTAATCAGACATTAACATACAATCAATCATTCATTAAAAGTAAAATTAGTAACTTTGTTGTGACTAAACAAATAAAATCAATGAAAAGAATAGGTCTGCTGTCAGATACTCACGGTTGCTGGGATGACAGATATGAAAAATACTTTGAATGTTGCGATGAGATTTGGCATGCCGGAGATATAGGCTCGCTGGAAATTGTTGAAAAGTTTGAGGCATTCAAACCTTTCAGAGCCGTATTCGGAAACATAGACGGTTACGACTTCCGCGTAAGGTTTCCGGAGATTAACCGTTTCAAGGTAGAAGAAACAGACGTTATGATAAAACATATCGGAGGCTATCCTGGAAAATATGACCGCTCAGTTGCAAACATCATGAGAATAAAGCCGCCACAGATATTCATAAGCGGACATTCGCATATACTGAAAGTAATGTACGACAAGGAGCATGACCTTCTTCATATCAACCCGGGAGCAGCAGGGAACTACGGTTTTCACCACGTAAGGACACTTGTCAGGTTCAGTATAGAAAACGGCAAGGCAAGCGATCTTGAAGTTATCGAACTGTCATAACAGATTTAAGTTGCTAACACAATACAATATCCATGTTAATAAGTTTAAGACAAAAACTTAATTAAATGGGAATAAAAGAAGTATCTTTGCACTTGCATAAACCTAAAAACGAAAAGAAATGATACCTATTCTTGACCTGAAAGGTCAATATCTGCGTATTAAAGATGAAATAGATTCAGCTGTTGCAAATGTTATAGACTCATGCAAATTCATTAACGGCCCTCAAGTCAAGGAGTTTGCCGAGCAACTTGCCGAATATACCGGAGCCAAATATGTAATCCCGGTAGCAAACGGAACAGATGCACTGCAGGTTTCGCTAATGTCGCTAAGGCTGAATCCGGGAGATGAAATAATCGTTCCGTCATTTACCTACATAGCATCAGCAGAAGTCATAGCATTGCTGAACCTTGTGCCGGTTATGGTTGATGTAGACTACAATTCATTCAACCCAACAGCCGAAAACATACAAAGGGCTATCTCAAGAAATACAAAGGCGATAATACCAGTACACCTTTTCGGACAGTCATGTCCTATGGAAGGTATTCTGAATATTGCCAAAGAACACCATTTGCATGTTATTGAAGACAATGCCCAGTCTATCGGAGCAGAATATACATTTCAGGACGGTACAAAGGCTATGACCGGAACAATGGGAACATTCGGTTGCCTTTCATTCTTCCCTTCCAAGAACCTTGGTTGCATGGGAGACGGAGGAGCTATTCTTACAAACGACTATACAATGGCTGAAAGAGCAAGAATGATAGCTTCGCACGGTCAGTCAATGAAATATTTCCATGAAATGGTAGGATGCAATTCACGCCTTGACACTATTCAGGCAGCTGTTCTTTCTGTAAAACTGAAATACCTGAATGAATATACCAAAGCAAGACAAAAGGCTGCTGAATTTTATGACAATGGTCTTGCCGGAATAAAAGGCATTACAATACCACAAAGACAGAAGAATTCAACACATGTCTTCCATCAATATACGATTAAAGTATCCGAAGGCAAACGTGACGGACTCAAGCAGTTCCTTCTGGATAACGATATCCAGACAATGGTTTACTACCCTCGTCCTCTACAACGTCAGCAGGCATTCAGAGGTATAGTAAGGTATGGAGACAACCTTGATATATCAGAACAGCTAAGTAATGAAGTTCTTTCAATACCTATGCATACGGAACTGACAGAAGAAACTCAGCAATATATAATTGACAAAATAAAGGAATATGCAGAAAACAATTTCTGATACATACATTCACCCGACATCTGTTGTTGACGAGGACTGCACTATCGGCAAAGGGACCAGGATATGGCATTTCTCCCATATAATGTCAGGGTGTACAATAGGACAGAATTGTAACATCGGGCAGAATGTTGTCATATCTCCTGGTGTAAGTATCGGAAACGGAGTCAAAATACAGAATAACGTTTCGGTTTATACAGGTGTTATATGCGAAGATGACGTTTTTCTGGGACCATCATGCGTATTCACAAATGTGATAAACCCAAGAAGCTTTATTTCCAGAAAAGACGAATTCAGAAAGACATTGATAAGGCGAGGGGCCAGCATAGGAGCAAATGCAACAATTGTATGCGGAAACACTATAGGAGAATATGCAATGATTGGAGCTGGTGCTGTTGTAACAAAAGATATTCCACCATACTCACTATGGGCAGGAAATCCGGCAAGACAGATGGGCTGGATAAGCAAATACGGTCATAAACTTGAATTTGACAACAACGGTATAGCTGTATGCCCCGAGAGCGGAGAAAAATATATACTGAAGGACAATCAAGTCAAACAGATAATGTCTGATAGCATTTAACATAAATCACAAACATTAACTTATTAAAAAAGCCTCATCAATAAAAACATTTTTTCAGATGAGGCTTCCTTTTTGTAATTTTGCAGAAAATTTGATTTTTCTGATAAAAACTGATTGAGGATAAAAACAACTTTTTATGGCACAAAAGATACCTACAGCTTTAGGTACTGAACCTATAGGCAAACTCCTTATGCAATATTCAATACCGGCTATCATCGCTATGACAGCTTCGTCTTTGTACAATATGATAGACAGTATATTCATAGGACACGGTGTGGGAGCACTCGCCATCTCCGGACTTGCTCTGACATTCCCTCTTATGAATCTTTCTGCTGCATTCGGTTCACTCGTCGGTGTGGGAGCTGCAACGCTTATGTCAGTAAAACTTGGACAGAAAGACTATGAAACTGCCCAAAGAGTACTTGGAAACGTAATCATACTTAATCTGGCAATAGGTATTCTATATACCATTGTAATGTTTGCGTTTCTTGATGAAATACTTATATTTTTCGGAGCAAGCGAGCACACACTGCCCTATGCAAAGGACTTTATGGAAATTATACTTGCCGGAAATATTGTCACACATATGTATTTGGGGCTTAACTCTGTGTTGCGCGCAAGCGGGCATCCCAAACAGGCAATGATGGCAACCATACTTACGGTTCTTATAAATGCTGCACTTGCCCCAATCTTCATTTTTGTATTCAAGTGGGGAATACGAGGAGCTGCAACGGCAACAATAATTGCCCAAGTAATAGCACTGATGTGGCTGCTGCATACATTCCTTGACAAAAACGAACTTATACACATACACAAAGGAATATTCAAGCTAAAGAAAAAAATTGTTATTGATTCATTCTCAATAGGAATGGCTCCTTTTCTTATGAATCTGGCATCATGTTTTATTGTCATACTTATAAACCTTGGCCTTAAAGAACATGGCGGTGACATTGCCATAGGAGCATACGGAATTGTTAACAGAATAGCCTTCCTGTTTGTAATGATTGTGCTTGGACTTAATCAGGGAATGCAACCTATTGCCGGATACAACTATGGTGCAAGACAATACAACAGAGTTACTGAAGTCCTCAAGAAAACCATCTTCCTTGCAACCTGCGTTACTACAACAGGATTCCTCATAAGTGAACTCATTCCTGGACTTGTTGTAAACATATTCACCACAGACACAGAACTTACATCGGTAGCAGCAAGAGGACTCAGAATTGTTCTTATGTGCTACCCTATTGTAGGCTTCCAAATGGTGACATCTAACTTCTTCCAATGTATAGGTATGGCGCAAAAGGCAATATTCCTGTCACTTATAAGACAATGCCTGCTGTTAATACCTTGTCTTATTATTCTTCCGAAATTCTGGGGACAGGACGGTGTATGGTTCAGTATGCCTATATGCGACTTCATTGCCACATTTATTGCAGCATTCATGTTGGGAAGACAAATAATGAAATTCAAGAAAGGTGAAATAGAACAGACAATTTAATATATGTACAAATTATAAATACATTTATATAAATGTATTATAACACAAAATCCGGCATGTGAACATAAAAATTTCACATGCTGGATTTATTTATGAAAATCTATATGTCTCACAGAATGCAAAGAATGGGTGTATTTTCTCAATCTTTCACTATAAATTCCCCGTTCGTCAATGGTATCAATATGCACAGAACCAGAAGCATGTATAATCTTACCGTTACCTATTATAATTCCGACATGAGTTATCCGTCCTTGAGAGTTTGCAAAAAAGGCCAAATCACCAGGCAGAGCATCAGACAAAAAAACCTGCCTGCCATGAACAACCTGTGCACGGGCGTCCCTTTGCAACTGGACACCATGTATCCTGTAAACAACCTGAGTCAGTCCTGAGCAGTCAATACCCATTACATTCTTTCCACCCCACAAGTAAGGAGAGTTCAGGTACTGACAAGCCGTACCGACAATATCATTGCCTCTGCTTGCCAAGCATGAAGGATCTATAACAAAACGTCTGTTTTCAACCGAAAAAGAATTGTAGGTGTGTTCAAAATATGGAAGCACACTTCCACCTGTTAGGATAATCTTTTCATCACTACCCTTATCAAAAGCCAATGCAAAAGAAGATGTCACAACAGGGGCATCAGCCGGATTATAAGAATCATACTCTTCCTTGCTTACAAATGTCAGCATTTTGGTTGTCAGCCATCCTTCATAACCGTCTGTTTTGTTTATTATACGGCTCCAAGTTCCCGTTTCTTCCAATACAACACATGCATCACCAAAAATAAGTTCAGTCATCATTTCTGCACCATCTGCAGGTTCCGAACGCAACGGAATATTAACAGAATAACAGATAGCATATCTTGTTTCCATAAAAAGCCTGTTTAGAACAATTTTCCGATTTCTTCATCCTTTATAATCACAAGTATCTTTTTCCCGTCAGGAGTATATTCTGGCAGTTCTGAACTAAGCAAAGATGATACAAGCTCATCTGCCTCCCTGTCATTCAAAATCTGTCCGTAAGGTATAGCAGAAGATTTTGCAAGGCTCAATGCCATGGCAGAAAGCACATTGTCCTTGACATCCTTTGCAGTTTCTGAAGCCGATTTCAGCATATCATTTATAACTGATTCATAATCTGCCCCTTGAAGCTCAACAGGAATAGCATTTATGCTGTAGCTTCCTCCGCCAAGATTTGAAAGTTCAAATCCAAGCATCTCAAAATCGTTCATAAGAGAATCGACAAGCACAGCCTCTGTAGCTGAAAATCTTATCATTTCGGGGAAAAGAAGTCTTTGTGAACTTATGGCATTCCTGTCAATTTTTCTACGGAAAGTATCATACAGCACTTTTATATGAGCACGATGCTGGTCAATAACCATCATTCCTGAACTTACAGGCATAAAAAGATATCTTGCCTTATACTGTATTATATTTGAATTTCTTGCAGTATCATCACTGTCAATGATTCTATTTGAAGACACGGGACTGTCATCGGTATTTGAAGACTCAATAACAACAGGAGCAACATCTTCACTATCCGGAAATTCAGGACTGTCATCATCATTTGAACGGCTTTCAATAATAACGCCACCGCCAACTGATACGGACAAGTCTTCATCCCAGGAACTGCCGCTGAATTTTTCATTATTGCTTGTTATACCATCATAAAGGTCACGCCAGTTACGTTCGACCTTTGGAGACGATGATTCGAAAGGATTATAATTTCTGTTTACAGAAACAGTTGGAGGAGCAACATTAGAAGTCTTTGGCATAACCGGTATATCAGGCATACCCTCTGTATCAAAATCAATGGAAGGCAATGAAGCCGAACGTGCCAATCCCTCTCTTACCGCAGACATAAGTATTTGCCATATCGACTGCTCGTTCTCAAACTTGATTTCTGTTTTTGTAGGATGGATATTTACATCTATATCCGCAGGATTAACTTCAAAATATATGAAATATGCAATCTGCTCACCAACCGGGATCAGTTTTGAATATGCCTCCATGACCGACTTATGAAAATATGGATGGCGCATATACCTGTTATTTACAAAGAAAAACTGCTGTGCTTTTTTTCGTGACGACTCTGGTGTAGATATAAAGCCTGAAATCTTTACGAGGTGTGTTTCAACAGATATCGGGAGGAGCTGTTGGTTCAGCTTTCTTCCATAAATATCTATTATTCTTTTCTTTAGCGAAGAAGCTGTATATGAATATATATTTGAATCATTGTGGGTAACTGTAAAAGATATCTGAGGATTTACAAGCATTATCCTCTCCATCTCTGCCAGTATGTTATTCAATTCGGTAGAATCGGATTTCAGGAATTTACGTCTTGCAGGGACATTGAAGAAAAGGTTCTTCACTATAAAATTGGAACCGACAGGACATGACACAGGGTCCTGTGATTTTACCACAGAACCTTCAATGACAAGACTTGTACCCACTTCCTCGTCAGTCGGACGTGTTCTGAGTTCTACTTGGGCAACTGCCGCTATAGACGCAAGAGCCTCACCGCGAAAGCCCATTGTACGCAGAGCAAAAAGGTCGGAGGCTTCTCTTATCTTTGAAGTTGCATGACGCTCGAAAGCCATACGTGCATCGGTCGTTGACATACCTTTTCCGTTATCAATAACCTGTATGCAAGTTTTTCCGGCATCAGTTACCACAACATTTATCACAGTTGCACCGGCATCAACAGCATTCTCAACCAATTCCTTTATAACGGAAGCCGGACGCTGGATAACTTCACCAGCAGCAATCTGATTGGCAACAGAATCCGGCAATAATCTTATTATATCACTCATTGATGATACTTTTATGCTCCGAAATTATAGTTTATTGCAAAATACAATATGCCAAGCAGGAAAATAAGTACCAATATAAGATGCATTGTGGTAAACTTTCTTTTTCCAGCCTCTTTGCGCCTTTTCAGATGGGTTGTCCCTTCTATGAACTTTCCCCTTATATCCTCGGGATTGAACTCTTTGGGCGGAAGAATACCGAGTCTTCGCTTGGCGTCTTCTTCAACTTTTTTCCATTTATCCCTTTCAGGATCATAGAATCGTGGCTGGTAATTAAATCCTCGTGGTTGTCTTGGTTTAAACATTGACATTATTCATCCTCCTTGATTATTCTTGTTGGCAATTTTATTTCACGGGTTTCAACATCCTTCAACTTATCATCTTCTTTCTTACCCTTCCATATAAAAATATCATATTTATCCTTAGGACGCAAATCCTGAAGCCATACAAAACTGGCAAGTCTTGACTTTCCGTCTGGTATCTGATCCATCGGATAGGTTACTCCATTTGAAGCCGGGCTCATCACCATTCTTTCAAGCAGACGGTTTTCCATATAAAGATCAAGCTGGCTTGATTCGGCGGTGTTCATTACCATTGCAGTAGAATCTTCGTCCAAAGGATAATATACTGAAAGGACATTACCGATAACACTCACTTTTCTGATATCACCATTTCCGTTAAAATAAGCCTTCATTTCCTTTCCCGATACCTGATTAAAGAAAGTAGAATCAACATGCTCCACCGACAATGACTGATTGTATATGTGTGCCCAGTCTATTGTTGAATCATTCATGTAAATATCTATATGCTCGCCCAATATCTGCTGCGGTCCATGCCACAGAACAGGTTCGTAGAACATCCTCAAGCATGTATCACGGGTTGAAAAAGAAAGAGAGTCACATATAGCCTGAACATCCTGACGGAAAACCCTTACTTTCCTAAAAGCAAGCATATCACGATAAACAGAATCCGTTTTATTGTTATAAGTGATAAGTTTCAATGTATCGGCATGCAGATAAAGACTGTCACCCTGCGAATAGTCTATTGCTACAGCCTTTTCGGTTGCAAATGCATAATCGGTAAGTTCGTTGTAAAAACAATAGTCACCTGTCAGAACGCTTTTCTGCACAGTATCATTCATTATCACATTTTTAAAGGCCTCTCCATAGCCTTTCTTCTTGTCATAAAAGACACTGTCACCAACAAGCGACTTGCCTTCGTTTGTCAATACAGAACGGTTTAGCAATTCTGCCTGTTCAAGATTGGTATTATAGAAACCTAACTCAGAATAGATATGATTCTTTCCATTATATATATTGGAAGGGCCCCATATTGATGCAATTTTTGTTTCTGTTGAATACTCAAGAGTATCCGAAAGCATTGTCATCTGGTCATTGTTTAGCTCAACATCTATATTGAAAACAGCAATCTTGGTCTCAGGACTGTATTCTCCCCAAAATGATGTCAGCACATTCTTTTCATCTTCAAGACTTCCTCCTTCAAAATAATAGCCGTAGTTCTGCACACGGTCATAGTTAAGACTGTCTGTAGTAAGAGTAGTATTTCTGTTTATCATCCTGACATTGTTTCGGAGCATGGCAATCATTGATTGACCGTCATAAAACAGATAATCGCCATAAATGAAAAGAGTATCCCCCTGCTCCATTCTCACATTATTGAAAGCCTCAAAGGAATTTGTCTTTTCATATACATGCGCACTGTCGCAATACATATACATGCTGTCGTGTCTGAACTTTACATTTCCGACAAGTACCTGAACTCCGGGCAACAGTTTTTCGTTGGCCTTTGCAATATCTGCATGCAAAAGGAAAACTTTTGTAACCTTCTTTTCGCTGTTTTCGGGTTCTTCTGTACCTCTTGGTCTTGCCGACAGAAAGCCTATACTAATCAGGCACAGGATACATATACCGAGTATTCTGTGCCTGACAGCAAATGATATGATTTGTTTTATCATAATCTTATTCTTTTATCCAACCTTCGTATTTGAATTCACAGTTTCTCCATTCCGGATCAATACGAACATAAGTTGTTTTAAGTTTTTCCTTAATCCACTCTTTTATCTTTTCCTCACCAAGTTTTGCGGTAACAAGAGCTTTCATTCTCTGATAGTCATCACTGAGTGTAGCCTTGTGTCCTTCAATCTTTGACTTCAATTTTATGATTGCACAAACTTCTTTTCCTTTTTCGTCAAGCATTGTAAACGGATCTGAAATTTCACCGACTTTAAGTTTGTCAACTTCTCTTGCGACTTCTTGAGGAAGCTGTTGCATTTCAAATCTTGAAGTATTGTCATAAGGGTTTGGCATAAGTCCGTTGTTCAGTCTTGTATCCTTATCATCCGAAATATAATAGGCAGCCTGGTCAAATGAATATTTGGCATTGCGGATATTGTCGGCAATTGAATCCAGCCCAATAAGAGCACTGTCAACTGCTTCGGCAGGAACGTGAGGACGCATAAGTATATGACGGCAATTGATACGGTCACCTCGTTTTTCAATAAGCTGTATTATGTGATAACCGTATTCTGTTTCTACTATTTTTGAAACTTTCTTAGGATCCTGAAGATTGAATGCCACATTAGCAAACTCTGGCAACAACTGGCCTCGTCCCATAAAGCCCAATTCTCCTCCACGTACTCTTGATCCAGGATCTTCAGAATAAAGAAGCGCAAGAGTTGAGAAAGAGGATTCTCCGGAAGTTATACGCTCAGTAAACTCACGCAATTTTGCCTTTACATCATCTATTTCCTTTTGCGGCACCTTTGGCTCTTTTGTTATTATCTGAACCTCAACTGTTGTCGGTATATATGGAATACTGTCATAAGGCAACTGGTTATAGTAGTTACGGACATCAGCCGGAGTAAGTTTTATATCTCCTACGATTTCCTGCTGCATCTTCTGTGCAATAAGTCCGTCACGTATATTCTGTCTTAACTGTTCACGTATCTGTGTTTTGGTCTTGTTGAAATACTCTTCCATTTTCTCTTCCGACCCAATCTGCTGTATTGTCCAGTTCAACTGTGCATCCACACGCTGGATAACTTCGGCATCAGTAACTTCAATACTGTCAATCTTTGCCTGATTTAGGAAAAGTTTCTGAATTGCTATTTCTTCAGGAATAGTACAATACGGGTCACCTTCAATCTTTCGTCTTTCATAAAGGGCATTAAGTCTTGCCTCTTCAACCTCAGATTTCAGAATGGCTTCATCACCAACAACCCAAACAACCTGATCTATTACATTATCCTGTGCAAAGCATATCTTAGCAGCCAACAACAGACCAACAAACAAAAATGCACGCAAACCAACGCTTATTTTCATAATTTAAAAGATTATTCCTTTGTTCCAATATATATTATAACGGGCGAATATACACAAAAATACGCTATTAATAAAAGCTTTTCAGATTATTTATAAAACACAGAACTACCGTAACATACTATTATAATATCATGTTACAAACTATTCCATTATAAGAACCTTTTTATCCTTAATAGCCTTGTTATATAATTCTGTTCTTACTTCTTTTATAAACTGAACCTTTTTCTCATTATAGATAACTTCCCATATATCCTTATAGGCCAATTCATACGGAAGATAATCTCCTTTTGATATTACAGAATCAACATAAAGCATATGTACAAATAACGAATCCTTAAACTCATACATATGATGGTTATCTTTCACTGTTTTTACATCCGCAGTTTTAGGCAGCTTCTGGGATATTTCAGACAAGTCCTTCCAGCTTTCAAGGAAATAGGAATAATCGGCAGCCCCGCGTAATGTATAATTTTCAAGCTTGTCACGGTCACCTTCATTTCTGAAATTCATATACCGTCTGATAACTTTCAAATCCTTGTTATTCAATGCCACCTTCATATACACTCCCTTAATCATCGGATTGTCCAAAACAAACAATGACTTGTCTTCCTCATAGTACCTTCTCACTTCATCATCTGAGATAGATGCCTCAAGTTTTTCTCTTACAAGTCTCTCCTGATACTCGTTAAGAATAAGAGTACGACGATAATTTTCAACATAACTTTCTATTTCCTTTTCATTAGAAAGATTGGACTTTGCCTTATTATAGAAAACTATATCTTCAGCCCACTTGCGGATATAGTCATCAACAAACTTTACGCTGTCCTGACCGGTTATGCCTGGAGGCACTACCGACTCTATATCTTCCTTATAAAGAAAAACATCATCAGCCATTGCTATAGGAGTTTTTCCACGGTGGTCAATCTCTGTAGTACAGGACACTGCTGTTAAAGAGAATAACAGGAACAATATATTTCTCATGTCTGTTATCATGTTAACGGGATTTGATAATTACAATCCTTATTTTTATTACAATATCCTGCCTTAAACATAAAGGCAGGATATCTGTATATTGAAAATGTCATAGACATTCCGATTTGGTATATTCACCAAACGGCATCAATGATTATTTACGGTTTTGAGTACTTCTTCGTTTATAACAACCTTATCGGCATACTTTTTACGGAGATATTTTACCCATTGCTTTTCAAGATAGTTCTGATAATCGGCAGAAACAGGACCTCTTACATCACGAAAATCCTGTGGTTTCTTCTTCAAATTCTTTCCGTAAACAAACATATAAGGATATTTATCATCCTGTTTATACATCTCACTGTCATATACATAATAGTCTACAACAGGATTTTCTCCTTCTGCAAACAAACCTTTCTTTACACTCACCAGCTTAACCGAGTCGTTATTATAAGTATCTACAGCAAGCGTAGTCCATTTATCCATAGGCTGCTTTTTGAAAAGCTCCTTCAAAGGCGCTTCAAGGGAATCACTCATACATTTTACAATTACTCCCTTGAAATGAGGCTTGTCCCAACGGTATTTTCGTCTGTTCTTTTTAAAGTATTTTGCAAGTCCTTCCTCATCTGCAGAAGCCTTTTCCCAAACTTCCTGATTACTTATATTGAACAGCAATATACCATCTCTGTATTCATTTGCCAACAATGCAAAATCAGGATACTTCTCTTCAAGTTTGGAATCTTCATAGTCAAGGACAACCTTGTCCATATACACATCAGCCAAAGAATATAATGCAGATTCTCTTACCTTCTTGTTTATTCTTTTATAGTTACCGACAAACTCCATGAAATCCTGTACCCCATATTCTTTACCGGCAAATGTGAACATTGCTTCATTACGTCCGCCAAGTGCAACCATATACAAAGAATCACCAAGTTCTGCATCAGGTGCTGTCTTCATAAGCATATCAATAACATTTCCGTCAAGAGCAGACATATTGTACTCTTTCTTTAAACGTGCTATCATAGCCTTCTGCCCCTTGTCATTTTCACCCATTCTGGCAAGTGTTTTTACTATACCTGTTTTTTCCTCGTCATAAGTACCAACCAGCTTTGTTCCACTTTTCTTTACAATATGTATTCCAATAGGTGTTTCAAAAGGTTTTGAAATTTCTCCATCCTTCATAGAGTATATCTTCTCTTCAAATGCAGGAATTGTCATATTCATACCAACCCATCCGAGTTCTCCTCCCTGACGGCCAGAACCTTTGTCATCAGAATATTCTTCTGCAAGTTTTGCAAAGTCTGCACCCTCGGAAATAGCTGTATACAAAGAATCCATTGTTTTCATTGCAGCCTGTCTTTCTACTTCTCCTGCATTTTGAGGAACATACTTGAATATATGTGCAACTTTTACCTTACCAGGGTCCTGACGACGGTTTGTAACCTTAATTATATGATAACCGAAACGGCTTCTTACAGGCAATCCTATTTCGCCTGGCTGAAGAGCGTATGCAGCCATTTCAAAATCAGTAACCATTTGTAGTGCAGCAAAATATCCAAGATAACCACCGTTTCTTACAACAGAAGGGTCATCTGAATATTTCTTTGCTATTTCTGCAAAGTCGGCTCCAGCCTTCAATTCATTATAAACTTTCATTGCTTTATTATAAGCAGCAAGTGTATCGGAAGGTGAAGCATTCTCCTTACAGTTTATAAGAATGTGAGATGCTTCAACATTTTCTTTCATATGATTATATATCTCACGAATGAAGTCTTCATCAGCTTCCTTATCTGTAAGATATCCTTTTGCCAGTTGTGCCCTGTAATTTTTATATTCATTTTTGAATGCCTGAGTAGTATCAAGTCCCAAAGCTTCCGCCTCGGCAACTTTCAATTTAAAATTCACAAACAAATCAACATACTCATCAAGGTTCTTCTTCTCTGAAACATTGTTTGAATTGTTCTTGTTGTAAATATATTCAAACTCAGAGCGTTTTATTTTCTTTCCGTTGATTTCCATCAAAACCGGATCATCCTGTGCGCTGGCATTAAAGAACAACGCCATTGCAACTCCAAACAGTAGTATTCTTTTCATAAATATTTATATCAATTTTTTTAAAATTATTTTCTTTATAATACGCAACATTGCAAAAATAAAAAATATTATTCAAAATAAAAAACAAGAGATATAGAACGGGAAGTTGCTCTGTCAACCGACTGTGTAAACTTCATCATATCCTTGTCTGTCAGGTCTTTTCTGTTTCTGTTTATAACATCCAAGACACCGAAAGAAAATTTAAGTTCTGGAATCAGCTTGAAGAACGGCAGATATATATCACATCCGGCTCCAAGTTCTATCTGCAAGTCGAAAATATTAAGAAGCAACTCTTTCTGTTTTCTTATTGCAAGGTTAACCAATGGTGACGCTCCGGCAACTATATAAGGACGATAATTATTAACTCTCCTTGCCGAGAACTTTACATTAACAGGCATTGAAACATATGTTGAACGAAGATGTATATATCTTCTCTCACCGTTGTTCTGTTCCTTGAAAACAATTTTCTTGTCGCCAAAATAAAGTGAAGGTATAAGCCTTACGGAAATATGCTCATGCAGATACATTTCGCCAAGTACACCTACCTGAAATCCGGGAAGATATTCATTGACGTCCATAAACCACGACTCTCCGTTTTCAGTAATAAAACCGTTATTCACGAATTCTATATCCTGAGTGTGCAGACCTATGAAAAAGCCATAATGAAAACGTCGCTGGTCAATATACGGTCTGTTCTGCACCTTCGGCATTTGTGAAAATGCAAAGTTGCAAACAAACATCAACAACATTAATATATATCTTGACCTTCTCATCATCGGTTTTTATATAGAAACGTACAAAGTCTTTATTTATTGCGACCGGTATCAATTAAAAAGGCGGAACATCTGGGGTGTCCCGCCGCAAATATTTATTGTTTTTATTTACATATTCAGTGATTTAACAAAGCTGATTACTTCTTCAGCAACATCCTGCGCTTCTTTTTCTGTCGCAGCTTCGGAATATATTCTCAATATAGGTTCGGTATTACTCCTTCTGATATGCACCCATCTGTCGGCAAAATCAATTTTTACTCCGTCAATATCATTAACAGATTCGTTGCTGTATCTTTCCTTTACCTTATTCAATATTCCATCAATATCCATACCCGGCTTCAAATCAAGTCTGTTTTTCGCCATAAAATATAAAGGATATGATTTTTTCAATTCCGAAACCTTCAAACCTGAATGTGCGAGATTGCTTAAGAACAAAGCTATCCCAACCAGTGCATCACGACCGTAATGAGCTTCAGGATATATTACTCCACCGTTTCCTTCACCGCCAATAACGGCATTAACACGTTTCATCTCGGCAACGACATTAACCTCACCTACAGCAGAAGCATAATATTTCCCGCCATTACGCTCAGTCACATCTCTTAAAGCCCTTGTCGAACTTAAATTTGAACATGTATTCCCAGAAGTATGTCTAAGTACATAATCAGCAACACTCACAAGAGTGTACTCTTCGCCAAACATTTTTCCATCCTCACATATCATAGCAAGACGGTCAACATCCGGGTCAACAACAAAACCTATGTCATATTTACCATTTGACATAAGCTGCATAATCTCTCCAAGGTTCTTTTCCAGCGGTTCTGGATTATGGGCAAACTGACCATTTGGCTCACAATTCAGTTTTTCAACATATTCTACACCAAGTTTTTCAAGCAAATCCGGAAGAATAATACCGCCAACAGAGTTGACACAATCAATAGCAACTCTGAAGCCTGCCTTGCGGATCGCTTCCACATCAACCAGACCTAAAGAAAGCACCATATCAATATGACGGCTTCCATAAGAGAAATCTTCTGAATAAGTTCCCAAAGAATCAACTTCAGCAAAAACGAAATCTTCCTTTTGGGCTATATCCAGAACAAGTTCACCTTCTTCTTTGTTAAGAAACTCACCGTTGCTGTTCAATAACTTCAATGCATTCCATTCTCTTGGATTATGACTTGCCGTAAGAATAATACCGCCATCAGCCTTTTCCATTGCGACAGCAATTTCTGTAGTCGGGGTTGAAGCCAGACCTATATTAACCACATCGCAGCCCATCCCCATTATTGTTCCACAAACAATACTCTTCACCATTTCACCGGAAATGCGGGCATCACGGCCTACAACAATCCTACACTTCTTCTTGCCGGTCTTGCTCTTTATAAAGTCTGTATAGGCAGCTGTAAATTTAACTATATCAAGAGGATTAAGTCCCTCACCACTACGTCCGCCAATGGTTCCCCTTATTCCGGATATGGATTTTATCAGTGTCATAGTATTATTTGTTTATTGCTTAAAGTCGTTTTATCGTTTGGAAATGCCATATTGCAATTCATAATAACATGGATATACATAGTAAAGAGCATCAGACTGTCCAAGCTTGTGAGGAACAATCAGACGAACCTTTCCTCCGTCCTTTATGTATTTTAAAGGAACAAGCCACCCACTCGGAACAGCTGTACTTCCATACAACGACGCCATATATGATGTTTCCGAATCATTTTCTGCAATAAAGATACCGCTTTGTGTAGATCCGCTAACCTGATATCTGAAAACATCTGGATTTAATCCTTGTGCAGAAGATTTGTTGTTTGAGATTACCACTCCGTCATGAAGGCGAAGTTCAGTAAACCTTACGGTTACTTCCATACCACTTTCAAAACTCTTTCCGCTGCCTTTATCCTCTATCTGCATATACAATCCATCGGAAAACAGTAAGAATTCCTTTGGGGCGAATACTGTATCAGCAGGCATATTGTCAACCGAATAGAAACTGCTGTCAGCCATAAACTGTTTTATAAGTTCCCTTTCTTCTTCCATCATTTCAGCATACGTTTTTGAATCGTCACATGAAGGGAACATTACAAAAGTCAGCAATGCAAATGTCAAAAGTCCTAATATTTTTTTCATAGTTTGTATTTCAGAATATTTATTTATCTAACAAAAATAATTACTTTGTAAATAAGAATCATTATTATGACAATATTTAACCCTAATATTAAACTTAATATTTAATCACGTGAATTTATTATCATATCCTGTTCCTTAATAAGGGCATCCTTCAGAGTTTTCTCAGCCTCTTCCATTGTTCCGTAAAACTCACCCCCGGCAGCATTTTTATGACCGCCACCACCAAAATACTTTCTGGCAATCTCATTACAAGGAAGTTCACCAACAGAACGCATTGAAACCTTTATCATATCATCATCCTCGCGGAGGAAAACCGATAATTTTATGCCTTGTATGGACAATGGCATATTCACAAAACCTTCGGTATCACCCTTACGATGCGCAAATTTTGAGAGTTCCTTCTTTGTCAGAGTAATGACAGATGTTGCAAAATCAGGAAGAATAGTCATTTTTTCATTAAGGACAAATCCCATAAGACGCATTCTTCCCTCACTCTGGGTATTGAATACCCTACGATATATTTTGTCTTTATCAATTCCTTTTGTCAGAAGCTGTGATATAAGAAAATAAATCTCCGGATTATTTGAATTATAAGTAAATCCGCCAGTATCTGTCATCATTCCGGTATAAATACATTCTGCAGCTTCTTTACTTAAATCTCCCCAGCATCCCATCGCACAAATTATTCTTAAAACAACTTCTGCCGTTGCCGGAAGTTCCGGATGAGAAATTACAATATTGCAAAAATCGCTTGGATCCAAATGATGGTCTATCAGAATCTTTCTTGCCTGCACAGACACTAGGATTTCTGCCATTGAAGCAACTCTGCTAGGTTGATTAAAGTCAAGACAGCATACGACATCGGCTTCTGTCATTAACTTATCTGCAACCTCCTTATCCTTATCATAAACAACTATATCAGCGGCACCAGGCATCCATTTAAGGAAATCCGGAAATGAATTCGGAACTATTATTGTTACATCCTTACCTTTTCCTCTCAAGAAATGCCACAATCCCAAGGAAGAGCCAATGGCATCTCCATCAGGAGATACATGAGTAACAATAACCATTTTTTCCGCATTTTCAATCCACTTGACAAACCTGTCAACAGAATTCTGATTTATAACTTTTGTCAACATATAATTTGTAATTTACCAAAACTGCAAAGATAGAAATTTATATCCTAAAAACTCATTCTCCATTAAAGTTATTCAATATTCTTTGTCAAAAGAATTAGAGCCAGCATATTAATAATCAGCTTTGATAAAAGCAAGAAATCACAATCTATATCAAATAATTATAAATAAGAAATACATAATTGAATGAAAGTTTCTTTCTGCAGGACTCAAGATAA
Organism: uncultured Bacteroidaceae bacterium; assembly: GCA_944320965.1. Lineage (GTDB taxonomy): Bacteria > Bacteroidota > Bacteroidia > Bacteroidales > Bacteroidaceae > Avibacteroides. The sequence goes on along the minus strand of CALUJO010000022.1, from coordinate 105 downwards.
AAATATGTAGCAAGTTTTAGAAGTATATAAAAAAAGAAGTCCCTCAGCATTTCTGCTGAAGGACTCTTCTCTTAAAAAGGCAGCTACCTACTCTCCCGCTTGCAC
>CALUJO010000021.1 GCA_944320965.1 uncultured Bacteroidaceae bacterium | reverse complement strand
GCAGGGGGATTAGCCCATAACCCTTTAAATAAGAAAACACCCGACTTTACATTCTTGGGTGTAAAATCGGGTGTTTAATTTGTAAAACATTGATTTTCAATTTTTATTGCGGAGAGAGAGGGATTCGAACCCCCGGTACCTCTCAGTACAACGGTTTTCAAGACCGCCGCAATCGACCACTCTGCCATCTCTCCAGACATTGTGTCCGTACTTTCTTTTGGAAAGCGGTGCAAAGATACTGCTTTTTATTTAATATGCAAAATTTTTCGTATGTTTTTGTTTGAATTTCTGTGATTTGTGATGAAATCCTGAATTATGACAATAGACTGACGGCTATAAAACATGGTTTTCACAGGATATATTCTTTAACCGGAGCTTTCGGTTGCAAGAACGGAAGTATCGGTTTGAAAAACCAAACTGTGGTTTATGTGAGTTTGTTTTACAGATAATATATTATGCTTTAAACTCCGACTGTTTTGATTGGTCTGTTCTGTATGCAGCCTGTTGTATTGCTTTTATGGAAAAAGAAAGCCCAAAACGATAATTGTTCGTTTCGGGCTTGTAATGTAAATTGTTTCTGGTTTATTTAGCCGGAGTTGCTGTCATATTGAATACCAGTTCTCCGCCGTTCATTATATCCTGATGTGTGATATAGTTTTTGTCGTATGCCTTTCCGTTAAGCATGACGCTTTCAACATACTTGTTTTCCTTGCTCAGGTTCTCTGCCTTGACGGTGAATTTCTTTCCGTCTGCCACGTTGAATGTGATTTCCGGCAGCTGAGGTACACCAAGTATATATTTTGCAGAAACAGGGTCAACCGGGTAGAATCCGGCAACGCTGAAGATGTACCATGCCGACATCTGTCCGCAGTCGTCGTTACCGCAAAGTCCGTCAGGCTTGTTCAGGTATTTTGTGTCGCATATTTCGCGTACAAGCTCCTGTGTGCGCCATGGGCGTCCTGCCATTGCATACAGATAACTTACATGGTGGCTTGGTTCGTTGCCGTGTGCATACAGTCCGATGAGGCCTGTTACATCGCTCAAACCGCTACCCATTAGTGATGCGTCATAGATAAAGAGTGAGTCAAGCTGGTTGAGGAATTTCTCGTTGCCTCCGAACATTTTAATCAGACCGTCAACATCCTGAAGCACGTGCCATGTATATTGCCATGCGTTGCCTTCGGTATAGTCGCCGCCTACGCTCTCGGCATGTGCCAGTGAGAACGGGTCGAACGGTGTTACCCATTTTCCGTTTGCATATTTAGGGCGCATAAGCAGGGTAGTGGTGTCAAACAAGTTCTTGTAGTTCATTGAGCGTTTTTCGAAGAACTCGGCATCTTCTGTCTTGCCAAGACCACGGGCCATAACGGCAGCAGCATAATCGTCGTAGGTTGTTTCAAGTGTTCTTGAAACAGACTCGGCGTCAACCTTGTCGGTAGGGTAGTAGCCGTACTTGTCATAAACTTCCCAATCGCTGCGGATGTGGGATGTTGTAAGGCTCTTCTTTATGGCTTCGTATGCTCTTTCCTGGTCAAATCCCTTGATGCCTTTGACGTATGCTTCGGCAATGACTGATGCAGCGTGGTTTCCAATCATTGTAAATGTTTCCTTGCCCCACAGTGCCCAGATAGGAAGATATCCTTGCACGTCGGTATGTTCAATGAATGTGCGGACGAATCCGGCAACCTGGTCTGGAGCTATGATTGTATAGAGAGGATGTGCGGCACGGAATGTGTCCCAGATAGAGAATGTGCTGTAATAGTCGCCACCTTCGGCATGGAACACTGAATCGTTTGCGCCGCGGTAAGCTCCGTCAACATCAGCCATGTTCATTGGCTGTACAAACAGGTGGTACATTGAGGTATAGAAGCTTTCCTTCTGTTCGTCAGTACCCTTGATTTCAATCTTTGAGAGTATATTGTTCCATTTGTCTCCTGCATTGGCAACAAGGGTTTCAAATGATTTTCCTTCCGATTCGGCTTTCATGTTCTTTCTTGCTCCGTCAATGCTTACACTTGAAAGGGCTATTTTTACTTCAAGCTGTTCGCCTTCTTTCAGGTTGAATGAAGCTACGTATCTGTCACCTTTTTCGTTTTCCTTCTTTTTAAGCATTACAACATCTTTCTTAGGACGGCTGAATTCCATAACGAAGAACAGCTGCTGCTGTGCCCATACTTTTGACCATACTTCGCCAACGAGTGTTGAATCGTTTTCCCATGAAGAAACACACTTGCTGACATGGCTGTGATACTGGTTCTCGTTCCATACCAGTCCGTGCTGAAGGTCGATAAGCAATGAAGCATTGTCGGCATTGTTGTATGTGAAACGGTACATTGCAGTTCTTTCGGTAGCAGTTATTTCGGCCTTTACTCCGTACTTGTCAAGTTCTACTGTATAATATCCCGGTCTTGCGCTTTCTGTTTCTTTTCTGAACGGGCTGCGGTAGTCATCGCGAATCTTTTCGCCTGTTACCGGCTGTATAAGGATGTCGCCGAAGTCCATGCATCCTGTTCCATTTAGGTGCATCTGCGCAAATCCCCAGATAAGCGAATCTGTATAGGTATATCCCGAGCAGTAGCGCCATCCTATTGCGCCTGTTTCAGGGCTTGCCTGCACCATACCAAACGGAAGACATGCTCCCGGGAAGGTGTGGCCGTTGTCGGCTGCACCGATAAATGTATTGACATACTGTGTATAGTCGGCAGACTGCGGTGTGTTCTGCTGACTGCATGAAACTGCAAGCAGCATTGAGCCTGCTGCGGCAGACATGATAATGTTTCTAAGTTTCATAAGTTTTTACTGAATTTGAAATATGGAACAAAAATACTAAAAAAATGAAACTGAATAGCAATATGATGTATAAAACATATACAATTGTGTGTATTATAACAGTTTAGGGGAATTTTGCTCTTTGGGCAGGATAAAAGAAAAGGCATACCGCCGTGTGATGGTATGCCTTTATTCAGTGTATTTGTTGAAATCCTGTTATTTGATTTCCCAAGTGTCTCCAGTAAGCAGGAATTCTTCAAGTGTATGTTCGCGTTTCTTAGCCTTGACTTCTTCAATCTGTTGGTGAACAGCTTCGTCATAGCAAGGAGCTTCAACGTCGCGGATAACGCCAAGTGCAACAGGGAAGTCCGGTCCTTCCATAAGAGCCAGCTTCATGTGCAGTGTGTTGTCCTGACAGTGTGCGTCGTGAACAAGGATATCCTTTTCTGTAATTCCGTTTTCGCCAAGTTTTACAACCTTCAGTCCGAAACCTTCCTGTACGAGTCCTTTGTCGCGGTCCTTACCGAACAGCATAGGTTTGCCGTGTTCAAGATAGATTGCGTTTTCTGCTCTCAGTTCCTTTGTTGCAAGTGCGCTCTGTGAACCGTTGTTGAAGATAACGCAGTTCTGGAGAACTTCTACAACTGATGCACCTTTGTGTCTTGCAGATGCCTTGAGCACTTCGATAGAGCATGGTCCGTCAACGTCAACACAACGGCCGAAGAAACGTCCTCTTGCACCGAATGCAAGTTCGGCAGGGCGGAATGGGTCTTCCACTGTTCCGTATGGTGATGATTTAGAAACGAAACCTCTTGGTGAAGTTGGTGAATACTGTCCCTTTGTCAAACCGTAGATACGGTTGTTCAGAAGAACGATGTTTATGTTTACGTTACGGCGCAATGCGTGGATAAAGTGGTTACCTCCGATTGCAAGTCCGTCGCCGTCACCCGAAATCTGCCATACTGTAATTTCCGGATTTGCCACTTTCAAGCCTGAAGCAATGGCAGCAGCACGTCCGTGAATAGTGTGGAAACCGTAAGTGTTCATATAGTAAGGCAAACGTGAAGAGCAGCCGATACCAGAAACAACGGCAGTCATGTGAGGTGGTATGCCAAGTTCGGCCATAGCCTTCTGCAAAGAGTTGAGCAATGCATGGTCTCCGCATCCCGGACACCAGCGAACGTATTGGTCACTCTTGAAATCCTTCATTGTATATAGTTGTTCTTCCATGACTTTATTCCTCCATCATTTTAGTGAATTCTTCTACTAATCTTGCAACCTTGAACGGCTGTCCCTTGACTCTGTTGAACTGTTTGAAGTCAACTCCAGGAACTTTCATACGCAGAAGTCCTGCAAACTGTCCCATATCCTGTTCAGCTACGACAATCTTCTTGTAGCTTCTTAGTATTTCTTCGGTGTTCTTAGGAAGCGGGTTGATATATTTGAAGTGTGCAAGAGCCACTTTCTTTCCGTTGTTGCGCATCTGCTGCATTGTATCATACAGATGTCCGAATGTGCCTCCCCAGCCTACGATAAGAAGATCGGCATCCTTGTCACCCAGAACTTCCTGCAATGGAAGGTCATCGGCAATTTTTTCAATCTTGCTGCGACGGGTAATAATCATCTTCTGGTGGTTGATTGCATCTGTAGAGATTGTACTTGTTTCATAGTCTTTTTCAAGACCTCCAAGACGATGCATGAATCCTTCCATACCAGGAGTAGCCCAGTATCTTACGAAGTTTTCTTTGTTTCTTCTGTAGGGCTTCCAGTTTTCTCTGATTTCTTCGGTTACATAAGGAGGCTTGATTTCAGGATAATCCTTTAGTGAAGGAATCTTCCATGCGGCAGAACCGTTTGCAATGTATCCGTCAGTCAGAAGGATTACCGGTGTCATATGTTCCAATGCTATCTTACATGCCATGAATGCTGAATCGAAGCAGTCGGTAGGTGATGTGGCTGCAATTACTGCCAGCGGACTTTCACCGTTACGTCCGTAGATTGCCTGCAACAAGTCGGTCTGTTCACTCTTTGTAGGCATACCGGTTGACGGACCACCTCTCTGAACATCTACAATGACAAGAGGCAATTCTGCAATTACCGCAAGGTTTATTGCCTCGCTCTTCAGACAGAGTCCAGGACCTGATGTTGAAGTCACACCAAGTGAACCTGCAAATGATGCTCCGATTGCACTGCAGCATCCTGATATTTCATCTTCGCATTGTACTGTAATTACTCCAAGGTTCTTGAGCTTTGACAGTTCATGTAGAATGTCTGTTGCAGGGGTGATAGGATATGAACCGAGGAACAGCTGAAGTCCTGCCTTTTCAGCAGCCGCAACAAGTCCGTATGCTGTTGCGGCATTACCGTTGACGTCTCTGTAGATACCTTTTACTTTCTCACCTTTTGACTCTATACGGTATGTTGAAACAGAAGCATGTATATTGTGTCCGTAGTTATAACCGTCGGTCAGAACCTTAATGTTGGCTGTTGCTATATCTGGTTTCTTGGCAAATTTTGTGTTAAGCATCTGCATTGCATGGTCAAGAGGACGGTCGAACAACCAGCATACAAGCCCGAGTGCGAACATGTTCTTGCATTTCAGTATTGATTTGTTGTCCATTCCGCTGTCTTTAAGACTGTCCTTGCACATGCTTGTAATAGGTGCATCAATCACAACATTGTTAAGTCCAAGTTCTTCGAAAGGAGATTTTGTCTGGAACAGAGCCTTTTCAAGGTCCTTGTCTGTGAACGAGTCCGCATCAATGATTATAACAGTCTGCGGAGTAATGTTCTTTACATTAACTTTCAGTGCTGCTGGATTCATTGCAACAAGCACATCGCACTTGTCACCTGAAGTGTACACTTTGCCAGCACCGATGTGAATCTGATAACCGGAAACTCCACTTAATGTTCCTTGTGGTGCTCTGATTTCTGCCGGATAGTCAGGAAATGTAGAAATATCATTTCCAAGAACTGCTGACACTGCCGAGAATATGTTTCCCGCAAGTTGCATTCCGTCGCCGGAGTCGCCGGAAAAGCGAATTACCACTTGGTCCAGATTTTTGACCAAACCTTCATTTGCCATAGTTTTTTTATTTTTCTTGATGAGTTTATTCTTTGTTTATTGCTGAGTCATCCCGTTATAACTTCATAGTATTTAATTTAAGATGTCTGCATGCAATATTGTTTTATATGCACTGGCAAAATAAAAAAAGATAAACGACTTGACAAAATCTTTTTGATGTATTTGTCATGCCGTTTATCTAAAAGTTCTTTATAAGTGGTGTTTTTAACTATTCAAGTACTTTTTTTCTTTTAATTTTCAATCCATATCATACATTTCATCTGACATATTGCTATCTCCTGTGTCAGGACGGCTTTCTCGTTTTGCTCTCATGTTACCGAAGCTGTAGGTCAATGTCAGTCTTACGTTTCGTCCCTGTCTCCATGATTCGCTTTCTTGCCAGAATCCTGTTCCTGAAGTTATTGTATGTCTATGGCGGGAATCAAGAATGTCTCGTGCATTAAGGACTACATTCAATTTTCCGTTTAGGAATGATTTCTTTATTCCGGCATCAAGGGTATAGGTCGGTTCTTTTGTTCCTTGTGCAATTGATTCGCGTGAGTTGTATCCTCCGGTCAGTTGCAATGAGAATGATTTCGGCAGCATAAAGTTGGCAATGACCTTTGCGTTGTATGCAAAGTTTTCTTCGCTCTTGCCCTGTACTTTATAGGATGTGCCTGGCATGTTGAATTCAAAACCGTTGAGCTTGTAATAGTATAAGTTTACTGTTGTTGTCAGATCTATGAAATCAAACAGTTTGTTTTTGCCCACAAGTTCTACACCGGCTGAAGTTGACTTTGTTACATTGAACCAGGTGCTGTTCATTATATTGTTCTCATCTAGGAAGCTTATGCGCTGGAATACGTCATCAGTTGTACGGTAGTAGCTTGACAGTGAGAACATATGCTTTTCCCAATTCTTTATATAATTCAACTCAAATGAGTTTGAGTATTGTGGGTTCAGATCTGGATTACCTGTTGAAATGTTGGTTGAGTCTGTTATGTTCTTGAATGAATTCAACATTCCGCCCCAAGGTCTTTGTATTCGTCTTGTATAATTTACCTGAAGTTCGTTTCCTTTGGGAAGTGAATATGAAAGGAATACGCTTGGGAACAGGTCAAACTTTGATTTGTCGTATACAAGTTCGTTTTTGTTATAGTCTACACTGTTGGTATTTGTATTGGAATATTCTCCGCGCAGTCCCAATTGCATACCGAAGTTTTCTATCTTTCCAGAGTATGATAAATATAAAGCCTGTATGTTTTGTTTGTATCTGAACTTATTGTAAAGCTCTTCCTCAAGCTTCAAATTGCTTTCATCCGTGCCGTTATATGTTGTAAGAGGGTTCTCATTAGACCTGAGGTTACCTTTATATCCGACTTCAATCTTATTGTTGTCGTTTATTCTGTTTGTATAGTCTGCCTGAAACTCCCATCCGCTGTTGTTTCCGTCGCTTTGCTGTCTTTGCAAGGAGTTCTCTTCCCTGTTGTCATAGATTGAATGTTGCTTGTAGTCTGTATCGCTCTCTCTGTCCCAGACACTGTAACTTGCAGACAAAGCCAATTCACTTTTCGGGTTAATCTTCCTGTCATAGCTTAGCATCAGGTTGCCGCCTTTCATATTGTTTGTTCCGTCTGTAAGTCGTGTAGCATTAGTGAAATTGCCTGGAACATTTGATGTATAGAGGACAGTGTTGTCTGATGTTCCGCCACCCAACATACCAAATCCGCTTAGAGAAATCATATCCTTGTCTGTGGCCCTGTATGATACTCCAAGTCTGGTGAAGCCATTGTCTCGTGTATTTAGTCCGTCTGTTGTCTGGTTAAGGAAGTTTTCACCGTTATTCATCAATCTGTTTGTATAACCGCCTCTTGTATGTCTGCCGTGTCTGTATCCTATATTTGCGTACCCGTTCCATTTTCCGGATGTAAAGTTGATGTTTCCGCTGACTTTTGCTCCGCCCTGTATGTCTGCCTGTGCCTGTACACTTCCGTAGTATCCGGGTTTTGTGTCTTCTTTAAGCACTATATTAATAATACCGGCTGTTCCTTCCGGACTGTATTTTGCTGAAGGGTTTGTTATTATTTCAACTTTTTCTATGGTTTCAGCCGGGAGCTGTTCAAGTATTTCCGCCTGATTGTCGGAAGTCAGTCCTGATTCCTTTCCGTTTATCCATACGGTTACACTGCTGTTTCCTCTTAAAGAGATAGTTCCTTCTGTATCAACATCAATTGAAGGAATATTGCTTAGCAGGTCGCTGGCCGAACCTCCGATTGTGGCAATTGATTGGTCTGCATTGAACACTCGCTTGTCAATGTCGAATCTCATCTGTGATTTCTGTCCGACAATCTGTACTTCGCCAAGGATTTCGCTGTCTTCCTTAAGAACTACATTTATGTTTTGCATTGATTTGGCGTCAGAAATACTGATAGCCTTTTCAAATGTTTTGTAACCTACATATGATATTCTTAAAAGATAATTTCCGCTTTTCAGACCATCAAACCTGAAAAGACCGTTTTCATCGGATATGGTACCCTTTATAAGTTTTGTTCCTGATGAATCATACAGGCTTATATTTACAAATTCCAGTGCCGAACGTGAAGCGGCGTCTTTTATTGAACCTTTTAGTCCTCCTATTGAGGCAAGTATGTACAGGAAAGAGAAAAAGGTGAAAAACAATGTAGTAGCTAACCTTTTCATTTATTTTTGTCCGTTTGTTTTTATTGACAATTGTTGATAAACATGAATTTGTGAAAACGCATTGCAAAATTAGAATTTTATATAAAAAGACAATAAAAACAATTCTTAATAAATGTAACAGAAAAAGCATAATGTCTATATCTGAGTGTGTTTTGATGTATATAAATTCATTGTCTTGTCTGATTTTAATAATATATGGGTTTTAGTATAGTTTTGTTGTTAAAATGTAAAACTTGAAAGTCTGTATTTGTTTTGTCCTTGAGTTTCTCTTTGCATATATTTGCAAAGTAATAGTTTGTTGTTTATTATGGAGATGTTTCACAGTTTTGAGAAATCCGTTGAAGGTATTGCCTTACCGGATAAGTTTACATATCCGTTTTGTTATGTGCCCCATGAAATGTGCGTATTGGCTGCTGCTAAGGTCAGAAGTCATATAAATTCTGTTCCTGAGTTTAAAGAAGATGCAGCAAGCGGAAAGATGTTTGGTGTACTGGTTGTCAGAAGAAAAGACAATGGTGCCACAGGCTTCCTTGCGGCCTTTTCGGGACTTCTTGCGGGTAAGGCAAATACAGAATACTTTGTTCCTCCTGTTTTTGACCTTACAGATACAAATGGGTTCTTTAAAGAAGAAGAAGCTAACATTTCCGCTCTTAACGAAAAAATAGAAAAGGTTTTCGGTTCATGCAGATTCAATTCGTGTATGCAGCGTCTTTACAATACAGAACATTTTGCCGGAGAACAATTGCGTGTTGAAAAAGAGAAGATGAAATTTGCAAAGATGATGCGTGATGAACGCAGAAAAGCCGGAGTTACCAAAGAGGAAGAAGCCGAAATGATTCGTCAGAGCCAGTTCCAGAAAGCGGAATACAAACGTCTTGAACGGAGACTTAAAGAGGATATTGAGAGGGCAAAAGAAGATGTCAACAAATTGAATCTTGAAATAGAAGCCATGAAGGCCGAAAGAAAAGTACGTTCGGCTGCATTGCAGGAGAAAATTTTCAGGAACTTTATCATGCTCAACGCACGTGGTGAAAAACGTAATCTTATAGATATTTTCAATGACAACGGAATTACCTTGCCGCCATCCGGCTCGGGTGAATGTGCAGCCCCAAAACTGTTACAGCATGCCTATATGGAGAATCTGGAGCCTATAGCAATGGCTGAGTTCTGGATTGGCAAGTCTCCTCGCTCCGAAATACGTATTGACGGGAATTATTATCCTTCGTGCACGTCCAAATGCGGACCTATCCTTGGGTATATGCTTCAGGGATTGGATGTTGACGAGAATCCTGTTGCCGTTGAAGCCGGAAAGAAATATGTTCCCAAAATCATATATCAGGACAAATACATAATTGTTGCCGACAAGCCTGCCGGTATGCTTACCGTTCCAGGCAAGATTGTTGCAAAGTCTCTTTACGACTATATTATTGCCGAGTTTCCGGATATCAGCGGTCCTGCAGTAGTGCATCGTCTTGATATGTCCACCTCCGGACTTGTACTGATTGCACGAAACAAGGAAGTGCATGAGTACCTTCAGCGCCAGTTTGAGAACAGAACAGTAGTCAAGCATTATTGTGCAGTGCTCGAAGGTAATGTGAAGGATGACGAAGGTTTCATAAGTCTTCCTTTGTGTCCTGATGTTTCAAATCGTCCACGCCAGATGGTCAGCTATGAATATGGCAAGGAAGCTGCCACACGTTTTAAGGTTATGGAAAGAAATGGTCGTGAAACCCGTGTGATGTTTACGCCTCTTACTGGCAGGACGCACCAGTTACGTGTCCATTCGGCAAGCAGTCAGGGACTTGGATGCCCGATAAAAGGGGATATGATTTATGGCAAAGCAGAAAAACGTCTTTATCTTCATGCTTCATATCTCGAATTTGTTCATCCGGTTACGGGCGAAAAGTCAGTTTTTGAGTCGCATCCTGAGTTCTGAAAAATTGTCTTATAAAGAAATATTTATTACATGTATCTGAATTAGATTTACTATATTTGCCTTGTTATATAATATAGTATGGGCAAGGATATCAATCAGACAAATATCGTAAAATCAGGACTTGTTGTAAAAAATACCGGAAGCTGGTATGTAGTCAGGACAGAAGACGGTGAATTCATAGATTGCAAAGTGAAAGGGAATTTCCGTTTGAAGGACATTAAAAGCACTAATCCTGTTGCAGTAGGCGACTATGTTGACATAAAGCTGAACAACGAGGGGACGGCATTCATTACCGAAATACACGACAGGAAGAATTATATAATCCGCCGTGCGTCCAATCTTTCAAAGCAGTCACACATAATAGGCGCAAACCTTGATCAGTCGTTTCTGGTTGTTACAGTCAACTATCCCGAAACATCAACAGTCTTTATTGACCGTTTCCTTGCTACGGCTGAGGCTTACCGTGTCCCTGTAAAACTTATATTCAACAAGATTGACCTGTATGGAGAGGACGAACTGCGCTATCTTGACGGACTTATCAATCTATACGATTCAATTGGCTATGAAAGCTATAAGGTATCGGCTGCTACCGGCGATGGAATTGACGTATTGCGCGATTCACTTGCAGGAAAAGTGACTCTGTTTTCAGGAAATTCCGGAGTGGGCAAGTCCACTTTGCTTAATGCTCTTCTGCCGGAAGCCAATGTCCGTACCGGAGAAATATCCGAGGTTCACAACAAGGGTATGCATACAACTACGTTTTCCGAGATGTTCCCGACTGGAAACGGTGGCTATATAATTGATACTCCGGGCATAAAAGGTTTTGGTACCCTTGATATGGAAGCTGAGGAGGTGGGACATTTCTTTCCTGAAATATTTCGTTTTTCAGCCGATTGCAAGTATGGTAACTGTACTCACCGCAACGAGCCTGGTTGTGCGGTAAAGAAGGCTCTTGAAGAACATTACATAAGTGAATCCCGTTATAATTCATATCTCAGTATAATTGACGATAAGGACGAAGGAAAATATCGTGGAGGATATTGATAATATGTCAATTAAATAGTAATTTTGAATTTACAAACATCCGGATGTCATTTGTCTCTTGTAGGGAGGGAGAAATCCCGGAATCAGTTAATAATTAAAATATTGAATAGATTATGGCATTACAAGTAGGTGACAGAGCCCCTGAATTGTTGGGACTCAATGAGAAAGGTGAAGAAATTCGTCTGGATATGTTTAAAGGTAAAAAAGTTGTTTTGTATTTTTACCCAAAAGATAATACTCCGGGTTGCACATCAGAAGCATGCAATCTTAGAGATAATTACGAAGAACTGCGCAAGGCAGGTTATGAGGTAGTAGGAGTCAGCCCTGACAGTGCTGCTTCACATCAGAAGTTCATTGCAAAACAGGAACTTCCTTTCCCTCTTATTGCCGATACAGAGCATACATTGCTTGAAAACTTCGGTGTATGGGGTGAAAAGAGCATGTGCGGACGCAAGTATATGGGAGTATTCCGCACAACATTTATCCTTAACGAGGATGGTGTTATCGAGAAGGTGTTCGGCCCGAAGGAGATAAAGGTTAAGGAACACGCTGCCCAGATTCTGAAATAACAAACAAACTGAAAACAATATGGCTAAAAAAGAAGAAGGCGAACTTTTCCAGCAACCGGGTGCATCAAGCGAGAAACTTAAGGCATTGCAGGCTGCAATGGACAAGATTGAAAAGAACTTTGGAAAAGGTTCGATAATGAAACTCGGAAGCGACAATATACAGGATGTTGAAGTTATCCCGACAGGTTCAATAGGTTTGAACGCAGCACTTGGTGTTGGCGGTTATCCTAAGGGACGTATAATTGAAATATATGGTCCTGAATCATCAGGTAAGACAACTCTTGCAATACATGCAATTGCCGAAGCACAAAAGACTGGCGGTATAGCAGCATTCATTGATGCCGAGCACGCATTCGACCGTTTTTATGCAGCTAAGCTGGGTGTTGACGTTGACAATCTTTGGATTGCCCAGCCAGACGATGGTGAACAGGCTTTGGAAATAGCAGAACAGCTGATTCGTTCCTCTGCTGTCGACATTATTGTCATTGACTCTGTTGCCGCACTTACTCCAAGAGCTGAAATTGAAGGCGAGATGGGAGAAAACAAAGTCGGACTTCAGGCTAGACTTATGTCACAGGCTTTGAGAAAACTTACTTCTGCTGTCAGCAAGACAAAGACAACATGTATCTTTATCAACCAGCTCCGTGAGAAGATTGGCGTAATGTTCGGAAATCCTGAAACAACTACCGGCGGTAATGCATTGAAGTTCTATGCATCAGTCCGTATGGATATCCGCAGTACTGCAGCAATAAAGGACGGTGAAGATGTAATCGGTCGTCAGGCAAGAGTCAAGATTGTTAAGAACAAGGTTGCTCCTCCGTTCCGCAAGGCAGAATTTGATATCATGTTCGGCGAAGGTATTTCAAGATCTGGCGAAGTCATAGACCTTGGAACAGAGCTTGGAATAATCAAGAAGAGCGGTGCATGGTACAGCTACAATGATGTTAAGCTGGGACAGGGACGTGATGCAGCAAAACAGTGCATAAAGGATAACCCTGAATTGCAGGAAGAACTTGAAGCACTTATTTTTGAAAAGCTGAAATAACAATTCGGAATTTTAATGAGGTAATAGTAAAGTAGTGTGTCTGATTACAATGATTTGACACACTACTTTTATATTCTAATTATTATTTTTCTTGTTTTATAGGTTAAAATAATAGACCTTAATAGTTGATAGTTGTTGATTAAATTTATGTTTATATCAGTATGCCTGTCTTTAGAATATCTGCATAAAGAGGATTGTCAGTATCATCTGTAAGCAATACCGGTTCTATAAGATTGCTTATCTTGCGTTTTAATTTCCATAATAAAGGAGTGTCTTCAAAATAGTTGTCACTCATACGTTCTACAACAACAGCAATGTCTATGTCACTGTCTTCTGTATAATTGCCTTTACTATACGAGCCATAAAGGTAAAGAGCCTTTAGTGGCAACTGTTCAGCAACTGCCTTTTTATATTGTTGTGCCAGTTTTATAGCTTGCTCTTTATCCATATTCTTAATTTATCAGTTTTTTCAATCAGATCTTTGCAACGTTCATCAGTTAAACTTTTTATCAATCGTTCCTTGTATGATGGGTAACGTGCTTCAATGTTCAGCGGTTCAAGTTCATCAATGAAGTCAGTTTGTTCTTCCGACATGTCTTTATCCAATCCGCTTTTTTCGGCAAGTCTTGATAGACTGTGAATTTTCAATGGTGGTTCTTCCAACGTATTGCTCCAATATGCCTTTAAGATTTTTTCTATTGTCTGGTGGCACATAAAAGCGACATAAAGATAACGCTTGGTCTCGAACATAGCCTTGGCTGTGTCAAAATCATAATCTGACATTTCAATCCAATATGTAACCTTGTCATTCATTGAACTTTTTAAGTCATGTCAAATACAAATATAGTGAAATTCTTTGAGAAACAATAATTTGTCTCTTAAAATATTATGATATGACTATTATGTCGGATATGGGGAAACTTTAAAAATATTTTCAAACCACAGCCTCCGTTCCTGAAACCGAAGTCTTTGTTCTTGAGAACGGAACTTCCGGTTATAGAAAAGATATAATGTCTGTTGTGTTTGCCGGCAGTGCTTGGGGCATATTTATAAGGCATGTATCTGCACAGTGTCTTTTGTCCCAAATGATTTTCCGGTTATTGATAAAAAATAATATCTTTGCGACGTTATAGTGCTTTTGCAGACAAAGTCTGTTGCTTAATAGGGAATCCGGTGTGAGTCCGGAACAGTACCTGCTGCTGTAAGTCTCCTCTTTTTCTGAGTTTTTCGCTCCTTGTCACTGGGAAACCGGGAAGACGCGAACCAAGAGATAAGTCAGAAGACCTGCTATGACGTATATATTATTTTTGTACTTGCGGGTTTCAAGTCGGATATTTAAGTTATATGAAGAAATTATTTTTAGCAATCGTTTTTTTAGGCCTGCTGTTTATTGCAGGATGTGCCGGCCGGAGTTCTTCCGGAGCGGATTTTTCAGTTAAAGTCTATGAACCTCAGTATGCAAAGGGATTTACCGTTTTGGGTGCTGACAGTATGAAAAGTACAATAATCCGCACACGTTTGCCGTGGCAGGGCGCTGGTGATATGGTACTTGACTATTTCATCTCCAGAAACAGCGAGGAGCCGCCTGCAGGTTTTACAGGCCAAGTCATAAAAGGAGGCGCACGCAGAATAGTGTGCATGTCATCATCCTATGTTGCAATGTTTGATGCTCTTGGACAGGTTGATCGTATTGTTGGAGTTTCTGGCATTGATTACATAACAAACAGCTATATACGTGAGAACAGGGACAGAATAAAGGATGTCGGTGCTGAGATTAACTATGAGACAATAGCCATGCTCCGTCCAGATGTAGTGCTGATTTACGGTATATCAGGAGCCCGTACAGCCGAGACTGACAAATTGAATGAACTGTCCATACCGTACATGTATGTAGGCGAGTATCTTGAAGAATCTCCGCTTGGCAGGGCAGAATGGCTGGTTGCGTTTGCCGAACTTACGGATTCAAGAGAAAAGGGTATAAGTGTCTTTTCAGAAATTCCTGTAAGATATGACGAAGTAAAGTCATTGGCCGCTGATGTAAAGGAGCGTCCCCTTGTAATGCTTAACACTCCATGGGCAGACAGTTGGGTACTTCCTCCTGTTGACAGCTATATGCCAAGGCTTATTGCTGATGCCGGTGGTGAATATATTTACAAGGAAAACAAGTCGGATGCATCGGTTTCAATTGGACTTGAGACCGCATATTCGCTTGTCTCAAAGGCAGACTTTTGGTTGAATCTTAGTTCAATGTCAACCATGCAGGAAGTTTTGAAGATTAATTCTGCTTTTGCCGGTACGCGTGTTGTCAAGGAAGGCAGGATATATAACAATAACAGACGTGTAAGTCCGACTGGAGCAAACGACTTTTGGGAATCTTCGGTAGTAAAGCCTGATGTGGTGTTGCGTGACCTTATAAAGATATTCCATCCCGAACTTGTTCAGGACAGTCTGTATTATTACAAACGAATAGAATAATTTATTGATGAGACGTACAAAACTGTTGTTCTGGCTATTTGCAGTCATAATGGTTCTGCTGTTTGTTGCCGATGTTCTTGTGGGAGATTCAAGTCTTTCGCCTTCAAGGGTGTGGGCTGTTATTACCGGCAATGAGACAGACAGGATTGTTGTTGATGTGGTTCTCTCAATACGTCTTGTGCGTGTAGTTGTGGCTATGCTTGTAGGAGCGGCTTTGTCCGTCGGGGGATTGCAGATGCAGACAGTTTTTCGCAATCCGCTTGCCGACCCGTATTTGCTTGGTATAAGTTCAGGAGCATCGCTTGGCGTTGCCCTTATGATATTAGGTCTGCCATTGCTTCATCTTGCTCCGGGTTCTGTATTTCAGTCAATCGGTATTGCAGGCGCAGGATGGGTTGGCGCGGCGTTCATACTTGTTTGTGTGGGTATAGTCAGCCGTTATGTGAAGAATATATTGGGCGTGCTCATAATTGGCGTTATGTTCGGCTATATTGCTGGTTCCATAATACAGATACTCCAGTATCTCAGTTCGGCAGAACAGATGAAAATGTTCTTTCTGTGGTCGATGGGAGCGCTGAGCAATGTGACGGTTGACAAGCTTTTTGTAATGATGCCTGTTATAGTTGCCGGATTGCTGATTGCCGTTATAAGTATTAAATCACTTAATCTGCTGCTTCTGGGCGAAGATTATGCCCAGAGCATGGGACTTGACATAAAGAAATCAAGAATTCTGATATTCACTTCAGTCGCGTTACTTGCTGGTACGGTCACAGCCTTTTGCGGCCCTGTAGGATTTATAGGCCTTGCTGTTCCTCATGTGGCAAGGATGATTTTTGGCAATTCCGACCACAGGGTATTGCTGCCCGGCTCTATGCTTGTCGGTATAAATGCAATGCTTGTATGCGATATAGTATCAAAGATATTTGTCTTGCCTGTAAACTGCATAACAGCCTTGCTTGGGGTTCCTGTAGTGATATGGGTTGTCTGTAAAAATCTTAGGCTTGTATGATAAGAATAGAAAATCTGACATTGGGTTACGGCGAGCGAATTTTGCTTGAAAATGTTTCTGCAACTATTGAAGGAGGGCAGATAGTGGCTTTGCTGGGCAGGAACGGTGCGGGAAAGAGTACTTTGCTGCGTACATTGTCGGGTATGAGCAGACCGTTGTCCGGAAGGGTATTCCTTGACGGAAATGACGTGTCGGCAATGAAACCTGTAACTCTTGCCAGAACGGTCAGTCTGGTAAATACGGAGAGAGTTAGAATACCAAATCTGTATTGCAAGGATGTTGTGGCATTGGGACGTGCGCCATATACCAATTGGGTGGGACGTATGAGCGACCATGACTATGATATAGTACAACACTCAATGGAACTTGTCGGGATGAACGATTATGCTTATAAGACAATGGACTGTATGTCGGACGGGGAATGTCAAAGAATAATGATTGCGCGGGCGCTTGCTCAGGATACCAATATAATACTTCTTGATGAACCTACATCATTTCTTGACCTTCCTAACCGTTATGAACTTGTATCACTTTTAAGGGATATGGCTCATAGGGAGAACAAGTGTATTCTGTTCTCAACTCATGAACTTGACATTGCCTTGTCGCTTTGTGATTCCATAATGCTTATTGACAATCCTTTTATGTATTTTGATACGGCAGAAGGCATGAAGAAATCTGGACTTATAGGTAAGGCTTTCCGTACTCCAGGCTTTGATTTTGACTCGTTTGTCAGGA
The DNA here is from genome assembly GCA_944320965.1 of uncultured Bacteroidaceae bacterium. Lineage (GTDB taxonomy): Bacteria > Bacteroidota > Bacteroidia > Bacteroidales > Bacteroidaceae > Avibacteroides. The sequence goes on along the minus strand of CALUJO010000021.1, from coordinate 22,313 downwards.
TATTGTGATTGGTTGGCTCGTTGCTTTATCCGGTTTCTGTATTCCGTTTGTTTTATATACATATAACAGCGATGGGATGTGCCTGTTTGTTTTGACACATCCCATTGCTGTTTTTATTTTATATTTCGTTGCTGCTCCTTTCGGGGCAGAGAATATCAATATCTGAAGCTAATATAAACCTTAGAGCCTTTTGCATCCCATTTGCTTGAATTGTCATAGCTTATGTTTGATGTACCCCATCTCATTTCATATCCGAGTGAGATAACCTTATATGATACGGCAAGACCAAAGTTCATATAAGAACCGTAAGAGCCGTTGAACTGGAATCCGTCGTCAAGAATAACTGAGTAACTTGGAGAATATCTGAAATATACATTAACCTTAAGGTAGTCAACAGGGTTTACAGTTACCGATGGACCGAATTGCATACCAAGTTCCATTTTGTAGATTCCGTATTCGTCTGTCTCAATATTGTTGCTTGAATTGCTGTTTTCGTTATCTATATAGCTGTATTCATAGTTGTATCCTGCAACATTCAAGTCAATATAACTCCAGTCAAGTCCGAATTTAATCATTCCAAGAATAGGATTCTTATGCAGATAGAATGTACGTCCTATTGTCATTGATGCTCCGAATTTTCTTGAAAGTTCACTTGCGGCATCATCATTCTTCAGGTTTTCCATATTGTAACCTAGGTTGAAATATTTTTTTCTGCCCCAGATTTTGTCCTGTTTCTTGTAGTAGTTTTTAAGTCCGTGTACCTCAGTATTCAGATTTTCTACAATAAATTCAAGTGAGTCTATTGTTTCTTCTTTTCTGTCATTTACGGAGTATGCTTCGGACAGTTCAATTTTTAGGGAATCGTTTTCAGATAATAAGTCTGAGTTTTCTTCAATTTTATTGTCAATAACTGTTTCAAGGGAGTCGTTGTCTAGCTTGAGTTCATTTAAATCTGATATCAAAGATTTGCCGACAAGCGCCAGACTGTCAATTGTAACCTTTTGTGTTTCAATTGTTTTGTTTTTAACTTCAATTGAATCTTTAAGCATCTGATTCTGCTTTCTTAGTGTCTGTGCTGATAGATTAATGGAGAATATCAGCATCAGGATGACCAACAAATTACCGTATCGTTCCATTTCTTTCTTTATTTTTTTTGCAAAAATAAAGAAAAATATTCTTAGTTGTTAATGATTTATAAGAAAATGTTTGTTATCCATATCAGCCTAAGCTTTCAATAATCTCTATTATTGCGTCTCCATATTTTTCAACAGTTTTTTTGCCGAGAAATGGGATTTTAAGCAGGTCCCGTTTTGTTTTTGGGTTGCTGTTTGCTATTCCTATTATGGCTTTTTGCTGTATTATGGTATATGCCGGAAGTTTCAGTCTTATGGCTTCATTGCGTCTCCATTCTACCAGCTTTTCATAAAGCTCAGTGTTGCTGATATCAGCTTTTTCAAGGCTTACTTTTATTTTGTCCGGTTCTCCTTTTTTCTTTTTCTTCCGGTTGTCTTCCGTTATTGTAAGTATTGCTTTCTGGTTGATGTATTCGTTGATTTGCATTCCGTTTTCAATGACAAATGCAAGAAGTCCGTCTTTGACTGATGACGAATATTCCAGTTCGTCAAGAGCTTCCTTGTATTTCTTTTCGGTATCCTTGTTGTCTATTCCTACACGGCTGTTAGCTATCAGTTTCAAGATACTGCTTAACTGCTCTTTAAAGTAAACAGCTCCTTTATTTATACGCTCTTTTATTATTATGTCATTCTCATAGTCGGGCGAATTGTATATAAGTCTTGTGTACTGTCCTTCGAATATTCCGGCAAACTTTATAATCTTTTCATCAATTTGCTTCTCGGCATCTTTGTATTCGGACAGCAGGCGTGGATAAATCTTGTAGAGATGCTCGTCAAGGATACGGCATACACGTTTCAATGAATACTCAATTTGTCTGAAATCAAACAGCTCTTTCAGCAGATTTAGATAATAGTTCTTTTTTAGTGTTTGGAGTGTGCTGTTGTCCGGTGATTGCTGTCTGGCGGCAGATAGATAGTTGTTTACGGTTGTGTCTGTTATAATGGCGCTTTTGGATAGTTTGGAACTCAGGACAAGACCTTCAAGGGTTTTGCAACGGCTCAGTGCGACATAGGTCTGACCGTGCGCAAATGCAGCTGCTGCGTCTATTATTGCGTGTTCAAAAGTCAGCCCTTGACTTTTATGTATGGTAATTGCCCATGCCAGTTTTATCGGGTACTGCATGAAAGTGCCTTCTATTTCCTCTACTATTTCCTTTGTATCCTGGCCTATTACATATTTGGCATTTGTCCATTCTTCCGGTTTGATTTCCAACCTTTCATGCGTGTCGTTACTCTCAACAATAATACGGTTGGTTCCCAAATCAACGACTTTTCCCAGCATTCCGTTGTAATATCTGATACCTTCGGACTCACCGTTTTTCAGAAACATTATTTGTGCTCCTCTTTTTAGTGTCAGTATCTCATCGGCAGGGTAGGAGAATTGCGGAAAATTACCGCTGACAGATGCCTTGTAGGAGTATTCCTTGCTGTCTATCTTTCCAAGTTCCGTATTGTTTATTTCCTGTGCTGAGTTATTGTGGGTTGTTAGCCGTATGTATCCATCCTTCTTTTCAGGTTTGAAATCTGGAATGTATCTGCTATTCAGTGCGTTCAATGTTGTATTGTCGCACCGGTTTTCGCGGATTTTGTTCAGGATTTCAATAAATTCCATGTCACTCTGGCGGTAAACCTTTTTCAGTTCTATGATAAAATACTGTATTTTCTTGAGTGCATTGCTTGAGAAAAAGTACATATTATCATAGTACTCTCTGAGCATGTTCCAGTCTTCTTCCTTGACTACAGGCGGGAGCTGCTGGAGGTCTCCTATCATAAGCAGCTGTACACCGCCGAATGGACGGTTTCTGTCTCTGAACTTGCGGAGAACATTATCGACGGCATCAAGCAGGTCTGCCCGCACCATACTTATTTCGTCTATGACAATCAGGTCAAGGCTTCGTATGATTTTGATATGTTCCTTTCGGTACTGGAATTTGTATTCGGCGTTTTTGCTTTTGAATGAAGTTTCCGGAACGAAAGGTGAAAACGGCAATTGGAAAAAAGAGTGTATGGTTACACCTCCTGCGTTTATTGCTGCGATGCCTGTAGGAGCAAGAACAACCATCCTCTTATTGCACTTTTCCTTAAGCTCTCTGAGGAAAGTTGTTTTTCCGGTACCAGCCTTTCCTGTAAGAAAAAGACTCGTATCGGTATTTTCAATGAATTTCCAGGCAAGTTCCAGTTCCGGATTTGAATTCATATTGTCACGTTCTTTGAAGTATTGGCAAATATTTAGCCTTACAGCTGTATGCTTCTTGCGTGTATATTATCTTTAAGGAATACTGATGCACTTTCTGCAAACCTTTCTGCCGATTCGGTTGTCAGGTAATTGCAGATACCTCCCCTGCGGCACTTCCTTTCTATTTCAGGATGCCTTACCAGATAGTCGGCAAGACTGCGTGCAACGTATTCACCCTGCGACAGAAGTTTTACATTCTGCGGTATATATTTCTTTATTTTATTTATAAGAAGCGGGTAGTGTGTGCATCCAAGAATTATTGTGTCAATCTCAGGGTCTTTGTCAAGCAGTTGGTATATGTACTTCTTTACAAAATAGTCTGCCCCTTCATTGTCAAATTCCTTATTTTCAATTAGAGGTACCCACATAGGACATGCCACTGACTCTATTTTGATATCCGGAAACAGTTTGTTAATTTCCATAGGATATGATTCCGATCTTACTGTTCCTATTGTTGCAAGAAGTCCGACATGTCGTGATTTAGTAAGCATGTCTATTGATTCTACTGTAGGGCGTATAACTCCAAGAACTCTTCTTTCAGGAGCAATGTGAGGCAAGTCTAGTTGCTGAATGCTCCTCAGTGCTTTGGCTGATGCTGTATTGCATGCGAGGATAACTAAATGGCATCCCATTTCGAACAGTCGGGTTACAGCCTGAAGCGTAAACTCATAAACGATTTCGAAAGAGCGTGAACCATATGGGGTACGGGCATTGTCGCCAAGATATATGTATTCGTATTGGGGGAGTTGCTCCCTTATCTTTTCAAGAATAGTAAGTCCTCCGTATCCGGAATCAAATACCCCGATAGGACCTGGCAGGAGGTCAAATGAAGTGTAGTTCATTTTCTTATAAAAAGCAAGGCACACGAAAGCGTATCGTGATTAACCTTCCCGTGTGCCTTATTAATATTGTGTATAATATAAATTACTTAATACCCAATTTAGCCTTTACATCTGCTGTTACGTCAATACTCTGCTGTTCGTTAACAAAAGGTATCGGAGTCTGGCTCAAGTCAAATATATAGGTAAATCCTTTTTCTGTACCAACTTGTTTCAATGCGTCATTTGCTTTTTTCAATACAGGTTCTGTAAGTTCCTGTGATTTCTGTGCAAGAATCTGTTCTACTTCACCTTTGAACTCTTCACCTCTCTGTGCCAGGTCCTGGATTTCTTTTTCACGTCTCTGGCGGATGCTTTCAGGAAGAGAATCACGCTGTGACATGTATTCAGTGTATTTCTTCTGCATTTCCTGTTCTGCATTCTGGATTTCAGTGATGTACTGTTTCTGAAGAGTTTCAAGTTCTGTTCTTGCCTTGTTGTATTCCGGCATAAGAACAATTATTTCAGACATATAAACATGTCCGAATTTCAGATTCTGTGCAAATGCGCCCAATGGGAGAGTCAGCATTAAAAGGATAAGAACTTTTTTAATCATAGTTTTATGTTTTTATTTAGTTATTCTATTCTGTAACTGCAAATATATGAATTTATTCTGAATATCCCATTTTTGACAGAACTTCATTGCTGATATCTATCTTTGGGGATGCATAAATCACGCTTGCTGCAGTAGCTCTGTCAAGGACAAGCTGATAGCCTTTTGCTTCGGATATTTCCTTTACTGCGTTGTATATTTCATCCTGGATGGGGCGTATAAGGCTTTCTCTTTTCTTGAAAAGCTCTCCTTCCGGGCCGAAGTATTTACGTTTCAGCTCTGCTGCTTCCTTTTCCTTATCAAATACTTCCTGAGCCTTTTCTTTCTTTTGTTCTTCAGACAGATACACTGATTCCGATTCATAGTTCTTTGCAAGTGTTTCAGCTTCCTTTACTACTGTTTCAATCTCGCTTTGCCACTTGCGGGAAATCTGGTTCAGTTGTTCGTTTGCCCTTTCGTATGAAGGAATGTTTTTAAGTATATATTCAGTATCAATCAATGCATATTTCTGTGCATTTACCGTAATCAATGCCGATATGGCTAATACAGCTGATAAGATAAGTCGTCTCATGTTTCTTATTTTTAATGGTTAAACATTAGAATTCTTGTCCAAGGATAAAGTGGAACTGGCTTCCGCTATATTGTTTGCTGCCGAATACAGGGTCGAAACCGTATGCCCAGTCAATACCCATAAGACCAATCATTGGCAGGAATATACGAACACCGACACCTGCAGAACGTTTCAGGTCAAAAGGATTGAAATCTTTTACGTCATGCCATGCATTACCTGCTTCAACAAATGCAAGTGCATAAACCTGTGTAGAAGTTTCAAGAACAATTGCCTGACGCAATTCAAGGCTAAGTCTTGTGTATGCGTAACCTGTCGAATAAAGGTTTGGAGTCAAACTGTTACTTTCGTATCCACGCAAAGCGATAGTTTCTGTATAGTATCCGCTTGAATATCCTGACATACCGTCACCACCTACGTCAAATGTACCGAAAGGAGACTTCTTATACTTGTTGTAGTGTCCCAAGATACCAAACTCCAATCTTGACATAAGTACAGGACATTTTGATTTTGATGACAATGCTGTATATGTCTTGAGTTTGAATTTCCATTTGTGGTATTCAACCCATTTGTGCATTTTGTTCTGGTCGTCCTGCCAGTTAGGGGCGCTTGGTGACTGTGCATATTTGCTGTAATCCTTTCCGCTGATAAGTGAATAAGGAGGAGTAATCTGTGCCGAAACCATGAACTCGGAACCTCTACGCGGATATATCGGGTTATCTGTAGAGTTTCTTGCCCATGTAAGGCTTATACTCAAGTCATTACAGTTACCATTGGTTACAGGGAAATATCTCCAGTCTTTCAACTTGTATCTCTGATAAGTCAGTTCTGTTGAGAAAGTGAAGTAGTCATCCGGCCATTTCAGACGCTTACCGAATGAAAGTGCAGCTCCCCAAATCTGAACGGACTGGTCCGGGTCATAGTAAGACTCATAACTGTTATAGTTATTATAATAGCTTCCGTAGCCGTATCCTCCCAAAGAACTGTAATAGTTGTTCAGAAGTGCGCTGTTATAATATCTGTCACTGATATCTGTCTGTTTTGAGTAATAGGCAGATATAGAGAATGAGTTTGGACGCTTGCCGCCGAACCACGGGTCAAAGAATGAGAAACTGTATGACTGGTAGTACTGCGCATTTGTCTGACCGCTTATTGTAAGTGTCTGTCCGTCGCCTTGAGGAAGTATTCCCTTGTAATTGTCTGAACGGCGGAAAAGATTCCTTGCAGAGAAATTGGTGAACTTCAAGCTCAATTTACCGATAACACCTGTCTGTCCCCATCCTGCTGAGAATTCAATCTGGTCGTTTGCTTTTGATTCGAGGTTGTAAACCAAATCAACAGTACCTTCTTCAGGATTAGGTTCTGGTGAAATGTCTATGTTTTCAGGGTTGAAGTGTCCCATCTGTGCAATTTCACGATATGAACGTTCCATATCTTCCTTACTGAAAAGAGCTCCCGGTTTTGTTCTAAGTTCACGTCTTACAACATGATCGTACAGGCGGTCATTACCGTTTATGATAACCTTGTTGATTGTTGCCTGTTTGCCTTCATATATACGCATTTCCAAGTCTATGGAGTCTTTTTCTATATTGACTTCAACCGGGTCAAGCTGATAGAACAGATAACCGTTATTGTAGTAAAGGTTACCTACGGCATCTTCATCGGTCATAAGTCTTTCGTTCAGCTTTTTCTGGTTGTACACATCTCCCTTTTTCATGTTAAGAACATAGTTCAACCAATCTGTAGAATACAGAGTATTTCCTACCCATGACACATTGCGAAGATAGTATTTCTGACCTTCGTCAATTTTAATCTTCAAGTCAACGGTCTTTTCGTTGTGAGGTGTCACATCTGCACTGACAATCTTGGCATCACGATAACCCAATTCGTTGTACTTGTCTATAATCAGCTGTTTGTCTTCCTTGAACTTTTCTTCAATGAATTTCTTTGGCTTGAATAATGTAAGGAAATACCCTTTCTGGCTTGTCTTCTTCATTGTTCTTCTCAGTTTCAGCTCACTGAGCGCAGTATTTCCTTCAAAGACAATTGAATTGACTTTGACTTTCTCTTTCTTGTCAATGTTTATATCAAGGATAACCTGATTTTCTGCAGAGACATCATCTCTTTGTACAATGTTGACTTCGGCATTCTTGAAACCTTTTTCATCAAAATGTCTTTTGATAATGATTTCAGCCCTGTCAATGACATTTGGAGTAATCTGGTTTCCTTTTACAAGTCCAAGCTTTTCCTGCAGGTCTTCCTTTTCCGATTTCTTAACGCCATGGTATCTTATTTCGGATATTCTTGGACGCTGTGTCAAAAGAATCTTAAGGTAGACTTTACCGTCTTCTATTTTAGTTGCAAGAATCTTGACATCAGAGAACAACCCGTTTTTCCAATATAGTTTTATTGCTTCGGTAATTTCATCTCCTGGCACGGAAATAACCTGTCCGACAGAAAGTCCGGACAATCCGATAAGGAGATAGTCCTCATAATTTTTCATTCCTTCAACTTCAATTCCTCCGATTTCATATTTTTTCGGATTTCCTGTATATGTAATGGTCGGAACGTTTTCATCATTGTTTTCCTGCGCATGAATACATACGTTGCTTGTCATGAATGCCGCAAGAAATACTATTGTCAAGAATCTTTTGTACATCTTTATATTATAATTGTTCACTTGTTTTGCCAAATCTGCGTTCTCTGTTCTGATAGTCATATATAGCCTTGTGGAGTTCATCTTCTCTGAAATCCGGCCAATATGTATCGCAAAAATACAATTCTGAATAAGCACATTGCCATAGCAGATAATTGCTCAGTCTCAATTCTCCTCCTGTTCTTATCAGCAGGTCCGGGTCCGGCATGTAGTTTGTTGCAAGGTGTGAATCTATTGTTGCTTCGTTTATGTCTTCTACCTTTAGTTTGCCTTCCTTAACCTCTTTAGCAATATCTTTTACGGCTTTGGTAATTTCCCATTTTGAAGAATAGCTTAGTGCCAAAGTCATGCACATTCCTGTGTTCTTTGAAGTGACTTCAATGCAATGGTCAATCTTTTCTATAACATTTTTGGGAAGTCTGCTCTTGTCGCCTATTATTTTAAACATTACATTGTTCTTCATGAATGTTTCTTCAACCAGCTGGTCTATCAACAGTTGCATAAGAGCTGCAACCTCTTCAATAGGTCTGTTCCAGTTTTCTGTCGAGAATGTATAAAGAGTAAGGTTTTTGACTCCTAACCTGGCAGCTTCTTCTGTTATGATATGAACAGTTTCAGCACCGGCAATGTGTCCCTGTGTTCTTGCCTGTCCTCTTTGTTTTGCCCATCGTCCATTCCCGTCCATTATAATGGCTATGTGGGCAGGTATCCTTTTACTGTCAATTTTATCTTTGTAAGCCATAAGCCTATAAATTATTACAATTTCTTAATCTTGGCAGCAAATCATAAGTCAGCGTAAGCATGATGAATGAATAGCTATCCTTGTTTTTTATGCCTCTTGACTTGATATTGTACGGATCACTAAGCTGCATTCCTTCTTTGTTTGTTACATCAAGTCTGTCTGACATGCTGAACCTCATTGTCCATTCCAGTCCGAGATTCAGTCTTTTCATAATTTTGTATTTCACTCCCAGTCCGATTGGGAAATGCATTGTTGCCAAAGCCTTGGCAGGTGCCGGTGCAAAAGTAAATCCCGCTCCGGCAAGGATGTATGGCGTTATACGTTTTGTCCGTTTGTATCCTTGACCTGTTCCGTAAGGCAGGAAGTTGTATTCAAATTGTGCTCCTATATCAAACAGAGTTCTTTTGAAATCAACGTTCTGTCCTCCAGGAAATTTATTTTTTATATCCGTCGTGCTGCCAGATATTCCGGCTACGGCAAAGTTATATTTAACTGCCATATGAGGATTGAATATCTGACGGGCAACAACTCCGCCTCCAAAATTCAAATCCTTGAAAGGCTTTGAATAGTTGGCATCACCCATATAAAAACTGCCGCCCAGCATACCTCCAAGTTCCATTTTGTATTCAAGTTCCTGGCATTTGGCAGATAGCAGGCCTGTCAGTGTGAAAAATATCAATATCAGCGTTTTTTTTGCAATAGACATATCATCAGTTATTTATATATGTATATATAAAACGCTTTTCTTTTCTTTAAATTATATGGAAGACAACTTTTCGGGATTTTTATTCAGTTGCGAATCCCAGCTTGTTGATTCTTCCTTTCCAGACTTCATCATTTGTGCCGTTTGTCTTGCTCCAGAAAATCCATATAAAATTATCTGGTGTAACAACATATGAGAAATCTGCTCTTCCTTTAAATTCATAAGGTAACATTACCTTTCTTTCGCATTCATTCCAAACAAGTCCATATTCTTCAGACTGGTACATGTTGTTGAATTTCTCTTCAGGACCGTATCCGAAACAATAAGTCATGTCATTATAATATATGTATGCCATGTTATTCATTTTTGGAAGAGTCTTGGTTGATATACCTTCAAGTTCTGTCCATGTCAAACCATCTGATGTGAACCATGCAAAGCTTATTGTATCGCTCAAGGCATTGTTCTCGTCTTCTTTGCCCATAACGTTCATACGGTAGTTTGAACTTGTTGCAAGTCGTTTTTCAAATCCTGTAAAATTGTCAACAGGGAATGCTGTCGGAACGTCTCGTTTTTCAGTAGTCCAGCCATCTGCTTTCATAGTTCTGAAAACTCTTTTACCGTTTTCTTCTGCAATCAGAACAAGCTTATCCGGCTCAGTTTTACCGGAACTTGTAACTGCTCCGACAATAGTTTTCATATTTCCGTCTGAACTTACTTCTGTCCAGTCCTTACCGTTTGACGAATTGTAAAGTTTTCCGTCAGTAGCAGTCATGAACACTTTGCCGTTGAATACGTAAGCTGAAAGAATATTCGGGTTTGCAATACCTGTAATACTGTTTTCTGCAGTCTGTACTGTTGCCGCCTTGTAATTTGTATAATAAGCTTTTACCCCGTCTGATGTTTCCGCATAGGTAATGATGTCATCATGCAGGATTATGCTTCTCTGTTTGCCTGTAACTTTTCCACTGGAGAATGATGTGCCTGCCATGTTCCATGCAAGCGAATCCGGATCAACTTTATGAACCCTAACAGAAATTGTATATGTTCTTGTTGTGATCTGGTCACTGGCATATATTTTGAGTTTTACAGGGTTTCTCAAGTCTAGCGAGTCTGAAGAAGCCCATACCGTATCAACTTCATTCCCGTCCTTATCTTTTACAAGTCTTGTTGCGTATGCTCCTGCCGAAGAAATTGTAATAGGCATCTTATCTATTTTACTTCCTACAGGCAATGAGTCTTTTGTATATATAAGACATGCAAGCTGATCTATTTCAAACGGATAGCTTGATGCAGAATAGGTTGTAGTGTCCTTCACTTCAACCTGTTCGCCATTATCGTTTCTTACGATATTTGAAGTATAGGCTGTAATGTCACTTCCGAAAGTACAGGAAGTTATAATAGTTCTTGTTGAAGGTGTTATTTCTTCAGATTCACCCAAACATGACGTAAGCACTGTACCGGCAAGCAGTACGGAAAAGAAATAGACTATTTTGTTGAAACTCATTATTCTTATACTTAATATTTTAGTTTGCAAAAATAAGATATTTATTCTTTTATACCTCTATAAATGACAAGTTTTATACAAAATTTAAAGAACAATGTCATTAAATGAAACTTTTGTGTCGTTTTGAAATGTTTTTTTAATGTTTTCTTATGTAATGGTTTATTGTAGAGCCAAAACAATTGCCGGATGAGAGCATAATATGATTTTTCAGTACAGGCGCTTCAACTCCATTCCCAATAATAAAGCTTGCAGTTTCTACTTTTGCTTCATCCCAGACGCCTTTGTCAATGAACTTCTGTAATGTTGCTCTTCCTCCTTCCACAATCAGACTCTGCAGATTCCTTTCATGCAGGGTTTTAAGTATGAAGTTTATGTAATATTCATTATCCGGAACGGTAATGTATTCAACATTGTTTCTGTTTTCATATTCTTTCAAGTCAGTGAAAACCATAGTCGGGACTGAACCGTCAAACAGATGCAGTGATTTGTCAAGAGCAAGTTTTCTGTCAATAACAATTCTTACCGGATTTCTTCCGCACCAGTATCTGTTTGTAAGTGACGGATTGTCAAGACGTGCCGTATTTGTTCCAACCATTATTGCAGCCGATTCCGAGCGCATTTTGTGCACAAGCATTCGGGTAAAACTGTTTGATATTATTACCGGGTTTCCGCTTTCTCTTTCCATGTCAATGTATCCGTCGGCACTTTGTGCCCATTTCAGTGTTATGTAAGGTCTTTTCTGCTCATGGAAAGTACGGAATCTTTTAATCAGTTCAAGACATTCGTTTTCGCATACGCCTACTGTTACTTCAATACCGGCTTCTTTCAGCTTGTTGATACCGTTTCCGCAAACTTTGGCAAAAGGGTCGATGCATCCCACAACAACTCTTTTCAGATTGTTGCGTACAAGCATGTCTGCGCATGGAGGCGTTTTGCCGTAATGTGAACACGGTTCAAGTGTAACATAGATTGTTGCCTGGGACAAAAGATTTTTGTCCTTTACAGAATTTACTGCATTGACTTCAGCATGAGGCCCTCCGCAGCGTCTGTGGTATCCTTCGCCTATGATTTTCCCGTTATATACGACAACTGCCCCTACAAGAGGGTTGGGTTCGGCATATGGGAATCCTTTCTGTGCAAGTTCAATTGCTCTGCGCATGAACATTATGTCTGTCTCTTCCTTAGTCCGGTACATTTGTTCTTTATTTCTGTTTTTATGCTCAAAGGTAATTATTTTATTCATTTTAATCTTGATAATTGTTTTTTTTAAGGAATATCTGCATTGGTTATTGCCTTTATGCCGCAAATTTTTAATTTTGTGACATCTGGATAATGTTACAATTAAAATCACAATTGATGGTATCTTTACAGGATATAGGAAAGAAACTTTCTCCGGTATATTCGGGAGGTGAATTGCGCGCCGTTTCAAGGGTGCTGGTTGAGGATTTGCTTGGGCTGCGTATGACTGATTTTCTTGTGTCGGGCGGTGTGGAACTTTCTGCCGGTATGCAGGAAGCTCTTGATAAGGCTATTGAACGTCTGCTTGCCGGTGAGCCTGTGCAGCATGTGGTTGGTTATACATGGTTCTGCGGAAACCGCTTTTTTGTAAACGGCAATGTGCTTGTGCCCCGTCCCGAAACGGCAGAACTGGTGGAGATGATTACCCGTGAGAACGGTGGCATGTCGTTGCGGCTTCTTGATATCGGGACAGGAAGCGGATGCATTGCTGTCAGTCTTGCAAGGCAGAATCCCGAATGGCAGGTTGATGCCTGGGATATTTCACACGAAGCTGTTGAAACGGCATTGCAGAATGCGGCCGAGAACCGTGTGAATGTTGATGTAAGGTGTGTTGACCTTTTTGCAGCCGAGCTTCCCCAGGGAAGTTATGATATAATAGTCAGTAATCCGCCCTATATAACTCCTTCCGAAAAGGCTGATATGGAAAGGCTTGTACTTGAGCACGAACCGCATCTTGCACTTTTTGTCCCTGAAAACAATCCATTGTTGTTCTATAACCGGATTGCCGTAAAGGGATTGGAATGGCTTGCCGAAGGAGGAAAACTGTATTTTGAAATAAACCGCAGATTTCCGGCCGAGACAGTTGAAATGCTTGAAACGCTGGGTTACAGGAACGTAGAGGCTGTTAAGGACTGTAATGACAATTTCAGATTTGTAAAAGCCGTAAAATGAAAGATTTGAACGAAAAGGAAGCATTGAACAAAGCCGCTGCCTATTGCAGTGCTGCCGAGCATTGCAAATCGGAAGTGCTTGATAAACTGAAAGGGTGGGGCGTAGGTGATGATATTGCAGAAAAGACTGTGGAAACACTTGTCCGTGAGAAGTTCATTTCCGACGACAGGTTTGCGCGTGCCTATGTTCGTGACAAACTCAGGTTTGCCGGATGGGGACGTCAGAAGTCTGCAATGATGCTCCGTGCAAAGAATATTGCTCCGGAAATAATATCCGATGCCATTTCTGGTATTGACGAAAACGAATATATGGAAATACTTTTCAAGATACTGAAGTCGAAGGAACGCACGTTGAAGTATAGTAATGATTATGAAAGGCGTGGAAAGCTTATGCGCTTTGCTGTATCCAGGGGATTTGAGTCAAGGGCCGTTTCTGTATATTTTGAATCTTCAGGCAAAGATGACGGATTTGACTGCGACCGGGATTTTGATATTTATGATTAAACAATAGTCTTGAAATGGATAGCCTGCTTACATCTTTCTTCAATTTGCTTTTTCCACGGATTTGTCCCGTTTGTGGAAAAAGACTGGGCAGGCATGACAGAGGACTTTGCCTTTCATGTCTTATGGCTTTGCCTCTCTATCCTGATTCCAATTTCAATGACAACAGTATAACGGCAAGTCTGCCGGGAACAGTCAGAATAAGCAAGGCAACAGCCGTTTTCTGCTATTTTCACGGTTCGGAACTTCACCGTATAATAGAAAAGATAAAATATGGCGGCCGCAGTGACCTTGCGGTTGAGATGGGACATGTTATGGCAGATATTCTGATTCCAAAGAATTTTTTTGAAGAAGCTGATTGTATTGTGCCTTTGCCTCTGCACAAGAGAAGACTGAGGGAGCGTGGATATAACCAGGCAGAGCTTATTGCGCGCGGATTGTCAGAAAAAATCGGTATCAGTGTTGCCGATGTCCTTGAAAGGACCGGAAACAATAAGAGCCAGACATCGCTCACTGCTGTTGAAAGACTGGAGAATGTGGCAGGAATTTTCAGATTGAATGATGAATCTTTATGTCTTGGAAAAAATATTATACTTGTTGATGATATACTGACAACTGGGGCTACAATAATGTCGGCTGCTGCCGAACTTGAAGGAAAATGCAAATCCATATCAATACTTGCCCTTGCAGTTACCAATGGGTAATATATATTTCATATACTTGCCTTGAAACTTACTTTTGTCTAAATTGTTGCAATGTTTTTCAAGAATAAGTATTCAGTGAAAAAATATTTAATGTTTTTGGTTAAAACCTTCTATGTTTTAGGTGAAAATGTTTAATGTTTTTGGTGAAAAGGCAGTAGGCTTTTGCCGAAAAACATGCGCTTGTAAACATGACAGTCTGACCGTATTTTTATTTAACAGTTGGCAAACTGATGTTTTTTGAATTAAAAAAACAATAAAACTTGCAATATATTACTCCCTTTTATAAGTATTTAGTATTTTTGCGCTTTAAAATAAAAAACAATAAACCCATAACCGATGTCAGAGAGAAAAAAGATTAAAACCGCCCTCGTTTCAGTTTATCACAAGGAAGGGCTTGACGAGATTATTACAAGATTGCACGATGATGGTGTAAAGTTTTTGTCAACAGGCGGAACACGCCAGTTCATTGAGTCACTTGGCTACGAGTGTGCTGCCGTTGAAGATTTGACTTCATATCCTTCAATCCTTGGAGGAAGAGTAAAGACATTGCATCCTAAAGTGTTCGGTGGTATATTGTGTCGTCGTGAAATGGAACAGGATCTCAAGCAGATAGAGCAGTATGAGATACCTGAGATTGATTTGGTAATTGTGGATTTGTATCCTTTTGAGGCAACAGTTGCTTCAGGTGCAAGTCATGCTGATATAATAGAGAAGATTGATATAGGTGGAATTTCACTGATTCGTGCCGGAGCAAAGAACTATAAGGATGTTGTTATCATTGCTTCACAGGCTCAGTACCGTCCGTTCCTTGATATCCTTACAGAATTTGGAGCAAGCACAACAATTGAAGACAGAATGTGGTTTGCAAAAGAAGCATTCGGCGTTTCTTCATATTATGACAGTGCTATATTCAATTATTTTGACAGAGACAATAATTCTTCATTCCGTTCTGCAGTAAACGGCGAGAAGCCTTTGCGTTATGGTGAAAACCCTCACCAGAAAGGTATGTTCTACGGTGACTTCAATGCTATGTTTGAACAGCTTCACGGAAAGGAAATCTCATACAACAACCTGCTTGACATAAATGCTGCAGTTGATTTGATTGACGAATTTACCGAAACAACATTCGCTGTATTGAAGCATAACAACGCTTGCGGACTTGCTTCACGTGAAACATTGGTTGATGCTTGGAAAGATGCGCTTGCCGGTGACCCGCTTTCAGCATTCGGCGGTGTACTTGTAACAAACCGTCCTGTTGACAAAGCTACTGCTGAAGAAGTAAACAAGATATTCTTCGAAGTTATCATTGCACCGGACTATGATATGGAAGCTCTTGAGATTCTTTATCAGAAGAAGAACAGAATCATCCTTGTACGCAAGGATGCAGCACTTCCAAAGCGCCAGTACCGTTCAATTCTTAACGGTGTTCTTGTTCAGGACCGTGACCTTAAGGTTGAAACACGCGAAGACCTTACAAGCGTAACAACAAAACAGGCAACCGACAGTGAGATTGACGATATGCTGTTTGCAAACAAGATTGTAAAGAACAGCAAGTCAAATGCTATTGTTCTTGCAAAGAACCGTCAGCTTATCGCGAGCGGTGTTGGACAGACATCACGTGTTGACGCCCTGAAACATGCAATAGAAAAAGCTAAATCATTTGGTTTCGACCTTCACGGAGCAGTAATGGCATCTGATGCGTTCTTCCCGTTCCCTGACTGTGTTGAGATTGCAGGCAACGAAGGCATAACAGCTGTTATCCAGCCGGGCGGTTCAATAAAGGACCAGTTGTCTTTTGACTATTGCAATGAACACGGTATCGCAATGGTAACAACAGGAATCCGTCATTTTAAACATTAATATGCCTGTTTCCGGATGCAGAAATGCCCCGGAAACATTTCTAACATAAAAATATAGGAGATACTTACAGTGGGATGGTTTTCATTCACGCAGGATATAGCGATGGACTTGGGTACTGCAAACACTATCATTATAACCAATGACAAGATTGTAGTTGACGAGCCTTCTGTCGTTGCCCTTGACCGCCGTACAGACAAGACAATTGCCGTGGGCGGGCAGGCAAAGATGATGTATGAAAAAGTACATGACAAGATAAAGACAATCCGTCCTTTGAGAGACGGGGTTATTGCCGATTTCTATGCGTGCGAACAAATGATTAGGGGTATGATAAAAATGGTCAATCCCCGTAACAGACTTTTTGCTCCGTCGTTGCGAATGGTAATCGGTGTACCGTCGGGAAGTACTGAAGTTGAGCTGCGTGCCGTGCGAGACTCTGCTGAACATGCGGGAGGACGTGATGTCTATCTGATTTTTGAACCTATGGCTGCCGCAATAGGTATAGGTATAGATGTTGAGGCCCCCGAAGGAAACATGATTGTTGATATAGGTGGCGGTACTACAGAAATTGCTGTTATTTCGCTTGGCGGACTTGTTTTGAACAATTCAATCCGTGTTGCAGGAGATGACCTTACTGCCGACATTCAGGAATATATGAGCCGTCAGCATAATATCAAAGTCAGTGAGCGTATGGCAGAACGTATTAAAATCAACGTAGGTGCTGCGATTACAGAACTTGGAGATGAGGCTCCGGAAGACTATATTGTGCATGGTCCTAACCGTATTACAGCCCTTCCGATGGAAGTGCCGGTATGTTATCAGGAAATTGCGCACTGTCTAGACAAGACAATCTCAAAGATTGAGACAGCGGTTCTGACTGCTCTTGAAAATACACAGCCGGAACTTTATGCGGATATCGTGAAGAATGGTATTTATCTTTCAGGTGGTGGGGCTTTGTTGCGCGGACTTGCAAAACGACTTTCTGACAAAATCAACATTCAGTTCCATGTTGCCGATGATCCTCTTCATGCGGTTGCAAAGGGTACAGGTATTGCTTTGAAGAATATAAACAAATTCTCATTCCTGATGAGATAATGTTTTTGTGGATTATTATATTAATCGCGTGCATTGGTCTTATAAAGACCGGTGCAGGCGATTGCTTGTAAAAAAGGCTGTGTATGCGGAATCTGATAAACTTCCTGATAAAATATAATTACTGGCTGGTCTTTCTCGGACTGGAGCTGATATGCTTTGTTCTGATGTTCCGCTTTAACAGATATCAGGGCAGTGTGTTTTTCACTTCGGTTAATGAGCTTGCTGCTTCTGTCTATGAAACGACTTCATCGGTAAGTTCATATTTTAATCTCCGTTCGGAGAATGAAAAACTCATGGACCGCAATATTCAGTTGCAGGCAGAACTTGCAGGTTTGAAAACCATTGTTGCCGAGTTGGGTAAGGATACGGTATCATTGTTGCCCTCACAGTATCAGACATTCAAGGCGAGGGTAATAAACAACAGCATAAACAAGGATGACAATTACATAACTCTTGATAAAGGTGCGGAAGATGGAATAGCTCCCGATATGGGAGTGATTGGCGCCGGCGGTGTTGTGGGAATTGTTTATCTTGTATCAGAGAACAGGTCTCTTGTGGTATCCGTACTGAACAGCAAGGCAAGTATAAGCTGTAAGGTACGAGGCAGCAATTATTTCGGTAATCTGAAGTGGACAGGCGGAGATTCAAAAGTCGCGACTTTGTTTGATATGCCTAATCATGCCGAAGTAGCCGAAGGAGATACGATTGTGACAAGCGGTTTCTCTTCGGTGTTCCCAGAGGGGCTTCCTGTAGGTACAGTCAAGTCGGTTGCAAACAATAATGACGGTCTTTCGTATATTGTTAAGGTTGATTTGTCAACCGATTTCGGCAATATAAGCGATGTCAGGGTTTTCAGAAACAATATGGGCGAAGAACAGACTAATCTGGAAGAAACAGTTAAGGGAAAATAAATGGTACAGACGGTTTTATTCAGGCTTTTGTGGATGGTTGTTCTGGTACTTGTGCAGGCACTCGTACTGAACAATGTCAATATATTGGGGTACATAACTCCTTATCTGTATATATATATAATATTGAAAGCCGATGTCAATGAGTCACGTAACAGCGTGATGTTATGGGCTTTCCTTTGTGGTATTCTGGTTGATATCTTCTCGGATTCTCCGGGTATAAATGCCGCATCTTCAGTCTTTCTTGCTTTTGTACGTCCCAATGTTCTGTCTCTTTTCGTAAGCCGTGATGCCTTGGAGCAGGGCGTTCCGTCAATAAAGACAATAGGCATAGGAGCCTTTACCAAATATGTATCTGTTTCTGCTTTGCTGCATCATTCGTTTCTTGTTGCAGTAAGCTATTTTTCACTTACATCAGTGGGTGAAATGATTCTTAGGGTTGTATTGAGTTCCGTGCTGACAGTTGTATTTATACTGTTAATTGACAATATCAGAAAATAAGGCAAGGTGAAAAACAATTTATACAGGAATCGCATGTATGTAATAGGTGGAGTTGCCGTTACGGTAATTCTTATCTATATAATACGTTTGTTCTCCCTTCAGATTATGAGTGATGAGTACAAACGCAATGCCGACAGTAATGCTTTTCTTAAACGTACGGTTTATCCTGCCCGCGGAAATGTGTATGACAGAAACGGAAATTTGATGGTTTACAACCAGCCGACCTATGATGTGCTTTTCGTCCCTAAAGAAATTGAAGATTTGGATACTGCAGCTCTTTGCAGTACGCTTAATATCTCTGTTGAAGAGTTCAGGCAGAGAATGGCAAGGATCAAGAACAGAAGGCTGAATCCCGGTTATTCCTATTACACACATCAGAAACTTATTTCACAACTTGGTCCTCAGGATGCAGCCCGTATGCAGGAAAAGCTGTTCAAGTTTCCGGGATTTTATGTGCAGCGCAGAACAATCCGACAATATACTAGCCCTAATGCGCCCCATGTGTTGGGTGATATAGGCGAAATATCTTCTTCAGAACTTGAAAGGGATACTACAGGCTACTATGTAAGCGGGGACTATGTAGGGAAACTCGGGATAGAAAAATATTATGAGGAAGACCTTCGTGGTGTAAAAGGCGTAGAGGTTCTGCTCAGGGATGCGAGAGGCAGGATACAGGGCAGGTATATGAACGGTATATATGACGTTGCTCCGGTTCCGGGAAGAAATCTTACTTTGGGAATTGATGCCGAGCTCCAGAAGCTTGGGGAGCAGCTTATGCAGGGAAAAATGGGTAGTATTGTGGCTATTGAGCCATCTACCGGTGAAATATTATGTCTTGTTTCAGCTCCGTCATACGACCCGGGAATAATGGTCGGCCGTGAAAGGGGAAACAGTCATCACAGACTTGAACAGGACCCTACAAAGCCTCTGTTCAACCGTGCCATCATGGCAGCATATCCTCCCGGTTCAACATTCAAGCCCGCCCAGGGACTTATATTCCTTCAGGAAGGGATTACAACTCCGCAAACGACATTTCCATGTCATGGAGGGTTTGTCATTCCCGGCATGAGGCTGGGATGCCACGGACACCCTTCTCCTATTAACTTCCAGAATGCCCTTTCAACTTCATGCAATGCCTATTTCTGTTGGGGACTGTGGAGAATGTTCGAGAGCAAGAATTACAGGAATATGGAAGAATCTGTTACAAAATGGAAGGACTATATGGTGGCTATGGGATTCGGCTATAAGCTTGGAATTGACTTGCCGGGCGAGAAGCGCGGACTTATACCGAACTATCAGTATTATGCCAAGTTTCTTGGTCCGAGATGGAGAGCATTGAATGTCATAAGTATAGCGATAGGTCAGGGCGAAATCCTTGCTACACCTATACAGATTGCCAATCAGGCTGCTACAATAGCTAACAGGGGAAAATATATAATTCCTCATCTTGTAAAGGAAATAGAAGGAAAGGATGTAGACAGTAAATATAAAGAATGGAAATATACCGGTATTAATCCGGAGTATTATGAAATAGCAGTTAAGGGAATGCGTGGTGCTGTTGTCGGTTCTGATTACGGAGCTACTTGCCGCAGGGCAAATATTCCTGGACTTGACATTTGCGGAAAAACCGGAACAGCGCAGAACCGTGGTGTCGACCATTCCATATTTATGGGATTCGCACCTATGGATTCTCCCAAAATAGCTATATCGGTTTATGTTGAGAACGGCGGATTCGGAGCTACATGGGCGGTGCCTATAGGTGCTTTGATGATAGAAAAATATCTTAAAGGCAGTATAGCGCCTGAAAGAGAATATCTTATTGACCAAATAAGTAATACAAATCTTATCCCTTATGAGTACAAGTTACGGAAGAAATAATCTTTGGAAGAATCTGGATTGGATTACTGTTGCGTTTTATCTGCTGCTTGTCATACTTGGATGGTTCAGTGTATGCGGTGCAAGCTATGATTTTGCGCAGCCTGGCTTTTTTGATTTTGATACAAGATCCGGTAAACAGCTTGTCTGGATATGCTGTTCGCTTGGTCTGGGTTTCGTGCTTCTTATGCTTGACGATAAAATGTATGAGGGGATATCATCGTACCTTTATATTGCGATGGTGCTGGTTCTTATAGCAACAATCTTTATTGCCGAGGATGTAAAAGGGTCAAAAAGCTGGATACATCTTGGTCCTGTTAACGTACAGCCGGCAGAGTTTGCCAAGTTTACAACATCGCTTATGCTGGCAAAGGTCATGAGCAATTATTCTTTCAATATACAAAAGTGGAAGTATTTCGCGCAGGTTATGCTTGTCATATTTGTACCTCTTCTGACAATTGTGCTACAGAGTGAGACCGGTTCTGCCCTTGTATTCTTCTCTTTCTTTATAATGCTATACAGGGAAGGGCTGCCTGGTGCATTGCCCTTTTCCGGATTTGCAGCTGTTGTATATTTTGTTATCGGAATAAAGTATGGGAATAATATGATGATTGAAGGTACTACATCCGAAGGTATTTTCATTGTCATGCTTCTAATAACCGTTTTTACCCTTTCAATGGCTTATATATACATGAAAAAGGAGAAGAATCTTAAGATGATAGTGTATATATCGGCCGGAGTAATTGCAGCAGGTATAATTACTGCGGTTTACATATATCCGTTTAACGTTTCGTATCTTCTTCTTGCCGTAAACATTATGATTGCCCTTTACTTTGTTTACAGGTGGCTGATATTGCGAATAAGCAGTTATATACTTGTGGCTCTGTTCTGTCTTGGTAGTATTGTGTTCCTGTATTTCTCCAATTATATTTTCCAGTCAGTACTTCAGGATCATCAAAGAGTACGTATAGAAGTGCTTTTTGGAATGAAAGAAGACCTTGCCGGAGCTGGATATAATGTAAATCAGTCCAAGATTGCGATAGGTTCGGGCGGCTTTGCCGGTAAAGGTTTCCTTAACGGAACACAGACAAAGTTGAAATATGTACCTGAGCAGGATACAGACTTTATATTCTGTACTATAGGTGAGGAGCAGGGATTTATCGGCTCATCATTTGTATTGATACTTTACATAATCTTTATATTACGTTTGATTTTCCTTGCAGAACGGCAGAATACTGTCTTTGCCCGAGTTTACGGGTATTGTGTGGCAGGAATATTTATGTTCCATGTCTTTATAAATGTGGGGATGGTATTGGGGCTTGTCCCTGTTATCGGTATTCCTTTGCCTTTTTTCAGTTATGGTGGTTCTTCATTATGGGGATTTACCACGCTATTGTTCATATTTCTTCGCTTGGATATGGGAAGAGAACGTTTGTTTTAATTTGATATTACAAAAAGATTAAATTTATTAGATTATTTAAAAATAAAGTATTATCTTTGCAACGCAAATGCCAGCAAGGCTTTGTACAAAGGATTGATTCGCTAGCTCAGCAGGTAGAGCACAACACTTTTAATGTTGGGGTCTTGGGTTCGAGCCCCAAGCGGATCACTTGAAGATAATAACAAAATAAATAAAGAAGGTGTGTCAAAAAGCACACCTTCTTTTTTGTATGACAAAGCCCCGACTTTGACAAGCTGGGGCTTTGTTAT
>CALUJO010000020.1 GCA_944320965.1 uncultured Bacteroidaceae bacterium | reverse complement strand
GAACTTTGCGCATGTACGTATAGGGCGAACTTTAAACATCGAATTTATTGATTGGCAACTTGCGGACATTCATTTATCACATAAACATGGAATCTCCATGTATTAAGTCCGATACATGGAGATTCTTTTTTATATGCGCAGTATTAGCGCTGTTGTTTTGTTTAAATGCTGTTTGTCAATCGAATGTCCTATTTGATGTATATTTTGCTAACGTTATCATTTGCTTTTATAATGTATATACCGCATGGCAAATTTATGGTTTCAGTTCCATCAATAAATCTGTTGTATACAATATTTCCAGATAATTCGTATATAGAGATATTGGTATTTTGGCATGTCAAAGTGACGGAGTTTCCATTTATTTCGATTCTTGTCTCTCCGGATGAGTCCTTTTTTATTGACGATGGCACACCTTCCTTGATAGTTTTGAAACGTTTCCATTCAGGTGCTGAAGCGTATTTGTCCTTTGTACCATATGGAACGTATAAAATGCTATTGTCGTTGATGGAAAGATAGAATGAACTGTTTGTTACTGGTGGGGTGGTAGCTTTGCAACATACTTCTTCAAGATTGAAGTTATAATCACAAGCATTTAGTCCGATATATTCAAGCGTACTTGGCAATGTTATTGATTTTAGACCGCAACCGTTTAAAGCAAAATCTCCTATTGTATGGACTCCCTCAGGAATGTTGATTTTATCTATAGATGTTGCACCAAATGCTTCTACGCCTATACTCCGGACGGTCTTGGGTATTGTTATTTCTTTTATTGATATACATCCGTAGAACAGCTGATCGCTTATTTCATCTACTTCTGGAATACGTGTGCTTTCGAGTTTGTAACAGGTTCTGAAAATACCTTTGCCTAAGTGTTTAATGCTCAATGGCATAATTGCTGTTGACAAGTTTGATGCATTGGCAAAAGCATAGTCTCCAATAATTTCCAAAGATTCAGGGAAAAACACTTCTGTCAATATATTATTTTGTATGAAAGCCGAATTGCCTATTTCTTTGACTGTTGACGGAATACTATACATTTCTTCGCTTTTAGCTCCGGGGTAAACAACAAGTTTGCTTTGATCCTTGTTGAACAGGACATTGTCTTTAGCGGAAAACAATTTGTTCTTATCGTCTACGGTGATTGACTTTAGTGAATTGCATCCCATAAAGGCACTGTCGCCGATAAATACCAGACTTGCGGGCAAACTTATACTTTTTAATCCTGATGAATGAAATGCATTCGGCATGATTGAATCAATCTTTTCACCTAAAGACAGATTTTCAATTTTTGATTGCGAAAAAGTGAATTCGTTTATGACAGATATTTTTGATGGCAAAGTCTTAAGATTGCTAAGGTCACAACCTGAAAAGGCTGAACCTCCAATGTATTCAATGCTTTCAGGCAATGCTTCTATTCCTTTTGGCAATTGGCTGAAACAAAAACCGGCATAGCCTATGTATTTTATATTATTGGGTATATTTTTGATTGTTATTCCGTCTGAATAAAAAGCGCTGTCGTTAACTGTTGTTATGGAATTGGGCATTGTTATGATAGCCGTCTTTTTTGCAAAAATACCCTCGAAGAAGGCTCTTGGACCAATGCTTGTAACTGTGTAATTATTGCCGTTATATTCCACTGTTTCGGGAATGATGATTTCCAGGTTGTGCTGTTCTATTGTGCTGGTTATAACTTCGACGAGTTTTTTATCGTCATCTATAATCCTGAATGATATATCGTTTACGTTAAAGCTGCTTTCGTCATTGTTTTCTTGTTGGCTAACGATTGCGGCATTGTCGCGTTCAGATGCCAGAACATGAAAAGATGTATATACCATGAATGCTGCCATGACATATATAAACCTGTTTTTATTTGAAATGAAATTATACATATTATTAATTTTAAATGGTTATGGCATTATTTATTTCACAATTATTTTTTTTGTATTTATGTTTCCATTATTTATATAGCTGACTATATATAACCCTTGGGAAACATTATATTCAAATTTGTGTGCCCCTTTAGTTAGGATTCTTTTGGGAAGTAATTTTTTTATATTATTATTATTTATATCATATAGGGTAATTTCACATTCAGTAGATGAAGTATTTTCAATGTTTATAACGATACTGTAAGATTTTACTAAGATGTCAAATTCATTTTCATTACTTAATGTAGAATTATATTGTTCAATATCATTTTGATTATTAATTATAGATTTAATAAATAATATTATGTTTGATTTATAGTTTCTAATAATATTATTAGTTATTTTTTGTTTAGTAATATTGTCCCACAATTCTTTAGTATATTGTGATGCATAAGCAAAATCTTTAATAAGCCTTATCATACTTATATCCCCGTCCAAGAATTTATTGAAAACAAAAAATTCACTATTTTTTGTTTTGTTTATAATTCTTAATAGATTGTTGTATTCGTTATTTCTAGAGTAGTCACCAATTATACTTTCGTGTTTTCTATTGCTATAATAATCAGACCATTTTTTGTAGTATGACTCTATCTCAGTTAGCTTAATAAAATCTATTGATGAAATCTTTTCATCAATTATGTCTTTTTCTTCAGTAGAAATATCTATAGTTTCTATTTTTAATTCCCCATTATCTATAGCTTTTATAAGACTTATTTGTGGGCTAAATTTATCATTAAAGTTATTATCTGTTTTTCTGTAGCATGCAATTATTCTTCCATAAGATGAATTTTGCAATGAAAGTCTTGGGTGAAATGCCCTAGCCAAATTACCAAACTTACTTTCCCAATCATATCCATGTGGATTATCATCAATTGTATTTTTTATAGATGCATGTTTCACAATAGTGTCTCCATTTATTATGTCCCCCCATAAATATAAGACGCTGTTGCTTTCGTTGGCTCCTTTCCTTGTGTATTTAGGAAAACTATCTGGTCTTTTGAATTGAGAGAAACCATCATAGACAATCTCGTTGTTGTATAATTTATCAAACCAATTTAAATCTTTTGTTTCTGGGTTTAACCATGTAAAATTTACACCAGCACTCCACGAAATACAATTGTATTCATTTGTGCTAACATCAGATTCAATTAAATCTTCTTGTTTTAGATTTATAAAATTGTTAATAGTATTAAACAGCATAGTTGGGGTACTCCAGAATGAATGGTAAACATCACAAGTATCACCAATCATGTTGTAAGGATTTGATGAGGTTATCAATAGTTTATAATTTATTCCATCTTCTAAAGTGGTTCTTATCCTTGCATTATATCCCCAATTAAAGTCACTATCAATATTGTTGTCATCATTATATGCAACAATTTTATATTTGTCGCCTACTGCTTTTTTTAACCATAAACAAGGGTTTGAAACTCTTTCTAGGCTACTTGAGCGGCTATTTATAGTGAACATATTATAGGGGGCATGTTTGTCATCAACATAAATCATCCCATTTGGATGATCTTTAAGTACATTACATTCTGAATTAGAAACAAAATTGTGTTTATAAAGCATGTTGTTGTTTATGAATAATGTTACAAAGCCAGTTTCTCCTGTGGATTGTGCTTCAACCAAAACATAGTAAATTCCCGTTTCAGGTAGAGAGTCTGTACGTTGGAAAATGTATTTATTATGGGAACTTTCGGATATAGAAAATAACTCAGGATTTTCGTAGAAAAAATATAAATTAAATTCAATGTTGCTTTCATATAGACCGAAAGCAGGATCTGCTTTTGTTGGAGCATAAAATGAAGCTCTTTCTCCTTTTTCAAAATAAATAGGTAAAATAAATGTAGAGAAGAATATTTTATCCTTATCTACACCTAAACGATACATTGGTTTCTCCATCATATTTCTGGTAAGGCTATCATTGGTTATTGCTTTTGAAGACTTTATTGGAGCAATGGAATTATAACAGAGTTCTTCATAATGTTTGCAGTTGTCAAATACTTCGACTTGTCTTATCTGAGGTAATTCTTTATTATTTGAAATGAATTTTAAAACATTTACTCCTTTTTTTATATTTAATGAATTGTTATGTGTTTGGAATCTTTGCCATCCATAGTTATCAAAATGAATATTATATTTGATGGAGTTGTCGTTGCATATAATACTATAGTTAGAATATTGGCCTCTTGAATATTCCGCTGGTAATGCTAAAAAAGTTATATCACAATTAAAATCTTTCTCTGAATAATAAGTGAAAATAGTCATACCTTTACCATTTTTCACTGAATACTCTTTAAATTTGAATATTTCTGTGTTGTAAGCATACGTGCATTCTATACAAAGTGATAAAAGAACTAAAAAAAAGTAGAATCGTTTCATGTTAGTAATGATTTGTTTTAATATATAATATCGTTTAAGTGGATAATATCTATGCGATATTATAAAAAATAATCTATATAATCTATTGTTATGTGAAAAATTTATTTTTATAGAGCGCTGCTTATGTGTGCGAAAGAAAGCTACGTCATGCCTCAATTATGGTTGTTTCTTCTCATAAATAAAACTTCCAATCCACCATACATTGCAGGGCAGATTGGAAGCCTTATTTTTTATATATTAAGTTTTTAGAACAGGAACCTTATTATGTCATTCAGGTTTGCCCAAATAAGTAGTCCGAACAACAGTATCATTCCGGCAACCTGGGCGTACTCAAGGAATTTGTCGTTAGGCTTGCGGCCTGTAATTATTTCATAGAAAAGGAAAAGTACATGACCGCCGTCAAGCGCAGGTATTGGCAGAATATTCATTACGGCAAGCATAATTGATAGCAGGGCAGTCATTTCCCAGAATCTCTGCCAGTCCCAAAGTTTCGGGAATATCTTGGCAATTGAACCGAATCCGCCCAGGCTGTTTGCGCCTTTTTTGGTGAATACATATTTCATGTCGCTGACATACCCTTTCATTGTGTTTACCCCGAGGGTTACTCCGGCAGGTATTGACGCGAAGAATGAATATTCTTTCTTTGATTTTTCCATGAACTGGAATTCGCTTTTGTACAGAATACCCATTTTCATGTCATCGCTCATTGCCACGCTTACAGTGTTTGTTTCGTTGTTTCTGATGTATTTGATTTGCAGACTGTCAACTTTCTGGCCGGCATCCTTCAAAGATGTAATATACCTCTCGAAATCGCTGAAAGCAGGTGTCTCATTTCCGTCAACAGCAATGATTCTGTCGCCTTTCATCAGCCCTGCAACTTTGGCTCCACCATCAATTACACTGTCAACTATGTAAGGGAAACGGTAGTTTGCGAAGTACACAGAGTCCATAATCATATTCTGTCCCATCTCTTCTGTCAGATGAACATAGGCATCCTGTCCGTTACGTTTCACTTTTATCACTCTTGCATTTGCGACAGTGCGCAGCAGGTCAACGTTGCTGTATATTCCGTTTCTTCTTGGAATCATTATGCTTTGCGCATCTTCTTCCAATGATTTTCCGTTGGCATCAATAAGTATGTCTCCATTCTGGAACCCTGCATTCAGAGCTGTCTGGCTGAAATCAAGTCCGAGTTCAGGATTCTTCGGAGTAAGTGTAGATTCTCCCCATGTGAAAAGAATCATTCCGTAGATTATTATTGCAAGTATAAAGTTAAAAAGTACACCGCCAATCATGATAAGCAGTCTTTGCCATGCCGGTTTGCTTCGGAACTCCCATGGCTGTTCCGGCTGTTTCATCTGCTCGGTATCCATTGATTCGTCAATCATTCCCGATATTTTTACATAACCTCCAAGCGGAAGCCAGCCCATACAATATTCCGTATCGCTTTTTTTAGGCTTGAATTTGAAAAGGGTGAACCATGGGTCAAAGAAAAGACAGAATTTTTCAACTCTGACCTTGAATAGTTTTGAAAATATGAAATGTCCGAATTCGTGGATTAGCACAAGTATGGACAATGACATGAATAGCTGTATAATTCTAATAAGAACGGTTTCCATCGGATTATCTGTATTTGTTGTTTATTAGTTCGTTTGTTTTTATTCTGATTAGTCTGTCTGTTTCGAAATAGTCTTCAAGTGTAGGTTGTTTTATAACTTCTGAATTCATCATTATTTCTTCAATAATATCGCTCATTTCAAGGAAACCTATCCTGTCATGAAGGAAGGCACTTACAACTATTTCGTTTGCCGCATTAAGTATGCAAGGCATATTTCCGCTTGTTTTGCTTGCATTGTATGCAAAAGCAAGGTTGCGGAACTTTTCCATATCCGGCTTTTCAAATGTAAGGGTGTTGTATTTTGAAAAGTCAAGGCGTTCGAAGTTTGACTTCAGACGGTCGGGGAATGAGAATGCATACTGGATAGGTACTTTCATATCGGGTACTCCAAGCTGTGCCTTTACAGCGCCGTCTTCAAACTGAACCATAGAGTGTATTACAGACTGTGGGTGAACAAGAACTTCAATACGGTCAATGTCTATATTGAAAAGCCATTTGGCTTCAATAACTTCAAAGCCCTTGTTCATCATGCTTGCCGAGTCAATTGTTATTTTGGCTCCCATATTCCAGTTAGGATGCTTCAATGCATCGTTTTTTGTTACGCTTTTCAATTCTTTAAGAGTTGAGTTGCGGAACGGACCTCCAGAGGCTGTAAGCAGCAGTTTTTCTATATTGTTTCCTACTTCCCCTACAAGGCACTGGAATATTGCCGAGTGTTCCGAGTCGACAGGTATAATAGGAGTCTGGAATTGCAGTGCAAGACGGTTGATAAGTTCTCCTGCCACGACAAGTGTTTCCTTGTTGGCAAGGGCTATTACCTTGTTGGTTTTTATGGCATGTATTGTAGGCGCGAGCCCTGAGAAACCGACAAGAGCTGTCAATACAATGTCAATGTTCGGGTTTTCTACGCACTGGTTTATGGCTTCGCTTCCGGCATATACCTTTATCGGAAGGTCGGCAAGTGCTTCTTTCAGTTTAGTGTAATGTTCCTTGTTTGCTATAACAACCGCATCCGGTTCGAATGTTCTGGCCTGTTCCGCCAGCTTTTCCCATTGGTTGTTTGCAGTAAGCAGGTTCACTTCATACAAGTCTTTGTTTGCGGCAATAACTTCAAGTGCCTGAACACCTATACTGCCTGTTGAACCTAATATTGCTATTTGTTTGCTCATTTTTAAAATACTATATATTTGTCCGGATTAATGGCTTTGCCTTTATGCCATAATTCGAAGTGTAAATGCTTTATGTTCTTGTTCTTGTCGTTGACTGCAAGTCCGATTGCTTCACCTCCCTTTACTATATCTCCGGTTTCCTTCAGCAGGCGGCTGCAGTGCTTGTATAAGGAAACGATATTGCTTGTGTGCTGTACTGCTATAGAATAGCCGAATTCAGCCGTATAGTTTGTCATTATCACGGTACCGTCAAGAACTGATATTATATTGCTTTCGGGCATTGCCGTAACATCAATTCCGAAATGTCCTGTCTCTGGTGAGAATTTGTTTATTACAATACCTCTTGTAGGACTGAAGAAATTAAGTCCAAGAAGTTCGTTCTGGCTTATTGTAACATTTGTCAGGTTGTATTTTTCCGATTCTTCGTACTGTTTTCTGAATTCATATTCTCTTGCGCTGACAGGTATTATGGAATCAATAAAGGCAGGAGTTACGGTATCGTTTATATTGATTGAATCAATGCTTAGATTTCCGCTCATTACCTTTTTCATGTTTTCGACATATAATATCTGCTTGTTCATGGCTGTTATTATGGAATCAGCCTGAATGCTGTTATTGACAATCTGTGCTCTCAGTTCGCTGTTTACATATCCAGGCAGATAGTAGTGCAACGGTGTGAAGACGATTATCAGTGAAGATATTGTGAATATTATCAGAGATGCGAAAAGGATAACCCATAAGCCGTTAAGTTTGGAAATGCGTAGCTTTGCCACTTCTTCAAGAGTGTTTTCATTTATTATTGAAACCTTGTACTTGAATTTTATTTCTTTCCAGAATGTTCTTTTATGTTTCTGCATGCCCGGATAAATATTGTTTGTTTGACTATTCAATGGTTTCTGCCTTGTCGTATTCAATCATCCCTTCAGGCAGATTAAATGTAATTATTCTGTTTTTATGGTCAATAGTTTCAATCAGGTCTTCGTGAAAAGGAATAAGTATTTCTTCTCCGTTATCTGTCTCAACATAGACAAGGATATTTACTGTATTGTCGTCTATTTCAGTTATTTTACCTATATGCCCATGATGCAGATCTTTTGCGGTATATCCGACAAAATAATGTATTGTTGGTTCTATGTCTTCTTCGTCAATAAGTGCTTTAGGGTAGAAAAGCTCTGTATTGACAAATCTTCTTGCCTGTTCTACGCTGTCAATACCTTCAAATTTTATGATTGCAGTAGTGTCAGACTTGAATCTGTATTCTTCAATGAAGAACGGTACATAGATTCCGTCCAGCTTGAATATGATATAGTCACCGTCCGTACGGTCAAAGATGTCGTCCGTAAAAGTGAACGACATCTCTCCCTTAACCCCGTGCGGTTTGTTTATTTTTCCTATTTTAAAAACTTCTTCTTCTTTTATCATTTGGATTTCAATCCTTTTATATTCTGGTTATTCTTGCGCCTATGGCGTTTAGTCGTCCTTCAATATTCTGGTATCCGCGGTCGATCTGCTCAATGTTGTGTATCCGGCTTATACCGTTTGCACTCATAGCTGCAATCAGAAGCGCAATACCTGCTCTGATATCAGGCGATGTCATGTTGCCTCCCTTCAGTTGCAGGCGGTGGTTATGTCCGATAACAACAGCTCTGTGCGGGTCGCACAGGATAATCTGGGCTCCCATGTCTATAAGTTTGTCCACAAAGAACAGTCGGCTTTCAAACATTTTCTGGTGTATCAGAACACTACCGTTAGCTTGAGTTGCAACAACAAGCATAACACTTAGCAAGTCTGGTGTAAGGCCTGGCCACGGAGCATCGGCAATTGTCATGATAGAACCGTCAAGGAAAGATTCTATCTGGTAACTTTCGTGAGCAGGTATGATAATGTCATCTTTGTTCTGTTCAACGGTTATTCCAAGACGTCTGAAACTGTCAGGTATAATTCCCAACTGGTCATAGCAAACGTCCTTTATTGTAAGTTCGCTTCCTGTCATTGCCGCCATTCCGATAAAGCTTCCAACTTCAATCATGTCAGGCAATATTCTGTGTGTTGTTCCCTGTAATGATTCAACACCTTCGATAGTAAGCAGGTTAGATGCTATGCCCGAAATCTTTGCTCCCATACGGTTCAGCATTTTGCACAGTTGTTGCAGATACGGTTCACAGGCTGCATTGTAGATGATTGTCTTGCCTTTTGCCAATGTTGCCGCCATAACAATGTTTGCTGTACCGGTTACTGATGCCTCATCAAGAAGCATATATTTTCCTTCAAGCTGTTCTGCTGTGATTTCATACACTTTTCTGTCTTCCTTATACAGGAATTTTGCACCAAGAGCTTCTATTCCAAGGAAGTGTGTGTCAAGTCTTCTTCGTCCGATTTTGTCACCACCCGGTTTTGAAACTATGGCCTTTCCAAATCTGGAAACAAGAGGTCCTACCAGCATTATTGAACCTCTCAGTTTGGAACACTTTGTTACGAATTCGTCACTTTCAAGATATTTCAAATCAACATTGTCGGCCTGGAATGTATATTTGTCTATTCCGTCTTTTGAAACCTTGACTCCCATATCTCTCAAAAGCTGAATCAGATTGTTTACATCAAGGATATCCGGAACATTTTCTACGGTTACCGGCTCTCCTGTAAGCAGTGTTGCGCAAATAATCTGTAAAGCTTCGTTTTTCGCTCCTTGTGGATAAATATCTCCATGAAGCTTGTGTCCTCCTTCAATAACAAATGATGCCATAGTATTAGTGTTTTTGGGTTGTGTTTTTATTATATTTTTTCTTTTGGTTCTGGTTTTGGTTTTTCTGATTGTTCTGTTTCTTGTAAACAGGCTTGTTCTCAAAGAATGTAATTTCTCCTGCCTGCAAGTCTATTTTGCCGTTTGATATCATGAACAGGTCCTTTATGATTTTTGCTTCGTCGGCATTGTCCTTTGTCCAGGCATAATAGTCTTTCTTCATTTGATTTGCAATCAGGTTGATAAGCTTTTTTCTTTCATCCCCGACAGGCATGACAGCTGCCTTTTTTATCATTTCTTCCAGATTGTAACCATAGTGCCTGAAAAGAATGTGGTTTTGTGGATATGGAACAGGTTCCGGCTTGACCATCAGATTGCTTTTGTCTATTATTTCATAAGGGTAATCAATGTCAAGCTTGAAATCTGCCATTATTGCAAGATGATCCCAAAGCTTGTGGTTGAAATCGGTAGTATCTCTCAGGTGAGGGTTCATGTTTCCCATTATCGTGATGATACTGTCAGCGCATTTCTGCCTTTCTTCCCTGTCTTCTAAAGTAAGGGCATAGTCAACCATATTCTGGACGCTGCGTCCGTATTCCGGCAAAGGTAGTTTCTTTTCTTCTGTATTATATTTCATTGTCTGTCTGTGATGTCCTTGTTTTATAATAGTTTTTTAGGAGTTGATGCAACAAATTCTTTCAGATAGAAAGGCTCAAAATAAGCTACATCCTGAAATTCTCCGTTCATGAAGGCTTTTTCTGCAAGCAAAGGCATTGACTTGGCAAGCGGATTTATATTGCTTATGAAGTGTGCGTTTTCATGCTTTATTGTTTCTTTGCACTTCTCGGCTCCGTCACCGAAGAAATATACAGGTCCTTTGTCCAGTAGTTCCTTGTATGAATCTTCCGTAATGATTTCGGCAGATGTTTCCTTTACAATGTTGAATGCCTTGTCATATACTGTTGAGTAAACCTCCATTCTTCTGGCATCAATCATAGGGCAGATAAGAGCATTGTCCGGCAAATCGTTGTAAAGTAGCGGAATAACGCTCATTACCTTGTGTGTTGGTATTGCAATCAATGGTATTCCCTGTCCGAAGCAAATTCCTTTTGCCATTGAAACTCCTATTCTCAATCCTGTATATGAACCCGGACCGCAGCTTACTGCAACAGCGTCAAGTTTGAGTTTTCTGTCTTCAGCATATTTCATTGTCTGGTCAACGAAAACTCCAAGCTGTGTTGCATGTGACTGGCCTTTGTAGTCTTCAAGATGAAATTCAATCTCTCCGTCAACGCTCAGTGCAGTTGAGCATACTGATGTTGATGTTTCTATATTTAAAATTACTGCCATTTTATTTCTTACATTATTAATATATTCTGCAAAAATAGCAATTTTACCAACGTCACGATATTGCTTTAAGGAATAAAATGATAAATTTGCAAAAAAATGTGATGAAGTTATGATACAGTCAATGACAGGCTATGGCAAAGCCGTGGCAGAATTGCCAAACAAGAAAGTTCATGTAGAAATAAAATCTTTGAACAGTAAGGCTTTGGACCTTACAATGCGTGTTGCACCTATATACAGAGAAAAGGAAATAGAGCTTCGTAATGAGATAGCAAAATATCTTGAGAGAGGAAAAGTCGATTTTATTCTTTGGGTGGAAAAGAATGTTTCCGAGGGCAATTCCATAAATACTGCGGTTTTTGAAGGATACTACCGTCAGATAAATGCCTTGTCTGAGCAGTTGTCAATAGCATTGCCTGCCGACTGGTTCCAGACAATTCTAAGAATGCCTGATGTTATGAGTACAACAGAAGTTGAGGAATTGAGCGATGAGGAATGGGAAGCTGTTCATAATGCAGTTGTTCAGGCAATTGAGGAGCTTGTTGCTTTCAGAAAACAGGAAGGTCAGGCATTATACAGGAAGTTCTCCGAGAAGATAGAGAATATAGGAAATCTGCTTTCTACAGTAGAACCTTACGAAAAGGAGAGAGTAGAGAAAATCCGTCAGAGAATTGTCGAGACTCTTGAAAAGATTATCGGGGTTGATTATGACAAGAACCGCCTTGAACAGGAACTTATATATTACATTGAAAAGCTTGACATCAACGAGGAAAAACAGCGTCTTTCAAATCATCTTCAGTATTTCATGAAGACAATGGAAGAAGGTGTAGGTCAGGGAAAGAAGCTCGGTTTCATTGCACAGGAAATGGGACGTGAAATAAATACCCTTGGAAGCAAGTCAAATCACGCCGAGATGCAGAAAATAGTTGTTCATATGAAAGACGAACTTGAACAGATTAAGGAACAGGTTCTTAACGTAATGTAATAAAACTGAAAGCCAATGAAAGGTAAACTTGTTATATTTTCAGCTCCGTCAGGGTCAGGAAAATCAACTATTATAAATTATCTGCTGCAGAAGAATCTTAATCTTAAATTTTCCGTATCAGCTACGAGTCGTCCGCCGAGAGGGACCGAACGTGACGGGGTGGAGTATTATTTCCTTACTCCGCAGCAGTTCCGCGAAAAGATTGAGGCAGGCGAGTTCCTTGAGTACGAAGAGGTTTATAAGGACCGTTTTTACGGAACACTGAAAGAACCTGTTGAAAAAATGCTCGATGAAGGAATAAATGTGGTTTTTGACGTGGATGTTGTTGGCGGATGCAATATCAAGAAATACTATGGCAACCGTGCATTGTCCATATTCATACAGCCACCATCAGTCGAAGAATTGCGCAGACGTCTTGAATCAAGGGGAACTGATGCTCCTGAGGTCATTGCCGACAGAGTTGCCAAGGCTGAGTTTGAACTTGGGTTTGCCGGAAAGTTTGATGTTGTTATAATCAATGATGATTTGCAGAAGGCACAGGATGAGGCTTACAGAGTTCTGTCTGATTATTTGAATAAAAAGGATTCTTTATAAAAAATATGCCAAAGAAAATCGGAATATTCGGGGGAACTTTCAATCCTGTACATAACGGTCATCTTGCGCTTGCAAATTATTTGTGCGAATATTGCGGACTTGACGAACTGTGGTTTATGGTTACACCCTGCAACCCGTTCAAGAAGAACGATGTCCTGCTTCCTGATTATGCCAGGCTTGAAATGGTCAGCGCGGCAGTATCGGGATATGAAAAGTTCCGTGCATCCGATTTTGAATTCAATCTTCCCAAACCTTCTTATACGGTTGATACGCTTGCTGCTTTGCGTGCTGCGTATCCCGATTATGAATTTGTGCTGATTATCGGTGCAGATAATTATGTGGCGTTTGACAAGTGGCGCAATCCGGATGAGATAATGCGTCATCACAGTATTATAGTCTATGGCCGTCCCGGGTATGACATAGACAAATCTTTGTTGCCTTCAAATGTAACGTCTCCGGATACCCCTTTGATAGAGATAAGTTCCACATTTATACGTCAGTCTGTTTCAGATGGATTGGATGTGAGATATTTTGTTCATCCCGAAGTCTGGAAACTTATTGTCAGTCACGGATATTATTTATAGAAACTTAAACGCAGTCTTCGTACAGTCAGCAAGGTTGATTTTATTCATTGTTTTTGATATTGAGTTTCCGAAGGCTGGCAGTTGTCTAAAAAATATATTGCTTATGAAAAAACTTTTGGTTGCCGCTTTTCTTTTGACCGGTATGCTGTCTTTGCATGCCGAGGATGACGGCAGGATTTCGCCTCTTTATTTCGGGCCAAATGCATTGCCCGTTCCGGATATGCTTGACGGTACTGTTTCCGAAAAGATTTATGCCGAGGTTTCCTATGATTTCTATAAAGGCTTTTACGGTGACAGGACTCAGGACATAAACGTAAAGTTAAACATCCCGCTTTTTACTCCACGAGTGAACCTTTCCGTATGGATGCCTGTTATAGAGTTTTATCACAATACTCCGCGTTCTTTGGCACATCAGGCATCACCAGAGCAGAAAGTAAACGGAAAGGAGTTTGGTAATGTATATGTATCCACCGATATACATGTGTTCCGTCAGAAGACTTTTACTCCGGATGTGACGCTTCGCATAGGGCTTATAACAGCTTCGGGCGACAGTGAGCAGTATGCACGTTATTTTGATGCTCCTGGATACTTCTTTGATACTTCAATTGCAAAGTCACTGAAGTTTGAAAATGATTTTTTCAAGGAGCTGCGTCTTGCTGCAAATCTGGGATTTCTTTGCTGGCAGGTGACAACAAACAGCCAGAATGATGCTTATATGTATGGTCTTAAAACTGTGCTTGATACAAAGGCCTTTTCGGCTTCGTTTGCATGGCAGGGTTATTCCGGTTGGATTGATGACGGCGACAAGCCTATGGTTCTAAAGGCTGATATAACAGGCAATATAGGCCGTTTCCGTCCTTTACTGGCATATCAGTACGGACTTCGTGATTATCCGTTCCATCAGTTCAGGATAGGACTTGGATATATGTTCTGATTAAGACCGGACTGTTGTGGGATTTTGCACGCGGATTGTATGATATTCTGTAATTAAATGATAGTGGATAATGGATATGAAAAAGTATTTTTTGTCGTTTGCCTTTTGTATGGCAGGTGTGATTGCATTGTCGGCGCAGAACGTTGACAAGTCTTTGGTTTCGGCAAAGGCTGATGAGACAGCCAAGGCTGCCGAGGAACTCAGAAAACTTGATACTGCCGGTAAAAAATGGCATTTTACCGGAGTGGTTGGAACAAATGCTGCTGCAACAGGTCTTGTAAACTGGTCGGCAGGAGGTAAGAACAATGTTAACGGTGTGGCTTTTGCAAAACTGCGCCTTCTTTGGAAAAAAGACAATTTTGCATGGGATACAAATCTGGATACCGAGTATGGTCTTTCATGGATTGACCAGGATGAAGACCCATTGCAGAAATCAAGCGACAAAATCAATCTGTCAACAAAGTTCGGATGGGAATTCAGCAAGTCATGGTATCTGACTGTTTTGGGGGGATTCCAGTCACAGTATGCAACAGGTTTTGAATACAATACCGGATATAATCCTGTGATTTCCCGTTGGCTTGCTCCTGCATATACGGATTTCTCGGTCGGTATTGACTGGAAACCAAACAGCATATTCTCCATATACCTTTCTCCTGTAGCGGGCAGGGTGACTACGGTAAACATTCCTGACGAATTCAACAGGAAATATACCGATGAGTTCAAGAAGGAAAATCCTGGTCAGGAGTACGAAAACTTTGATTACCGTACGCATCTTCAGGACAAGTACGGTACTTATGTCCACGCTTCTGACGGTTCAAAGGAATACCGGAATTCAAAAGCCGAATTCGGTCTTACATTCAAAGGCGGAATAAACTATAAATACAAGGAGCTTACAGTGATAACGACACTTGGTCTTTTCACTCCTTATGCATGGGACAAAACACATGTTGAAGACCCTTATTTTAAAT
This sequence comes from uncultured Bacteroidaceae bacterium, assembly GCA_944320965.1. Lineage (GTDB taxonomy): Bacteria > Bacteroidota > Bacteroidia > Bacteroidales > Bacteroidaceae > Avibacteroides. The sequence goes on along the minus strand of CALUJO010000020.1, from coordinate 24,535 downwards.
ATCGTGACAATAACCGCCGTTTCGGAAACTTTGATGTGGATTGGGATCTTGCGGTTTCGTATCAGTTGCTAAAGGTACTTAATGTTACGTTTTCTACAAGTCTGAAGTATTATAACGGAGTCCTGATAGATCGTGAAAATACATATGCTGCCGAACGTGTCCAGTTCAAGAGTGTTCTTGGGCTTGGTGTTGGATACAGTTTCTGATGTATCTGTATGAAACAGTTTGGCTAGTCTGAAATCATAGAAGGTATTTGCCTGAAAACGTTTGGTGTTTTTGATAAAAACATTAAACGTTTTTGCTGTAAATGCTCTATGTTTTTGTGCAAAACATTCAATGTGTTTTCGGGACTGTAAAGGAATGGAAACAATTATAAAAAACATGCGGGATACATCGCCTATTATCGGATGTATCCCGCATGTATGTTTTTCTTTAGAAAGGAAGATCATCTTCGCTTGCTGCCGGTGGTATTGGTGCCGGAGCTTCATTCATCGGTGGGAAGTTGTTCATAGGTGCCGACTGTTGAGGCTGTGCGCCCTGAGCCACTCTTTCAACTTTCCAAGCACGTATGTCGTTGAACCATTTGCCGTTCCATTCGCGGCAGTCAATGTCAAAGAATACGTTAAGTTCCTCACCAAGCTGGATGTTGAACTGGTCAATCTTGTCTGACCACAGGTTGAAACACATCTTGCGAGGGTACTGGTCGTGATTTTCAATCACGTATTCTTGTTTTTTCCAGTTGTTGCCGCTTTTGCTCTGTCCTTCGGCAATTGGAAGAACAGCGATTATTTTGCCTTGAAATTCCATTATGTATTTATTATAAGTTTTGTTTATGCGAAATTAGTAATATTTATCCATTCATGCTAAAAATGGAAGGTTTATTTTTTTGATGGTCCGGTTCTTTTTCAGTATATTTGTGCAATTATTTGGTCCTGTAAATACAGGATTGGAACATCTTGAAGAAATAATAAAAATAAAGATAAAATATATGAGATTTACCATTTCAAGCACAGGATTACTGTCTCGTTTACAGTCTATTAGTCGTGTTATAGCATCAAAGAATGCAATATCCATTCTTGACAATTTCTTGTTCGAACTGAACAACGGAAAAATGAAAGTTACAGCTTCGGACAGTGAAACAACAATGGAAACGTTTATTGATGTTGTCGAGTTTGATTCAAACGGTTCATTTACAATGTCCGGAAAGAGTATGCTTGATGCTCTGAAAGAGATTCCGGAACAGCCTATTGCCATTGTAGTGGATACAAATACCTTTGAGGTAAAAATCGAATATATGAACGGAGTTCTTAATCTTGTAGGTCAGAATCCGATGGAATACCCTAAGGCTCCTGAAGTATTGAAAAATGAAGATACTGTTGAAGTGGCTGCTACTTCAAACATCCTGCTTAACGGTATATCCAAAACACTGTTTGCAACAGATAACAGCGAATGCCGTCCTACTATGAATGGCATCTACTTTGACTTTACTGCCGACGACCTTACAATTGTAGCCAGCAACGGTCATATCCTTGTAAGATACAGAACCGGAGCAGTTCACAGCGAAGGCAAATCTGCATTCATCCTGCCAAAGAAACCGGCAACAATGTTGAGAAACATACTTCCTAAAGAGGAAGAGGAAGTGAAGATTCTGTTCAACAGCCGCAATGCCGTTTTCTCTCTGAAGGATTATGTAATGACATGCCGTCTTACAGAAGGAAGATACCCTAACTATAATGCGGTTATACCGACAAATGCCCCTAATGTGATAACAATTGACCGTTCATCACTTCTTGGAGCATTGAAGCGTGTTTCAATCTGTTCATTGCAGTCTGGTGGACTTGTCAAGTTCTCATTGAACGGCGCAAGCTCAATAGTCATTTCGGGACAGGACAGAGATTTCTCTTCTTCAGCTGAAGAATCAGTCGGATGTATTTACGAAGGTTCTCCGATGGATATAGGTTTCAATTCACCATACCTGATTGAAATGCTTGTTAACCTTCCGGGTGAAGAAGTGAAAATAGAGCTTCTTGACCAGACAAGAGCAGGAATAATTACTCCGGTAGCACAGGAAGATGGTGAAGACCTTCTGATGTTGCTTACACCAATGATGCTTTAAAATGGCAATATAAACAGTTTAACAGCTAAAGCTGCCAAGTGCAAGCCTTAGCTGTTATTTTTAATGAAAGAAAGATATGAAACTCAATTTGAAAAATCCGCTGGTGTTTTTTGATTTGGAAACAACCGGCGTAAATATAAATTCGGACAGAATCGTTGAAATATGCTACCTTAAGGTTTATCCTAACGGTAACGAAGAGGCAAAGACCATGAGAATAAATCCGGAAATGCATATACCGGAAGAATCTTCAAAGGTGCATGGCATTTATGACGAGGATGTTGCAGATTGTCCGACATTCAAACAGGTTGCAAAGAATATTGCAAACGATTTTGAAGGATGCGATATTGCCGGATTCAATTCCAACAGATTTGACGTGCCTTTGCTTGTAGAGGAATTTCTTCGTGCCGGTGTCGATTTGGACATAACAAAGCGCAGATTCATTGATGTTCAGGTAATTTATCACAAGATGGAGCAGCGTACGCTTTCTGCTGCATACAAATTCTATTGCGGAAAGAATCTTGAAGACGCACATTCGGCACTTGCCGACACAAGGGCTACTTACGAGGTTCTGAAGGGACAGCTTGATATGTATGGCGACCAGCTTCAGAATGATGTGGCATTCCTTTCTGAATATTCAAGCTTTACACGTAATGTTGATTTTGCGGGAAGAATCATTTATGACGACAATGGAGTTGAAGTATTCAATTTCGGGAAATATAAAGGTGTACCTGTAAGAGAAGTTCTCAAAAAGGATACAGGATATTTCGGATGGATTATGAACGGCGACTTCACTCTGAATACCAAAAATGTACTTACCAAGATACGTCTTGAAGAATTTACAGGAAAAAAACAATGAGTATACTGAAAGGAAAAAAAATAGTATTGGGTATAACAGGAAGTATTGCGGCATATAAGGCTGCGGTACTTGCCCGTGAACTTATAAAACAGGGAGCGGAAGTTCAGGTTGTCATAACGCCTGCGGGAAAGGAATTCATAACACCGCTTACCCTTGCAACGCTTACGCGCAAGCCTGTAATAAGCGAATTCTTCTCACACCGCGACGGAACATGGAACAGTCATGTTGACCTTGGGCAATGGGCCGACCTAATGCTTATTGCGCCTGCAACAGCTTCAACAATAGGCAAGATGGCAAATGGTGTGGCAGACAATATGCTGGTTACTACGTATATGTCAATGAAGGCTCCTGTATTCATTGCTCCTGCAATGGACCTTGATATGTTTGCGCATCCTGCAACACAACAGAATCTTGACAAGCTTCGTTCATACGGCAATTATATAATAGAACCGGGCGAGGGTGAACTGGCAAGCCAGCTTGTAGGCAAGGGCAGAATGGAGGAACCGGCAAATATTGTCAAATATCTTGCTGATTATTTTGAAAGCCGTGCTTTGTTGAAAGGTAAGAAAATAATGATTACTGCCGGTCCGACATACGAAAAGATAGACCCTGTACGTTTTATAGGTAACTATTCTTCCGGAAAGATGGGATATGCGCTGGCTGAGGAGTGTGCAGACCGTGGTGCTGAAGTTGTTTTGGTTTCAGGACCTGTAAACCTGAAAACAGCAAACCCGAATATATCCAGAGTTGATGTTGAGTCGGCAGGAGATATGTATTCGGCTGCCGTAAAGTTCTCCCCCGAATGTGATGCTGCAATACTTTGTGCAGCTGTTGCCGATTATACGGTTGAGCATCAGGCAGACAAAAAAATAAAGCGTGAGGGAAATGACCTTGTCCTTTCATTGAAGCCGACAAAGGATATAGCCCGTGAACTTGGCCGGATGAAAAAGGATAACCAGCGCCTTGTAGGATTTGCACTTGAAACAAATGATGAAATGCAGAATGCAGAACGCAAGCTTGAAAGTAAGAATCTGGATTTCATAGTGCTTAATTCACTGAATGACAAAGGTGCCGGATTTAGGACAGATACAAATAAGATAACAATTATAGGCAGGGACGGAAACGTGCAGAGATTCCCTTTGAAAATAAAAAACGAAGTGGCATCCGATATAGTTGACAACCTGCAGGAGATTTTAAAATAATCCTTAATGCGAAGAATTTACAGTTTGATATTGTTACCGTTCTTGTTCCTGCTTCCGCTCGGAGCACAGGAACTTAACTGTAACGTGAGCATCAATTCGTCACAGATACAGGGAACAAATACCCAGATATTCAAGACGCTTGAAAATGCCCTGAAGGAATTTATCAATGAAACCGAATGGACTACGGCAAAATATGCTTTCAATGAACGTATATCATGCAGTTTCAGTATTGTGGTAAAAGAGTATTCGGACGACGGAACATTCAAGACAGAACTGACAGTGCAGTCAACACGACCGGCATACAATTCAAACTATAATTCACCTGTACTTAATTTCAAGGACAATAATTTTGATTTTTCCTATATAGAGTTTGACCCTATTGAGTTCAGACCTGAAATCATTGACAATAACCTGACAGCGGTAATTGCCTATTACTGCTATCTGATTATCGGTCTTGACATGGATACCATGAGCCCTATGGGAGGAACAGATGTGCTGCAGAGGTGTGTTGACATTGTAAACGCGGCGCAAAGTATGGGAGAAACCGGATGGAAGGCCTTTGAGGATTCAAGGAACAGATATGCAGTAATATTTGATTATATTGATGAAGGGTTGAAACCGTTGCGACAGTTTATGTATGACTATCACAGAACTGGACTTGACGAAATGGCGCAGAATGCAGACCGCGGACGTGCTTCAATAGCAGCTTCGCTTGAACAGCTGAAGACGGCAAAGTCAAACCGTCCGATGTCATCAGTTCCTGACATTATTGTTTCAACCAAAAAAGAAGAACTGCTTAATGTCTTTTCACGCGGTCCGCAGGCCGAACGTGACAAAGTTTATGATTGCCTGATGGAACTCAGCCCTGCCAATGTAAATGACTGGGACAAGATAAAACAGGCTACTCAAAATTAAACTTATGCTAGAACATTTATATATACGCAATTATGCCCTTATAAAGGAGCTTGACATATCCTTTGGTAAAGGATTTTCAGTCATAACAGGTGAAACCGGTGCGGGAAAGTCAATATTGCTTGGGGCTATAAACATGATTCTTGGTCAGAGGGCTGATATGAAAGCTCTTCAGGACAGTAAGGAAAAATGTGTGGTTGAAGCTACATTCAGACTTTCGGACTTTAATCTGCGTGAGCTGTTTGATGCATACGGACTTGATTATGATGACGAGTGCATTATCCGCCGCGAAATATCTCCGGCAGGCAAGTCAAGGTCTTTTATCAATGATACTCCTGTGCAACTTACACAGTTAAGGGAGATAGGGATGAAGCTGATAGACATACATTCGCAGCATCAGAATCTGCTGATTGGAAATGCCTCTTTCATGGTAGGTTTTGTTGACACTGTTGCCGGAAATGCCGGTCTGCTTGCAGACTACAGGAAGGCTTTTTCCGTATATAACTCGGCAAGGAAGGAGTATGAAGAGTTCGTAGCCAGCTCGGGAAAGGCAAGGGAAGAAGAGGAATATCTCCGTTTCCAGCTGTCACAGATGGACAGCGCCAAACTTGTTGACGGTGAGCAGGAAGAACTTGAAGAGGAAAACAATATATTGAGCCATTCAGAAGAAATAAAGAACGGACTGTATTCGATAGGAGAACTGTTTGATTCGGAATCAGGCGGGGTTATATCATCTCTGAAACATCAGATGCAGACTGCCCGTTCGCTTGGAAATGTCTATCCGCAGGCTGAAGATATCGCGCAGAGAATAGAGAATGCCTATATAGACTTGAAAGACCTTTCATATGAAGTTTCAAGTCTTGCCGAAGATATAAGTTTTGACCCTGAAAGGCTGAATTACGTTAATGAACGCCTTAATCAGATATACTCGCTTGAACAGAGATACCATGTAAGTACAGTTTCCGAGCTTATTGGAATAGCTGATGACATGAGGCGCAAGCTTGATGCGATTGACCGTCATGATGACTTGCTTGTATCTCTGAAGGAAAAGATGGACAAGGCGTATGATGAGGCTGAAAATCTTGCAGGGAAACTTACAGAATCACGTTGCCGTGAGTTTGAAAGTATAGCAGAAGGCATGAAAGATGTGTTGAGAAATCTTGGCATGCCGGATGTAAGTATAAATATGGAATGTGAAAGAAAGGAACATCTGTCTTCCGACGGACGGGATATTGTCCGGATGATGTTCTCGGCGAACAGGAATCGTGGCATGCAGGATATTTCAGGCATAGCTTCTGGCGGTGAAATTGCCCGTGTAATGCTTGCCATAAAATATATGATTTGCCGTGTAAAGGTTCTGCCGACCATTTTCTTTGATGAGATTGATACCGGTGTTTCGGGCGAGATTGCTGCAAGAATGGGTGATATAATGAGTGACATGGGTAACCGCATGCAGGTAATAAGCATTACCCATCTTCCTCAGATTGCCGCAAAGGGAAACTGTCAGTATAAGGTCTATAAGGATACCGGTGCTGATGACAGAACTACAAGTAATATAAGATTGCTTGACAACGAAGAGAGAATTAACGAACTGGCAATGATGTTGAGCGGAAGTTCAATATCGGAAGCCGCAATTAATAATGCTAAAGAACTGTTGAAGAAATGATAGATAAGAATGAAATGATTTTCGGCGTTCGTGCCGTTATAGAAGCTGTGCAGGCAGGAAAGGAGATTGACAAGATTCTTGTTAAGAAGGATATTCAGAGTGACCTGTCAAAGGAACTGTTTGCGGCAATAAAGGGAAAGGATATAAATGTCCAGAGAGTACCTGTTGAAAGGATAAACAGAATTACCAGGAAGAACCATCAGGGAGTCGTGGCATTTGTTTCCCAGATAACATATCAGAAGATTGAGGGCATTGTTCCTTTTTTGTATGAACAGGGAAAGACTCCGTTCATAGTGCTTCTTGACGGTATAACGGACATAAGGAATTTCGGTGCCATTGCCAGGACATGTGAATGCGCCGGTGTTGATGCCATAGTGATTCCGTCAAAGAACAGCGTTACGGTAAATGCCGATGCGATCAAGACTTCGGCTGGTGCATTGCATACAATTCCGGTTTGCCGCGAAAACAATATTGCCGATGCAATTGATTTTATGAAAAATTCAGGCATTAAAATTCTGGCGGCAACTGAAAAAGGTGAAATAAACTATACAGAAAGCGAATGTGACGGACCTGTATGTATAGTAATGGGTGCTGAAGACAAGGGTATACCTTATGACCATCTGAAATTGTGCGACGAATGGGTTAAGATTCCTCAGTTCGGAACTATCGGTTCGCTAAACGTTTCGGTGGCTGCAGGTGTGCTTATTTATGAAGTAGTAAGACAAAGAAATAAATGATATGAAAAAGATTTTGTTTTCTGTCTTGACCTGTCTTTTGCCTCTGTCAGGTGTGCTGGGGCAGAAGGTACCTTCGGGTGTGAAGAGTGCTTCTTCGGCAGTGTGCAAGATAATTACCTATGATACAGCCGGCAAGCTTAAAAGCAGCAGCAACGGTGTATTTGTTTCAAATGGCGGTGTTTGCGTTACAGACTATAAGAACCTTGTAGGAGCGGATTCACTTGTTGTAATGACAAAGGACGGCAAAAAGTATCAGTTGAAATATGTAAACGGCATTGATGATATTTATGATATTGCCCGCCTTACTGCAACAATGAAGAAGTCATCTTATCTTCAGTTGTCTGATATAACTCCGACTGTTGGTACTCCTGTTTATGTTGTGATGTATTCAAGCAGTAAAACTCCATCTGTTGTAAATGGCAAGATTTCTGAAATTTCATCAGCAAAGGATGGCGACAAGTATTATACGCTTGACATAAAACTTCCCGAATCTGCTGTCAGCTGTCCGGTTGTCGGTGAGGATGGAAAGCTTATCGGTATTGCACAGAAGTCTGAAGAAGGTGGAAAGGCGTATGCCTGTGGGGTGAAAATGACCGAGAAAATGGGATTTGATGCGTTTATGTTTACAAATCTTGTAGCGTCCTCTGTGGGCTTGATAAAGAAACTTCCCGCAAACGAAAACGATGCTCAGGTTGCATTGATGATGGGTATTTCAAATATGCCTGAAAGTGATTATCTGAAGTATCTGAACCAGTTTATGGAGTTGTATCCGGATTCTCCCTATTCATATGAATCATTGGCGAAGTACTATGCGACAAAGGACAAGGAACTTGCGGATGAGAATATAAAGGAGGCTTGCAAAAAATATCAGAACGAAGATGAACAGCATTATGCTATGGCAAAGTTCATATATACGAACCTTGAAAACATGAAAGGAACAAAAGGATATGAATCGGCTGATGCATACAGGGAAATTGACGATGCAATATCAATTAATCCTCTTCCGCTTTATTATCAGTTGAAAGGGGAGTTGGAGTATTCTGAAAACAAGTTCTGTGATGCAAAGGCAAGTTACGGTCATGTAATAAGTTCAAATCTATGTACCTATCCTGTTATAGCCGACTATATTGAACTGAACAGGAAATGCGGTGCCGATTATGACGAACAGATAATGCTTGTAGATTCCTTGATGGAAACAAAAAAGGATATTCTTGGCAACGATACGCTTAACCTTATATATACAAAGGCTGTATATCTTGACGGAGTAGGGAAGTATGCCGAAGCATTAAGGTATCTGAATATTTTCTCTGCCGGCTTTAGCGAAAAGATGTCTGACGAATTCTTTTATTACAGAGAACAGGTTGCCATGCGAGGAAAACGCTATCAGCAGGCAATGAATGATATACTGAAGGCAAGAGAACTTGCACCGGACAATCTTGTATATATGGTTGAACATGCCGGTCTGTGCATTATTGCGGGTAACTATAATGAAGCTCTGGTGCTTTTGGGCCAGTGTCTTGCAAAGGAACCTGACAATGCGGATATAAACCGTCTGACCGGTCTTGCTATGCTTCAGGTTAACCGTAAGGAAGAAGCCTGCAAGCACTTGAAGAAAGCAAGCGATGCAGGCGATGAAACAGCCAGAAGACTGTTGGATATGTATTGTAATGAAAATTAAATTGACGGCAGGCTGTGCCCTTTGATCTTTCTGTAAAGGTCAAGGGCATAGACGTCAGTCATTCCCGAAATATAGTCAAGTACGGCAAGCACTTTACCGTACAGCGTGGGCGAATCTATTTCATACTGGTCGGATACCCTCTTAATCAATAGTTTGGAATATGACTTTTCCGGATGCGTAACGGCATCAATCATCTGTTCAAGCAGTGTGTATATAACCTGATAACCGGCCATTTCAACGTCAAGTACGTGCTTTGAACAGTAAATCTTTGAGAACGCAACACTTGTACATCTTTCGTATGCTTTTCTCGGGCAGTCAGAAACACGTGAAATGAGCGATGATTTGAATTCACCGTTGAGTATGGCTTTCTCGTTGTCAAGAAAGGCTTTTGTACATTCCTGAATAAGTTTTCCTATTACAGCTGAGCGCAGATAAGCGACCTTTTCGTTGTCATCCTCAACTATATTCATGTTCTTTTTCAGTTTTTCAAGTCTTTCTCCCTCAAAATATCCAAGAAGCAATTCTTTAGTATACTCAGGCGAAAGTATTTTCAGCTTGTATGCATCCTCTATGTCCATAATCTGGTAGCAGATGTCATCGGCAGCTTCAACAAGCCAGACAAAAGGATGGCGTGCATATACCATACCGTTTTCCTTCAGTCTTATAAGGCCAAGTTTGTCGGCAATTCTCTTGAAGTTGCCATATTCGCTAATGAAGAAGCCGAATTTTTTCTTGTTTCTGATTTCTGAAGAAGAGTATGGATATTTTACTATGGAAGCAAGTGTTGCATATGTCAGTGCAAATCCTCCTGGCCGTCTGCCTCTGAATTGATGGGTAAGCAATCTCAGTGCGTTTGCATTTCCTTCAAAGTTTGTAATGTCAGCCCATTCTTCCGGTTTTAGATGTTCTTTAAGAGCCAGACCACGCCCCTCTGAGAAGAATGATGCTATTGCATTTTCTCCGGAATGACCGAATGGCGGATTTCCCATATCATGGGCAAGGCATGCGGCAGAGACTATATGTCCTGCTTCCGACAGATATGTTTCTGTATTCAGTTTAGGGTCGCGTGAAAGAATCTCAAGTGCAACGTTGTTTCCCAATGAACGTCCTACGCATGATACTTCAAGACTGTGCGTAAGCCTGTTGTGCACGAAGATGCTTCCCGGCAAAGGAAATACCTGTGTCTTGTTCTGTAATCTTCTGAAAGGTGAAGAGAATATCAGACGGTCATAGTCTCTCAGGAACTCGGAGCGGTTGTCGCTGCGTTCTTCGTGGAATTCTTCCATGCCGAAACGTATGGGAGAAATCAGTTGTTTCCAATTCATTAATGTTTCCATAATCATGAAAAGCAGTAAAAGCCACGTCATTATGGGGGAGACGTGGCTTTGAATGTTCTTATTATATCTTATAACAATGATATGAGTTTGTCAACATCTTCCTCTTTTGTTGCCCAGCTTGTAACAAACCTTACAACGGTTTCCTTTTCACCTCTCGGTCCCCACAGTTCAAAGGATGCATCCTGTTTCAAACGGTCTATTTCGTTATTCGGGAGAAGTACGAACTGCTGGTTTGTTACAGAGTCAATCCACATTCTGTATCCCTTGTCTATAAAGGCTTTTTTCAGTTTCATTGCCATATCAATTGCGTGGCGTGCAATCTTTATGTAGAGATTGTCTGTAAACAGTGTCTCAAACTGCAAGCCTAGCATTCTGCCTTTTGCAAGAACAGCTCCGTGCTGTTTTGAAAGAGGGAAGAAGTTTTTCAGAAGTTCAGGACGTGTAACTACAACAGCCTCACCGAACAGTGCTCCGACCTTAGTACCTCCTATATAGAATACATCACAGTATTTTGCAATGTCTTCCAAGGTTACGTCATAATTGTCAGACGCAAGTGCATATCCCAGTCTTGCTCCATCCATATAAAGCGGAATGTTCGCATTGCGGCATACCTCGCTCAGTTCTTTCAATTCTTCAAGAGTGTACAGGGTTCCAAGCTCTGTCGGATTTGAAATGTAGACCATTCCCGGCGCAACCATATGTTCGTAAGTCTCGTCACGGTAGAAGTCTTCAATGAATCTTTTTACATCTTCTGCCATAACCTTTCCGTTGTTTTCAGGAAGTTCAAGGACTTTGTGTCCGTTAGCTTCTATGGCTCCTGCCTCATGAACGTTTATGTGTCCGGTATCTGCCGACAATACTCCTTCATGGTGAGCCAGAAGTCCGTCAATGACAGTAGCGTTTGTCTGTGTTCCTCCTACAAGGAAATGGATTTTTGCTTCAGGTTTTCCGCATGCTTCTGCAATAAGCTGTTTGGCATGAACTGTATATTTGTCATTACCGTAGCCTGGAGTCTGTTCAAGGTTCGTTTCCATAAGTCTGCGCATTATTTCCTGATGCGCACCTTCCATGTAATCACTGTCAAAATGTAACATGCTTAAATCTTTTTTTGTTAGTTCCATTTGTTTACAAAGTTATTAATTAATTTATATAAATACATAAAGTATGATTACTTTATGTTTGGTTTTTAGCTATTAGTGTTTTGCGTAATATCTTTTCTGTAATATACTTAAGTATTATATATGCCTATATTTAAAGACAAAGCCCGCGCTGTATTGTTGGCGCGGGCTTTAATAATGCGGGTTAAATACCCAATATCCCTTATTTGATAATAAATTTTGAATTAGGCAATCTTATTTGTATTTGCCTTTTGTATTAATGTACCATTGCAGTAAAATGTTATTTTGCAATCTTTTCAAGCCATCTTACCATTGACAGCATAACTGTCATTGAAAGGCCTGTTGCACCGACAAATACCAGCCAGCAAGCCCAGATAGGCACGTTCATGTAAAGAATACCTCCAATGAACAGCAATGAATTACCTACTGCAGTAGCTGCAAGCCACAATCCCTGCATAAGTCCCTGAAGATGTCTTGGAGCAACCTTTGAAACGAATGAAAGGCCAAGTGGTGAAATGAACAGTTCGGCAACAGTAAGAATGAAGTAAAGACCTACCATAACCCAAGGAGTTACGCGGATACTGTTAATCTGTTCTGCGCTCATGTTCGCAAGTTCTTCCTTAGCAGGCAATGCAAGTGAGAAGAACATCAGGAAGATGTATGCAAGAGCAGCGATACCCATACCTATCGCAATCTTCATAGGAGTTGAAGGTTCTTTGTCTCTTTTCTTCAAAGCACTGAAAATCCACATGATTAGCGGAGTAAGAGTTACAACGAAGAATGGGTTAACACTCTGGAATATTTCAGCACCCTTAATCTGAGTAAATCCAAGGTCAATGTTTATAACGCTCAGGTCAACATAGTCGCGTGCGAAATATGTCAGTGAATAACCGTTCTGGTGGAATGAAAGCCAGAAGAAGATAACTACTCCGAATACGGCGAACAATGCATAGATTCTCTGCTTGATTTCTGTTGCGCTCATTTCTACTTCTTCTTTAGTAGCCTTTTTGTCATTGGTTTGTGCCTGAACGGCTTTCTTTGCCGGGTCTGGGAATTTTGCCTTGTTTGCAACATAAATTACAAGAGATATAAGCATTGCTACGATAGCAGCCATGAATGCATACTGGAAACCTCTGTTGAATACGTCAAGATAGCTGTTTACAAAAGTAGTTAGGTCGGTTACCTGAGTTCCGTTAAGTGATACTTCTGATGCCAGTGTCTTAAGGTTTTCAAGCTGAAGTGCCGGCATTTGGTCTCCCATTTCAAGATATCTGTGGCATAGTTCAGGAAGAGTTGCGTTATAGTCGAAATTATTAATCTTCAACCACCAGTTTCTTACACCGATAGCGATGAATGGAGCGAAGAAGCCACCGATATTGATGAACATATAGAATATCTGGAAACCAGCGTCACGAAGTTTTGAATATTTAGGATCATCGTACATCTGACCTACAAGAGCCTGAAGATTACCTTTGAACAATCCGTTACCGAAAGCGATAACAAGAAGTCCGAAACATGTGATACCAAGATAAAGTCCAAGATTTGGAACCGGAGTCTTTGTAGGGATTGCAATGATAAGATATCCTACAGCCATCATGATAAGACCTGCCATGATTGTGCCTTTGTAGTTCTTTGTCTTGTCGGCAATGATACCTCCTACAACCGCAAGAAGATAAATTGATGCATAGAATGCCGAGTAGATATAACCTGTTGTAGTTTCAGACAATCCGTACTTGGCGGAAATAAACAATGTCAGAATGGCCATCATGATGTAGAAGCCAAATCTTTCTCCCATGTTTGCGAGAGCGGCTGATATAAGCCCTTTAGGATGTTCTTTAAAAAGCATAAATAAATATTTAATTGTTATACATATTATTTTAATGAACGCAAATATAAGGGAATTTTTGAGAAATACATCATGGCGGATAATAATCTTACGGCTTATTTGGCGTGTTATTATCAGATATTACAAAAATATTTTATGCTATAAATACTATTGAATATTTAAAATTGTAATTTTGCGCAAAATTAGTTGAATAGGTATGTTAGCATTTGATTGGACTTTTGAATCCGTATTGGAATTTATAGGTACTTTTGCCTTTGCCATATCAGGTATAAGGCTTGCATCCGCAAAGCAGTTTGACTGGTTCGGTGCCTATGTAGTAGGAGTTGCCACAGCCATAGGTGGCGGAACAATAAGAGATGTGCTTCTTGATGTCACTCCGTTCTGGATGACCAATTCCATTTATCTTTTGTGTTCTGGTTTTGCGCTTTTATGGGTGATTGTATTCGGTAAGTATCTTATTCATATGAATAATACTTTCTTTTATTTCGACAGTATAGGTCTTGCGCTTTTTGCTGTTGTCGGTATTGAAAAGACACTCAGTCTTGGATACGAGATGTGGGTAGCCATACTTATGGGTACTATAACCGGTGCAGCGGGAGGAGTTATCCGTGATATATTTATCAATGAGATACCGCTCATCTTCCGTAAGGAGATATATGCCATGGCATGTGTGATAGGCGGTATAATATACTGGCTTATGACATTTGTTACTGAAGAAACAGTAATAATACAGCTTGTGACAGGTATCAGTGTCGTTCTGATAAGACTTTTGTCGGTAAAATACAAAATATGTCTGCCTACGCTTAAAGGTGATGACTGATATTGTTGTTGAGTGCCGTAATTTTTTTGATTTTATAGGAAACGTGAAATGAATTATACAGGGATAATAATAGGTGTACTTACCTTTATAATAATAGGTATATTTCATCCGCTTGTAATAAAGGGTGAATATTATTTCGGAGTGAAATGCTGGTGGGTGTTTCTTCTTATGGGAATTGCGTCTACCGTTGCGTCACTTTGCATAGAGGATGTTCTTTATTCTACGCTATTGGCTGTATGGGGAGCCTCTTCTTTCTGGAGTATAGGCGAATTGTTCGAGCAGAAGAAGAGAGTGGAAAAAGGATGGTTCCCTAAGCGTGACAAAAAGAAATAGGAAAACAAAACAATATTTTTTATAAAGCCCGGTTGTTCTGCCGGGCTTTGTTTTTATGTATCTGTTCTTTTTTATGACGGTATAATATGGTATAAAGTATGGCTTTGTCTATTTAAGTAAAATGTGCTTCCCTTTCATATTTTGAAATATGTTTGTGTCAATTTGATATTTCTAATCCGTTTATATGGTAAATAATATGATTTTTTTATAAGTCTTTCGTTTGTTATTGAGGTTTTTTATTTCATTATGTTTTGCCCGAAAGAAAAATAAGTTTATTTTTGGGTTAACGAGAAAAAACTTAATATAGTATTATGAAAGATAAACTACTTCTATTGGGAGACGAAGCTATCGCTCAGGGCGCTTTGGATGCCGGTCTCTCAGGTGTATATGCCTATCCGGGTACACCTTCAACAGAAATAACAGAGTATATTCAGGGAAGTTCCGAAGCAAAGGAACGTAAGGTTCATTGCCAGTGGTCTTCAAACGAAAAGACTGCAATGGAAGCTGCCTTGGGAATGTCATATGTAGGCAAGCGTTCAATGGTCTGCATGAAACATGTAGGAATGAATGTTGCAGCCGACGCTTTTGTAAATGCCGCGATGTCCGGTGTCAATGGCGGACTTGTTGTTGTCGCTGCTGATGACCCGTCAATGCACTCTTCACAGAACGAACAGGATTCACGTTTCTATGGAAAGTTTGCCATGATACCTGTGTTTGAACCTTCAACCCAGCAGGAGGCATATGATTTGATTAAACGTGCGTTTGATGTATCCGAAAGATTCAAGGTGCCTGTTCTGTTCCGTATGGTAACACGTCTTGCACATTCAAGAGCTGTAGTTACATTGTCTGAAGCAAGAGAGGAAAACAAACTGTCATATCCTACAAATCCTCGTCAGTGGGTACTTATGCCTCTTGTGGCAAAGGTGCGCTATAAAGAACTTATAGCACAGCAGGAAGACTTCCTGAAGGACTCTGAAAGTCTTGAAGTAAACAAGTATATTGACGGAACGGACAAGTCAATGGGTATAATTGCCTGTGGTATCGCCTATAACTATCTTATGGAAAACTACCGTGGTAAACTGAATTATCCTGTATTGAAAGTATCACAGTATCCATTGCCTAAGAAACAGATAGCAAAGATGGTTGCCGAATGTGAGTCAATCCTTGTTCTTGAAGACGGACAGCCGATAGTAGAGGAAGCTTTGAGAGGCTTGCTTGATAACGGAATAAAGGTTAAAGGACGTATGTCAGGTGAACTTCCAAGAACAGGCGAACTTACTCCGGACTGCATTGTTGAAGCGCTCGGACTGACACCTGCCGAAGTATATCCAGCTTCCGAACTTGTTGTTCCACGTCCGCCAGCATTGTGTATGGGTTGCGGTCACAGGGATATGTACGCTGCATTGAACGAAGTTGTCAGAGAATACGAAAATGCCAAGGTATTCAGTGATATAGGCTGTTATACTTTAGGTTTCCTTGCTCCGTTCCACGCTATCCATTCTGTAATTGATATGGGAGCTTCAATCACAATGGCTAAAGGTGCTGCCGATGCAGGCCAGTTCCCATCAATAGCTGTAATAGGTGACTCAACATTCACTCATTCAGGTATGACCGGACTGTTGGATGCAGTTAACGAAAAGTCAAACATTACAGTAATTATTTCCGATAACCTTACAACAGGAATGACAGGTGGTCAGGACTCTGCCGGAACAGGCAAGTTCGAACAGATCTGTCAGGGTATAGGCGTAGAGCCTGAACATATCCGTGTAGTTGTTCCTCTTCCTAAGAATATGGAAGAGATGAAGAATATTATCAGGGAGGAAATAAATTACAATGGCGTATCTGTCATTATTCCTCGAAGGGAGTGTATCCAGACAGCAAGACGCCACGCTAAAAAATAACATTAAAACAGATTTTTATGAAAACAGATATAGTATTGTCCGGAGTAGGCGGACAGGGAATTCTTTCCATTGCAACAGTTCTGGGAGAAGCAGCAATAAAGGAAGGTCTGTACATCAAACAGGCCGAAGTACACGGTATGAGCCAGCGTGGTGGAGACGTGCAGTCAAATCTCCGTATCAGCTCTGAACCTATTATGTCCGACCTTATTCCTCTTGGAAAGGCTGATTTGATTATTTCGCTTGAACCAATGGAAGCATTGAGATATCTTCCTTATCTGAGCAAGGAAGGATGGATAATCACAAATTCCGCTCCGTTTGTAAACATAGGAAACTATCCGGAACTTGAAAAACTTCTTGATGCAGTAAAGGCTGTAAAGAATCATGTTCTTATTGATGTCGATACACTTGCCAAGGAAGTGGCTTCACCGCGTGCAAGCAATATAGTGCTTCTTGGTGCGGCAGCTCCTTTTGTCGGAATTGAAACTGATAAGCTTGAAGAAGGTATCCGTCGTATTTTCGGCCGTAAGGGCGAACAGATAGTTGAAATGAACCTGAAGGCATTCAGAGCAGGTCTTGAATATGCATTGAAATCAAAATAAAAGCAGGAGTTGTATGGAAAAACCTTTCAGTGAAAAAATGGTATCCGAAGTTCTCGCCAAGCTGGGAATTTCTGATGTAAGCCGTGCAACCATCCGTCAGACAGTTGCAGTGGCTGAAGAACTGGAGAAGATGACAGGCCAGAAGTTTGTTCATTTTGAAATGGGTTCGCCCGGTTTGCCTGCAAGCCGTATAGGAATAGATGCCCAGAAGGCAGCCCTTGACAGAGGTATTCCGGCAGTATATCCAAGCGTATTGGGTATCACTCCGCTTAAGAACAATGCTTCACGTTTTGTAAAGGCATTTCTTGACATAGACGTTAACCCAGAAGGCTGTTTGCCTACTGTCGGTTCCATGATGGGTACATTCGCTTCGTTTATTCTTTGCTGCAGTCTTTGTGAGACAAAGGACACAATACTGTTCCTGAATCCGGGATTTTCTGTTCAGCCGCTGCAGGCAAAGATTCTTGGTTACAAACGCCGTGATTTTGATATCTATAACAGCCGCGGCGAGAAACTGAAGGAAAGAATAGAGGAGATACTTAAAGAAGGCAACATTGCCGGAATAGTATATTCAAACCCGAATAACCCTTCATGGGTATGTCTGACAGAGGAAGAACTTTCATACATAGGCAAGCTTGCTACAGAATATGACGCAATCGTCATTGAAGACCTTGCCTACCTTGGAATGGACTTCCGCAAGGATTTGAGCAAACCGTTCCAGCCTCCTTTCCAGGCAACAGTGGCACGCTATACGGATAACTATATGCTCATGCTTTCAGCTTCAAAGATATTCAGCTATGCCGGCGAACGTATAGCTATCGTTGCAATATCAAACAAGCTGTATCACCGCAAGTATGAGGCATTGAAGAACAAATATGGCATTGACGAACTTGGAAATGTCTTTGCTTATGTTATACTTTATGCGTTGTCATCAGGAGTTGCCCATTCGGCACAGTATGCTCTTGCTGCGATGTACGAAGCTGCTTGCGATGGCCGTCTTGACTTTGTTCACGATACAAGCGAGTATGCCCGCCGTGCAAAGATTCTGAAGGAAATATTTGTACGCAACGGATTCCACATTGTTTATGACAGGGATTTGGACAAAGAAGTGAGTGACGGATTCTTCTTCACTATCGGCCGTAAGGGATATACCGGCGACCAGCTTATAAAGGAATTGCTTTATTATGGAATCTCTGCAATATCATTGTCTACAACAGGAAGTGAACAGCAGGGTATAAGGGTTTGCACATCTGTGGTTAAGGATGAGGAATTCCCGTTGCTTGACAGCCGACTGGCATTGTTTAATGAAAATAACAGATAATTTATATGGCGAATTTTGTAACGGCCGATGAGGCTGTCAAACTGGTAAAGTCTTTTGACAAGATATATTTGCAGGGAAGTACTTCAATTCCCGAAGTCCTGGTGGAAGCACTTACAAGACGTGCTGGTGAACTGAAGGGTGTTGAGGTTTATTCAGGTTTTGCTGTAGGCGCAAAAGAAGCTCCTTATTGCAAGTCAGAATATAAGGAATCTCTTTATCCTATAAGTCTTTTCATTGCCAATAGTGTGCGCGGGGCTATAAACCGTGGCGAAGGCCAGTGTATCCCAGGATTTCTTGGAGAAATTCCGGCACTGTTCCGTGACGGACTTATTCCTCTTGATGTCACTTTCCTGAATGTTTCACGTCCAAATGCCGAGGGCTATTGCAGTTATGGCGTATCAGCCGACCTTGCAGTATCAGCAGTTGAGTGTTCAAAGATAGTCATCGCACAGGTGAACAAACAGATGCCTTTCTCCTATGGTGATGCGCTTATACACATTGACCAGCTTGCTGCCTGTGTAGAAGTTGACGAACCGCTTGTTGCGCTTCCTATAGCAGTGCCTGATGAGAAGGACAGTAAGATAGGCGGATATATAGCCGAACAGATTCCTGACGGAGCAACTTTGCAAATAGGTGTCGGCGGCATTCCAAATGCAGTTTTGTCTGCACTTACCAATCATAAGAACCTTGGTCTTCACACCGAAGCTATGACAGATGGGGTAGTGCCGCTTATACAGAGCGGAGTAATCAATAACTCACAAAAGGTTATTATGCCAGGAAAGAGTGTGGCTTCTCTTGCACTTGGGTCTGAAAGGCTTTACAAGTTCATGGACTATAATGAAGATGTTATAATAAAGGATGTTGCCTGGACTAACTATCCTTTCCGTATCAGCCAGAATCCTAAAGTTATGGCAATCAATTCAGCCCTTGAAATAGATTTGACAGGTCAGATATGTGCCGATTCAATCGGTACACGAATGTTCTCCGGAGTAGGCGGCCAGCACGATTTCATGTATGGCGGTTCATTGTCCGAAGGCGGAAAGACATTCATAGCCCTTACATCTACAACCAACAAGGGACAGTCAAAAATCAAACCGGTTCTGACTCCTGGTGCGGGGGTTGTGACTACGCGTGCCCAGGCACAGTATATCGTTACAGAACATGGTATCGCATATCTTCGTGGCAAGGACCTTGCGCAGCGTGCCAAAGCCCTGATTGCGATAGCTGATCCTTCTGCCCGTGAAGAACTTGAAAGGGCAGCGTGCGAAAGGTTTGGATACAGTTTCTTAAGAATAAAGTAAAAGGCAATTTTTATTTTATTAAATAAAACCAATAGACCGGTTGTATGTCTTTATACGTGCGACCGGTCTATTTTTGTTGGAAAATATTTCAACAGAAATTGTTTTTTCCTTAACTTTGATATAGTGTTTAATTCAAAACAAATTAGCAATGGAAAATCTGCCTGAAAACTATAACAAGTATGAGAAGCACTATTCGGAGAAAAGCCTTAAGGACAAGGTTCTGAAAGTTGCCAAGGATGCCGGTGCGAAGATAATCTACGGTGTTCTTGTATTGTATTATATCCTTATTAGTGATAATGTGTCTGCAACAGACAAAGCCAAGATTTGCGGTGCATTGGGCTACTTTATATTGCCTATTGACCTGATTCCCGACTTTATACCGGTTGCCGGATATACCGATGACCTTGCAGCGATTATATGGGCGCTGTATGCAGTAAAGAAGAATATTACTTCCGAAATCAAGCAAAATGCAAAGGACAAACTGAAAGACTGGTTTGACGAAATTGATGAGGAAGAACTGGACAAGATGATTGAATAAAGTCTGACGGTTTGAACTATATTTAAGACAATTCCTCCTTATATGCATTGGAAACAGATGCTGTAAGGGGGAGTTTTTGTATTACAGTGTAGCCTTTGATTTTATGTTATAACATTTTTTATCTGTTTCATGTTTTTTTACTAATTTTGGCGCCGCAAAAAAACAACAACATATAAAGATATGAAACGCTTTCGTTTATTGTGCCTTTGCCTGTTCTGCCTGTCTGCTTTAAGCGTTCCGGCTCAGGTAGTTGAAAAAGTACTTGATATTTTTGGGGCAGACAGTCTGTCGTCGCAAAACATTGCCGCAGGAACGGATTCCGATTCCATCAGTATTTAAGTCATGAAGGAAGAGCTGGAAGATGCACGTCTGAATGTTGCAAGTCTGCGCATGGAGTTGGAGCAAATGAAACTGGCTGCGCTGTCTGCTGATTCAATAAAGCTTGCTGTACAGAAACAGCGTATAGATTCTTTGCGCAGTGTCACTCAGGGAGTTCCTGTTGTAGTTGATGATGATACCTTGTTTTATTACTATGCCAAACGCGGTGGGCTTACTCCTCAGCTGCGTGCCGAGAATGTTGCACGTGACATTGAGCTTTTGGGGAAGAAATTTAATCTGAAGCCCGATTCACTTTATATCGAAATCAGTGAGATAGTGACCGATTTGATGTATGACAATAAGGTTATAGTTTCGTTTACTGATATGGACGGACTTTGGGAGAATTGTACACGTGATGAACTTGCGGCAAAGAACCGTATTGTTATTATAGAAAAACTGCATGAAATGAAGGAAGAACACGGTTTTCTTCAGTTGTGCAAGCGAATAGGATATTTTATTTTGATACTGATAGGGCAGGGACTGTTGTTCTGGGGTACAAACTGGCTGTTCCGAAAAGTGAAGTTTCGTATAATGCGATTGGAGAAGACCCGTCTGAAGTCTATTTCTATTCAGGATTATGAGCTGCTTGACAAACGGAAGCAGGTGCAGCTTTTGGTGTTCCTTGCAAGTATGGTGAGGTACCTGTTTATGTTTTTGCAGTTGCTTCTGAGTGTACCGTTGGTATTTTCGGTTTTCCCTCCTACAAAGAATCTGGCATATCAGCTGCTTTCGTATATATGGAATCCGGTGAAGGGTATCATAACCGGAGTGCTTTCATATATTCCTAATCTGTTTACAATCTTTGTGATATGTCTGGCAATCAAGTATCTGGTGCGCATGTTCCATTATCTTGCCAAAGAAATACAGGAAGAAAAGCTGAAATTAAGCGGATTTTATCCGGATTGGGCAATGCCTACCTATCATATAGTCCGTTTCTTGCTTTATGCTTTCATGATTGCAATGATTTATCCCTATCTGCCCGGGGCTAATTCAGGTGTATTCCAAGGCATTTCAGTGTTTGTCGGTTTGATAGTTTCACTCGGTTCAAGTACAGTAATCGGAAATATAATTGCCGGACTTGTTATCACTTATATGCGTCCTTTCAAGATTGGTGACCGTATAAAGCTGAATGATACAACAGGCAATGTAGTGGAAAAGACTCCTCTTGTAACACGTATCCGTACACCGAAAAACGAGGTTGTTACCATTCCTAATTCATTTGTCATGTCATCGCATACGGTTAATTTCAGCCAGTCTGCCCGTGAATACGGATTGATAATTCACTCGGAAGTAAGTATAGGCTATGATGTTCCATGGCGTACTGTTAACAGATTGCTGATAGAGGCAGCCTTGAATACACCGGGCGTTGTGGACGACTCTCGTCCGTTTGTTCTTTCAACCTCACTCAGCGACTGGTATCCAGTATATCAGGTGAATGCTTATATTAAGGATGCTGACCGTTTGTCTCAAATATATTCCGACTTGCATCAAAACATTCAGGACCGTTTCAATGAAGAGGGAGTTGAAATCATGTCACCTCATTATATGGCGGTGCGTGACGGTAATGCTTCCACTATTCCAGCGAAGGAAGATGACGGAAAGGAAGAATAATACCGATAATTGATAATATTGACAGACAGCCTTCTGGATAAAATATTTTCGGAAGGCTGTTTTTGTATGATGGAACATATATGGAAATCTATTTTGTTGGAATAAATCTCCACTTGAATTTAAAAGTTTAATCCAATCAAAAAAAACCTACAACCTTTTGGTCAAAAAGGTTGTAGGTTTTTACCCAAATCATTGCATGTTTTTAGCTGAAAGGTGCAATGTTTTTGCGGGATTGGGTGCGTATGTTTGATTTATCTGTTATTCCATAATAATAATTTCCCAAAATTATATAGTAATAATTGTGTCAATAAAAAATCGTTTATCTAATGGATTTTTATTAATTTTGAACCAAATCTAAAACAAATTACTGCTTATGAGTAATGCAAGCAATAATCAAGGTAGAGCATATGAATTTGTATGTTTGAATTCTTTATATGTGGCTATCAGTAAAATTCGTCCTGTAAAAATAATTGAAAATAGTAGCTATAAAGCATCAAAGAGTGCATGGGATACCATAACACCTGAAGAGCAAATTCTTTATGCACTTAGCTCAAAGTCAACTATTGAAACTATTTTTGCTCTTGAACCTAATATTATTGAACCAAGTTTTGACATGCTCAGCTTATATATACAAAATGACAAACATGGAGAAGATGCAGATGTGCGTGATATAATTATTGAGCGAAAAGATATTGTTTGGGAAATAGGTTTGAGTATAAAACACAACCACATGGCTGTAAAGCATAGTAGAATTGCTAAAAATCTAGATTTTGGTTTGAAGTGGTATAATATTTCATGTTCCCAAACTTATTGGAATGAAATAAGACCAATTTTTAATTTCTTAGAATGTGAAAAAGCAAAAGGAACTTATTTCAGAAATTTAAAATCTTAAGAGAATGATGTTTATGTACCACTACTTAATGCTTTCGTTAAAGAAATTATAACTCAAGTAAAAGCGGATAAGAATGTACCTCGTAGAATGATAGAGTACCTTCTTAGCAAGTACGACTTCTACAAGATTATTAGCATAGACTCCAAAAGAATTACAACAATACAATCGTTTAATATGTATGGTACTTTGAATTTGCCGAGCCGTGTATCACAGCCCGCTATTAAGGTACCTGTAATAAACCTTCCAACAACTCTTCTGTATATTGGATTTAAGCCTGGTAGCAAAACAACTATAATTATGTGTTTTGATAACGGATGGCAGTTTTCGTTTAGAATCCACAATGCAAAAGATATCAAAGAAACATCTTTAAAATTTGATATACAAATAATTGGTATGCCATCAGACATAAATATTAAGTATAATTGTAAATGGTAAATAAGAGTAATAAAAATATATGAGTAGTAATATACTAACAGCAATACAAGCATTTGTTGAGAAATCATCTCTTAAGGTTGTTGAAAATCCACAGGAGAATATTAAAAATAGAGCCAACCAAATGGGAGCTGCACTTGAAGATTACGTGAAAAATGCCTTTGCCAATTGCTTAGGTCAAGACGAACGTTCTATTAAACAAGCACATAGTCGAGCATTTTCTTATTTAGGTAATAGGACTAATCCACCTGATGCCATGCTTATTAATAGCGATGCAATAGAAATAAAAAAAATAGAAACGCTTGGAACATCACAACTTCAATTGAATAGTAGCTATCCCAAAAACAAGCTTCGCTCAGACAACCCCAAAATAAGCAAAACTTGCCGTACATGTGAAAAATGGGAAGAAAAAGACATGATATATGTAGTTGGTCAGGTTAATGGACAAGATTTGCAAAACATTTTTTTTGTATATGGTGATCTATATTGTGATTCTCATGAAATTTATGAAAATGTTGAAAATGTAATAAGGAATGGTATTAAATCGCTTGACAAAGTAGAGGTTGCTGAGACCAACGAACTTGGAAGAATTAATAAGATTGACCATCTTGGAATATCAGATCTTAGAATACGAGGTATGTGGTTAATAAAGACACCATTCCTACATTTTGAATATTTGACAAAGGAAATAGTAAACTACACATTTAAACTGGTTGCATTAATCCCTGAGTATAAATATAAGAAATTTGAAAATACTAACGAGTTTGAAAAATTTTGCAAGGAAAAAGGTGTTTCTATATCTAATGAAGAAATAGAAGATCCTCAGAATCCAGCTAATTTCATAAAATCAAAAATTATAACATATAATGAATGTCCGCAAGTTGCCAATCAATAAATTCGATGTTTAAAGTTCGCCCTATACGTACATGCGCAAAGTTCGA
>CALUJO010000019.1 GCA_944320965.1 uncultured Bacteroidaceae bacterium | reverse complement strand
AACGACTGATTTTAGTACAAGCCTGACTTTCGGAGAGATAAAAACAAAACTAATTCAAATTTATAACGCAGCATAACAATTGTTGATAGGGAATAATATGGCAGATAGCAAAATAAAAGTATATATTGAATGTCAACAGATTGCCCCAATAGAAAAATTGCAAAGAGAATTTCATCTTGGCTCTTTGAAGATTGGTATTTTTGCAAACAATGGCTGTGGAAAAACATTCATAAGTAGATTATTTCGACTTCTAGATCATACTAATCAGAATTTAAGTTTAGATGGGAATGGTTGTAGCCCTACTGATTCATTAATTAGATTTGGCCATAATTGGGGACATTTTGCTTTTAAAATTACAGACAAAGAAAACGCTGTCATTGAAGACATATCCTTTGATATTAAAGAAAAAAATATTCCGACTTTGCCAAATCCCCATTACTTATATCATGTATTCAATCAAGATTATGTTGAAGAAAATATTAGGGTCCTAAATTATGAAAAAGACTCTGATATTCAGGGATATATTCTAGGTAGAGCAAATATTGATTTGACTGATGATGAAAATAAATTGAAGAAAATCAAAGAAGATGGAGTCGTACTAAGAAACCAAATCGAAAAAATTATTCAAGCCTATTTGATAAAAAACATTGATTCAATTAGAGATATAAAACGATTACAAGAATATAAAGATTTATTAAATACAGAAGCAATTTTAGACTCTATAAATCGGGAAAAACATAGTTGCTCTAAAACAGTTGAAGATCTACTTGCTGATTATAATAAGGTTAAGTCTACTCCTGAAAATCTTGAGGATATATTGTTAATAGACAAGATATCCATTGATGCCGACTTTATACAAACTATTGTAAGTGATTTAGATAAGCAATATAATCTCAGTTCGTTCTCGGGCGAATTTAAAGCCAAAATCAAGAGTAAACAGAATTTTATAGAAGAAGGTGTTAAATTATTTAAGGATAATCATTGCCCTTTTTGTGAGCAAGAATTAACTATTGATTCTCTCGCATTGATTGACAAATACACGCAATTCCTGACTGATTCGGAATCTCAAACCATAAAACTATTTCAAAACTATAGTAAGCAATTGCAAAATATTATATACCTATTGTCGAATGTCGAAAATACAGTAATTCAAAGAGTAAATTTGTACAATGAATATAAGACCAAATATATTCCTTCAGTAGACAATGACAATTTGGAAAGTATTGCCGTTATTACATTAATTAAAGATTGTATTCAAAATGTGCTAGATGCTACGAATAAAAAAATAGAAGCTATAGACATTTCGATTAAAGTTGGTGATGATATTATCCAAAATATTAAAAAACATACAATTACATTAAATTATTTGATTGAGAGTAATAATGAAAAAATCAGAACTATCAATCAGAAGAAAAATAAAATAGGGGAAGAAAATAAAAATATAAGAAAAGCTATATGCAAATCAGCATATGCACATCTTGTTGAGGTTTGTAATAAGGATATCCTAAAAATACATGAATTAAGAAAAGAATATAAAGAATTGAATGATGATATTTCCAAAAGAAAAGAGGCTGAAAAAGTTAGTAAAAAGAAGAAAGTATATGAAACAATAAAATGTGTACTTGACTATTTCTTTTCTGGCAAATACACTTTAAGTGAAGATGATTTTCATCTAATTCTTAATAGCACTACTCTAAATAAAGGACAAGTCAAACGAGTTCTTAGTGAAGGTGAAAAAAATATCATTGCGTTCGCATATTATTTGGGTGATGCACACTTAAAAATAGAAAAGGAAGAGGATTATAAGAACCTATTCTTTGTAATTGATGATCCCATATCAAGTATGGACTTTACATATGTTTATACCGTGAGTGGAATAATCCGCGATATAAAACAGATACTTGAAAAGCTCAATAGAGAAAAATTCATTATCCTGACGCATAATAATGATTTTATGAGAATATTATGCGCAAATAATATCATTGAAAAGAAATTATTATTACGTAATAGTGACCTTGTCGATTTTAATGAAAACTTTACGGTGCCATATATAAGTCACTTAATTGATATTTATAGAATTGCCCGCAAAGGAGAAAAGGCAAATCATACCACAGCAAACTCTATAAGGCATATTATAGAAACACTAACTAAATTTCAGAACATCGAAGTATCTAATGACAGTATTGCAGAATATATAAGGGATAATATTCCTAATGACAAGAAATCATATATATTTATAAATGACTTATCTCATGGTGGATGGAGAAACGAACAAACTCCTCTAACAGATGAGGATTATAAAGAAGTATGTGAAACAATTATAACTCATATTGAAACATTGTTTCCAAAACAAATTAAATACTGTGAGAAGTTCTAGTTACAGAGATTTATGTATTAAAAATAATCACTATATTTGCATCAACTTATAGAGTTATTTGACAGTAAAACAAAGTGGAATGCAGAAGATTGTACGGTCGCTAAATCGTTACCATTGTTCCTCAGATATCGTGTTAAAGGTTTGTTTTTTAAATGATTGTATCAAATCATTTAGAATCTAAAATATGAATAGCATACAGATAAAACATACAAAATATTATACAATTAAAATATGACAATAAAAAAATGAGCAGAAGTTTTCTTTTTACAATTGTGCTTTTGATATGTTCATGTTTGACTGGTTATAGTGAAGATTTGGAAGAAATCAAGAATTTTTACAAAAAATACATGATTAATGTATTGGAATACAATTCCAATAATGAAACTCTATGCAAAACCTACATGACTGATGAAATGATATCCAAAGTTCAAAGAATGGGAAATGCCAGTGGAGGGAATCCTATAATACGTGCACAAGACATGAATTCTGATGCAATAAAGACTCTGGATGTAAGAAAAATAAGTGATGACTGGTATATGGTCAGTTATCTGTGGAAGGAAAAAGACAGTACAACTCTTACAGAAATACCATTAAAAGTGAAGCATATCAACGGCAAATGCAAAATAGCATATATAACTCCAATTGAAAATGGTATTCAATATGGAGACGAGCTACTGTCACATTTGGAAGATACAATCCATTACGAAACAGACAATACATCTGAAAAATCATTTATTGAAAGTTTTTATAAGTCATATACTGCCACATATTGCAGTATGAGTAAAGACATGGACCAGAAGTTGTCTGAATTACGTTTGTCAAATATGTCTGAAAAGGCATTGGAACAATTCAAAAATGCAGAAGAAGAATCACTGTATGACGGTTTATTGGGATATGACATTATAATCAACAATTTTGACTTTGACTGCATGTGGTTTAAAAGTCTTAAAATAACCGAGCTAAGCAGCAATAAATATCTGGTTACATATCAGGCAGGCAATCACATGCTAAAAATAAACATCAGGACAGAATACAGGGATGGCCGATATTTTATCAGTAACATATCCGTTTAATCTGTAAGCCATATACCTTATATAAAACAATGTTGCATATCATATCCAAAAGTACAGATATCAACAATACATTATATTTAAAGCAATAAATCCACATTGGTAATTCCCATCACGCCCGGAAACCAATCGGGCGTGGAGAGAACATTCTTATTGTTTTGGACTGAAGAAAGTTACGTTCGGCATCCAGAACATCATCCTTTTCGACAGTACAAAACAGATTTACATCAAACAGTCCGTTTGCAGCCGGAGAAGACATTACACGACGTGCCATACTCTTTATTATCCCCTGCTCTATCAGGTTATGAACCCAGCGTCCGTTACCGAAATAACAATCACGGTTTGCTGAATATCTTTCAATTATACCTGCAAGACAATCACGGGCATCATCAGTCAAATTGAAATTACGTTCGTCAAGAGTGCGGCAGGCAATCTCCATCAGTTCGCTGGCAGAGTAATCTTCAAAATGGAATGTCAGTGGGAAACGGTCCTTCAGTCCCGGATTTGTCTTGAGCATGACGTTCATCTTGTCCTCATATCCGGCAAGAATTATTATCATATCCGGATTAGGTTCCGAAAGAACTGTCAGCAAAGCATTAAGAACTTCCCTACCGAAATCCTTTTTGTCAGTCTCGTCTGTCACAAGCGCATAAGCCTCATCAATAAAGAGTACTCCGCCACGCGCTTCCTCTATTGTCTCCAAAACTTTTTTCTCCGTCATACCAATAAATTCGCCAACCAGTTTCGCACGATTTGTCTCAACAGTATGCCCCTTGCTCAGCAGTCCCATGCCATAATACATTTTTCCTATAAGCCTTGCAACCGTAGTCTTTCCCGTTCCGGGATTGCCAAGGAACAGCATATGGTTACAGTTTTTATCATTTGTCTGCAAGCAATATTCTGCCCTTTTCTTATTGAAAAGAGCCATTGTCCGAGCCTCTTGTATATCATCCTTCACACGCTGCAGACCAACCATTGCCGCCAGTTTCTTTTCAGCATCAATACATTCATTTACAACAGCAGGTTCCTCTTTCTCACAGCTACTGTCTTCAGCTTCACTGTCATTCTCGATAAAATTCTTCAGCAATGCCTCAAATTCCCCAAAGTTTTCATCGTCAATGACAACAGACCTGTCGTATGTCAGACGGAAGGTTGTTTCTTCTGTAAACAAATCTTTCATCAGCACACAATGTTCCATCATCAGATTGATATTCTGCCTCATGCCGTTAAATATGAAAGTGGTATTTCTGAAAGTATCATACTTTATCACACTGGCAAACAGATTTACAAGATTAATCACCGGACCGGTATATTTCAGTTCGGGAACATCAACTATCACGGCTTTTGCCTGAGCAATCTCATCCACCATATGATTCCATCCGTAAGAACAGGTCGCAAGTTCTTCGAGCGAAAACCTGTACCTCTTTGAGATGTCATCATCCGTAATGTATCCGCCAATAACCATAGATGACAAAGCACTTGCCCCAACCGTCTCGCCATCGCCTATAACCAGCAGATTAGGAACTTTTGATATGGTTCCATTTTCCAGGTCACGGCTGAAAGCCCCAAGTCTTTCGACCAACAGCTTTACAAGCGGTTCCTTAAAACGTGCACAGTGTATCTTGTGCCACCAGTCGGTCAGGCACCATTTGTCGGCAAACATCATCTCCCCATAATTCTCCTCTATGGGTTTCAACGCAGCCTTATACCACTTTTCATTGTCATCCTTCAACGAAAGTTCGCAGAACCATTTCGGTACACTATTGACATATACGTACACACGGTAAAGTCCTTCACACCACACTTCTTCAGAGCCCATTTGAAGAAGCGCCTTTCTGAATGTCTTTCCAACCTGGTGCAATACACATTCTGCCGAAACAAGTTTATAGGATGAAGAGTATATTCGCACAGACACATCATTGACTCCGTCCAATCCCTGAGGGACAGACACCTCAACATCAAGAATATTGTTGGCAAACTCGGGAGTAACAAAATCTACATTTGATTCAAAATTGCGCTTTGCGCGTAAATACATATTTTCCATAAACAACAAATTTTAGAGTGAATAATAATTTTTTTGA
Source organism: uncultured Bacteroidaceae bacterium (assembly GCA_944320965.1). Classification (GTDB taxonomy): domain Bacteria; phylum Bacteroidota; class Bacteroidia; order Bacteroidales; family Bacteroidaceae; genus Avibacteroides. The sequence goes on along the minus strand of CALUJO010000019.1, from coordinate 35,093 downwards.
AGAAATAAATCCCGTTCCCGCAACGGAAACGAAATGAAAAGAACCCGGATTTCCCATTCGAAACCACAGGTATGAGCCAGAATGTCAAAGAGCACAGCATTCCCTGTCACAACATTTTGTAACTGTTAAGACTAATAGTTTAATCAATGATTTTTTAAACCATAAACCTGCTGTTTAGCATCTTGGACATTTTTGTTGTTTATGTTTTCGCAAAATTAAAACGTGGCAAACTTCCACATCTGCAGCAAATATATGAAGTAAATACAGATATTCCAAATTTTTATCGAAAAATCAATAAAAACAGAATAACAGCAACAGGTTTATGATACAGACAAGAAAAGAAACAGCAGGAAAAAATATTCATGCAAACCATACTTTTATATACTGCATGGCACAATCTTCCCTCACAAACAAAAAACATGCGTACATAAATGCCCGAAAAGGCAGGAAGTTTTTGCAGAAAACCTTAAACGTTTTGGCTCAAAACATTGTATATTTTTGAGGAAAAGGTCCTATGTTTTTGGAGAAAGCCTAGGAAATGATTATTTCATGAAAAACGAATAAACTATTAAACAGAAAGTACAAGATCAGCAAGTAAAACCGCTGTTTCAGATTCCTCCTTTGGAGCATCCTTAGGTTTCCATGCTACAATAAAACGAACAGAAGCAGATTTCACCTTATACCCTTTTTCGTCCCATTCAGCAAGTACAGTCTGCATATTCTGAGACAATTTGGCAACTGCCTTTTGGTTCATAGGGTCATACAGCATATAATTATCATAAGACAAAGGATCTCCCGACCTCAATGCCAGTATTTCACGCTTCAAGTCCTTGAAAAATCCCAGGTTAACGTCCCTATGTGACAATTGCAAAACAATTTCACCAGGCATCAGATACTCATTCCTATCTACCTTAAAACTATCCGCACTATTAAGATTAAAGCAATCTCCGTTTGTATGAACAAAAAGTCTGTTTTTGGCACGCGTAATGCCGACATACAGTCTGCGCATCAGATTCACATCCTTTGAATAGTTGTCGGATATAAGCATAAAAACATTGTCAAACTCACGGCCTTTTGCCTTATGTATTGTAGAAACGACTACATCTGTACCCGAAACATCACAAAAGTCTTCTAAAGAAGATTCAAAAACAAATTCCCTAAAATCGGTATAATATTTCTTTTTGTTTGTTTCTTCAAACAATTCAATACAACGCTTTATATAAACAATACTTTGACTTTTGTCATAATAAGAATATGTAGCAGTCTTAGCTTCCTCCCACAACTCATCAGGAATAAGCGGACTTTCTATACGCTTGCCAAGATATTTCTGGAAGAATCTGATTTCTGCCAAGTTACAGAATCTAAGTCCGTCCATAGACTGTATAAGCTTACAGTTTACACCATATCTTTTCAGAAGCGCTACAATAATTACAGCTTCCTCATTTGTCATGGTCAAAATACATGAAGTCCCTTCGTCCGAATTATGAAGCAGTTCGTTTACAATAGACAGGTACATATATTTGGACATATGCCTTGTAACGCTGACAAATCCGTTTTCTTTCCGCATCGGAATGATAGGCGAACTCTTCATCCTACGGTTAATTGTCTTGACAAACTCGTTTGCAAAAGTTATTACATGACGTGAACTCCTGTAGTTTTCTGTCATCTCGATAAATACGCTATCCTGCCTTTGAGCAAGCTGATACATATAACCAGAATCGGAACCACGAAATTCATAAATGTTCTGGTCATCATCACCAACCGCAATGACACGCATTTCTTCGTTTCTGTCCATCAAAGCTTTTACAAGCGCATACTCATCGGCTCCCATATCCTGAGCCTCATCAATTACAAGAACAGTCTTCCCTATTCTGTTAGGTTCCACTTCTCCAAGGTCAATCATCTCGGCAGCCTTAGCCACAACATTCTTTGCCTCTTCAAGGTTTCCTATTCTTCCAAGAAGGTCAAAACAATAGGAATGGAATGTCTTAATCTCAACAAAATGCGCCGCATTACCGATAAGTTCCATCAACCGCTGTTTGAATTCCGTTGCTGCCTGCCTTGAAAAAGTAAGCATCAGCAGCTGTTCGTGTTTGACATCCTCAAGCAAAAGCAATGAAGCAAGCTTATGTACAAGCACTTTGGTCTTGCCGCTGCCAGGACCTGCGGCTACAACAATACATCTTGATTCCTTGTCTGAAACAATTTCCATCTGTCGTTTTGACAACTGCCCGAACAGCTGTTCATATTTTTCAGGAGTCAGGTTGCGTTGTATCTCGCCGACTCTCTCACCCTTGAAATATTTAAGGATAAACTTCCTGTAATCCATCTGGAAATAGTCCTGAACATATTTCAAAGCAGCATTATAGTCTTTTACCATCAGATTGGCATACTCGCCCACGATGTGCACCTGCTGGATTTTCTGTTTATAGAATTCATTCAGCATTCTGTAATCATCCTGACGGTATCTTGCCTTATTGTCTTTCAGACGCTTTATATCCATTGCATTGTAAAGGACAAGGAAACCGCCTTCAAGTTTCAGAACACCTATCTTTGAAAGATAAAGCAATGCCTCTTCAATATCTTCAAGCTGCAGATTGTCAAGCTTTGTGAAAAGCGTATTGTTGCCCGACTTTATCTGGTTGTAAAGCTCTACGACAGAGAACTGTACGGATGTTTTTCCAGAACCAGTCCGTTCATACTCGGCAGCAATACCGTAAAGCCAGTCAATAGCAAAACGGCTTATCTCCATTCTCTTTTCAAAACGGCTGATAGTTGTTTCAATGTCAGTTACTCTGCTAAGCTCTATATTATGTACAGAATCTTCTTTTTTACGTGTATATCCCTTTATAGTCAAGAAATAAAGCAAAGTACGGATATCCTTTTCCCTTGAAGTATTTATACCGTCGTTCACAGCATTTTCATTAAGCTGCTTGCATGATATGCGCAACGAATTGTCGGGAATGTGGTTAAGTATATACTCTTCCAGTCTGGCAAAACGATCAAGCATACTTATAGACTTCTTTTGCGAATCACCGGCATCCATAAGATAAGCTGAAATATCCCTGCTGTCTGCAAGAATACCTTCCTGACGCATACGGTCAACAACAGAAAGAACCTCTCTTTTGCTTAATCCCAATATATCAGCCAAATAATCAATTCTTGATTCTGCATCTGAATCATGTGCTTTTGCAACGTACTTTTGTGAAATAAGTGACTTTATTACCCTCACAGCTTTTTCCTTGTCATCGCTGTCAAAAAAGATTGAAGCCGTTATTCGTTTCTTGGCTTCTTCCATATTCTTTACAGTAATTCCGGTTGCATAAACATGAGGGACATTGTTTCCTCTTACGATATACCCAGTCTGCTCCAATGTTGCCAAAGCTGTTCTTACACGGGTTTCTATATCAGAAACAGAATCGTCCCAACCAGCCTGACGGGCAATTTCAAGAGCAGAGCAACATACTCTATTTCTTTTTTTGGTAAGATCCTTGACAGCCTTCCATACCTGCTGTATTTCGCTTATACTAAGTTTGGTCTGATTGAGAAGAATAAAATGCTTGTCCAGGTCATTATCGCAATAAAGGACATAGCAACGGGCTTCGAGGTTAGGGTCACGCCCTGCTCTTCCGGCTTCCTGGACATAATTCTCCAAAGAGTCTGATATATCATAATGAACAACAAGTCCGACATCTTTCTTGTCAACCCCCATACCGAAAGCAGAAGTTGCCACAATGATACGTACTCTGTCATTCATAAATGCTTCCTGATTGGCAATCTTCTCATCAGAATCCATTTTTCCATTATAGCATAATGCCTTGTAGCCGTCTCGGGTTAATTTTTCCGCCAGTTCTTTTGAGCGTCTGGTACGCGAAACATATACAATTGTCGGACAGTCGGATTCAGAAACAAGCTCTCTCAGCTTCATATATTTGTCAGAATCCGTTTCTGCATGTATAACAGAATAATGCAGATTGGTTCTCGCAGCCTTGGAAGTAAACAGTTCCAAATCCAAATCAAGAGTCTGTTTGAAATAATCACAAATATCCTGAACAACTTTCTGTTTGGCAGTAGCCGTAAAGCATGATACAGGTATTGTATTCCTGCACTTCTTCTTTATCTGATATTCTTTTATAAACTTTCCTATATACAAATAGTCAACTCTGAAATCCTGCCCCCATGAAGAGAAACAATGGGCCTCGTCTATCACAAAACGTACAACATTTCTCGCCAAAAGTATTTTCTCAATTGTCTTTGAACGGAGCATTTCGGGAGATATGTAAAGCAATGAAGCCTCCCCCTCCAAAACCCTCTGTATGGACAGCGCTCTGGAAATCGGGTCTAACATGCCATTAATCGTAACAGCATCAGTAATCCCCCTGTCGCTCAGATTATCGACCTGGTCTTTCATCAGTGATTGCAGTGGAGAAATAACCACAGTAAGTCCGTGAACAGAATTACCTGCCATAAGTGCAGGCAACTGGAATGTTATGGATTTTCCGCCGCCGGTAGGGAAAATAGCCAACAATGATTTCCCTTTAACCGCCGCCTTTGCCGCAAGTTCCTGCAATGGCTCTCCCTCATAAGTACGGAACTGGTCATAACCGAAATAGGCTTTCAGGCTACGATGAACATCAAGTTGGGTATCACAATACGGACACCCGCCATTGCATGCAGTATCCCGGAGCAATTTCATTACAAAATCCACATCCGGGTAATTGCGGAGTACCCAGGCAGGAGTGATTGAACGATGGTCAGTAGTATCAATAAGAGCCAAAGCATATGCCAGTTCACACGGATAATGTTCTATCATCATGTCAACATCAGCATTCATGCATATCTTTCCTTTATAATAGCTCCTTATATAGTCGGATAGTTCCTTCCTTAAATATTCCGCACGAACCAAGGAAAGGAAACCTTCAAATTCTTTTTTGCCTCTAAGCAATGATGCAAATATCTTGCGTTTCTCTTCAGGCAACAGATTCCAGTATGCAATTTCGTCCTGCAACAGGTCGTTTGCCTTCTCACAATCATTTACAGGATTGTTAACCTGATCACTGACAAGTTTGTCATCTTTGACAAGATTATGATAAGGACGCTCGGGGAACAATAAAGGCGACATGTAAAGCGTATCGACAAGCACCCACTGGCATTCTTCATTTCCAAACAGATACTTTGCATCATGATGGATTATATTGTGCCCACACACATAATCAGTATCACTTAGAAAATCAAACAATTCATTTTTTGAAGCCTTATGGAATACGGCTCCGTCATAACGTACCGCACCTATGTCATGAATCTTGTCATCATTAATTCCGACTTCAACATCTACAATTGTATAATGGGAGGGATTTCTGGAAACAGATACGAAATCATTACCGGTGACTTTGTCTTTATCCCTATCATCGGTACTTTTAATTCCAAAAAGTCTGTTCCATATTGACATATACTTCTATCTGTGTCTTGAATCCATATATGGATTATTCCTACACTTTCAATTCAAACCAGTTACAAAGATAAAAAAGTATATTATATAAAACTAAAATTGTATAATTTTTCTGTCAGGATGAACCGTATAAAACAATGCAAGGCAATACTTTGATTCTGAAACCATCCAAAATCACTTCTTCACAACAAACGTATGCATCCCGTCAACAAACAGATAGGATACAGTCAGGCCGGAAACCTTGCATATCTGATTTGTTATGGAAAGTCCAAGACCTGTAGAGCCTTCCTTCTTGCTTCCCTGATAAAAACGTGAAAAGATTCTTTCCGAATCAAGAGGTTCCGCATTTCCGCTGTTTGACACTACAAGTTCTGAATCGGAAAGTTTCACTTTAATCCTTCCGCCTGTGACATTATGTACATAGGCGTTTTTCAACAAATTGGTAACAAGCAGTTCGGCAAGTGTGACACTCATCTCCTTTTTGAAATCAGCATCCTTGAGATATTCAAGCGATACATCCATATATGAATACACTTCTCCAAGGTTTTCAATATATTTTTCTACAATAGGAGCAAAGGAGACATCAGCAACATCGGCATACTGACCGCTTTCTATACGCGTCATCAGCAGCAAGGACTTGTTCAGTTTTGACAAATGCATCAGAGAAGAATATATTTCTCCCAGCTGTTCCATATTCTTTTCCGAAAGATTTTCGTCCTCCATTACCATTTCAAGACGGTTCATGCAGATTGCAACCGGTGTCTGCATTTCATGTGACGCATTACCGATAAACTGTTTCTGCATTTCATTATACGACTCATGAAGCTGGGTATTCTTCATTACAGCCTCATTCAGTTTACGAAACTCGGGAATAGCAGTGGAATTTACAAGCGGTTTGTTGCTCTTTCCGACCTTATAGCTGTCAAGCCAATTCAAAAGCTTGTATAATGGTCGCAAACTACGATAAAACACAAACATATTTGCCATCACGACAGTAATGAACAGCAGCGCATAAAGAATAACAATCCAGTAAAAGATTGACTGCATAAGGTCAAAACGGTCTATGCTCGGAGTAGCTACATGAAGCAGATATTTCTGACCTAAATCATTAACGAAAACAGTTTCGAGTATGCGTGCCGGCTCTTTTTCTCTCTTGTCAATTATATATAGCATCGAGTCCTTATATGCTATTTCGGGTATTGCCTTTGCCACATCCTCTTCAATGGGCATAAGAAAATACTGGTTGTTCGAACCGTTTGAAACAGCAGGCAAGTCATCTCCTGCAAGTGCCCGGCGTATAATCTCTTCGGAATAGTCTTCCAGATTATCATCCATTTCATCCATTACTTCGTTAAGCATTGCCTTGTAAAACAATACTCCCCAAAGAAACATTATGGGCAAAAGCACAAGCAGTGTTCTTAATGCTATACGGTATATCAGTTTCATAAGCTATTCTGAAAAAAGAGTTCTTTAAAGGACAACAATCTTGTATCCTATTCCATAGACAGCCTTGATCTCAACGTCAGAACCGGCTGCTGCCATCTTCTTGCGAAGGTTCTTTATCTGCGCATAGATAAAGTCAAAATTGTCAACCTGGTCAATATGATCACCCCAAATAGCCTCGGCAAGAGTCTGTTTGTTTACAAGATGATTGGGACGGTTAAGGAAGAAATGAAGAATATCAAACTCCTTACGGTTCAATTCAATAAGAGTTCCGTTTACAAAAGTCTGGAACTTTTCGGGTATTATAGTCACGTTTCCAAGTTTGACACTCATCTCTCCGCCATTGTTCTTACGGCGTATCACACTCCTTATCCTTGCGATAAGTTCGGCAATATGAAACGGTTTTGCAAGATAGTCGTCTGCACCGATTTCAAGTCCAAAGACCTTGTCTTCAATTGAGTCCTTGGCAGATATGATTATCACATTTTCATCTTTGCCAATTTCCTTTACATACTTAAGCAAATCAAGTCCGCTGCCGTCAGGCAGCATTATATCCAGAAGAATACAGTCATAACTGTAATCCTCTATCTTCATCAATGCATCTCTGTAAGTAGAGGCACTTTCAACTACAAAGCGTTCGCCTTCAAGCGCCTCTGTTATAATCTTACGCAATGAAGCGTCATCTTCAATTACAAGTATCTTCATAATACTTTACTTTTTCTATCCAATTACTGTAGCAACGATTTTCCTTGCTCCCCCGCATTCACGGAACTCGCACAGATAAATCCCCTGCCATACACCAAGATTCAGTTTGCCGTTTGTTATAGGAATTGTCAGACTGACTCCCGTAAGTGTTGAATTGGCATGGGCAGGCATATCATCATCTCCCTCAAGGGTATGACGATAATAAGGTTCCCTTTCCCTGACAAGATGCTCGAATATGCTTTTCATATCGGCACGCACATCCGGGTCCGCGTTTTCATTTATTGTCAGCGCGGCACTTGTGTGCTTTATAAACAGGTTAAGCAACCCATATTCCGGCAATTCGGGCAGATTGCCCAATATCTCGGAAGTGACGAGATGAAAGCCTTTATTACGTGGTTTAAGTGAAAATTCTGTCTGTCTAACCATAATTGTATTAACCTTTTAAACAATAGCGGTTAAAATAACCGCTATTTGTCAGTATTCTATTTGTTAACAATTACCTTGTCAATAAGGTTCTCCGTATAAGCATAAGAGAAATAGGCAAATGATGACATTGGCTTTGTTATTACGAAATTGGCTTTCTTGCCACGGACAATCTGACCATACTCGCCGCCAAGCCCCATTGCACAGGCACCGTTAACGGTTGCAGCATTCAATGCCTCGAAAGGTGTCAGCTTCATCTTTATTGAAGCAAGCGAAAGCACAAACTTCATACTTGCGGATGGTGATGAACCTGGATTGAAGTCGGAAGCAAGAGCAACGGCAAGTCCGTCGTCAATCATTTCCCTTACAGGAGAATATGGCATACCAAGGAAGAATGCGGCACCAGGCAAAGCTGTTGCCATAGTCTCACTATCGCGCAAAACATCGCGTTCTGCCTGCCCGATATGTTCAAGATGGTCAACAGAAAGTGCATTGTATTTGACACCAACCTGCACCCCTCCGGACAAAGCCAGCTCGTTGGCATGAATTTTCGGGCGGAGTCCATAACGGCATCCTGCTTCAAGCATTCTGTCAGTCTGCTCAACTGTAAAGAAACCTTCGTCACAGAACACATCTATGAAGTCGGCAAGTCCCTCGCCTGCTACTAAAGGAATCATTTCATTTACTATCAAGTCAACATATCCTTCGTGGTTGTCAAGATAGTTTCTTGGGAATGCGTGTGCTGCAAGGAAATTGCTTTTGACAGCAATCGGTGCATTCTCCTTCATACGTCTGATAACCCTTAGCATTTTCAATTCGTCCTCTGTTGAAAGACCATAACCGCTCTTAATCTCAATGGCGCCTGTACCGCCTTCAACACACATATGCAAACGCTTCATTGCCGTTTCATAAAGTTCGTCTTCCGACGTTACATGGAGCAAATCGGCAGAATTCAATATACCGCCTCCGCGCTTTGCTATTTCAACATACGAAAGGCCTCTTATCTTATCTTCGTATTCTGTCTCACGACTGCCGGCATATACTATGTGTGTATGTGAGTCGGCAAATGCAGGGAAAACATACTTTCCGGTCAAATCCTCAACCACAGTATCAGCAGTTCCGGCGCACAGAGAGGCATCAAGGTCTTCCATTTTGCCGAAATCCTTGACCACTCCGTCTTCTACAATAAGATATGCGTTCTCAATCTCGGGGACCGCAGCCATCTGCTTGCCCTTTAAACGCACGACGGGGGAAGAGTATCCCCCCATCAGTGATTTTATATTTTTATATATATGTCTCATAATTCATAATTGTTATTCTTCAGGAACTCTATAGACTTGGCCATGTCTGTATAAAGCACTCTGTCAACATCCACAAAAGGAACAATCTTTCTGTATTCGTCAAGAAGCTTTTCTACAAGAGGCGAGCTCTTTAACGGACGACGGAATTCAAGTGCCTGGGCAGCATTCATAAGCTCTGTACCAAGAACCTTGTAAACATTGTCTATGATGCGCGCACATTTTGTTGCTGCGTTTGCTCCCATACTTACATGGTCTTCCTGACCGAGTGAAGATTCAATAGAGTCAACAGATGCTGGTGTTGCATACTGCTTGTTCTGACTCACCACAGATGCAACAGCATATTGAGGGATCATGAAGCCACTGTTTAATCCCGGCTTAGCAACAAGGAATGCAGGAAGGCCGCGCTTGCCTGAAATCAGCTGATATGTTCTCTGGCCTGAAATACTTGCAAGCTCGGACATTGCTATTCCAAGGAAGTCATTTACCAAAGCAAGAGGTTCGCCGTGGAAGTTACCTGCCGAGATTACCATGTCTTCTTCAGGCACAACAATAGGATTATCGGTAGCACTGTTTATTTCGGTAGTGACAACCTTCTCAACATAATCTACAGTATCCTTCACTGCTCCGTGAACCTGAGGCACACAGCGGAATGAATACGGGTCCTGAACATGCTCCTTATAGCGTGTTATAATCTCAGAGCCCTGCAGAATATTATAAATACGTTCTGCAGTATCCAATTGTCCCTTGTGAGGACGTACTGTGTGTGCAGGACGAAGGAAAGGACTTATTCTTCCGTCATACGCGTCAATGCTCATTGCTGCAATATAGTCTGCCCATACATTAAGACGCTTTGCACGGATAAGGCTCCATACAGAGTAAGCAGACATGAACTGTGTACCGTTAAGCAATGCAAGTCCTTCCTTTGAAGCAAGTTCGATAGGTTCCCAACCCATGCACTTGCACAACTCTTCACCCGACATTCTTTCACCTTTGAAGCGTACTTCACCAAGTCCTATTAGAGGAAGACACATATTTGCCAAAGGAGCCAAGTCGCCGGATGCACCGAGAGACCCCTGCTGATATACGATAGGATAGATTCCGTTATTAAAGAAATCGACAAGTCTTTCAACAGTCTTTAGCTGAACGCCTGAATAACCGTAGCACAATGACTGTATCTTGAGGATAATCATATACCTTACTATATCAGAAGGAACCTCATCTCCCATACCACATGCATGTGACATTACAAGATTCTTCTGCAAAGTACTCAATGAATCCTTGTCTATTGATACGCTGCAAAGAGAGCCGAAACCTGTTGTAATACCATAAATAGGCTCTTTTGATGTTTCTATTTTACGGTCAAGGAAGTTGCGGCATTCAACAACTCTACGCTTAGCATCTTCGCTCAATGCTATTTCTACATTGTTTTCTACAATATATGCCAGTCTTTCAACTGACAAGTGTTCGGATGAAATATAATGTTTTTCCATTTTGTTATTATTTATATCAGATTAAACGGCAGATGGAACAGGGCCTCATCCACCGGACAATCAACCTGTTCCATCTTATTTTTTGTTTTAAAATTCAAGATTTTCCAAAAGAGAGTCGTCAACAAGATTTGGAAGAGTGACTCTCAGTTCGGGAGTTCTTTCCATTTCGCGGCGGATAGCATCCATGGCTCCCTTGTTTCGTGCCCAGCTTCTTCGGGTAATACCATTGTTGACATCCCAGTGAAGCATCTGGCGTATGTTGGTTTCTGCCTCCAGTGAACCGTCAATCACCATACCAAATCCGCCGTTAATTACTTCTCCCCAGCCGCAACCGCCGCCGTTGTGAAGAGAAACCCATGTTGCGCCACGGAATGAGTCGCCTATAACATTCTGGACTGCCATATCTGCCGTGAAGCTTGAACCGTCATAAATGTTGGAAGTTTCTCTGTAAGGAGAGTCTGTTCCGGATACATCATGGTGATCACGTCCCAATACCACAGGAGCAGAAAGACGACCGTCGCGGATAGCCTCGTTGAATGCAAGGGCAATCTTTGTACGTCCTTCGCAGTCTGCATAAAGAATTCGTGCCTGTGAACCGACAACAAGCTTGTTCTTTGCGGCTTCCTTTATCCAGTGAATATTGTCATTAAGCTGTCCCTTTATATCATCTGTTGCATGTTCTGCAATCTCTTCAAGTACGCGTGTCGCTATTTCGTCTGTAACGGCAAGGTCTTCAGGCTTGCATGAAGTACATACCCATCTGAAAGGACCGAATCCGTAGTCAAAGAACATCGGCCCCATGATATCCTGAACGTATGAAGGATAGCGGAATGTACCGTCTTCTTTCATAACATCGGCTCCGGCTCTTGAAGATTCAAGAAGGAATGCGTTTCCATAATCAAAGAAATACATGCCTTTAGCCGAAAGTTTGTTTATAGCAGCAATCTGACGGCGGAGTGAAGATTCAACTTCTGCCTTGAACTTTTCAGGATTGCTTACCATCATTTCGTTTGATTCTTCCAAAGTATATCCTGCAGGATAGTATCCGCCAGCCCAAGGATTGTGAAGTGAAGTCTGGTCTGAACCAAGGTCTACACGGATATCTTCTTCAACAAGGCATTCCCACAAGTCAACAATATTTCCCTGATATGCCAATGAAACCACTTCCTTGTCGGCAACAGCCTTTCTTATTCTTGGCATAAGCTCATCCAATGAGGTGTGGACTTCGTCGACCCATCCCTGTTCATATCTTTTCTGAACAGCTTTAGGGTTAATCTCTGCAACGACACCTACAACACCTGCAATCACAGCTGCCTTTGGCTGAGCACCGGACATTCCTCCCAAACCGGAAGATACGAAAAGCTTTCCGCGAAGAGAAGCATCAGAGCCTCCAGCCTGCTTGCGGCCGGCATTCAATACAGTAATTGTTGTTCCGTGAACAATACCCTGAGGACCTATATACATATAGGAGCCTGCTGTCATCTGTCCGTACTGAGAAACTCCAAGCGCATTGAATCTTTCCCAGTCATCAGGCTTTGAGTAGTTAGGGATAACCATACCGTTTGTCACAACAACTCTCGGCGCGCGCTTGTGTGAAGGGAACAATCCCAGCGGATGACCAGAGTACATTACAAGAGTCTGCTCGTCTGTCATTGTTGCAAGCAGCTGCATTGTCAGTCTGTACTGGGCCCAGTTCTGGAACACCGCCCCGTTTCCGCCGTAAGTAATAAGTTCGTGCGGATGCTGTGCAACAGCCTTGTCAAGATTATTGTTAATCATCAGCATGATTGCGGCAGCCTGTCTTGATTTGTACGGATACTCGTCAATAGGACGTGCATGCATATCATAATCAGGTCTCAGGCGATACATATATATACGTCCGTACTTACGCAATTCTTCCTTGAATTCAGGTATAAGAGTTGCATGATGTTTCGGGTCAAAATATCTAAGTGCGTTACGGATAGCAAGTTTCTTCTGCTCGGGAGTCAGAATATCCTTTCTTTTCGGAGCATGGTTCACTTCCGTATCATAAGGTTTTGCCGGTGGAAGTACGTCAGGTATTCCGGCAAGTATTTCTTTCTGAAAATCTGTCAGCTGGTTATTCATGATATTTTGTGTTTAGTTTTTCATTATTACTTTTTCTACCTTTTCAAGAAGTTCTGCTTCCAACTTCTTGGCATTGGCTGCAAGTTCTTCGGCTTCTCCTACAAGTTTGTCAGCTGCGGCACGGTCTTTCAAACCGGCAGCATTGATTTTCACATTAAGCATTGCACCCAAAACAGCAGCTCTTACGGCAAGCGCGCCAACACCTGCATCTGATACTGAATTAGGATTTCCTGATTCTACCATAGCCTGCAACACAGGGAATGCCCTGTAAGCGCAACGCATTGTTCTCAAAGGCACTTCTGTTGCATAAAGAGTTGCCTTTTCCATTGCTGCAGCTCTTGCCGCCTTTTCTTCAGGAGTTGACTTAGGCATACCGAACACTGCCATGATTTCATTAAAGGCAGCAGTATCCTCGTCAACAAGATGAATAAGTTCTTCCATAATGGCGTGACCTTCTTCAGCATATTTTGCAAAGAATTCCCATCTGTCATCCCATCCCGGCTTGTGAGCCGAAAGGTTTGCAACCATTGTACCAAGAGCAGCACCCAAAGCACCCATATACGCCGATACGGAACCACCGCCCGGAGCAGGAGACTCGCTTGCAGTTTCCTCGGCAAAGCCGTTGCATGTCATGTCAACAAGCTTTGGAGATTTGTCTTCTATAAGATATTCTATAACTTTTTCTTCAGGTTTGAACGGAGCAAGGTCATCAAGTCCCAATGACTTGACTGCAATCTTTATGATTTCGCTCTCGGCAATTCCGGCAGAACGGTTCTGCTTTGCAAGGAAATACTTTCCGGCATCAATAAGAACCTTTTTAGGAACAAGACCGACAATTTCAGTGCCTGTTACGCGTACGCCTCTTGCAGCAGCCTTGGCACAAACCTCTTCGAACGCAACATGCAAAGGAGTTGTGTACATGTCCGTTATATTCATTGAAACCTGCGCAATGCCATATTCCTTGATGAACCATCCTATAGCCTTTGTTCCCTTTAGTGTTCCAGGGATATATACGTCATGACCGTTTTCGTCAACCACTTTCTTGCCTGTAATAGGATTACCTTCTCTCTTGACACGGCCTTTTTCCCTGACATCAAAAGCAATCGCATTTGCACGGCGGGTTGATGTTGTGTTAAGATTGTAGTTCACAGCCAAAAGGAAATCGCGTGCACCGATAACAGAAGCACCGCTGCGTGCAACACTTTCGTCAAGAACAGCAGGACCAAAGTCGGGTTGCATTGCCAGATCCTCAAATTTCTTTGCAAGACCTTCGTATTCTCCGGCACGAACCACAGCAAGATTCTTTCTTGCCGGGGAAGAAGCTGCAGCTTCATAGCAGTATACCGGAATAGAAAGTTCCTCGCCCACTCGCTGAGCCAAAGCCCTTGCATACTTTACTGTTTCTTCCATTGAAATATTTGCTACAGGAACAAGCGGACAAACATCGGTAGCTCCCATACGAGGATGCTCACCATGATGATAACGCATATCAATAAGTTCCTGAGCCTTTTTAATGGCACGGAAAGCAGCTTCGCAAACATTTTCAGGTTCGCCAATGAAAGTAACGACAGTGCGGTTGGTTGCCACGCCCGGGTCAACATTCAACAAAGAAACACCTTCAACTGATTTTATCTCATCTGTTATCTGATTGATAACAACCATATCGCGTCCTTCGCTGAAATTAGGAACGCATTCTACAAGTCTTTTATTCATAATATCTAATGCTATTAACAAAACAAAGAAAGGTTACCAAGACCTTTTCTCCTTCAAATATACATATTTATTTTTCAAAAAGACAGCTGGCATACAGGTTTTATATGATAAACAGCAGAAAATACAATTATAAAAGAGAAACAAACATAGGTTCAAATAACATTTTGCAATTCAAATATAACAACCATTTTTCTTATTTCAGATAATTATTAATGTTGCATTGTCCGTATTTTTATACAAATATTTGGTTAATTGCACACTAAACCATATATTTGTGCAAATTTTTAATATATGGAAAATAGTTTTATATCATTAATCTATAACAGCATCCAGAAAAACTGGTATATGGATGCGCTTACAGATTATAAAGGAATAACACTCCAATACAAGGATGTAGCAAGAAAAATAGAGAAACTTCATATTCTTTTCCAGGAAAGCGGTGTAAAAAAAGGAGATAAAATTGCCATTTGCGGCCGCAACAGCGCACATTGGGGAGTAGCCTTTCTGGCAACATTGACCTATGGTGCAGTAGCAGTTCCAATCCTTCACGAATTCAAGGCAGACAATGTTCACAACATAGTAAACCACTCGGACGCAAAATTGCTTTTTGTTGGCGACATGGTCTGGGAGAACCTTAACGAAGCGGCTATGCCAAATCTTGAAGGCATTATCCTTATCAACGATTACAGTCTGCTTGTTTCACGTTCAGAAAAACTTACCTATGCTCGTGAACACTTGAACGAAATGTTCGGACGCAAGTATCCCCGTCAGTTCAAGAAGGAAATGATAAAATATCACGAAGATTCTCCCGAGGAACTGGCCCTGATAAACTACACCTCAGGAACAACAAGCTCTTCAAAAGGCGTTATGCTTCCATACAGGGCACTATGGTCAAACACCGAATTTGCCTACCAGGTAATCAAGATTGAACCGGGAAGCAAAATAGTATCAATGCTGCCAATGGCACATATGTATGGAATGGCATTCGAATTCCTGTTCGAATTTACAAACGGATGCCACATATATTTCCTTACAAGAATACCAAGCCCCAAAATAATTGCCCAGGCATTTGCCGACGTAAAACCGGCAATAATCATTGCAGTGCCTCTTATAATTGAAAAAATCATCAAGAAGAGCGTACTTCCTAAGCTTGAAACTCCGAAGATGAAACTTCTGATGAAGGTTCCTTTCGTGAACGACAAGATAAGAAGCACAGTGCGCGAACAGGTAATAAATGCGCTTGGAGGAAACTTCTACGAAGCAATAATAGGAGGTGCAGCCTTCAACCAGGAAGTTGAAACATTCCTCAAGAGCATCAATTTCCCATACACAGTAGGATACGGAATGACCGAATGCGGACCAATCATCACATACGAAGACTGGAAAGACTTTGTTCCGGGTTCATGCGGAAAGGCAGCTCCACGAATGGAAGTCAAGGTGTTGTCGCCAGACCCGCAGAATATTGTCGGAGAAATCGTATGCCGCGGTATGAACGTAATGCTCGGCTACTATAAAAACGAAGAAGCAACAAGACAGGCAATCGACAATGACGGATGGCTGCATACCGGCGACCTTGGAATAATGGACGCAGAAGGCAACCTGTTCATAAAGGGAAGAAGCAAGAATATGCTGCTTGGTCCATCAGGTCAGAACATATATCCTGAAGAAATAGAAGACAAGCTGAACAATCTTCCATACGTTGCCGAATCTATTGTCATACAGAAAGAAGACAAATTAATAGGACTTGTTTATCCTGACTTTGACGAAGCATTCAAGGACAATATCAGCGAAAGCAAGATTCCAGAAATAATGGAACAGAACAGAGTTGAACTTAACAGCATGCTGCCGGCATACTCACAAATCTCTTCAATCAAGATTTACAACGAAGAGTTTGAAAAAACTCCTAAGAAGAGTATCAAGAGATTCCTGTACCAGTAAACGGCAATAAATGAAATTTAAAGTCAAACATTAAAAAGACATTGTATCAACTCAAAAACGAGCGTACATTTTCGGCCAAAAACTTTAAATGTTTCAGACAAAAACCTCCTGCCTTTTCACCCAAAACCTTAAATGTTTTCGGTAAAAAGGCAGGAGATTTTTTATTGGCAATCCCATCAAAGAAATACAGCCAATCAAAACCTTAGAATTCAATACCGGATACATTTTGCACAACAAAATATTAAAATCATTGAATATAAATAGGCAAAAGAATAGTAATTTTGTGCTCTCAAAAAACTACATCAATGAAAAACAGTCAGACAATAAAACAAAGAATTCTGTCATTTCTATGGCAACACTTCTTGTTGCTTCTATCACTTAATCTCATGACACTTGGAGTTGCACTGTGTGTCCGTTCAAACTTGGGAAGCAGTGTTATATCATCATTGCCCTATGTCATGTCACTTGCCGGTCCAATAAGCATCATGCCTGAATGGACAATCGGGACATATACAATCATAATGAACTTCATCTTTGTAGTATTGCAAATAATCATACTGCGCAAGGACTTTGATCCGTTCCAGCTCCTGCAAATATTGATTGGATTTGTCTTCGGCTGGCTGATAGACTTCAACATGTGGCTTACAGATTTCCTGCAATGCACAACTATCCCGGCACAGGTATTGACACAACTTGCAGGATGTACAGTCATGGGAATAGGAATTGCATTTGAAATAAAATGCGGCTCACTGACAATGCCCGGAGAAGGAATTTCAATAGCAGTCAGTCAGGTCAGCAAAAAGCCATTCCCCAAAGTGAAAATAATCATAGACACCATACTTGTAATGCTTGCAGTAACCGCAAGTTACATCTTTTTCGGAAAATGGTTATGGAATGTAGTTGGAGTGGGAACCATGTTCGCAATGGTATATGTAGGGCTTGTCGTAAAATTTGTCAGCGCACGCATAAAATGGTTTGACCGTGTCCTTTCATATATACCCGGCTTCCGCCGTTATCTGTTCGGCTTGCTAAGACTGATAGCAAAAGACGGGAAATAATAAAAGCCACCGACTGTTACATACAACTAAAAAGCTATAAGGGAAAGACTATAATCCGTTCTTTCAGGAACTCATAACGATCTCTAAAACAAACACATACTATTTATGACATAAAACACCGGCGCGACAAACAAATAATCTTTGTTCATCGCGCCGGTTATTCAAATTTCTAACCCATTTGAAGGCAATTAATATTCTCCCTCGTCAATTTTTTTCAAAATTGATTATCTATTTACAATGATTTTAATAAGCTTTAAACAAAGAATCCCAACCATCAAAAAATATCTAAGACGATTAGAATATTGGATCAACAGAAACTATACTTGAATTAATCTGCCTATACGTTCACTAATTAATCCTGAATATTTGTCCTTAAGTTCTTCATTAAGGAATGATTCACTGATAATCTCTTGAAATTTAGGCAAAAGTTTTACATATTTCTGAATAAGCCGTTCTATAGTTTTCTGTTCAACTCCCATAGCCAAACCTGATAAAATAAAGTCATACCTCTTTAGTTTCCTCTTTTTCCCATTCAAAGTCAATGCCAACTCCTCATCATCTTTCGGATTTAAAATTACAGCATTCAGCATATCGTATGTCGGAGTCAGGCGTATAAATCTATCTATAGGTTCATACAAAGAAAAATTCTTCAGATGCATATCGTTATTTCCGGTAATCCAAGAAAACAATATTACTTCAAAGAAATTTGTAACATCCATTTTGGGCATTGAAGAATATTGTACTATCGCTTTTGCGATACGTTCATAACTGCTTTTGTATTTATGCTCAGTCTGTCTTTCGGTCAACTGGCACATATCTTCCATCGCCAACTTTTCACCAGTACTTGAGCGGTCAATCCTCTTTGTCAGATAACATAGAGTTTTATCTGCCATACGCATCAGCGTATGTGGCACAACATCTATTCTAGCCAATTCAGCCAAATGCATCGTCAGATCTTCGGTTTCAGGCATCTGTTCATATTGTACTGTTTGAGGTTTACATATAAAACCGCCCCATAAACCAACAATAGTCAATCTTTGACTCCCTTCATACTCATTAAGGTGTAAAGATAATTTAGGCTGTACTCCAGTAAGCGAAGTCTGGTCTTTTATAACTTGTACAGCCAATTTATCCAAATCCTCACAAGTATAATCAAGAGCAGGAACTTTATCAGTGCCAAAAAATTTCTTTGCACACTTAGCATGAAATTCCATTTCTCCGTTTTCAAGCGGACGATAACAATACAAGCATTTACTCATTTCCACTTTCCTCCTCTACTACAGGTTTAACACTTACAGCACCTATACAATCATTACAGCAAAGTAAGAGTAAAGACATTCTGTCAAGTATACTGATATCAGTATTGCGCAATGCTACATCCAACAACCACCCCTCTGGTATAAGCCCATCAAAAAATGGAAACAACACATTGCTTTTGTATGTTTCATTATGTAGAGGCAAAGTCAGACTAACAGGTTTGGCATTGTCCAGCGCCAAATATTCGGGGAGATAAAAAAACTCATAACCATCGTCTACTTCAGTAAGAACCCCTGCCAATAAATTCTTGTAATATATATTTGCCTGTTTCATCGTTGTTGATTTTGTCTCGGTTGCGGTACCATTTCATAGTTAAAGAAATCAAGCAATTGATTTACTTTATCAAGACGTAACGTAGATTTTCCTTGTTCCAAATCACGGACAAACCGTAACCCCACACCAGACTTGACTGAAAGCTCTTCTTGAGTCATATTGAATTGCTTGCGCAACGATTTTACTGTAACAGATAAGCTATTCATCTTTATAATTATATCAGTTCGGGTACAAATATAATAAAAACCAAACATTTTACACCACATTGGGTATAAAATGTTTATACAATACATACATTATACCCTCTATGATATAATTTAGATTAATAAGAGAAATAAGAAATACCCTTTAGCAGAACATCAATAAACTTATTTTATAAATCACACCTTATAAATTATAAAACAAACCGCAATAAAAAAGGAGTATAAAACACCAACGCGACAAACAAATCATCTTTGCTTATCGCGTTGACACTCAATTATTTAACCTATCTGTAGGCTATTAATATTCTTCCTCGTTGAAGAAAAAGTCTTCTTTTGAAGGATAATCTGGCCAGATATCTTCTATGCTTTCATAAACTTCACCTTCATCTTCCATTTCTTGTAGGTTTTCAATTACTTCGAGAGGTGCTCCCGAACGCATAGCATAGTCAATCAATTCGTCTTTTGTTGCAGGCCATGGTGCATCTTCAAGCTTTGATGCCAATTCTAGTGTCCAATACATAGTTTTTATTTTTTAACAGTTATTATATTCGTGTTTGATATTTTAATCTTTTATTTTATTTGAAGCGCAAATGTATAATAAAAAATATTACATGCAAGATTTATCCCAAAAAATTTCTTTATTTTTCTTTATATAGTTCATTTTGCGTGACAAAACAAACAAATAATCTGATAATCTGTTTAAATATGACAGTAAAACATTGTCAATTTCTATCTTTTCTGCAAGGCGCAATACTATACGTTCGGCCCTGCGACAGACAGTTCGGCATATATGGCAATATGAAGCTGCTGAACTTCCGCCAGGAATAACAAAAGCCTGAAGCGGAGGAAGTTCTGAGTCAATAATATCAATTTCTTTCTCCATTGAAGATACCATTTCAGGAGTAACGGTACATGACATGTCAAGTCCGGTCTTGCTTCTGTCTGTTGCAAGATACCCACCTACAGAAAAAAGACAATTCTGGATACGAAGAACAAAATCATTGTCATGTCCCTCATCCATAAAACTTCTCATCATTCCAAGAAATGAGTTCAACTCATCAATGGTTCCATATGCTTCAAGGCGAAGATCCGTCTTTGAAACTCGTGTTCCACCTACAAGACTTGTACGCCCTTTATCTCCAGTACGGGTATATACCAGACTTTTCTTTATTTCATCCATATATCCAGTTTTAATAGTTTACCTTATAATATTCCTTATTTAATGTACCATTAAAGAACAATATACCAATATCATACAAATCAAATGCCACCGATGCATTTTTCTCTTCATTTAACACCATCCAAACATCTTTTACATAATCACGGTTAATTCCGTCAATAACAATCACACCATTTGCTGACATACTGACTGATAAGACCTTGCATATCTCATACAAGAGCTTTCTGTCATCTGTCAGACCGACATGTGCAAAGGTTATCTTGCCCAAAGAGCCGTTTATCTGCAAAAGTTCCTTCAGTATATTGCTGTTTTTTACTTCCACAAAAATGCCTAGCTCTGAAGTATCGTCGGATATGCGTTTGGCAAGAACATTGTCATTTACAAGAGATATTGTCCTGTTTCTTGAAGATACTCCACCGATATAGCATGAAACCGCAGAAGACGCAGGAAGAATATCCAAAACAATCCCGGTTTTTTGCATATTTACAATTCTATAAAGGACCTGCAGAGTATGACGTGTCAGATACGGATCCGACAAATTTCTCAATTTGTCAAAACCGTAATATGGCATTTCCTCAAACAATATGTCCCTAAAGAATGAATATGCAAACGGTGATTGCACTCCATATCCCCTTCTATATCTGAATCTTGACAGCCAGACTTTTATGCGGCAAAGCAGACTTCTTTTCATATTGTATTAGTTTTGTGCAAATATACATTTTATAATATACGGTTGTAATATAAAATCATTTTTATTGTAACCTTTTACATATACATATATAAAAGGCTCCATCAATCATCCTCAAAATCCTAATTTATTAGGATTGTAGGACCGGAAGTTTAGCAATTACTTTGCAGTCAAAAAAAAACAGTAACATAACAAGTAAATGAAAAAGATTTTACCAGCCGTAATGGCTTCAATTTCTGCTCCAATAATGGCAGGAAACATTGTAGAAACCAACGATTCAATAAGCGTATTCGGTCTTAATGAAGTTGTTGTTGTGGCTTCTGCAAAAGAAAATTCACAATTAAGATCACTGCCCGCCTCAAGCACGACAATATCAGGAAATATGCTTGAGCAACGAAAAATCAATGAAATAAAGGGATTAAGCAACTTTGTTCCCAACCTTTATACACCGGAATACGGCTCAAGACTTACATCTGCAATAAGTATCAGAGGCATAGGTTCAAGAATAAATACGCCTGTTATCGGAATGTATGTTGACAATGTTCCGTATATAGACAAGTCAGCCTTTGATTTTAACTTCTATGACATAGAAAAAATTGAAGTACTAAGAGGACCTCAGGGAACACTTTACGGAAGGAATACGATGGGAGGCCTTATAAACATCTATACCCGTTCACCATTCAATTATCAGGGAACAGATATAAAATTTGGAATAGGAACTTACAATAACTACAGCGCATCGGTAACACACTACCATAGAATCAGCGAGAAATTTGCTTTCTCTGCCGGAGGTTTCTACAAGTATTCAGGAGGTTTCTTCGAAAACACTTACCTGAACAAGAAAGCAGACAGTATGAACAACGGCGGAGGAAGAATGAGGGCTATCGTAAGACCGAACAGCAATCTGGATATTGACATCGCTGTTGCATACGAAAGGAACAATCAAGGCGGATATGCATATGCTGCATATGATAAGGAACATGATAAAGTCGGTGAAATAGCATCCAACGAGGAAGGACGCTACAAAAGGGATATGATGAACAGTTCTCTGAAAATAGGATATACAAACGACAATATTCTGTTCAACTCTATAACAGGATACCAATATCTGAAAGACAGAATGTTTATGGACCAGGATTTTACTCCACGTGATATCTATACTATTGAACAGAACCAGAAAATACATACCATAAGCCAGGAATTTGTTGCACGAAGCAACCACGACAAGAATTATCAGTGGACTGCAGGTGTATTCGGATTTTACCAGTCACTTAACACAAATGCACCTGTTACATTCCGCAAGGACGGTATTGGTATGATACAGGATATTATGGACCAGGCAATGGGCAATTCCCCAGTAAAAGTCAAACTGCTCGATGAAGAAATGCCGATACACGGTAATTACGATACTCCACTTATGGGGGCAGCCGTATATCACCAGTCTGTTATCAACAATCTGTTTACCGAAGGACTTTCACTTACCTTGGGATTAAGACTCGATTATGAGAAAATGTGGATTACACACAATACAAGCGCAGCAATGACAGCCCAGGCATCAATGATGGGCAAACCTATGGGTAACCCAATAACAATGCCTGTAAACATCGAAGGGGAAGAAAATGATGACTATTTGAAACTGCTTCCCAAAATTGCGTTAAAATATGATTTCTCCAACAACAGCAGCAATATATATGCGACAATAAGCCGTGGATACCGTTCAGGTGGATACAATATACAGATGTTCTCTGATATTGTTAAGGACAAACTAATGTCCAAGCCTGATATGGGAGGAGGAAAACCCGGAAACGGAATGCCAGGAAGCAAACAGAACGGAGTTACTTCTGGAGCAACATCTTCAGACAGTTATGCAAATATTAAAGACATCATAAGGTATAAGCCTGAACAGACATGGAACTATGAAATTGGTTCACACATGAATTTATGGAACAACAGACTGAACATTGACATTGCCGCTTTCTATATGCAGACCACTGACCAGCAAATAGCAATGTTTGCACCCAGCGGCTTGGGAAGAATGACAGTAAACAGCGGAAAGAGCAGAAGTATAGGTACTGAAATATCAGCCAGCATCATACCTGTAGAAGGATTACATTTATACACCTCATACGGATATACAAATGCGAAATTCACAGACTACTCAACTAATGAGAAGATAAGCAATACAACACAAGAAATAAATTATGACGGAAATTATATTCCAATGACATCGCAAAATACATTTGCAGTCGGAGCTGACTACAGAATAAAGTGTATGGAAACAATATCCATATTTGACTTTGTCAACTTAGGCATGAACTATAACGGAGTCGGTAACATATATTTTACAGAGAAAAATGATGTAAAACAGAAATTTTACGGTACTCTCAACTTTACAGCCGGCATTGAGAAAAACAATTTCAAACTGGATTTATGGTTCAATAATATACTTGATACTGAATACAAGACGTTCTATTTTGAAACAATAGGCCAAACCATGTCAGACAAAGCAGGATTCTTTCAGAAAGGCAAGCCGTTCCATTTTGGCATGAATATAAAATTCAGTTTTTAAGCAGTAACTAAATATTTTAATTATAAGGGGACCAAATCTATATGGGCCACTATTTTTTCATAATAATGTCATATTTAGATTACAAGATTAAAGAAACAAAGGCACAAAAATAGGATACAACTTATTTTAACAGATTATTATGTATTATAAAATCCACAAAACGTCAAATGTTCCATCTTTTATACATATCTTTATAAGAGTTAATATCAAAAAGTAATTAATAGAAACAATATGAAATCAAAAGCAGCATTTTCTTTACTTTTTTCTTTACTATTGGCAGGTCCGGCAATGGCTATACCTGCAAAACCAGGGTTACATAAGGTTAAACAGCCAGACGGCACAGAAATAACAGTAAGACTTTGCGGAGACGAACGTCTGAATTGGCTTGAAACAGAAGACGGATACAAATTGCTCCGTAATGACCAAGACTTTATTGTCTATGCAATAAATAACGAAAAAGGAGATCTGGTCCCATCCAATATAATTTATCGTGAAGGCAACATTAACAGCAATATGCTGAAAAGCAATATGAACATCAGCAAGAATGCGACATTCAGCAAGGCTCAGATTATGGAAGCACAGCAGAGAACACCATATGCAACAGAAAGCAATGCCATTTTCCCAAGAGAAGGAAAATGCAATCTTCTTATGCTGTTGGTAAACTTCTCTGATACAGAAGTAACCGTAGACAGGCAGACTCTTGACAATATGATGAATCAGGAAGGATACAACGAAATAGGTTCTTTCAGAGACTATATGCTTGAAGCATCAGACGGCAAACTGGATATTACCACAACAGTTACTGACTGGATTAAAATTTCAAGACCGCACGATGACTTTTACTATAACGAATATGGTACAAACACTTATGAACTTATTCTAGAAGCTCTAAGGCTTATTGACGACGAATATGACTTCACTAAATACGACAACAACGAAGACGGATATATTGACGGTATAATGGTCGTACATCAGGGAACTGGGCAGGAATCAAGCTACGACAAATCTGATATATGGTCACACAGTTCATCACTTGAATCTTTTGAACCAGACGTAAAGAAGAGAACATTTGACGGCAAGATTTTCAATGCATACACAGTAGAGCCTGAATTGGTTAAGGACCAATGGGGAAATAATGAACAGACAACCGTAGGTGTGTTCTGTCATGAATTCACACACAATCTTGGAGCACCTGACTATTATGATACAGGAAATGTCGGATGGAACGGAACAGGAACTTGGGACCTTATGGCATCAGGTAGCTGGAATGGTATGCAAGGTGACAGGCCTGCAATGATAAACGCATATCAAAGAATATTGTTCGGATGGTTACCTGAACCAGAAACTCTAACACAGAATACTGAAATCAAAGATCTTGAAGCAATAAACATATCAAAGAAAGTATATAAGATACCGACAAACGAAGACTATGATTACTTCCTTCTTGAAAACAGACAGCAGTCTGCAAGTCCATTTGAACAGGGTCTTCAGGGAAGCGGTCTGCTTATTTATCACATTGATCAGAACCTTTTTAACCAATATGAGTATTATAATAAAATAAATACTAAGGCAAGACAGGCTGTATACGTTGTTGCAGCAAACGCAACTACCGAACCAGGACAGACACCGGCTACTTATGGCAACATGGACAGCGGTGATGCTTTATTTGGAGGACAGCATACAGGTTTCAACCAGTATACTACTCCAGGTTCATATTCTTGGAAAAAGGAACTTGCACAGGGCGGAATTTACAATGTAACAAATCTGGAATATAAAGTTTCATTCAACTTCTATAAGGACAAGACTTTCAATTTTGACGGAGTCACAGGTAAAGGATATGGAACAACACAGAAGTACAGATTCATAATGAACGGTCCTGAAGCTGACGGTTCTACTTTCAAACAGTACAACATGTATCATAAATCAGGAAACTCATATACTCCGGTGGCAACAATAAAGAACAGCAACTATCAGGAAATAACAATGTCAAAACTGCGCGGTTCATATACATATGCATTTGACTTGACATATGACAATGGAAAAACAAGCAACAGATATGACTTTACTGTATTTTTCCCTGAAGAATGCATCACATCTTTATACGCAGGAGAAGATGATAAGGTAACTATCCTTAAATGGGAAGTTGATGAAACAAAGAAGAATATAAGTGAAACAAAATTCAAGGAGTTCAGAATTTACAAGAACGGCGAATACATAGGAAACACTACAGGATATGAATTCTGGGAATATGTTCCAGGAACAGGTGCTACATATACAGTAGTTTCTGCTTGGGATAATGATGTTGAAACCGCAGGAAAGTCAACAGTTCCAGTAACAGGAATTGAAGAAACCATGTACAGCAACAGCGGAAACGTTGTTTCATGTTCATACGACGGCAGCTCATCAAATATTGTCTGCAACATACATTGCAACAGAGAAGGAGCAAATGTAACTGTAGAAGTTTACGACATGACAGGGCAGAGAATTGCTGCAGAAACACTGGCAGGAATGACTGAAGGTTCAAACATTGTAAATGTAAACTGTTCAGGAGCAAACAAAGGCGTATATATCGTAACAGTCAAGACAGTACTTGGCGACAATAGAGAACAGTTCTCAGAAAAAGTGGTTATTCTATAATAAAAGCATAACTGATTGCAAACAAAAACGTGGCAACCGAATATTTTGAGTTGCCACGTTTTATTTTATATCGTACACAAAAAGACAAACTTTTTCATATCCAGACAAAGAACAGAAAATCTTATTCTCTGTCACTATATTTTACGTTTACATTTTGCATTTAGATAATCAATCGTGATGATACGGTCCGCCATTCAGGATATTCATTGCACGATAAAGCTGTTCAACAAAAATAAGCCTTACCATCTGATGCGAAAAAGTCATCTTTGAAAGAGAAATCTTCTCGTTGCAAACTCCGTAAACAGACTCCGAAAAGCCATAAGGCCCCCCTATCACAAAAACAAGACGCTTGCCAACAGCATGTGTTTTCTTCTCAAACCAAACGGCAAAATCACGTGATTTGAACTCCTTGCCGTTCTCATCCAGAAGCACAACAAAGTCTCCGGGCTGAAGTTCCTTCAAAATCATCTCTCCCTCCTTCTCTTTCTGCTGTTCAAAACTCATATTCTTGTTGTTCTTCAAATCAGGAATTACAATATAGTCAAAAGGGATATAATGTTTCACCCTTTCAATATAGTCATTTATACCGTTGATAAAATTCTTGTCAACAGTTTTTCCTACAACCATCAGTACCGTTCTCATTTTTATCTGTGTTCTATATATAAAAAATCATTAATGCGAAATTAACGCAAATATATACTTGTTGGTGTTTAAAACAACCGTTTAATCTTAATTTAACTATGTAAGTTTAAAACAAATAATAAATCATTAATAGTAAAGATAAATCCAAATATTATTCTAAATTTGTACATGCAAACATTACAACGTGGCACATAATTCGACAAAACAAATCTTAACATGAAAACAATACATCTCATAACTTTTACATCCGAGACTCATAAAGGCACAATAACCGAAAAACACACCGAACTGCTTGACCGACTAAAAAACGAATATGACGTAAACCTTATTAACGTAAGAAACATAGATCGTCTCACAGATAAGGATTTCAAAATCATTTTCATCGCAAGCGGAAGCGTTGAGCATACAATAATAAACAATTATGAACATCTTCCGCACCCGTTATTCTTTCTCATAGACGGTTACAACAATTCTCTTTCTGCGGCTATGGAGCTAAAGGCATGGGCAAACAGCCAGTCAATAAAAGCAAACATACTGTATGCCGGTGATGAGGACATTATTGAACAGATAAATACCCTTTACAGAATCCACAAAAGCCTTAACAACATAAAAGGCAAAAAGATTGGAGTTATAGGCACACCAAGCCAATGGCTTGTCTCAAGCAGTGTGAACTACCTGCTCGCACAAAGAAGATGGGGAGTTGAATATATAGATATTTCTACTGATGAAGTTATTGACGAATACAAAAAAACAAATAATGATGAGGTAGGAGAATTGGCTGCTGAAACAGCAGCAAAGGCAGAAATGTGTATAGAAGCTACGCCAGATGATTTGCTAAAAGATTTGAGAATGTATAAGGCTATAAAGTCTGTAATAGAAAAATACAAACTTGACGCCATAACAATCAATGCCTATAAGATATTTGAACAGATAAAGACTTCATGCTGTGTTGCTCTTTCAATACTGAATAATGAAGGTATACCGGCTATAAGCGAAGGGGACCTGCAGAGCGTATTCACAGCAATGGCAATAAAGGAACTTACAGGCGAAACTGCATTTTCGGGAAACGTCTCCCAAATAGTGCCAGACGAGAACTATGTAATGCTTTCCGGATGCACAATAAGCACAGACATAACTGACCGATACATTATCCGAAGCCACTATGAAAGCGGTGTAAGCGTTGCCATACAGGGAACTTTAGAGCCTGGTCAGGAAGTGACTATCGTAAAATGCGGAGGAGAAAGCCTTGACGAATACTTTGTTTCAAAAGGAGAAACGGTTCCGTTCGAACAGGATGAAAGATTCTGTCGTACACAGATAATGGTGAAATTGAAGAATCCTGTTTCATACTTTACAAGTAACCCTATAGGAAACCATCACCTGCTTATAAAGAACGACTACAGCAAACTGATAAAATGTTTCTTCAAATATACAAACAGTAAAAGAGTAAAATAAGATATGAAGAAAAAGAAAAAATCAACTGCCAGGAAATCCTTTCTTGGCAGGTTGGTATTGTTTGTTTTCGCATTTGTATCAATAGGACTGCTTTTCAGCCAATCCTACGATCTTGACTTCAAAAACATAATATCCGTTTCGCAGGAAGTTGAAAACAAAATCTCCGGCTTAAAGGAAAGCATCCGTATTCCCGACAATAGTTCATCACAAGACAACAGCATTAAACAGGGAAAGGATTTGAAGGACAGACTTGAATATGTCATTGTCCCGTCAAATACAAGAGAGGAAATAATAGAACATACCGGATATACCGTTTCACATAACTCAAAATGGAAAATACCAAACTGGGTAGGTTACGAACTCACACGCCGTGAAGTTATGGGAACAAACCCCAGAAACGACAGTTTTGCTCCGGATCCAATGGTAAAAGGAAACAAAGCCCAGCTTTCCGACTACAAGAATTCAGGATATGACCGCGGCCACATGGCTCCAGCAGCCGATATGAAATGGAGCAAAAAAGTAATGAAGGAATCATTTTACCTAAGCAACATATGCCCGCAAAATCAGAATCTGAACAGAGGTGACTGGAACGATCTTGAAGAGAAGGTACGCAGCTGGGCAAAACGTGACAGCGCAATAATAATTGTATGCGGACCGATAGTATCCAAAAGGCCGCAAAAGATAGGGAACAATGTAGCCGTGCCGGATGCCTTTTTCAAGATTATACTTTCGCCATTCAAGAACAATCCTCAGGCCATAGGCTTCATAATGCCCAACAAGGCAGGAAATAATCCGCTAAGTCATTATGCGTGCAGTATAGACAAGGTTGAGGAAATAACCAAGATGGACTTCTTCTCTGCCCTGCCCGATGACATTGAAAACAAAATTGAAAGTACATACAGCTTAAAATACTGGAACATCAAATGAAAAAAAAGCAAATTATCATTGCAGCGGCTATTGCCGCATTATTAATAATCACGACTTTATCCGTTGGCTACAGAATGATATACGGGAAAGCCTTTGCGGGCAATGACGTTGTTGAAATATATATCGACACAGACGACAATGCCGATTCACTGCAAACAAAAATATTTCCTCACCTGCGGCCGTTAGCCATAAAAGGATGGAAACTGCTTGACAATATAGACGGCAAACAGAAAATCAGAACAGGATACTACAGACTTACGTCAACAAGCAGCACAATAAAAGCATACAAGACCGTAAGACATGGAATGCAGACTCCAGTAAAGCTTGTAATGAACAACATACGTACAAACGAACAGCTTGCTGGCAGAATAGCAAAACAGATAATGCTTGACTCTACAGAGATAATCAAAGCGCTTAATGATACAGCAATATGCAGTTCGTACGGATATGCTCCAAACACAATAATTGCAATGTTCATCCCAAACACATACGAAGTCTATTGGGACATGAACGTTGAAAAGCTTCTGAAACGTATGGACAAGGAACACAAGGCATTCTGGAACCAGTCAAGACTTGCCAAAGCCGAGGAAATAGGCCTCAGCCAACTTGAGGTATCTATCCTTGCCTCAATCGTAGAGGAAGAAACTGCAGTAAATGATGAAAAGCCTACGGTAGCCGGACTGTATATCAATCGTCTGAAACGTGGCATTCCTCTTCAGGCAGACCCTACGGTTAAATTTGCAGTCGGTGATTTTACTCTTAAAAGAATACTGCACAAACATCTTGAAACAGATTCGCCATACAACACATATAAGGTAGCGGGACTACCTCCTGGACCTATCAGAATGCCGTCAATCATCGGTCTGAACAGCGTATTGAACTACCAGAAACACGATTATATTTATATGTGCGCAAAAGAAGATTTTTCGGGAAGGCATAATTTCGCAACCAATCTTGCACAGCACAATGCCAATGCCCGCAGGTATCAGAATGCGCTTAACCGCAGAGGTATAAAATAAGACAAGAACCTTTCCTGATATTTTAAATAGAAAGACAATTGATGTAAGTACAGGACATACGACACATTTTAAAACCGAAGCTTACAGTTTCAAAAACATCAAATGAATTCGGATTTTCTGACAGACGGAATCTTATTTCATAAAAACAAGATATACTGCAAGCACAAGGCAGATAAACGCTGCAACATGATTCCAGTGCAAAGCTTCGCCTTTGAAAAATACAGTTGTAAACACTGTAAATATGACAAGTGTTATCACTTCCTGTATAACCTTCAACTGCAACAATGTGAAAGGACCACCGTTTCCGACAAAACCGATACGGTTGGCAGGAACCTGCGCGCAATATTCAAAAAAAGCTATTGCCCACGAAAAGGCAATTACACCAATCAAAGGCCAGTTGTCAATAATCTTTGTTTCCTGAAGCTTTATATGACCATACCATGCAAAAGTCATAAAAATGTTTGAAACAATCAGCAGAATAATTGTATAAACTCCATTCATATCTATATAGTTTTATTATTGTTTTCAACAAACGGAAGCAGTTCTTTCTGGATATTCGTCATGCTTCCCCAAATATTATATCTGGCTTCCGGATTTATCTCCTCTATCCTTTTTAAAAGCTGCTTCACATCCGAACGGTGGGAGTCATGCTCATAAGGACAGTTCTTTATCTGTTTTCTGTACTGTCGCAGTTCAGCCATTTCAATAAGAAGCTTTTCCGGAACAAGACACATAGGTCTTATTATGGTTATGTCAAACTTGCGCATCTTAAGGGCAGGAGGCATTGTGCTGAATGCTCCCTGAAACATCATATTCATATACAGGGTTTCAATAATATCATCCATATGATGTCCCAAGGCAATCTTGTTGCATCCGTTTTCCTGTGCAACTGTAAACAGCATTTTACGCCTGTTCCATGAACAAAGGAAACATGGCGATTTTCGTGTATCCGTAGACGGATCAAACTCTGTCTCGGCATATATAAACGGAACATCAAGGCTTTTACAGAAATCCTCAAGATACTTTATGTCCGACTTGTAATTTATATTTCTTACGGCAATATGCGCGGCAATGACTTCAAACTTGGGTTTATAAATCTTTGAACGTTTGGCAAGCAACTCAAGCAAGGCCATTGAATCCTTACCGCCAGAAAGTCCTACCAAAATCTTGTCACCGTCTTGAATCAGACCATAGGTAACAACACCTTTGTTGAACAGTTTTATGACATCAAGTATATCCCTGTTTTCGTTTTTATATCTCGCCATTTCCGTTTTTCAGTTAAAGTGCGGCAAAAGTAATGCAAAATAATGAATTAAAGAAGAATTAACATAATAGAATATATATCAGAAATCTACAAAAGGAAAAATAAGTATATTTGTAAGTTATAGGATACACAATTGTATATCCAAACCGAAAAAATTAAAGGAACATGAGATCAGGAATATTATTCATATCATTAATACTCGGGCTTTCATTGTCTGCCGAAGCCCAAAGTTTTGACAGTGCAAAGAAACTGTATCGTGACGGCGAATACGAGAAAGCGGAACTCGCATTCAAGAAACTCGTGAAATCATCACCAAGCAGTGCGGCATACAATTACTGGTACGGGCTCACTTTCATGAAACTAAACGATAAAGCCAATGCCGAAAAATACCTTAATAATTCAGCAAAGCGCAGATATTCGGAATCATACCGTGCATTAGCCGAACTATATACCGAAAGTTACAGATTTGAAGAAGCATTGGAGCAGTATGATAAATATATAGAGCAGCTTGAAAAAGCAAAGAAAGCACAAAGTGCCGAGAAATACCAAAACAAAATGAACGAAGTACAACGTGCGGCAAATATGATGCGCGGTGTTGAAAAGATAAATGTAATTGACAGTGTTGTCATTGACAAAAGCGATTTTCTTTCAGCTTACAGACTGAGCCGTGAAACAGGAACACTGGACTATTACAACAACTTCTTTGGAACCAACGATGAACATTACGGTATCGTATACGTAACACAGCTTGGAAACGCAATGATTTACGGAGACAAAAAGGCTGATGGAGGAATGGCTTTGTACAGAGCATTCAAACAAGGTGAATCCTGGTCAAAGCCTGAGCTTTTGCCTGAAACTGTAAATAAGGGAATGTTCCAGAACTACCCGTTCCTGTTGTCGGACGGTGTTACCATATACTATGCATCCATGAATGAAGAAAGTCTTGGAGGCTATGATATTTTTGCAACAGCCTACAACACAAACACCCATACATATATGCAGCCACAGAACATAGGTATGCCGTTCAATTCAATGTACAACGACTATATGTATGTAATTGACGAGAACAATAACCTTGGATGGTTTGCATCCGACCGTTTCCAGCCGGAAAACAAAGTCTGTATATACGTATTTGTGCCAAACAATGAAAAAACTACCTACGATTATGATACAACCGACCCGGCAATTCTCCGCAAGGCTGCATCATTAAGCGGCTTTCATGAAGTGCAATATGACACCGAAATGGTAGCTGAAGGTATGGAAAGCCTGAAAAACATCTTCTCCGACCAAAAGGAAAGCAACAAGAAAAAACAGTTCAAATTCGTGATTGACGATGACAGAACTTATACAAACATCTACGATTTCATGTCAAAACCGGCACAGGAAATTTTTATCCAATGGCAGGAAGAAACAGCCAAACTGGAAAAACTGAAAACGGATCTGGAAGCTGCCAGAGAAAAATATCATTATTCAGACAAGGCTACACAAAACGCAATGCGCAATGAAATCCTGGATATGGAGAAAAGAGTTGAGACAAAGACTGCCGAACTGAAGGAAATGGAAAGAAACATCAGAAATACAGAGATAAACAAGAAATTGTAAAACCTTTTAAACAAGGAGGATATACCATGAAAGAATATTTTGAAGAATCGGAACTTATAATAAACAGCGACGGGTCTGTTTTTCATTTGCATCTAAAATCGGAACAGCTTGCACGGAAAATCATCCTTGTTGGTGACCCTGGACGTGTAAGTCTCGTAGCATCTCATTTCACAGACATTGAATGTGATGTGGCAAGCAGAGAGTTCCATGCTATCACAGGTAAGTACAACGGAATACGTATCACAGCATTGTCTACAGGAATCGGATGCGACAATATTGACATTGTTATGAACGAGCTTGACGCTTTGGCAAATATAGATTTCAATACCCGTAAAATAAAACCTCAACTGACATCACTGGAACTCATCAGAATAGGCACTTGCGGAGGTCTTCAGCCATATACTCCCATCGGAACATTCATATGCTCTGAAAAATCAATCGGCTTTGACGGTCTGCTTAACTACTATTCCGGACGCAATGAAGTTTGTGACCTTGAAATGGAAGAAGCATTCAAAAAGCACATGAACTGGTCACCGCTCCACTGCTCGCCTTATGTCATTGATGCCGACAAGGAACTTATCAACAGAATTGCCAAGGACGATATGGTGCGCGGTGTTACAATCGCTGCCGGAGGATTCTTTGGGCCTCAGGGACGTGAACTGCGTATTCCGCTTGCCGACCCGCATCAGAACGAAAAGGTAGAGGCATTTGAATACAACGGATACCGCATAACCAATTTCGAGATGGAAAGCTCGGCACTCGCAGGTCTTGCAAGACTGCTGGGACACAAGGCAATGACAGTTTGTATGGTAATTGCCAACCGCCGCATCAAAGAAGCCAACACCGGCTACAAGAACAGTATTGACACACTTATCAAAACAGTTCTTGACCGTTTCTGCCAGGAATAAAATTCTAAAATAAGAAATATTAATAATGGCAAACAGATTATTCTTTATTTAATCTGGAATAATCTGTTTGCCATTATTATTTATTATAAAACAATCCCCTTATATCTTTACAGCTTTTTGCTCTCTATTTCCATAGTCTGCATCATCTTTTTGGATACACCAAACTTTCTTCCATATTTAGTCCAATATATATCAGCTGCTAATTTAAACAGTATTTTGGGGAGTGGCATCGTAGCTTTAACCGTATTATACATTCTAATTTCAATTGATTTGGCAAGTTTTTTTATTGCACTTACAGCTACAAAACGGAAAGGAGTATTCAAAATTGCTTCTCCACTACCAAGCATAAGAACAGCCCCTACAATATATTTATTCTGTTTACAGAAGAGTTTAAACATTCTTACTGCAACCTCATTTTGCGAGTACTCCAAAAATCCGCAATTAATCAATACGGAAAGAACCGGTTTGTTTACCGGAGGATTTACTTCCATATACTTCAGAATGTTGAGAAGGCCTACCGGAAGGGAATCTGCATAAAGAGGAAAAACAAATAAGACATCACTGTATTCTTCCATACGTCTGCAAAGTTCCTGATGATTGGAATTACTTAAATTGTAGTAATCGGAATCTATATTGCAATACTTTGAAAATATTAAAGCATACTCCTTGGAGTTGGACTTTGGAGCCCTTGGACTACCGTTGATTATCACTATATTTGTTGTAATCAGGTAGGTTTTATTTGACTATCAACAGATTGGATAAAACTCGCACGAGAACGGGCAA
>CALUJO010000018.1 GCA_944320965.1 uncultured Bacteroidaceae bacterium | reverse complement strand
ATGGTGATGTTTATATATGTGGATAATATTTAGTAGTAACAGATTGTTTAGCAAAAGTTTCCACTCTTACATAGAGTTAGTACACATCTTCATGTTATTGGATTTCAGACGTTTAAGTAGTATGTTTGAGTGATTTTGTCAAACATTTACTCTCGGAAGTAAAACTTTTACAAAGAAAAGCATACTATATGCAAATAAATTTGTATCTTTACAAACGACTTATGCACTCTATGTAAGAGTGAGTACTGCAATGAGCTATATTGTTATCAGCAATTATTTAGAATAAAAAAGTTATGGACATGAGACGAAAAAATAGAAAAAATGGATTTATTCCGATAACAGGATCAACATCCAATGTAACTAATTATTGTTTGATTTAAGTTCAACCCAAATTGATCATTAGAAAAATCCGCTTTCTTTTTGCGCAAAAATATTGCTTTTACAGCAATAATTAAGCAGCAGAATAAAAATAAACCATAATCACAAAAAAATAAAATCTATCAAATTTGTAATACACAAAAGTAATTGTTATGAAACATATCAAACGAATATTACTATTATTAAACATCCTTATTGTGCCTCAAATTATTGTGGCGCAATATAGATTTACGGCATCACTTTCACAAAGCGGAAACTGTTCAGGACTTTATAATGGTGGAATCGAATTAGCCGCTATTAAGAGTATGGTTAATCATTATAATAGTACTAACTATAACAGTATGAATGAATGTGAGTCTGCAAGAGCCAGAGCAAATGCTCAAGCTGTTACAATAGGAAGCTGCCATCTCCGCATTACTACCTCCCCATGCTCCGGTCCAGGTGGAAACAGTGGAGATCTAAATTTTTCTCAAGGGCAAACTGAAGGGAACAATAATATAAACATTCTTGGACCAAGTCATGGAAAAAGCTTCTTCTCTCCAAACTTAGCAAACGAAATAAAATATTGGTCAGAAGATGATATAAAAAAGAGTATATTAAATAATGATTTTCAAATTCCTCAACTTCAATCATTAAAAACTAATGACCCAGACTATGACAATGAAAGGGCAAAAATAAAGGAAAATGGATTTATTATTGATACAGACAAACCATTCCGTTCTTTAAATATTAACGAAGATTGGAGCAGCCCCGATTTCGATAATGTCAATGTTGAATGGGAATACGTAAAATCATCTAAAGGATTAAATTATAATACTATTGATGAATTTACGAATGATATGATTAAACAATCAAAATATACTCAAGATTATATATTAAATATAGCTAATATGCCTTTAGAAACATTTAAGCATGATATTATAGAAGTCGGTAATTATATTGAGAGGTGGTACAATGAAGAAAATTTAAGATTGTCCAAGTCTTTAAAAATTGCAGAAGAGCAATATTATATAGCTAATTTTTTATCCGAATATAAAGGATATTTAACCATATGCTATATGAATAGCATGTCAGATGCAAGTGCAGACCAAGGAACAATTAAAGTATTTGGAAAAACAAGAGACGAACTTGCATATGAAAGTATTGCAAAGTTAGAGGCAGGACTTAAAGACAAATATAAATTAAAAGATGAAGACATAGCAAAACTGAAAAAAATTATTGATGATGAAAATAAAGTACAAGAATATATATTAAAAGCAAAGGGGCTTAAAATTGATAAAACAATAGAATATTCTGAAGAAATGTTAAATCAGACAGAAATAGGGAAAAGAACAATTTTAGGAAAAGAAACAATTACAGGTGCAATAGCAGATAAAACGATTTCATTTGAGAAAGCAATAGATTTAGGTGTTTTAATCAATGATGATATAGCACT
The DNA here is from genome assembly GCA_944320965.1 of uncultured Bacteroidaceae bacterium. Lineage (GTDB taxonomy): Bacteria > Bacteroidota > Bacteroidia > Bacteroidales > Bacteroidaceae > Avibacteroides. Next base: position 39,225 of record CALUJO010000018.1, on the reverse strand, counting down.
TTTGGGATTGATAAAAAATAGAGACGCATATGCCAATGCTGTAAAAAGCATAAAAGACAATCAAGAAAGAATTAAAATTATTCATGATAATGAAATACAAAAGATAGAGGATTTATTATTGATTTTAAATAATAATTCCCCTAAAAGAGAAAATGAAATTACAAATATGTCACAAAAAAACAAATTAGAATGGTCCAAAAAAACAATTGAGGTACTCGAGAAAATGCAATCAAACAAATCGACAGCCCCATACAATATTTTTCCAGACAGATTTAAAAACTTATATAAAAGAAGGCAAATATATTGAATGTAAATAAAAACAAATATGAAACGATGTCATATATTTTTTACAATAACATTAATGTTTACTAACATCATATCATTGAATTCTCAAACTTTAAATAAAAATCTAAAAGAACAAACAAGCATTTTTTCCACAAATTTCCACAACGATGCTCAAGTTAATTTAAAGTTGGGAGATATAGACAAAGCACTAATATATTATGCACAAGCCGTAAAGTTAGCGCAGTCACAACGCAATAGTGGACGTGGAGTTAGCGGTGAACTTTTATCTGAGTATGCTTATACACTTGCACTTAATAATAATTTTGAAGCGGCACTGATTAATATAGACCGGGCAAGAATGATTGGTACGAAGTATGCAGATTTCTATTCCGCACAAATACTCTCATTAATGGGATACGATAACGCCGCAGAACAATTAATGAAACAAGCGAAAATTCCAAACTGGATAAATGGCATATATCAAGGACTTAACCCAAAATACACAACAACAATTACAATCAACCAGGATTCTCCGGAAAAGGCATTGACACGTGCAAATAGATTAGCTGCAAACAAACAGAAAATACAAGCTATAGCTTTATTTGAAGAACTCACCATTCTTTATCCCACGAGCTACATAACTTATATTGATTACAGTACAATTTGGGAAAGTTTAGGTTATTATGACTATGCGTCACAATTATTAAAAAAAGGTATCGACACTATGCCAAAAGAAATGAAAGGCAGTAAAAGTGAGCAAATTTTTACAAACCATTTGAACTCTGTAAATACAATGAAAAAAAAATATGAGAATGCTCCATGGATAAAAAAAACGTTAGGTATGGAACCACCCAAATTTATTGCTTATGCAGGAGCATCTGTAGCCAAAGATATGTTTTCACTTAATGGTAGAATTGGAGAATACACAAGTAATCAGTTCAGCGCTTCATTAAACTTTGGTATAAGCTATGCAAATAAACAATTTTCCGGCAATTGGGGATTATCTGCTTATAAAGCATGGAATGTTTTTGTTATCGGAATGGGATTAAATAGCCAATACAGTAAAGATTCTATCATTGTCAGTTTTAATCCATCAATAGGTTTGACTTTTTTAAATAAAGCACAAACTTCATCCTTTGACATAATGTTCAATGGTTACGTACCTATCTTATCGAACCAAAAATTCAGTTATAACATTTCTATTGGAAAAACCTTTTATTTCGATTTAAACGGATTAATGAAATGAAAAAGATTATAAGACTAGTAACATGTGTTTTAATGTTGTTTATACACTTATTACTTAATGCTCAAAACGATTCAAAAGTTATTACAAATCCATCTGTAGTAAGATATATAATTGGAGGTTATACAAAAAGTAATAAAATATATTTAATAACCAACAAGGATTATAATACACTAAGTATAGAAGATAAAGGAAACATAATAAAAGAAATAATAAAAGATTTCGACGGATACGACATCACAGTTTATTCAGGAGGACAACAACGTGAGTTATGGTTATCTGAAAATAACAAAGTTGCTTATTTAGAACATTGGAATAATGACAGCTTAAAAATTGAGAATTACATGCCGCTTGAACTAAAGAGAAATGGCGAGACAAAAGTATTCTATTATGTTGGAGGCTCATTCAACGGAAGTAATGGTTACAGCAACGGTAGCCTTAATCTGCGTGTAGGTTCATATCTGTATAAAAACTTCATTGACGTTTCAGGTACACTAAATTTGGGATATAACAAAGCTGGCGGGAAGAGCCAGTTTGCAGGAGATATAGGTATGGACAGCCGTGGTTATCTCCCATTCCGAATCAAGAATTTCAACATGGCACCGTATGTCGGAGCCGGTATATCATATGCTTTCTCCCCAAGTTCATATTTTGAATTACGCCTGTTGGCAGGAGGTTGTTGGTTTATTGGACCGGGAAGCATGGATATTGGTTTACAATATGGTTTAAAGAGTAAAATATCTTTCACTTTGGGCTATACCCTACACCTAAACATCAATAAAAAAATAAGGAAATGAAAAAGGTTTATATTTTATTAATGATCATATCGACATTTGCCTGCAATGAAATACTAATGGCACAAAAATACCATTATCCAGTACCACCAGACAGTATATATAATAAACAGGCTCGAGTTGATTATATGATAGAACACTTTTGGTACGAACAAAGCCTTGGGGATACAGCTTTATTTAAAAATCCTAAACTGATTCTTGATTATCTGTATCTATTGAAACAGACATCAGATATAAAAAATGAAAAGTATATCAGAGATTTCGTTTCATTGGCATCTAAGCAGACAAACACTATCGGAATAATATTATGGTGGTTGGATAATATTCTTTATGATTCATCTTCCCCATATTATGATGAGAACATTTATCTAAAATTTTTAGAAGAGATCATAGTGTCAGACATAGATCCAGCAATGAAAATCTTCCCTATTGAACGCATTAATATTCTGAAAAAAAATCAAATAGGTAAAGTTGCAAATAATTTTACTTTTATAGATAAACAAAATATGGAACATAAACTAAATGATATAAATGCCCCATTGCTGATGTTGATTTTTAATAATCCGGATTGCTCCATGTGCAACAGTACAGAATATAAAATTGAGGATGACAAAATAATCCAACAACTAATTAAAGACAGCATATTGAAAATCCTGGCTATTACACCATATGCCGAGTATGACAATTGGATAAAACATAAATATCCGAAAGAATGGATTTCCGGTTTTGACAAAAATACTAATATTTATAACCAAAGATTATATGACATACAACGTTTTCCTTCCATATACTTGTTAGACGATAAAAAACGAGTTTTACTTAAAGAAGCAGATTATGAGAAACTCTGTAATTTTTTACCAACTATAATTCAAGACACCCTAAACAACCAATGATTATAAGACACTGTTAACATAATTACTTACTTTAAAAACAATTAATATGAAAAAGAATTATTACATTTATTTAGTTTTAGTCGTAATTCCTTTACTATTTGTAAACCTTACTTCATGTGAAAAAGAAGAAAATTATTATGACAAGTTGCCACAAAATGAGAGTGGTAATCCGTTTAAAAGCATAGAAGTAAATGGAGTATCATTCAATATGATTTATGTTGAAGGAGGAACATTTAAAATGGGAGCTACTAAAGAACAAACCATGAGTGGTACTAAAATTGATGACCATGAATTTCCTGTACATAACGTAACAATAGATTCCTACTTTTTGGCAGAAACAGAAGTTACAAATGAACTATATGACGCAGTCATGGGAAATACCGAAACGACCCAACCATATCATCCGGTATATGGTACTTGGGATTTTTTTGATAACTTTATAAAGAAACTTAATGAAGTTTCAGGAATGAATTTCAGATTCCCTACAGAAGCTGAATGGGAATTTGCCGCCCGTGGCGGAAACAAATCTAAAGGATATATTTATCCAGGCTCTGACAATTGCCTTTTAGTAGGATGGTACTACTGCAATTCCGGTGAGAATTACTTAAACGAATACAATTGGGACTGGTGGACAATGAGAGGTAATAAATGCTCTACCCATGTAGTTGGCACCGCACTGCCTAACGAACTTGGTTTTTATGATATGGGAGGAAATGTTTATGAATGGTGTTCCGATTGGTACGCCCTATATACAAAAGAAGACCAAATAAATCCCAAGGGGCCGCAAACAGGCTCAGAAAAAGTCTGTAGAGGTGGTAGCTATGCACATTTTTCAGTAGAAGCTAGATGCTCACATCGTAGAGGTTCACCATTAAGTGAAAAAGTATATTGGGGACTTCGATTAGCTATGGATAAAGACTGAATTTCAAATTATTCAATGTAAAGAAGAGACTGAATTCTAAGTCCTCTGTCTGTTAAGATATTTCCTATGCGGAATTTACATATATTATTTCGGGATATTCAGTAAATGTCCCCAAAAATAAAATGGCATATGAAATGATTATGGTCTATCATCTTCATATGTCATTTTTTATTGCTATTTTACTGTGTTTTCTTAAAAAATCTATCCAACAAGATATGACGCTCCGGAAGAAGTCAGATGACCTCCTTTGATTCTGTCAGTAAAATCATATCATGCCGTTTTAACCATCCTGTTCCTGATCTTGTCAATCATCAGTACTGCATTTGCCGTATGTATTCCGAAGAAAATCCACAGGATTTCCGTCTTCCTTTTCCGTGCTTTTATCCTTGAGAGCGAGTAATGCTGTTTCTCCTTCCTTCAAACAGCTCCTTCTCCTGTACAAGAACCTTTCTGATGATGGAAAGACGCTTCCGGTAATCCTGTGTATACCGGAGTAAGGTCCCATGCTCACTGTGAATTCCATCCATCTGTATGAGGAGTTTTTCAAGGAGTCCGATCATACGGCGCTTGAGCATCCTTGTCCGTGAAGCCTTCCTCCTTCTTTTCTTGCAGTAGGACAGATAGGATTCCGCCACATTCTTGTATTTGTTACGTGGACGCCTTATGCCAAGCTCCCCGCAATGCTTGCAGATATGTCTGTAGAGCCATTCGAGACTTTCCCAGAGGAGTTTCATGTCTGTCGGAAAACGCATGTGACTTTCATAACACGTGGCATCAGTCATGCACACGTGAAGGTTCTCAAGATAAGGTTTCCAGTGGGAGGCCAGTATCCCCTGAAGGGAGTCAATGTCAAGCAGGGATGCTATTTCATTGCGGATGGCGCTGACTATCTTGTAGTTGGTTATGGGCAAGGACGGATCTATCATGATTCCGCAAAACTCCGGTAGTGGAGGTTGCCGTTGATATGTTCCACTAACTGTCTGTCGGAGAATCCGGTGTAGGCTTTCAGGACCATAAGGGCAATCTTTTCCAGAGAGCTAAAAATGTTCCTGCGTCCAAGACGCTGTCCCGACAAGCCTACGGCTTTTGCCATACGGCCAAACGGGAAAACTGAGTGAAGCCTGCCCAGTTCACTCTCATTAAAACTCTTGCGATATTTTTCCAGAACATCAAATTCTGTAAAGCCCAAAGTAGGGTGAATTTCCGAAATATTTTGTATCTTAGCCATATCTTTGTTTGGGTATTTCCCCCGTTTGGGCTGCCAAACCTTGTTTTCGGAGGAATACCTAAAGATACAAAAAAGCCAACTAATTCGCAATATTTTCTGTATGAATTAGTTGGCTAATTTTATACTATTTACTGAATGTCCCTATTTCTCAAGCAAGTCCGGGCGCAACTGTTTTGTACGTTCAAAGGCTTGTTGCAATTCCCAGTCGCGTATCTTAGCTTCATGTCCTGAAAGGAGAATATCCGGAACCTTCCATCCCTTATATTCGGCAGGACGTGTATATACCGGCGGTGCCAGCAGATTATCCTGGAAAGAGTCCGACAAAGCAGACTGTTCATCGGATATAACACCAGGAATAATCCTTACAACTGAATCGGCAAGAACCGCAGCCGCAAGCTCTCCTCCGGTCAGAACATAATCGCCAATACTGATTTCCTTTGTAATGAGATGCTCCCTAATTCTGTAGTCAATTCCTTTGAAATGGCCGCAAAGCATTATAAGATTGTTCTTCAATGAAAGTGTGTTTACAAGCGGTTGGGTTAAAGTCTCACCGTCCGGTGTAAGGAATATAACATCGTCATACTCCCTTTCCTCTTTCAATGCCGAAATACATCTGTCAATAGGTTCTATCTGCATAACCATTCCCGCACTTCCACCAAAAGGATAGTCGTCAACACGGCGATGCTTGTCAAGTGTCCAGTCGCGTAGATTATGAAGATGTATTTCTGCCAGACCTTTATTCTGCGCACGCTTCAATATCGAAGTATTGAAGAATCCCTCTATCATCTCAGGGAATATGGTTATGATATCTATTCTCATTATTGTTTAAAGTAAGATTTTTGCAAAGGTAATCATTTTCGCCGAATGCGATAACAATAAAGGAAACGCAATGTCAGAAAAACAAAGCATTTCCTTTCAGAACAGTATTCTCAGCATTTGCCTCCGCAAAAGCATTTGGGCAATTCCAGCTTCCTTATTTCCGTGATATAGAAACGTGCGAAAGCGTTCTTTATTTCATCCCGAACACGGCGAAATTCCATTCGTGCTGGATGTCCCATCGCTTTGGCAAAGCGCGCTATCTTTTCTTCCTTTTCCGAATAGTTTCTGTTCATATATGATATTGTATTTCTTGTTGGTTGTTCGCAAAATTACGAATAATATCCAAAATGCAAAGCAAAAAATGCTTTTTCTTTCGTTCAAAAGGTAAGCGCACAAGGCAAACATATATTAAAAGCACATATCCAACCAATCATGTAATAAGTTTTTGCAACATTTTTCTGTATATCACTTTTTATTAGTAATTTTGTATTCCAAATAAAACACAATGGACACTTTTGAGAGAATTATATATCTAAGGGAACAGCTAAACAGGCATAATTACAATTATTATGTACTGAATACCCCCGAAATAAGTGACAAAGAGTTTGATGACATGATGGCTGAGCTTATCAGACTCGAAAAGGAAAATCCACAGTACAATGACGAAAATTCGCCCAGTGTCAGGGTAGGAAGCGACCTAAGCAACAACGAGTTTGAACACGTCAGACATGAATACCCGATGCTTTCACTGGCAAACACCTATTCAAAGGACGAAGTGGAAGAGTTCTACATCAGAACAAAAAAGGCATTGAACGAAGATTTTGAAATATGCTGCGAAATAAAATACGACGGTGTATCAATTTCACTTATCTACGAAGACGGAAATCTTCGTCGTGCCATAACACGAGGCGACGGAACTTTCGGCGATGACGTTACGGCAAACGTGAGAACAATAAAGTCTATACCGTTGAAACTGCGCGGAAATTATCCTGACCGACTTGAAATGCGTGGCGAAATCCTGATGCCTTGGGAAAGTTTCGACAAACTGAACAAGGAACGTGAAGAGAATGAAGAGCCGTTACTTGCCAATCCCCGTAACGCAGCTGCAGGAACAATAAAGCAGCAGAGTTCGGCTATCGTGGCAAAACGAAACCTGGATTCTTACCTGTATTATATGTTGGGCGACAATCTTCCTGCCGATACCCATTATGACAATCTTGAAGCAGCAAGACAATGGGGATTCAAAATCACGGATACAATAAAACTGTGCCGCACACTGCAGGAAGTTTTCGACTATATAGACTATTGGGATACAGAACGCAAGAAACTGCCTGTCGCTACAGACGGCATCGTTCTGAAAGTAAATTCCTTGGCGCAGCAGGAAGAGCTCGGTTTTACTGCCAAGACACCAAAATGGGCAATTGCCTACAAGTTCCAGGCAGAACAGGCTTTGACCAGACTTAACGAGGTAACATATCAGGTAGGACGCACCGGAGTCATCACACCGGTTGCTAATCTTGACCCTGTATTGCTATCGGGTACCATAGTAAAACGCGCGTCACTTCATAATTCCGAAATAATTGAGAAGCTTGATCTTCACATAGGCGACATGGTTTATGTCGAAAAGGGTGGTGAGATTATCCCGAAAATTACAAGCGTGGAGATGAGCAAACGCAATCCTGACGGACAAAAGGTTGAATTCATCAAGGTATGTCCGGAATGCGGAACTCCGCTTGTTAGGATTGAAGGCGAAGCTGCACATTATTGTCCTAATGAGACAGGATGCGCGCCTCAGATAAAAGGAAAGATAGAACACTTCATAATGAGAAAGGCAATGAACATTGACGGTCTGGGTCCTGAAACCGTTGAAGATTTCTTTGACCACGGACTTATACACAATGTTGCCGACCTTTACGAACTGACCGAAGAAAAGATTATAGGCGTTGAAAGAATTGCCGAAAAATCTGCAGCAAAAATAATTGCCAGCATCAACAAGTCAAAGGAAGTGGGATTTGAAAAGGTTCTGTTCGCGCTGGGAATAAAATTCGTGGGCGAGACTACCGCAAAGCGAATTACCGAAGTTTTGCCGGACATTGATTCAATTATGTCGGCTTCGTTCGAACAGCTGACCGCAATAAACGATGTCGGCGAAAGAATTGCCGGCAGCATAATCAAGTTCTTCAGGAATCCTGACAATCTTGATATTGTGAACCGCCTTAGAAACCACGGACTGAAGATGGCTATAGAAACATCATCAGAAGGCAAAACAGATATTCTGAAAGGCAAGTCAATTGTGATAAGCGGCACATTCGAATTGCACAGCAGGGAAGAATACAAGAAAATAATAGAAGACAACGGTGGCAAGAACGTAAGCAGCATTTCTTCAAAAACATCCTTTATCCTTGCGGGAGAAGGTATGGGGCCAAGCAAACAGAAGAAGGCTGAAGAACTGAATATACCAATTGTAAACGAAGAAGAATTCAATAAAATGATAAATATATAAATTTGTATGGAAAACAGTATAACAGGTCTGGGTACTGCACTTGTAACACCTTTTGACAACGACGGAAACATTGACTATGACAGTTTCGGAAAACTTATTGATTTCCAGATTGAAAACAAGGTTGATTTCCTGTGTGTCCTCGGTACAACAGCTGAAACCCCGACTTTATCTAAAGCAGAAAAAGACGAAATAACAAGATTTGCCATTGAAAGAATTGACCGCAGGGTACCGATTCTTCTTGGTTGCAGCAGTAACAACACATTGGAACTTGCACACGTACTTGAAAAGAAAAGCAATCTTGATGTGGATGCTTTCCTTACAGTAGTTCCATATTATAACAAACCTACACAGGCTGGAATCGCTGCACACTATAAACATCTGAGCCAGTTTACCGACAAGGGCATCATTATGTATAACGTGCCTTCAAGAACCGGTGTGAACATGACTGCACAGACTGCACTTGAAGTATCGCGCGAATGCAGCAATATTATAGGTATAAAGGAAGCATCCGGAAACATACACCAGGTTGACGAGATTATAGAATACAAGAAAGAGGGATTCACCGTATTGTCGGGTGATGATGCCTTGACTTTCCCGGTTATGACACTTGGAGCTGACGGTGTTGTTTCGGTAGTTGCCAACTGCCAGCCGGCTCTTTTCGCACAACTTGTCCATTATGCAAAGAACAGGGAATATGACAAGGCTCTACAAATTCACCGCAGACTGTTCAAACTCTACGAACTTCTTTTCAAGGAAGGAAATCCTGCCGGAGTGAAGGCTGCACTGAACATTGAAGGAATAGTGAAAAATATTTTGAGACTTCCTCTTGTTCCTGTTTCCGAATCAACTTACGACCAGATTAAAAATCTGAATATCTAAAAAAATAAATGCTTCAGATTTAGAAGTAAAAAACTTCCTGCCTTTTTGCCAAAAACGTTCAAGGTTTTCAGGTAAAAGGCAGGAAGTTTTTTATGAATACCTTTAATGTTTTCGGTCAAATATCCGCGGTCTTTTTTCATCTTTACCAACTCTGAATTTTCAGGATTTGCGTATTATCGGACACAAAAAACGTATATCTCAAGGAATATCATTTAATGAACTATAATCAATATTATGTTTAATTGCAAATATGGAATATAATAAAGGAGCCGGAAACCGCTCTCTTTTCAAGAACTGGCCCCGGCTCCCCCTTATATGTTTCTGTCACTGCAACAGAATTATTATTTCCTTCTGTAATCAACAAAACGGTATTCTACGTTCGACTTCTCATCGGTTGTCCAATCGCTCGCTTCAACAATTTCCCATTCGTCAGCGCTTACTTCAGGAAAAAAAGTATCAGCATCTTCAACAACTGCGTTTATTTCAGTAATTCGCAAGCTGTCAGCCATGTCAAACGCTTCCTTGTAAATGCTTCCGCCTCCTATAATGAATATGTTGTCATTCTTGGAAAGCATTATTGCCTCTTCAAGTGAATGCGCTGAATCCGTATTTTCAAAATGATTGTCGGCATGAGAAATCACAATATTCTGGCGATTTGGCAATGCCCCTTTCGGCAATGATTCAAAAGTCTTGCGGCCCATGACTACGGTATTTCCCGTAGTCAGTGCCTTGAATCTCTTCAAATCAGCCGAAATATGGAACAAAAGCTGATTGTTACGCCCTATGGCGTAGTTTTTTGTATATGCTACTATTATTGAAATCATACTGGTATATGCTTTTAAACTGAAACGACTCCCTTTATATGCGGATGAGGATCATATCCGACAAGTTCGAAATCTTCGTATTTGAATGAGAATATGTCCTTTACATCAGGGTTAATCTTCATCTGGGGCAACGGACGCGGCTCTCTCTGAAGCTGCAGTTTTGTCTGCTCTATATGGTTTGTATATATGTGAGCGTCGCCCAATGTATGCACAAAATCGCCTGCCTCAAGTCCTGTAACCTGCGCAACCATCATAAGCAGCAAGGCATATGACGCAATGTTGAACGGCACACCAAGGAAAATATCGGCACTGCGCTGATAAAGCTGCATGCTCAGTTTTCCGTTTGATACGTAGAACTGAAACAGAATATGGCAAGGCGGAAGATTCATATTGTTAAGGTCGGCAACATTCCATGCACTGACAATTATGCGTCGTGAGTCGGGATTGTTCTTTATGGTTTCAATCACTTCATTTATCTGGTCAATATGTCCTCCGTTATAGTCCGGCCATGAACGCCACTGGTATCCGTAGATATGTCCAAGGCTTCCGTCTTCGTCCGCCCACTCGTTCCAGATTCTTACACCGTTGTCCTGGAGGTATTTCACGTTTGTGTCACCTTTCAGGAACCAAAGCAACTCGTAAATTATTGATTTCAAGTGAAGTTTCTTTGTTGTAAGCAAAGGAAAACCCTGTGAAAGGTCAAATCTCATCTGATGCCCGAATACACTTATTGTTCCCGTTCCGGTGCGGTCGGATTTGAATGCGCCCTCTTCGTGGACACGTTTCAGCAAATCAAGATATTGTTTCATTTCAATGTTATTCTAACTCTGTTTGTACAATTATATATAAATCCACCCACCGTAATCTGTCATACCGCATCAATGGAAACGCCTGTAAGCTTCATATCTTCCCAAAAGGTCTTATATGATTTTACAACATTTCCGGCATCCCTTACTCCTACTTTCATGAACCTGAAAACAGCAGGTGCAAACGACATGGAAATACGATGGTCGTTATACGTTTCAAAGATAATGCTTTTGTCAGGAACAGACACTCTTCCGTCCCAGTAAAATGATGATTTGTTTTCATCCCATCCGGTAATATAGCCCATTCTGGCACTCTCGCGTATCAGAGCCTCTATTCTGTCGCTCTCTTTAAGGCGGAGATGCCCCACTCCATGGAATTCGAATTTCCGGTTGTTCAGCAGGCATGAGACTGCAAACGACGGGACAATGTCCGGACAGTCGGCAAGGTCGAGCAAAAGAGTTTCGGTCATATCTGCCAGACCTTCACTCCCCTTGCATATAACGATGTCTTTCCCGTCAACAAATGTATTTACTCCCAGTATTTTATACAAATCAACTATTCTGGAGTCGCCCTGCATGCCACCACATTCATTATAACCGTCTGCCATACCAAGAAGACGCACTTTCAAAGGAAGCAGTGAAGCCATTTCATACCAATAGGATGCCGCGCTCCAGTCGTGCGGTACTGTAAAATCAGGATTATAGCGGTACTCCCCTTCTTCTACACGGACGTTTCTTCCGTCATACACGACTTTCGCCCCGAATGCTTGCATAACCTGTGCAGTCATTCTGATATACGGAGCAGAAACCTGTCCCTCGGGAAGTCCGATTGTAAGACCGTTTTTCAGATAAGGTGCGACAAGCATCAGTGAAGATATGTATTGCGAAGACACTCCAGGGTTGTCAAAGCAGACAATCCCGCCTTCAAGTTTTCCTCCGAGCAGAGTTACAGGCGGAAAGCCCTCTTTTCCCTCAAAGCAAATCTTTGCCCCAAGCTGCGAAAGCTTTTCAGTCAGTTCACCTACAGGACGCTGACAAAGCCTTTCGGTTCCGGTAATCTTCATTTCTGTCCCCTTTAATGCAAAGTAGGATAACAGAAATCTTAGCGCAGTACCGGATGCACCGGCATAACATTCATTTCCCGAAGTATGCAAGGCTCTTAATATAATGTCGGTATCCTCACAAGAACTGTATCTGTCGACTTCGGTGTCAAAACTGGCAAGACTGCCGATAACCGCAAGTCTGTTTACAATGCTTTTTGAAAACGGCAGGTCAACAGATATTTCCTCTGCTGCTTCCGATGGGCAATATTTAAGGGAAATATCCATTATTTCTTGCTGTGGTAATATATTACGGAGCAATTTTCAGGACAGAATGCCTCGTTCAGCACTCTGTGTATATCTTCCTTTGTTGTAGATGCATAGACATCTATTTCCTTGTTTATCAGTTCCGCGTCGCCAAGAAGCTCATAGAACGCAAGGTTTGAGGCAAGGTTCAGATAATTAAGGTTTCCGAATATGAAGTTTGATTCGTATTTGTTCTTAACCTTATTCAGTTCGTATTCGTCAATATCGTCTTTCTTCAGATTGTCAAGCTCTCTCCATATCGCCTCTTCCGCACGCTCCATTGACACGCCTTCGTTCGGTCTTCCTACAATTTGGAACATTCCGCTGTCAATGCTTCCGGTAATATATGCGTCAATATCCGAAAAGATTTCTTCCTTGCGTACAAGGTTTGTTATCATACGGCTTGACTTTCCGTTTGAAAGCAGGTCGGATATTATGTCAAACACATAATAGTCTTTTGACATCCTGTCGCTCATACGGAATGACATATACAAAGCGTCGAGCGGAACCTCCCTTTCAACCTTCAAAGTCCTTTTTTCATTCTGGACAGGCTCCTGTGGAAGATTTCTTGCAGTGACGTTCTGTGCCGGAATGTCACCAAACCATTTTTCGGCAAGCCTGCATGATTCTTCAAAATCAATATTGCCCGTTATGGCAAGTATCGCATTGTTAGGCGCATAATAGCGGCGGTAAAAGTCATAAACGATATCAAGCGTAGCCTTTTCAATATGCTCGATGTTCTTGCCTATCGTCGGCCATCTGTATGGATGAATCTTATAAACAAGGTCACGCATCATATGTCCCACATCGCCATAAGGACAGTTCAGCGTTCTCTGTTTGAACTCTTCGCAAACAACATTCTTCTGTATGGCAAGACTGTTCTCATTTATATTCAGCTGGAACATCCTGTCCGACTCAAGCCAGAAAGCAACTTCTACGTTCTGCTTTGGGACACATACATAATAGTTTGTAAAGTCATTGTTTGTCCATGCGTTGTTTTCGCCTCCAGCATTCTGGATAACAACGTCATAGTTCTCTATGTTCTTTGAGCCACTGAACATGAGATGCTCGAAAAGGTGGGCAAATCCCGTGTGATTCTCATCCTCATCCTTTGCCCCAACATTATATAGAATATTCAAGGCAACCATTTGCGTATTGTCAACCCTTGAGTGTACAATACGCAAACCGTTAGCCAATACTGTCTTATTAATATTAATCACAAACTTCTACCTCCAAAATTCTGATATCATCAACAGGTCTGTCTCCTCTGTCTGTCTTTACAACCTGTATGGAATCTACTACATCAAGACCTTCAACAACCTCTCCAAATACAGTATACTGGTTGTCAAGGAAAGGTGTACCACCAATGTTTCTGTAATCGGCAATCTGCTCTGCAGTAAATTTGAAGTCTGGCATCTTTTCAGCTTCCTTTACTGCCTGGGCATAAATCTGTTCCTGCAGGTCATAAAGAGCGTTCTGATCTTTCTTCTGCTGCAATTCTCTTATTTTAGCAATATTCTTGCGCGCGATATCATTAAAGATGTTTGTCACTTTAGCTTCGTTCATCTGATTTTCCATGCTCAGAAGTTCCTGGTCACTGTACTTCTTACCTGTTACAATATAGAACTGGCATCCTGATGATTCTTTCTGTGGGTTGACCTGGTCTCCCTGTCTTGCAGCGGCCAATGCACCTTTCTTGTGATAATACTTCGGATATACAAATTCGGCAGGAATAGTATAACCTACATCACCTGCGCCCAACATCTTTCCCTTAGGAGCATTCTTTGATTCAGGATCACCGCCCTGTACCATAAAATCCTTGATGACTCTGTGGAAAAGAAGGCCTTCGTATGTTCCGTCCTTTACAAGTTTAAGGAAATTGTCTCTGTGCTTTGGAGTTTCGTTATATAACTTTATCTTAATGTCTCCCTTGTCTGTCTTCATCAAGACAACTGTTTCTTTTTCCATTTCTGTACTGTTTTGTTTATTGTTATTAATGTTATTGCAGGATACCAGCCCCAATGCTGCCGACAATGCTGCAATGTAAAATAGTCTTTTCATAATCTGTTCCGGTTTATTATAGCAAATTTAGCATTAAAAATCCAACTTGCCAAGTATCAGATTACAAATATTGTCTATGCGGATAATGCAATAAAAAACGGAGACGGAAGCGTAAAACTCCCTTCTCCGTTATATCTTCTGACTTTTATGGTATCAATCCCTAAGTCTCATAGAGTTTGCATCTCTCAAAAGCTTTCTGTCATGTCCCATTCCACGGATAGCCAATACAGTAAGTATCAGTGATACTATCGGAAGACCCAAAGCCCAGTTCATCTTGAATGAAGCATCAAGGTCACCGCCAACAATCCACCACATCGCACCGAAAGCACCGTAATAGCCAATCATCATTACGATATTGAAGATGGAAAGTCTTATCTGAAGAAGCAAATCCTTGTAACAGAATATTGTTCCCAACGCTATTATTGCCGAAAGTCCTAAAATGGTGAACAGACCGGCAACGGCATAATCCTTCACACCGTTAAGGACAACATACAAAGGATAGAATTCATAGAAATCAGTATTTCCGTATCCTATAAAAACTCCCACCGGCATGAACATTGCCACAACAAGAGCAATAAACGCCAGAAAGAGATATAATGTCTGAATTCTCTGAATAACCATCTTGTTAGATTTTATCTATTTTCGCAGGGTTTCTAAAGTAAATCTTATGTTCTTCGTACTCCTTTGTTGCAATCAAAGTAGGTTTAGGCAACTTTTCATAGAAACGTGAGATTTCAATCTGTTCCCTGTTTTCAAAAACTTCCTCAAGATTGTCGTTGCCTGAAGCAAATTCCTGAAGTTTCTTTGAAAGTTCTTCCTTGATTTCGTGCGCAATCTGATTAGAACGCTTGGCAATAATTGTCACTGTTTCGTAGATATTGCCTGTGTCCTCGCACAATTCCATCAAATCTCTTGTTACTGTTGTAGTTGGAGCATTAGTTTTTTTGTAATCCATAATTAAATATAAATTATTAATCCTTTATATACTTTTCCGAATTTCTGAATATGCTTGAGATTTCTTTCTCATACTTTGTCTCAGGGAACTCGTTCTTGAACGCATAATACTCGTCAATAGTCTCCCTGTATCTCTCGATTCTCTTTTCATCAATACTGTGCAAAGCCATCTGATACCTTGACCTCAAGATAAGAATTGACAATTCCTCTCGCATATTAGTATAAGGGTAATCCTTCAATGCATTCTGTGCTGTCACAATACATGCCTCATAATTGTTACCCATATAGTCTCCCAAATCATAATAAAGCTTTGCTGCAAGGAAATCCTTGTAAACCAGTTTGTCCTGCAATTCGAACTGCATTTTCTGAGCTTCATCCTTGTATTTGCTTTCAGGGAAGTATTCCATGAACATTTGCAGCTCCTGAATTGCCATATATGTACCGGATTGGTCCAATCTTGCTTCAGGACTATCCAAATACAATGATTTTGAAGCCATATATCTGGCATTCTCTGTAAACTGTCCTCTTGGGAATGTCGTATAATAGGTTTTGAAATAGTGGGATGAAGTTACATAATCCCCCTGGTTGAAATATGTCATTCCCAACAAGTACAATGATTCTTCGGCATTAGGAGTCAGTTTCATGAACATAAGAACATCCTCAAGCAATGAAGCTGCCCTTGAATAGTTTCCTTCAACATAACTTCTTTTCGCTGTTTCATATTTAAGCTCATTGTTATAACTCTTTACCACTTTGTTGTAAGAATTACAAGAACCTGCCAAAACAGCGGCACCCAACAATACTATTATCTGTGCACTCTTTTTCATCTTATCTAAAAATATTTGCAAAATTACTTATTAGTATTCAATTAGACAATATTTTTATTTTATTTTTGACCGCCACATCTATTAATTTTACATAATAAAACGGAATACCGGCATCAAATATTTTATATTATTCTGCAATATTGTTTTCCTTAGAGTCTTTTCTGTTTTTACGCTTACTTGCCTTATCCGGATTTTCTATTCCAAAAAAGTCACGCCAGTTGTTGAAATCCCTTTTGAATACAAATCCGAGACCCTGGGTTGTAAGTGTTGTCTTTGTATAATATCTGTCGTTTGTCTTTGTATAAGCCTTTACGCGGAAATTACCGTTTTTAGTAAGTAAATACTCAACTTCAAAGTCACCTATGAAATTAGACTGCGACAGTGCGTTGTCCCTATACCCGAAGTTTCCGTTTATAAGCAGACGGTTATTGAGCAACTGACCAGACAACATTCCCTCGAACTCCATATCTGTCCATCCGTTCACGCCTGTACTCAGGTTGGTACCGATATTCAGATTGTTGCTGTTTATAAGGTTTGAGAAGATATTGTTCAACTGTCCTGATATGGTTGATGACAATACCGAACTCAAGGCATTTGAGTTTTGTGTTTCTCCGGTGTAGTCCTGCATATAGAATTTTCCGATACCCAGCAAATACAATATCTGCATATTCATCTGCTCATCAGTACTTATAGCATTCAGCACAGTTCTTTCAACCTCTTCCCCTTCGTTTGGCAATTCAAGACCAAGTTTTATTTCCGGTTTTGTCAAATCACCCGAAAGGTTCATGGTACAATTTACCTTAACGTTAGTCTGCCCTGCCTGACTTGCGACATCGGCTCCCAAATCCTGCAAAGGCACGGAATTTACCGTATATATCGCATTTATGTCAAGATCCGCATCAAGAGGATTTCCGTTAAATACAATGCTACTGCCGGATTTGATAATAAAATCCTTACGGATAATTTCCTGCAAACTGAATTTATATACTCCCTGATTTATGGTA
Organism: uncultured Bacteroidaceae bacterium; assembly: GCA_944320965.1. Lineage (GTDB taxonomy): Bacteria > Bacteroidota > Bacteroidia > Bacteroidales > Bacteroidaceae > Avibacteroides. The sequence continues at coordinate 21,837 of CALUJO010000018.1, read as the reverse complement.
TAATTGCCATATATCTTGACATCGCCCTTGTTGTAAAAGTCAACCTTTATATTACCGTTACCGTTTCCACCAATATAATCGCCAGATGCGGGGTCCATAATCAGTTTTAGATACGCATTAGGATTGACATCTATATTAAGATTCAGCCTTATATCCGAATCCATTTTCAAATTAGGATCTTCAACTTTCTTCTTGCGGCTCTCGGGTACATACAAAGTATCTGTTCTCCAATATTTAGTCTTGTCCACAAATGTAACGAACTGGCTGTTTGTTGCAGTCGAAGTGGAACTCAGTTCAAATACAAAATTCGAATTCAGTTCGGTCTGGACATCAGCATTTACGGTAAGATTGCCCGGTCCTCCATTCAGATTAAGGAATCCCGAAGCAAAGACCTTTCCATAGAAAGGCAGATCAGGAGTATCTTTAGTATTAAGAACCAGCATATTTTCAAGATTTGCCCTGACATTGAATCTCAAATCCTTCAGATGATTATGAGGTAATGATACGGTTGCCCTTGCCCTGTTGCCAAGACCGTCTGTAACAAGAATATCATCCATAAATATCCTGTTGTACTCAAAATGCACAGAATCCGAAGTACATAAATATGTATTAAGTATATCAACCTTGAACTTGAAATCCTCGGCTACGGCATTACCCGTCAGATTTATCCCGCTGAACGGTCCGTGGATTCTGATATCACCGCTTGCCCTACCGTTAATATCCGAAGATATAGAAGCCATATACTGACGCAGGAATCCCAAATCTACATGCGATGTCACAACACGCAAGTCTATGCTTCCCGGCTTTATCGGATATATTACACCATCAACCTTTGTATGCGAAATATCACCGTCACGCATGTCTCCGTCAAGATGTATTCCCTTGTCGCTGCTGTCCCATACGCCTTTCAGTTTCATATCTCCAAGACGGCTGCTGTTAAGAGAGAAATTATCCACATAAAGGTCGGCATTTATTCGTGGTTCCTGAAGAACTCCGTTACCGTAAGCATTGCCGCTTACCTGACCGGAAAGGTCGACAACCTTCCTGATATCGGCAAGTTCAAATATATACCTTAAATCAATATCATTAAGCTTGACAAACAGCGAATCATTGACATCCTTGCTGACAATTCCATTTACATCAATAAACTGATGCATATGGTCTATCCTCAAATTAGAAATGTCAACCTTACCGGAGTCAACAACTATTTCTGCCGGGTGTATATTCCAAAGGCTGTCCTTCAGGATGAACTCGCTTTTATCCAAAGACAGTGATGTTTTTATTCTCTTGTCCTTTTTCTCCAGAAGAGTATGCAGGTTAATATTTCCTCCGTAAGTCTCCTTCTGGTCATTTCCCCAGAACAACTCCGTACTTATATTATTGTCATAAATAGTCGAATATAGAGAGACACCAAGCATACTGTAGTTCTTCATCATTATATTTGTCCTGCACACAACACTGACACTGTCTTCATTCAGAGTCTTGCATACAAGGGATGAAGATTCAATATACTTGTTTTCGTACTTCAGTTCAGGAACAAATGCATTTAATGCAAAACGGTTAAGCTCTTCATTAAAATAGCCGTTTACGTTTGCCTTCTTGTTAAGTTCAACAGGCAGCATCAGTACCTTTCTGAAGAAATCGGTATTATCCAGTTCTATTTCAAACGAAAAATTGTTGCTGTTTTTCTTTATCCGCCTGTTCTTTCTGTTTTTCTTAACCTCAACAACAGGCATGTACTTGTTTACAAGGGAAACAACGCTATTTACAAAATACTTGTAATTGTAATCCCCCCTAAGTTCTGCCTTTAGGAAATCGGAATCCAGATACATTCTCCTCTCGTTTTTTCCGATGTTTTCTACTCCACCCCTTATTTTACTGTTGGAATATGTACCCTCGGAGCCTATAAAGTTAAGGCTGTCAAATTCAATGTATCCTTTAAAATTATCAATATCATTACCTGAAGAATTGGCATCCAGACTAAACGAGAGCACAGAATTCTCATATTTCGGGTTCTTCACAAGCCCAGTTTCAAACAGTCTTGCATTCTTGACTTCTGCCTTTATATTTATTTCAGGCTCATACCTGCGGTTATTGAAAGTACCGTTAACCATCAGATATCCGTTCTCATCGTCCAATTCGACACGGCCTTTGTAAATGCCACGGTCAATACCTCCGTCAATCAATATATTATCGTATGTGTATCCCTGATAGTCAAGACGTGAAACCTTTCCCTTTACATACATTTGAGACATTCTGAAATCACGGTTCAAATGCCTTGTCTTGACTGCAAGATTGAACGCAGCCTCTCCCAGTCCGCTTTTTGGAAGAAGCTTATCCAGGCGGAACTGTTTGCTCTTTACCTTAGTGCCTATAAGACTGAATGTTCTGTCTGAAAGTGAAAAATACATGTCATTGTAAAGTTCACCTATCGGAGAAGAGAATTTTGTAGAAGCCTTTATCTTTGAATACGGTCCTCCGACAGTACTCTGTATCCTTACATAACCGATGTTTCCAAGTGTTCCACTGTCAATCATCCTGCGCATTGCAGGAACAGCAGCAACCATACCGTTTCCAATATAAACATTAAACGATGGAATATTGACCCCTGCTGTATCAATAACCGAAGTCATATTAAAATTGAAGTCACCTCCGCTTGCCATTGACAGTCTGTTCAGCCACAAAGTCTCTCTGTTTCCGGTTGCACTCAAATCAAGTCTGACATCCTTATCAACCCCCTCAAGTGGTGAAACAAAGTATGAAAGGTCTCCAAGATTTACATTTGAGCGGTTTATTGCTATACCATATTCAGGGGCAACAAGTTCAAGCTTCATTATATTGCCTTTCCTGTCAGTCAGCCACACTGAATCAATTGCCAGTTCACTCTTGCCAAGACTGATTTTCAGATTGTCAAGAATAAGTTTTTCCCGGTTTGACCTGAAACGGAGACTCATTTTCTTCATCTCAAAACCATTAGTCTCCTTAAAGGCAAGACGCTTGATGTTCAGGTTTATGGAGTCGGGATTGAATTTCTTCAGGGAAATGTTTGCCGAGATATTCTCTATATTGATATGTGAAAGGTCCAGACCTTTACCTAAAGTGTCTTCCGACAACACGTCATAATTGAAAGACCCGTTTCTCAGAAGAACATAGTTTACACGCAAATCCAACGCTGACTTTTCCTTTTTCTCTTTTGAAGCAAAGGCATCCAATATATACTGTATGTTAAGCTGCGCATCCTTGTTTTCCTTTTCCAGAACAAAGTTAAAGCCAAAGAGCTGTACCGTATTGATTCTTATTTTCTTTTGCAGAAGAGGAAGTATATCAAAAGAAGCCGAAAGTCTGTTGACTTTCAGAATTTCCTTTCCTTCCTTGTCCTTTACACTCAGTCCGTTTACAAGAATACGGTTAAAAAGTCCTATGTTAACCTTTTCAAGGCCAACTTCCGAACCTATTATTGTTGACAATTCACTTGCCACTGCCCTACCTATGCGTCCCTGGACCCTTTCGGTCTTCAACGAGATATAAGCAGCGAAATAAATCCCAAAAACAATAATCAGTATTGTTAATATGGTATTCCTTATCTTTCTGATACTGTATCCTCCCCTATGATATTACAATACGGATACCAGTGATTTCACGGCAAAAAAATCAATATTCAATCTTGTCTTCCTTGATATCCCATTCCTTGAATGCACGTATTGCTTCATCCCCCAAAAGTCTTTCAGACTTCAGTCTTCTTTCTTCAGGCGAAAGGTCAATCTCTTCATATATGAATGAATCGTCAAAACCGATATTCTTTGCGTCAGTCTTGGTGTTTCCGTAATACATTCGGTCAAGATGAGCCCAATATATCGCTCCAAGACACATAGGACAAGGCTCGCACGAAGTATATATTTCACATCCTTCAAGATTGAATGTTCCAAGCTTTGATGCTGCGTTTCGTATAGCATTAACCTCGGCATGTGACGTAGGGTCGCAATGGCGTGTCACATTGTTCACACCAGTCGCAATAATCTCACCGTCCTTGACAATAACTGCCCCGAACGGACCGCCACCATTCTTTACGTTCTCTTCGGAAAGGCGTATTGCCTCTCTCATAAAATATTCTTTTGTCATAATGTATTCCTTTTACAAAAAACCGGGGAAAACCCCTTTATGCAAATATACACCAATTGAATGTAATAAAAGAATATATGAACTAAAATAGACTGCCTATTTGTATTTTTTTTATGATATTGAACATTGACAGCTACATGCCATTCAAATTCCTTAACAAAAGAGAAGCGCATTACGCCAAAATACCGGGCTTCCAGAAAAAACGTTCTGCCTCTTTGCCAAAAACCTTAAATGTTTCGCAATAAAAGGCCCTGTCTTTTTAGCAAGGACATTGCAGGCTTTTGCCCGAAAAGATACGGACATTTTTGGGGAAACAAGCATATCCGGCATGATTTCTCCAAATCATTGGCAACAGCATAAAATAAATTATATTTACAGCACTGGCATATTTCATCAAATGGATGTTTAAACCAGATGCAGCATACCGTATGTATTAAAAAAAGAAAGGAGAAGCAAATGCCTCCCCTTTCTCCAATCAAAATTTTACCTTATTATCTCTTTATCCGAATTTCGCACGAATTCAAGGATATCAATTATCTCCTGACTCTTCGGAACCTGATCTTCAATCTTCTGCAATGCATCCTGTACGCTCGAACCGGTCTGCGATAACAGTCTGTAGGCATTAAGAATGTGACGCAAAACCCTCTCGGATACATTCATATGGTTTTGCATTACCACCGCATTCACTCCATGATATACGGCAGGATTGCCTGTAACAATAATAAAAGGCGGAACATTCTTGCTGACACAGCATCCGCTCTGTGCAAGACTGAATCTGCCTATATGGCATCCCTGATTAATGACCACATTGCTGCTCAGTATGACACATTTGTCTATACGGCTGTTTCCGGCAACCGAAACGCCTATGCCAAGCACATTGTCATTGCCAATGTGGACATCATGACAAAGGTGTACCCTGTCCATAAGGAAGTTCCCGTTTCCGATAACAGATGCATCGCCCTGTTTCGTTGCACGGCTTATCACTACATTTTCGCGTATATGATTGTTGTCACCGATAATCAGACCGGTTTCCGCACCGTCGTATTTGAAATCCTGAGGGTCGGCACCCAGAACAGTATTCTGATGAACCTTGTTACCCTTTCCCAAAACAGTACCGGCCATAACCGATACGTGCGGCATGATAATACAGTCATCGCCTATTTCAACGTTTCTGTCGATAAATGCAAACGGCATTATTGTAACGTTCTTGCCAATCTTTGCGCTGGGATCTATAAAAGCTAACGGACTTATCATAATATTCAATCTTTTTGCTGTTCATCGTTTCGTCCGCCGCCAAGAGCCTGATAAAGGCTGACAACAGACTGCATACAGTCGAAATCATTGGCAACCTGATTAAGACGTGCGCTGAGCAGTGTCTGTTCGGCTGTAAGGACTTCAAGGTATGTCGATGTTCCCAAGTTAAACAATTCTTTAGTATATTCTACGGCTTTCTCCATTGATTCCACCTGCTTTCTGTATGCCTCGGCTTTTGCAAGCGCTGTTTCATAGGCAAGCAGCGCACCTGTCACTTCGTTTCCGGCACTTATCAGTGTTTTCTGGAAATTAAGTGATGCCTGTTCCTGCTGAGCCTTTGCTGCACGGAGGCGTGCAATGTTTGCTCCACGTGCAAACAATGGCTGGGTAAGCGAGCCGACGGCAGACATTATCAGCTTTGCCGGATCAACAATCACTCCGCCTGCCGAATTGGTCCATCCGGCACTTCCGCTCAATGTTATTGACGGATAGAATGAAGAACGGGCAATGTTGGTATTGTAATAGGCAACGGCAAGTGACTGCTCGGCAGCCATTACGTCCGGACGGTTTGAAAGCATGTTCAAAGGAACGCCAACTACAAATGTTTCAGGCAATACCTGCTCTTCCATATCTCCCCTTTCAATGCTCTGGCCCGGCAGACCTACAAGCAATGCAAGCGTATTTTCTGTTTCGTGTATTGAATATTCAATATCTGGTATTGCCGCAATTATGCTTGCATAGTTTGCTTCGGCCTGATGTACTGCTGCAGCATTTGTCATTCCGGCATCAAGCATTGCCTTCATGGTCTCGACGTTGCGTTTCCATATCTCAGCAGTTCCGCGCGTAATGTCAAGCTGTTTGTCAAGCATCATAAGAGTGTAATAGGTATTTGCTATTCCTCCGATGACCTGTATCTGCACACCTTGTCTGTAAGCTTCGGTTTGTTTCAGGCTTGCCTGTGCTGCACGCTTGTTGTTAAGTGTCTTGCCGAAAAGGTCAATCTCCCAGCTTGCTGAGACAGGCAACTGATAGGTCTTTGTAACAGGCTGCTTGTCGAAGCTGCTTAATGTGCCCTGAGGCGTAAGCATAAACGAAGGTGCATAGGCAAGTCTTGCTCCCAGAAGTGAAGCCTTTGCGGCTTCCACATTAAGGCGTGCAACCTCAAGGTCAAAGTTCTTTGCAAGTCCACGCTCGATAAGCCTGACAAGTTTCGAGTCAGTGAAAACCTCACGCCATGGCTGATTGCCGAAAAGAAGCGAATCCTCCGGTACTGTATCGGCTTCCATTCCTCTGTAAAGGCTGTCAGTCCTTATTTCTTCGGGACGGTCGTAGGCTCTGTATATATGGCAACTGCCAAGTAAAGCAGTTGCACATATCATCATTATAATGTTATTTCTCATATTTCTGTTCTTTATTTGGAATATTGCTCAATTTCAGTCTGTACGTCAGAGTTGTCAACATCTTCCCATTCCATTGGTTTGAACTTCTCCTGCAAATACTGGAAAATGACAAACAGGCCGGGAACGACAAATATCTGTACAATCATACCCAAAAGCATACCGCCTATTGCGGCAGTTCCAAGTGTTCTGTTACCGTTGGCACCGACACCGAATGCAAACATCATAGGAAGAAGTCCGACAATCATTGCAAAAGATGTCATAAGGATAGGACGCAAACGTGCAGATGCTCCAAGCACAGCCGCCCATGTTATGCTCATACCCATCTTACGGCGTTCGAGCGCAAACTCTACGATAAGGATGGCATTCTTTGCCAAAAGACCGATAAGCATGATAAGCGCAATCTGCATGTATATATTGTTTGACGCCTCGGTAAATATAGGAATAAGTCCCATAATATGCGCAAGAAGGAAACTTCCCGCAAGACCGAACGGAACGGAAAGCAATACTGCCAAAGGCAAGATATAGCTTTCGTACTGCGCACTAAGCAACAGATATACAAACACGAAACAGAGGACAAAGATAATGGCGGTAGTTCCGCTGCTGGTTGTCTGCTCTTCGCGTGTCATTCCGGAGAACTCATAACCGAATCCGGTAGGAAGTGTCTGCGAAGCAACCTGCTCAATTGCGGCAATGGCCTGACCGCTGGTGTATCCATCGGCAGGAAGACCGTTAACCTTCATTGAAGTAAACATATTGAAACGTGTAATATTGTCTGGACCGTAAACCTTCTTTATTGTCATAAACTGGGTTATAGGAGCCATTGTATTGCCGTTTCTTATCTTTATCGAGTTAAGCGATTCCATGTTTTCACGGTTTGCCGGGTCTGCCTGAACCATTACCCTGTACATCTTTCCGTAAAGGTTGAAGTTTGAGGCATAAAGACCTCCATAATATCCCTGAAGCGTACTCAGGATAACGCTTGGCGAAACGCCTGCTCTCTTGCACGCTGCAGCATCAATATCAATCAGATACTGAGGGAATGTAGGGTTGAATGATGTCTGGGCACTTGCAATTTCTGGTCTTTCCTTCAATTTTTCAATGAAATTCTGAGCAACTTCGTGGAATCTTTCAAGCGAACCGCCGGTCTTGTCCTGAAGGTTAACTTCAAAACCGTTTGAAGCACTGTAACCAGGAATCATAGGAGGAGCAAAGAACATAACTCTGGCATCCTTCACAACTTCGTTTGCGCTCTTGTAAAGCATACCTGAAACCACATTTGAACTCTGCTTCATATTTCTTTCTTCCCAGTCTTTCAATTTGCAAATGAAAGAACCGTAACCCGGACCGTCACCAGCCATGAAGCTGTAACCTACAACCATTGTTCTTGATTCTATTGCAGGATTTGCGGCAATAAGGCTGTCAACCTTCATCATAGTTGCCTCGGTTCTCTCGCGTGAACTTCCGGGAGGCATATCGACAACAGCCATTATCGTACCGGTATCCTCGTTAGGCACAAGACCTGTCGGGGTTATGTTCATGAATACAAGAAGCAGAACTATTCCGGCAGCAACAATTGAAAGTGTAAGCCAAGGACGGTTTATTATTTTCAAGACACCTTTCTTGTAGCGTTTCAGTGTTCTGTCATAATATGCATTGAAAGCTATATGGAAACGGTCAATGAATGACATCTTCTTTGCATGTGACTTGTCATGAGGTTTAAGGAACAATGCGCAAAGGGCAGGACTCAATGTCAAGGCGTTTACTGCTGATATGGCGATTGCAATTGCCATTGTAAGACCGAACTGGCGGTAGAATACACCAGATGTTCCCGGCATGAAACTTACAGGAATAAACACTGACATCATTACAAGCGTAATTGATACGATTGCACCACCCAACTCGCTCATGGCATCAATTGATGCTGTTTTTGCAGACTTATATCCCTGGTCAAGCTTGGCATGCACACCTTCGACCACAACTATGGCATCATCCACCACAATGGCTATGGCAAGGACAAGGGCACAAAGAGTAAGCAGGTTGATACTGAAGCCTATCAGATACAGAACAAAGAATGTACCTATCAACGCAACCGGAATTGCTATGGCCGGGATAAGCGTTGAACGGAAATCCTGAAGGAATACATAAACAACAATAAACACAAGAAGGAAGGCTTCAAGCAAAGTCTTTATTACCTCATGTATTGATGCAAAAAGGAAGTCGTTGGCATTCTGTGCTATACTGTATTCTATTCCAGGAGGGAAGTTCTTGGCATTTTCCTCAAGAAGTTTCTCTACATCCTTGATAATCTGGGTTGCATTTGAGCCGGCTGTCTGGAATACCATACATGTAACAGAAGGATGTCCGTTTACACGGTTTCCGAAACCATAGGTAAGTCTTCCCAACTCAATTTTGGCAACATCTTTCAATCTCAGCACTTCACCGCTGGCATTGGCACGGATAACAATATTTCCGAACTCTTCCTCGGTCTGCAAACGGCCTTTGTACTTTAATGTATACTGGTAAATCTGCCCTCCGTTTTCACCGACTGAACCGGGTGCAGCCTCAATGTTCTGTTCGGACAATGCAGCCGAAATATCAGACGGCATAAGATTGTACTGAGCCATCACATCAGGCTTTAACCATATTCGCATTGAATAATCGGCACCAAGCACACGGGCATCACCAACTCCGGAAACACGCTGTATAAGCGGAACAACATTTATCTTGGCATAATTTTCGATAAACTCGGCATCAAAACTGTTGTCAGGACTGTAAAGTGAAAAGACAAGCAACATACTTGTCTGTCTTTTTGAAGTAATGACACCTACTCTTGTAACTTCTGCTGGAAGAAGTCCCTGTGCCTTTGATACACGGTTCTGCACGTTAACAGCAGCCATGTCGGGATCGGTACCCTGCTTGAAATATACCTGTATGGAAGCTTCACCTGTATTTGTAGCTGTTGAGGTCATGTACATCATGTTCTCAACACCGTTCAACTGCTCTTCAAGAGGGGCAATGACACTGTTCAGCACAGTCTGGGCATTGGCTCCCGTATAGCTTGTTGAAACCTGTACCGTCGGAGGCGCAATATCCGGATATTGAGAGATTGGCAATGATACGAGTCCGAGCACACCAAGTATGACAATCAATATGGATACAACCGTTGAAAGTACAGGACGTTTAATAAATCTATCTAGTTTCATATACTATTTCCTTTTAAAATCCTCGTCTTCTGGGTTATATTATTTGGCATATGTTGACTGCAGTTCCAATGCCTTGTCAAACTCTTCCTGAAGTTCTCCACGTGTTCTTGGATTGATTGTCTGTCCGTCATGAAGAACGCTGGCATTTTCAACGACAACTTTCTCACCTGCGCTAAGGCCTGAAAGGACAACATAATCCTTTCCGTTGTCAAGTTTGAATACCTCTACAGGTTTCATTGTCACAGTATTGTCATCATTTACAGTAAACACAAACTTCTTGTCCTGTATTTCAGAGAAAGCACCCTGAGGCAATACTATCACGTTTTCCAGATTATAAGGTATTATCATATTACCCATTCCACCGCTTCTGAGCAATTTTTTATCATTAGGGAAAGTTGCTCTTATTCTGACAGAACCGGTTGTCTGGTCAATGACACCGCTTATTGTTTCAAGTTTTCCCTTTTCATCGTACATTGATCCGTCGGACAACTGCAAAGAGACTTCCGGATATGACTCGACAGCCGACTGCTGGCTTCCGTTGCTGCGTACAAGTTTAAGCAAATCCTTCTCGGTTATTGACGCATACACAAACATTTCAGAGAAATCGGAAACTATTGTAAGAGGTGTCGCAATAGAAGGACTTACAAGACTTCCCAAACGATAAGGGATTGTACTTACAATACCGTCTGACGGACTTTTCACGTCGGTAAAGGAAAGATTCTGCTTTGCACTTGCAAGCATTGCTTCAGCACTTGCAAGCTGAGCCTTGGCACTTGCCAATGTGTTTTCGGCCATTGCTAGATCATAATCGCTTATGATACTTTTCTTGTTAAGTTCACGCTTGTTCTTAACCGTAATCTCCTGTGTGCTTACAGAAGCCTTTGCTGTGTTCACTGCCGCTACAGCAGAGTTGTAAGTTGCCTCGTACTGGACTTTGTCAATAACAAACAGTACCTGTCCTTTACGAACCTGCTCGCCTTCATCAACACAAACCTTGGTTATAAACCCTGAAACCTGCGGACGGATTTCAACATCCTGCTTTCCTCGTATTGAGGCAGGATACGAACTGTTTAATTCTACTGTTGTTGTTCCAATCGTTTCAACAGCACATTCAGCAACTGCACTGCCCCTTCCAGCCTTTTCACCGCAACTGAAAAGCATCATACAGCTTGCCAAAATCAGTAATTTTACCTTCATACTTAAAAATATTATAAAATAGTTGTAATATAAATTCCAAAAACACTCTTGTTTTTACTGTAAACTAACTCCTGCAGAAAACTGAAAATCCTTATTGAGTTTTTCTAATGCAAAGATACATTTTTTATATCTTTACTATATTATGAGCAAAGGCTTTTAACAAAAGTTATGCAAGCAGACGATATAAAACAAGTCGCATACGATCACTCGCACGCGACTCCACAATCTTAATCTTAAAAACTATTTTGTACTCTCTATGTCAATACCTGATGATATCAAGGCTTTTTCCATATCAGAAAAACGGAAAAGCCATAATATCAGATAAGTCCACAAACTGTTATCAAAGGAAAATTCCATGAACTTCTGGCAGAATAAATAAATGACGAACCAAAAAGGTCAGATATTCATAGACTTTATCCGCGAAGTCTGTAGAACTTAATACGTCAAGGCAGGTCTTCTGACTCGTTTCTACCGTAAACGCCTTCCCGTCATTATGACAGTGGCAACAGATTGTTACGGCAAATCAATGAAACTCACAGCAGCGGGACTGTCCGGGATTTGCACCCGATTCCCTTTTAATCGCCAAAGATGCAACCTTTGGCAAACCTTAACGATGCAAATATACGTATTATTATTACAAGTGCAAATAATCGGAACATTTTTTATTATAAAAATCAGAAAGTTTTCCAAATTGGAAAACTTTCTAAATACAAAACAGCATTTAAGCATATTGTAGAGCCGACATACAAACAACTATTCAAACAGGCAGTTTATTCTACAGGACAAATACAGGCTTATTTCCTGAACTCAAATCCACATTGTAGCGAAAACCTTCCCATTCAAAATTTTCAAGTTCTTCGGCATTTTCTATTCTGTTACGGATAATATATCCTGTCATCTCTCCCCTGCACATTTTTGAATATACAACTACTGTTTTAGGCTTTCCGTTTTTCTCTACATAAAACTCGGGAGTCACAACTCTTACGCTTTCTTCTACTCTTTTCCAGTCAAAGAGATTCTTCATTTCAGAGCTTGCAAGATTAAAAAGCAATCCGCCGTTCTCTTTTATCACACTGATAAAATAATCAGTAATCAACGGTTTCCAATAATCAAACATTGTTTTTCCGTCATTGATGTCAAGCCGTACATCTCCTTCAAGTCTGTAATTCCTGATCAAATCATTAGGACGAAGCAAACCATAAAGAAATGAAGTTATCAGAAGATGACCGGAAGCATATTTCCAGTCTTCCAGAGTAAATGATTCCGGATTTATATGTTTAAAGACAATACCGGTATAAGCCAGCATGGCAGGAAGGAGTTTATTGTCCTCAGACATAAAATTGTGATACCTAAGATAATTCTCGGCAGCAATCTTGTCGTTCACCTTCAACAATGTTTTCAATTCGTCCTTACTGAAATGAGATATGGCCATGGCATTTCTTTCAGCCTGCTCCATAAACACAGGAATAGCTGTTTTCTCCAGGATTATCTTACTTCTTTCTGCCATTGTCTTGGCACACGATATGAATGTTATCATCCAATTACTGTATTTGGTTAAATATAAAATAAGGCTGATTGGATAACCAGCCTTATTGTTTCTATATCAAATATCAATTATTTCAAAGGAGCGTTCTCAATTGATTTTACAAGGAAGTTATAGAACTTCTCAACTGTAGGGATAAGCACTCTTTCGTCTGGTGAATGAGGTGAACGCAATGTAGGACCAAATGAAATCATATCAAGTCCAGGTACGTTAGCTCCGATAATACCGCATTCAAGTCCTGCATGAACAACCTTGACTGCAGGTTCTACACCAAACTGGTTCTTGTAAGCCTCTTTCATTGATTTAAGAATAGCAGAATCAACATTTGGCTGCCATCCTGAATATGAACCACTCATTTCAACCTTTGCTCCGGCAAGTGTAAAGCAGCTTTCAATGCTCTTGGCAAGGAACATCTTCATTGAATCGGAAGAACTTCTTGTAAGGAACTGAACAGATACCATTCCGCCTTCAGCCTTCACAATTGAAAGGTTGGTTGATGTTTCAACAGTATCAGGTATAGTAGGAATATATCTGAACACACCATTAGGACATGCATATAGAGAGTTTATAACATCATCCTGCATTTCTTCAGGCATTTCACCTGCAGGAAGTGCAGTTTCTTCTGCCTTGAATGAAATATTGTCTTCAATTGTTTTGTATTCTTCAACGAACAGCGCTTCAAATTCTGCAGCAAGTTTGAAGATTTCTTCTTTTCTTGAAGCAGGAACAGTTATAACAGCTTCTGCTTCACGAGGAATGGCATTACGCATGTTACCTCCGTGCATTGATGCCAGTCTTGCACCATGATGAGCAACAGCTTCGCGAAGGAATCTTACCATCAGCTTGTTGGCATTGGCACGTCCCTTATCTATTTCAAGACCTGAATGACCTCCGCGCAAACCTTTCAGTACGACCTTAACAGCTGCACTGCCTTCAACAGGAGCAACTTCCTTATACTGGAATGTGACATTTATATCAATACCTCCGGCACAACCGATATACAGTTCACCTTCATCTTCTGAGTCAAGGTTCAACAATACTTCCCCCTTGATATCTTCAGCCTTTAGGCCGAAAGCACCATACATTCCTGTTTCTTCGTCAACAGTAATCAATGCTTCAAGATAACCGTGCTGCAGGCTGTCGTCTTCAAGAACTGCCATGATTGCTGCAACACCCATACCGTTGTCGGCACCAAGTGTTGTACCTTTTGCTCTTACCCATTCACCGTCAACATAAGTCTGGATAGGGTCATTCACAAAATCATGTACTGTATCATTGTTCTTCTGCGGAACCATATCCATGTGTGCCTGAAGAATAAGTCCCTTACGGTTTTCCATTCCCGGTTTGGCTGGCTTGCGGATAATTACGTTACCGACAGAATCAACTACTGTTTCAAGATTAAGACTTTTTCCGAAGTTAACAAGAAACTCTGTTACCTTTTCCATGTGTCCTGACGGACGTGGAACCTGTGTCAACGCATGGAAATTCTTCCATACGGCAGCAGGTTTCAAAGAAAGTATTTCACTCATAATTTTACCTTATTTTTTATTTGAATCATTAATAATCCATATATTCCTAACAAAGCTATTAAAAAAGTTTGGATTGAGTGTACAATCAGGGCAAATATTCCGGCATCATGTTCGGAAATTCCATAAAGCGACATCCCGACAATCATGGCATAATGCCAAGGTCCTGCACCATTCGGTGTGGGTATTATAACGGCTATACTGCCCAAAACGAACAAAACCATCCCTGCAGTAGAACCCAGCTGGGAGCTGAAATCAAAACAATAGAATGTAATATAGAAATGCAAATAATAGCATACCCAGATTCCTATTGTATATAATATGAACAGAAACGGATTTCTTACTCTTGAAACCGAAAATATCCCGTTTACAAGTCCGGAAAACGTATCCTTTATTTTTCTGAAAAATCCGAAGTTTCTGAAGAAATAAACAAAGATTCCTCCTCCCAACAATACACCCGCAGCAATAATATATAGTTTGGGAGATATAAAAAGAGCAACTATTCCTGAAGTATCCGTTCCGGTATCATCCATAAAACTGTAAAAGAACTTGTCGTCCATAAAAAATGTCATTACAGTAAGAAGAACGATACAGACAGTGTCTATTACCCTTTCGGTAACAATGGTACCGAGTGATTTGGCAAATGAAACACCTTCATACCTTTTCAGCAGTCCGCATCTTGAAACTTCACCGATTCTCGGAACAACGACATTTGCCATATAACCGAAAAACACGCTGTTGATACACATCGAATATGAAACATTTACACCAAGAGGTTCCAGCAATTGTCGCCAGCGCACTCCCCTCAACAGATATCCAAGAGCCCCGAAAATCAGGGAGACAGTCATCCACCACCAGTCAACATTGTTTATAAGGTATCCCCCAAACGAGGAAAAATCAAAATCATGATACAACCAAATCATCAAAACCACTCCCAAAACAATGGGAAAGGCTATTTTTAATATCTTTTTCACTGCAATCAACACGAAAGATTTTGTTATTGAACAATAAATATCTTATTTTTTAATACATTTGCACGTTACAAAGATAGCATGATAATTCAATACGCTTGATAAAATATAAAGAAAAGTAAAGTTTGATATGTTAGTAAAACCTAAAAAAGTATTGGGACAGCATTTCCTGAAGGATCTTGGGATAGCACAGGCCATTGCCGATACGGTCGATGCACAGCCGGGAATACCGGTTCTGGAAGTCGGGCCGGGAATGGGTGTACTTACACAGTTTCTTCTGAAAAAGGAGCGCGAGGTGAAAGTTGTTGAGATTGACTACGAATCGGTTGAATATCTTAGAAAGGAGTTTCCCCAGATGGAAAATTCCATTGTTGAAGACGATTTCCTGAAAATGCATCTTGACAATGTTTTCGGTGGAAGACAATTTGTACTGACAGGCAATTACCCTTATAACATATCAAGTCAGATTTTCTTTAAAATGCTTGATTATAAAGACTATATACCATGCTGCACTGGAATGATACAGAAGGAGGTTGCCGAAAGAATAGCATCCAAGCCAGGCAAAAAGGCCTATGGAATAATCAGCGTACTGCTCCAGGCATGGTATGATATAGAGTATCTGTTCACCGTTGACGAACATGTATTCAATCCACCCCCTAAGGTGAAAAGTGCAGTAATCAGAATGAAGCGCAACAGCGTTACCGAACTGGGCTGTGATGAAGAGCTGTTCAAAAAAGTAGTAAAGGCTACATTCAACCAGAGACGAAAGACAATACGCAACTCCATAAAGGCTGTATTGGGCAAACAGGATTACGACACTTCCGCCGAAATATTCGACAAAAGACCTGAACAGTTGTCTGTCAGCGACTTTATAATGCTGACGAACATGGTGGAGAAAATGATTGACTGAGAAATATTTTTGAAAACTTTCATTCTTTAAAACGTGGGAGATATGGAAGAACTGGAAATCAACGAATTCAAGACACTCATTACTGAGAACAAAACCGAAGAGATAAAGAAACTTCTGGCAGATATGCACCCGGCAGATATAGCCGAGTTGTGCGACGAACTGGAGCCGGAAGAAGCAAAATCAATATACATTCTTCTTGACGACGAAAAGGCGGCTGACGTACTTGTTGAAATGGACGAAGATACAAGAAAGGAATTTCTTGAAATAATCCCGTCCGAAACAATCGCAAAGAAATTTGTGGACAACATGGATACCGACGATGCCGTTGACCTTATCCGTGAGCTTGACGAAGACAAACAGGAAGAAATCCTTGCCCATATCGAGGACATTGAGCAGGCAGGCGACATTGTTGATTTGCTGAAGTATGAAGAAGGCACGGCCGGAGGTCTCATGGGTACTGAAATGGTCATCGTTAACGAGAACTGGAGTATGCCCGAATGTCTTAAGGAAATGCGCCTCCAGGCAGAGGAAATGGACGAGATATACTACGTTTATGTAGTCGACGATGACGAAAGGCTGCGTGGTGTCTTCCCTCTGAAAAGGATGATTACAAGCCCGTCCGTATCCAAAGTCAAGCATGTAATGAAGAAAGACCCTATTTCTGTCAAGGTTGATACGCCGATAGAAGAAGTGGCACAGATGATTGAAAAGTACGACCTTGTGTCAATCCCCGTTATTGACAGCATCGGACGCCTTGTAGGTCAGATAACTGTCGATGACGTGATGGACGAAATACGTGAACAGTCCGAACGTGACTACCAGTTGGCATCCGGTCTTTCCCAGGACGTTGAAACCGATGACAGCATAACAGACCAGACAAAGGCACGTCTTCCATGGCTGCTTATAGGAATGATTGGAGGTATAGGCAACTCAATGATTCTTGGAAACTTTGATGATACATTTGCCCGCTTCCCTGAAATGGCACTATATATTCCGCTTATCGGTGGTACGGGAGGAAACGTCGGTACACAATCATCAGCTATTATAGTGCAGGGACTTGCAAAAAGCTCGCTCGACTCTTCAAAAATATGGAAACAGGTCGGAAAGGAATCTTTGGTTGCAATAGTAAATGCCACTATTATCTCCATGCTGGTTTACCTTTACAATTTTATCAGATTCGGGCCAACCGCAACAGTTACCTGTTCGGTATCAATAAGTCTTTTCGCAGTGGTTATGTTTGCGTCAATATTCGGAACGCTTGTCCCAATGACATTCGAAAAGTTCAAGATTGATCCGGCAATAGCAACAGGACCGTTCATTGCAATTATAAACGACATTATCGGTATGCTTTTGTTTATGGGAATAACGACTCTGCTGTCGTAAACAGCAAACATACTAGTAACAGTTTGAAATTGATTACCGAAAAAAAACAAATAAAAACTTTTTAGTAAGGATTTTATTTCATTAATTTGTATTGCTTTATGCAAATAATGATATCCGTATAACAATATAGATTTTAAATAAAGATGATGGAACCGGAAAACATGATGGAAGAACCTCTGAACTCAGAGGCCATGGCTAACGAAAGTCCTGCAGAAAACAGACCTGCATCAAAGAAAGAAGTTATAGAAAAACTTAGCGTTCTTGCAGAAAACCCTGAAACAGCAGAAAAGCAGGACTTGGAAAACTTGAAACAGAGTTTTTACAAACTCCGTAAACAGGAGGTAGATAAAGAAAGAAGCGAATTCCTGCAGAATGGCGGAGAAGAAGCAGATTTCAAACCGTCGGTTGACGAGGATGAACCGGAATTCAAGAGAATCATGGGCATCATCAAAGAAAAGAAAAATGCAATTGCTGCTGAACTTGAAAGAGTAAAACAGGAAAACCTCGAAAAGAAGCAGAATATCATAGAACGTATTAAGGAATTATCTGAGTCTGAAGATGTAAACAAGGTCTATAATGAATTCAAGCAGCTCAGGGAAGAATGGAATGAAATCAAGGTTATTCCACAGAATATGGCAAACGAATTGTGGAAGAACTATCAGCTATACGTGGAAAAATTCTATGACATGCTGAAAATCAACAATGAATTCCGCACATACGACTTCAAGAAAAATCTTGAAAAGAAAACTGCCCTATGTGAGGTTGCCGAGAAACTTGCAGATGAACCTGACGTAATCTCTGCTTTCTACCAGTTGCAGAACCTGCACCAGGAATACAGAGAAACAGGACCTGTCGCTCCTGAATTGAGAGACGAAATCTGGAACAGATTCAAAGCTGCTTCAACAGTAATTAACAAACGTCACCAGCAGCATTTCGAAGAAATAAAGGAAAAGGAACAGGCAAACCTTGATGCAAAGACTGTTATATGCGAAATTGTTGAAAGCATAAACGAAACTGAAATAAAGACATTTGCCGAATGGGACAACAAGACCAATGAAATCATTGCACTACAGGCAAAATGGAAAACAATAGGTTTTGCTCCGCAAAAGATGAACAACAAAATCTTTGAGCGTTTCAGAGCAGCATGCGACGAATTCTTCAAGAAAAAAGGCGAATTCTACAAGCAGGTTAAAGAGAACTTGAGTACAAACCTTGAGAAGAAACTTGCTCTTTGCGAAAAAGCTGAACAGCTTAAGGACAGCACAGAATGGAAAGAAACAGCCGAAAAACTTGCAGAACTGCAAAAGGAATGGAAAAAGATAGGTCCGGTTGCAAAGAAACAGTCAGAAGTTGTATGGAGACGTTTCATTGATGCTTGTGACTATTTCTTCCAGCAGAAGAACAAAGTCATGTCATCACAGAGAAGCGAAGAGGTAGCAAATCTTGAAACAAAGCAGGCTATTATCACTGAACTTGAAGCCATAAACGATGAAACTCCTATTGAAGAAGCTATTGCTAAAGTGAAAGAACTTCAACAGAAATGGAACGAAACAGGACATGTTCCTTTCAAGGAGAAAGACAAACTTTACAAGAGCTACCACAAGCTTATAGACAAATGGTATGACAGCATGCGCAAGGATATTTCAAACAGAAAGCTAACTTCTTTCCGTTCAAATATCAATGCAGGCGACAAATCCAACAACCTGTACAGAGAAAGAGAAAGACTTGAAAGAGCATATCAGAACATGTGCAGCGAGTTGAAAACATACGAAAACAATCTGAACTTCCTAAATATCTCATCAAAAGGAAACTCACTCCTTTCTGAACTGAACAGAAAGGTTGAAAAACTGAAAGCCGACATTGAACTGACTCTGAACAAAATCAAAGCAGTCAATGAAGCAATAAACAATAAAAACTAATTTTTAAACAAACGCTTCCTCACATCTTGCAAAGGAAGAATGACGGAGAGAAACATTTGTTTCTCTCCGTTTTTTATTATTGCCACAATCGGGAAAAACAAATCGCAATAATTAATTTAATCATTTACCCAAACATACGGTCATTACTTATAGAAAACCTCCAACCTTTTCATCAAAAACGTTTGGGATTTTCTGTGAAAAGGCTGGAGGTTTTTGTGCAAAACATCGCAAGTATTTGTGGATTTATATGCGCATGTTTTTATCAAGTTATGCTATATCGAAACAATCAGCACTCCAAGCGCTACCGAAACAACTGTTGCGATAAGTCCGGGAACCATGAACGAATGGTTAAGAAGATATTTTCCTATCCTTGTAGTCCCTGTTGTATCAAAGTTTATTGCCGCAATTACCGTTGGATAATTAGGCAGGAAGAAATAGCCGTTAACTGCCGGAAAAAGGGCAATCAGCATATATGGAGAGATGCCAAGCGCAATACCTAACGGAAGAAGCGCCCTGACTGTAGCCGCCTGACTGAAAAGAAGTATTGACATAAGGAAGAGTGCCAGTCCGAAAAGCCACGGCATATCGGTAACAAGCCCGAATATATTCTCACGCATGGCATCCATGTTTCCGGCAATAAAAGTATCGCCCATCCATGCTATACCGAATATCGCCACAACAGCCTGCATACCTGCATTGAATACGGGGCTCTTTACTGCCGTCATTCCATCAGTACGTGTAAGAAGAAGTATGAGCGAGGCAGCCGAAAGCATCAGTATTTCTATTATATGCGACATTTCCATATGGACACTGCCCTGCTCTGCCTGAAAAACAGGTCGCAAGGAATCTATTGAACCGAAAAGCACTATGCCAAGTGTGGCAGCCAGAAAAACAAGAACAGAGGTCAGAGCCTTGCCATGGTTTGCAACATCGGCCGTATGGTATTTGTCGTTTGATATTTCACCTGCCGCAAGTCGTCTCTGATATTCCGGGTCATCCTTCAATTCCTTGCCGACACGCATTGAGTACAATGCACCAACAATCACACCGATAAGAGTGCATGGTATTGAAATCTTCATTATATCTATCAACGAGATGTTGTATCCTGCCAGCATACTGAGCATTGCAACCGTAGCAGCCGAAATTGGACTTGCCGTTATTGCCTGCTGTGAAGCTATTACAGCTATACCCAACGGTCTTTCAGGGCGTATTCCCGTTTCCTTGGCAACCTCGGCAATAACCGGAAGCACAGAATATGCCACATGTCCTGTTCCCGCAAAGAAAGTAAAGAAATAAGTAACCAACGGGCTTAGCAGAGTTATATGATGAGGATTCTTTCTCAATATCCGCTCAGCCCATTTAACCATCAGGTCCAGTCCTCCGGCTGCCTGCATACAGCCTGCCGCGGCTATAACCGCAACAATCATAAGCATAACGTCAATGGGCGGTGCAGTTGGCTGAAGTCCGAATACAAAAGTCAGCACGGCAAGCCCCAGACCGCCAAGAACTCCAAGGCCGATACCGCCTATACGCGCCCCTATCAGTATGGCAACCAGGACAAACAGTAATTGTATAATCATGATTCTAATATTATTTTGTTAAAGATAAACCATACAGTAATCACTCAAGTTTCCACCCGCAATCATTATGATAAACCATAAGTTTGCTCATTCCACCGTCAACCACAATACACTGGCCGTTTATAAAGGAATTGTGTTCATCGCAAAGGAACTCAACAGCATTTGCAATATCCTCGGGTATTCCTACACGTTGCGACGGATGCTGCATATTGTCCCCTTCACTGTACGAAGGAACATATCCGTCATCATAATAACTGCCAGTATCAATCCAACCGGGAGCAATGGCATTTACGCGGGCAACACCGGCAAGACTTACAGAAAGAGCGTGAGTCAGTGCCGTAATGCCGCCTTTTGCTGCCGTATATGCTTCGGTGTTGAGCTGAGACTGAAAGGCTCTTGTAGATGAAATATTGACGATAGCTCCAACTCCGGCAAAATATTTCATGAAAAGCTTGCTCAGCATATAAGGAGCAGCCACCCCGACACGCTGTACATACATAAAATCATCATATCCGCAACCGTCAAGTATTCCGCCGCGCATAAGACACGCATTGTTTATAAGGCAGTGAACCCCTTCAGGATTCTCTTCGATAACAAACGAAGCAAAACGCTGCAAAACCTGTTCATCTGCAATGTCACCGACAAACTCTCTGACAAACCATCCGTTTTTTCTCATCCTTTCCGCCTGAAAAGAGGCTGTTTCCCTGTCATTGTCAATAAAATAAATCTTATGACCTTTTGATGCAAAACGCTCTACAATTATTGCTGTCCGATAAAAATTTTGCAAAAGAATAAAAATATGGCTGACTTCATTTGCGAGGTCAGCCCATTT
>CALUJO010000017.1 GCA_944320965.1 uncultured Bacteroidaceae bacterium | reverse complement strand
AAGCGGGAGAGTAGGTAGCTGCCTTTTTAAGAGAAGAGTCCTTCAGCAGAAATGCTGAGGGACTTCTTTTTTGTATATACTCTACAACTTAATGCACACTTTTTATCTAAACTTTGACAAACGGGACTTTCATTCAAAAAACAATTTCTTTGCACCCTATAGGCTGCTAATAGATTTTGATAGAAGAATCAACAGAAAAATATACAGTAGGACTCCTATAGTTTGCTAAAACCGTAATCTTTGTTTCTTCAACCGAAACTTTAATTTATAGAAATAAAACCTTCTGTCATACAGCCGTAATCTTCGGTTATAAAATCAAATAATTCTTTTTGGGTGATATGATTATCTGTTCCGGCAAGAATTAATTCCGGTTTATATGCATATTGCTCGGATATGGGCTTGTGGCTGATTGCTTTACATATGAAGAATCGGTTGTGTATTTTTGTTCATATTATTTCTTTATTTGCAGAACATAATGTATTAAAAATACAATAATACGGAACTAATTTCGTTATTTATAGTGCTTGCTTGCAGTATTTATGTAATTTTGTGTTTCAATTTATTAAAGAGTATAATGATAGAATATATAAAAGGAGAATTGGCCGAGTTGTCGGCTACATATGCTGTTGTTGAATGTTGTGGGGTTGGTTATATTGCCAATATATCATTGAATACATATTCGGCGTTGCAGGGAAAGAAGGAGTGCAAGCTCTATATTTCTGAAGTAATAAGGGAAGATGCTCATGTGTTATTCGGTTTTTATTCAAAGGAGGAGCGTGAACTGTTTCTTCTTCTGATTACTGTTTCCGGTATAGGAGGAAATACGGCAAGAATGATTCTGTCGGCATATTCGCCTGCTGAACTTATTTCAATTATTTCACAGGGCAATGTGAATTCTCTGAAAAGTGTCAAGGGAATAGGGTTGAAGACTGCCCAAAGAGTTATTGTTGATTTGAAGGACAAGCTGCCTTCTGCAGGCGGTTCCGGTGAATTGCAGCTTGATTTGGGTGTGAACAACAGTCAGGTGGCCGAGGAAGCTGTTTCGGCTTTGACCATGTTGGGATTCAATGCTCAGGCATCATCAAAGGTTGTTGATGCCATTATAAAGGAAAATCCGGGCTGTACGGTTGAGCTTGCCATAAAAATGGCGTTGAAAAGATTATAAATCTGTTTGTTGATGCGAAAATTACGTCTGAACATATATATACTTGTTATACTGCTTCTTTACGCTTGCGGGTCGATTGTTTATGCCTATTCTCCGATAGGTAAGGGAATTGATACGTCGTTTGCGTATCTTGAAGATGCCGATACTGTGGCAAAACCAAGATATTCTGTCAGAAGAACATTTCCGGAAACTTTTGAAGACTTGACTACAGGACCGCTGGACTTGAGAAATCCAGAGGGACTTGTTACTGAAGTTGAGTATGATGAGAAGAGCAATATTTACAAAGTTACAACCAAGGTTGGTTCCGTAAATCTTGGAGTTCCTATTTACATGACTCCTGAAGAATATTCGGACTGGTCGCTCCGCCGTTCAATGGAAGCATATTATAAGGAAAAGAACCTTGAACTTATGGAAGGCGACAAGCATAATTTTGACCTTATGGATATGAAGTTTGACCTTGGTCCTGCCGAGAAGATATTCGGTCCGGGCGGTGTTCAGATAAAGACCCAGGGAAGTGCCGAACTGAAGTTTGGTATGAAATACCGTAATACAGAGAATCCAACTCAAAGTGAGAGTACAAGAAAGAACCTTGGATTTGACTTTGATGAAAAGATAAACATCAATATAAACGGTAAGGTCGGTGACAAGATCAACATGAACATGAACTACAATACCGACGCTACCTTTGATTTTGATACAAAGAAAATCAAACTTAAATACGAAGGCAAAGAGGATGAAATAATAAAACTTGTCGAAGCCGGTAATGTAAGTATGCCGACAAACAGCAGTCTTATTAGGGGAGCTACATCTTTGTTTGGTATAAGAACCGACCTTCAGTTCGGAAAGTTGAAGGTACAGACCGTTATTTCGCAGCAGGAATCTGAGTCTAAGACAGTTAATAGTAACGGAGGTGGTCAGACTACCGATTTTGACATTACGATAGACAATTATGAGGAAAACCGACACTTCTTTCTTGGACATTTCTTCAGGGAAGGATATGACGAGAATATGACTCAGTTGCCTAATATCATTTCCGGTATTTCCATAACAAGAATTGAAGTATGGGTTACTAACAAGCGTGGCAATTATGACAATCCGCGCAATATACTTGCTTTTGCCGATTTGGGAGAAAACAAAAGAATCGGCAATAATATATGGTCGCCTACAGGTGTGAGTCAGGTGACCAATAACGGAGCGAATAATTTGTATTCACAGATGGTGTCAACCTATTCGGCTATTCGTGATATAAATCAGGCTATACCTACATTGTCTGCCATTCCCGGATTTGAAGGAGGTACCGATTATGAGAAGATTGAGAGTGCAAGGCTTCTGACTTCGTCAGAATATACATTGAATTCCTCTCTCGGATACATTTCTTTGAAATCCAAATTGCAGCCAGACGAGGTTCTTGCCGTTGCCTACGAATATACCTACAAGGGACAGAGATATCAGGTGGGTGAGTTTTCTTCGGATATAAAGGATAACAATTCTACATTGTTCCTTAAGCTGTTGAAGAGCACTTCAAACAGTCCGGGTGTACCAATCTGGGACTTGATGATGAAGAATGTCTATTCACTGAATGCCTATCAGGTACAGCAAGACGATTTCCGTCTTGACATTCTTTACCAAAGCGATACGACAGGTACTTACTTGAATTATATTCCTGAGGGAAAGATAAACAAGCAGATATTGCTTCGTGTTATGAATCTTGACCGTCTGGATAATCAGAACCAGTCTAATCCTAACGGTTTCTTTGACTATGTAGAAGGATATACCGTCATATCACAGACCGGACAGATAATATTCCCGGTAGTAGAGCCTTTCGGTTCCTATTTGCGTTCGAAATTTGAGAATGACGCAATCGCCGACAAATATGTTTTCCAGGAACTGTATGACTCTACCAAAACTGTTGCGCAGCAGATTGCAGAAAAGAACAAATTCAGGCTGAAAGGTGAATACAAGTCCTCTTCAGGGTCTGAGATACGCCTTGATGCAATGAATGTACCGCAGGGGTCTGTTGTTGTTACAGCCGGAGGTGTGACACTTACCGAGAATGTTGACTATACCGTTGACTATACAATGGGTATAGTTACAATACTTAATCAGAGCATTATTGATGCTGGTACGCCTATAAGTGTAAATCTTGAGAGTAATTCAACGTTTTCCATGCAGAGGAAAACGATGGTTGGAATGAATTTTACCTATGACTTTACAAAGGATTTTCAGCTTGGCGGTACGGTAATGCACCTTAGCGAGAAGCCTTTGACAACAAAAGTAAACATGGGTGACGAACCTTTGTCAAATACTTTGTGGGGACTTAATCTTGCATGGAAGAAAGAGTCACAGCTTTTGACAAATATGGTGTCGTGGCTGCCCGGTGTAAGCCCAACTACCAAATCAACAATCAATCTGACTGCTGAGTTCGCACACCTTATTCCTGGTAAAGTACGTGGCATTCAGGACAACGCTTCATATATTGATGACTTTGAATCCACCAAGATTGGTATAGACATACGTCAGCCGTCATTCTGGATGCTTGCAAGTGTTCCGACAACAAACAACAATATGTTCCCGGAATCATCGTTGAGCAACAATACTGATTACGGAAAGAACAGGGCGTTGATGTCATGGTATTATATAGATCCTATGCTTGTCAGAAAAAATTCTTCAATACAGCCGGCACATCTTAAGAATGATTTGGACCAGCTTTCCAACCACTATGTGCGTGAAGTATATGAAGAAGAAATATTCCCAAACAAGGAAGCTTCGGTAGGGGAGGCGGCAACCCGTTCAATTCTGAATGTGGCATACTATCCTGAAGAGAGAGGTCCTTACAATCTTGATACAGATCTTACTTCGGATGGTAAATTGAGAAATCCGGAAAAGAGGTTCGGTGCCATGATGAGAAAGATTGATATGACCGATTTTGAGTCTTCAAATGTGGAATACATTGAATTCTGGCTTATGGACCCTTTCATTTACAAGGATGAAACAGAGGGCCGTATGGGAGGTGATTTCTATATAAACCTTGGTGACGTTTCCGAAGATATTCTGAAAGACGGAAAGAAGTATTTTGAAAACGGAATGCCAGCAGACGGAGACATGAGTCGTGTTGAGGAAACCATTTGGGGACGTGTACCTAAAGAAAGAAGTATCGTCTATGCTTTTGACAATACATCAGGCGCAAGAAAGAGGCAGGATGTCGGTCTTAACGGTTTGAATTCTGAAGAGGAACGCGGCTTCAAGACTTATTCCGACTATTTGTCTAAGGTGCAGGCAATAGTATCTGCAGATGCATATCAGAAGTTTATGAGTGACCCTGCCGGTGATGATTATCATTATTACCGCGGTTCCGACTATGATGCAATGGAGCTTGGAGTCCTTGACCGATACAAATATTATTGCGGGGTTGAAGGAAACTCTACAGCTTCCGAAGACTCTCCTGAAAGCTATGATATTTCTGCCAAGAGTATGCCTGATGTTGAAGATATCAATCAGGACAATACGCTTAATGAGTTTGAGAAATATTTCCAGTATAAGATTGAGCTGACTCCGGAGAAGATGAGAGTCGGTGAAAATTATATTTCAAATGTCCGTACAACTTCAGTGCGACTTCAGAACGGAAAAGACGAAGAAGTCAGCTGGTATCAGTTCAAGATTCCTGTTAACAGCGGTACTCCTGTAGGAAACATAAAGGATTTCAAGTCAATACGTTTCATAAGAATGTATCTGACAAACTTCTCACAGCCTATAGTTCTTCGTTTCGCTTCGTTTGAACTTGTAAGGGGCGAGTGGAGAACTTATGAGCAGGAACTTAACGGAACAGGAACTTCAGCTCCATTGACTTCTGCAACAATAGAGGTTTCAGCCGTAAATATTGAAGAGAATGCTGAAAAGACCCCTGTAAACTATGTTTTGCCTCCGGGAATATCAAGAGTCATTGACCCGGGACAACCACAGCTGCGTCAGGATAACGAACAGGCTATGAGTTTGAAGGTTGTTGACATGCAGCCAAATGATGCAAGAGCTGTCTATAAGAATGTCGGTATGGATATGCGAAGATACAAGCGTCTGCAGATGTTCTTCCATGCCGAACGCTTAGTCGATGACAGTTATGATTTGGCTGACGGTGAGATTTCTGCCTTTATACGTTTGGGTTCAGATTACAAGAACAATTATTATGAGTATGAAATTCCTTTGAAGATAACTCCGGAAGGTGTATATGATAACAATTCTTCTCAGGGAAGACTTGCAGTATGGCCTTCAGACAATATGCTTGATATTCCGTTTGAAGTGCTTACAGATATTAAGAAAGCAAGAAATACTGCAAAAAACAATGGAGAACCCGATGTTGCATATAATAAGGAATATTATGGATATGACCCTGACAAACCTGCAAATAAGGTAACAATTATGGGTAATCCGTCACTTGCTGAGGTAAAAACCATTATGATTGGCGTAAGAAACAACAGCCGCAGTATTAAGTCGGCAGAAGTGTGGGTCAATGAATTAAGACTAACCGAATTTAATGAAGACGGGGGATGGGCAGCTCAGGGAAATATGAATGTCCAGCTTTCTGACCTTGGTGCCTTTACACTTGGCGGACACATTGAAACTTCAGGATTCGGTGGCTTGGAACAGAGTGTAAGTGAAAGAAGAATGGATGATTACAAGCAGTATAATTTCACTGCAAACATTGAGCTTGGCAAGTTCTTTCCTGAAAAGGCCAAGATTACGGCTCCTTTGTATTATTCAATATCAAAAGAGATAACAACTCCAAAATACAATCCTTTTGACCAGGATATGCTGATGTCTGATGTTTATGATTCTTATAAGGGAAACAAGCATATGTTGGATTCCATAAAGGATGTTGTTGATCAACGGACAACTTACAAGAATTTCAGTATCAGTAATGTCCGTGTCGATATTACCAGCAAGACTCCTATGCCTTATGACCCTGCGAACTTTACCATCGGTTATTCTTTTACAAAGAAATTGAATCAGGGTAATACAACGCAGTGGGAAAAGGACAATAACTGGAAGGCCAATTTCGGTTACAATTATGCTTCGGCTGTAAAACCATGGGAGCCATTTAAGAAAAAAATAAAGAGCAAGAGCAAATGGCTTAAGTTCTTCAAGGAATTCGGCCTTAATTATGTTCCGCAGAACCTTTCCTTCAATACTGATTTGAACAGAAACTATTATGAACTTCAGTTGAGGGATGTGGAAAACACTTATGGTGGGGATTCTTCAATACCATTGTCTTTCTCAAAGGATTTCCTATGGAACAGGGCATTTGCAATAAGATGGGACTTGACAAAGAATTTGAGATTCAATTTCAATTCTGGAACCAATGCTGAGGTAGAGGAACCTTACGGACCAGTCAACAAGGATTTGTATCCTGACGAATATGAGTTCTGGAAAGATTCTGTAAGAATGAGTCTTGCAAGTTTGGGAAGACCGGTTGATTATAACCAGGCATTTGATGCAAGTTATAAGGTTCCTTTTGATAAGATACCTTTGTTCGACTGGTTAACTTCTGATGTCAAGTTTTCTTCATCATACAGCTGGAATCGTGGGGCAGAGTTGTCTGACGGTTCTTCAATAGGCAATACTATTCAGAACCAGAGAACTTTTGATGTAAACGGAAAAGTAAATCTTGAAACACTTTATAATAAATCGGCATATTTGAAGGCTGTAAACAAGAAATTCTCAGGTTCTTCATCGTCAAGGCTCTCATCAGCAAGGAGTAGTAAGAGCAAGTCAAAAGATAAGAAAACAAAAGATCTTGTCAAGGTAATTAATGTACCTAGAGATACAATAATTAAGGTAACACATAATTTCGGAAGTAAAAAGGTAAAGGTTTCTGCAATAGATATGGAAGGAAACCGCTTCCCTGTAAAATATAAGGTTAAGAACAAGAATACAATAGAACTTGTTGTAAGTGACAGTGCAAACTTCAAACTGACAGTTAAGCCGGGGCCTAAGCCTGAAGACCAGAATTGGTACAAGGTGATGCAGTATGCTACACGTTTTGCAATGATGGTTCGTAATGTAAGTGTTACATATCGCAATACATATGCAATGATGCTTCCGGGATATACTCAGGAAGTAGGGGATATTTTCGGACAGAAAAGAGTTGGAGGCAAGTATGCTCCAGGACTTGCATTTGCTTTTGGTATGACAGGTGACAGTTTCCTTGAAGATGCTGCAAGCAACGGATGGCTTATGAATGACGAGAGAGTTGTCAATCCTTCAACATCAAATGCAATGGAGGATTTGCAGTTGCGTGCCACTCTTGAGCCTTTCCGTGACTTTAAGATAGAGCTTAATGCAAGCCGATCCCAAAACAAGGCACGTTCCGTGCAGTTCATGTTCGAAGGTATGCCTATGACTCAAAGCGGAAACTTCCAAATGACAACGATAGCAATAGGTTCGGCCTTTGAAAGAACAAATGCAAAAAACGGGTACAGCTCAAAAGCATTCGACCGTTTTGTAAGTAATCTTGATAAGGTTCAGAGTCTTTTGGAGCAGAAATATATAGGAGGACGATATCCGAACGGTACATCATTGGCAGGGCAGGAATTTAATCCTCAAAACGGAACATTCAGCAAGTATTCATCTGATGTGATGATTCCTGCATTCTTTGCGGCATATACAGGACGAGACATAAATTCAAATACTTTGGAACTGTTCCCTAGTCTGTTGCAGATGTTGCCAAACTGGAGAGTTACCTATAACGGTCTTTCAAAATTGGATTGGTTCAAGAAGTATTTCAAATCCTTCAATATAAATCATTCTTACAAATGTACTTATGCTATAGGTTCATATAATACATTCCAGACATTTGTCAACTATATGGACGGTTACGGATTCGTAGAAGACGTACAGACAGGAAACCCTGTCCCTTCTTCAATGTACGACATAAGTACAGTGTCCATAAACGAGCAGTTCTCTCCGCTTGCCGGAGTTGACATGACATTCAAGAACAGCATTACCGCGAAGGTTGAGTATAAGACAACCCGTGTCCTCAATCTGAGTATGGCTGCCAATCAGATTGTAGAAACCACATCCAAGGATATTGTCGTTGGTATGGGCTATACAATCAGTAATGTAAAGCTGTTTGGCGGTGGAAGGAACACTAAGGGCAAAGGCGGTTCAAAGGACAATACAAACAATGATATCAAGTTGAGGGCAGACTTTTCATGGAGAAACCAGTCGGCACTGTGCAGGAACATACAGCAGGCTTACACTCAGGCAACACAGGGCAACAGAGCTATCAAGGTTTCTGTTTCTGCCGATTATACTTTGAGCAAGGCAATTACATTGCGTGCATATTATGATTATCAGAGAAACATGCCTTTGGTATCTTCAACTTCCTATCCGGTTACAAATTCCGATTTCGGTATAAGTGTAAGGCTTTCATTGACACGATAAGCTGGAATATTGTGTGTGCCAGAGTATTTATTCCCGTATAAATTTGGAATATAAGTTTGCATATAAGATATCTTCTGAATATCTTTGCGATAATAGAAATTAAACAGTTATGGAGTTTTTTACAATACAGGGAATAACAATAAGCATATATGGTCTTGACCAGGCTCCGGCTCACCTTCATGTCAAGTATGGTGATGATGAGTTTGTGATATCCATGGAAGACAGACTTGTTGAGGGAAAAGCAAAGTTTCACATAATCAGTATAGTCAATGATTTCATTGACGAATACTATGACCAGATAATGGGTGCATGGAATATGGCCCAAAAAGGGGAAATGATAAAGAAACTTGAACAAAAACTAAATGACGAGCAATGATACTAAGGATTACCGAAGCAAAATATTTGGGTGAATACAATATTCTGTTCACTTTCAGTAACGGGGCAAGGAAAAAAGTCGATATGTCTGTCCTGTTCAGATACCCTGCCTACAAGGCATTGGAAGACAAGAGAAAGTTTGTACAGTTCGGATTAAGGGACACAATATACTGGAATAACGGTTTGGATGTTGCTCCCGAATTCCTTTACGGGCATGGTGTTGACGTATTGTAATTGATTTGAGAACCAGAACAGCCGTATAAAAATCTTTTTGACATTATTGTATTTCGTTTATGAAAACAGAAAAATTCTTGCCATTGATTTCTGTTTTAAGGAATCTTATACTCATATATATTTGTTATTTCATTTGCAGAGTAGAGTTTCTGCTTGAGAATTATTCTCTGTATTCCGACAATATGGACTTTGATCTTTTTATGTCTATATTGGGAGGAGGAGCGAGGTTTGACACTTCTGCCATACTTTATACAAACAGTCTTTATATCCTTCTGGTACTTTTACCTTTCAGATTCAAGTTTCATCCGGTTTACAGAAAGGTTGTGAAGTATCTGTTCCTGATTGTAAACAGTATTGCAATTGCTGTAAATCTTGGTGATTCTGTATATTTTCAGTTTACAGGTCGACGCACCACAATGTCTTTTTTCCAGGAGTTCAGTAATGAAAACAATCTTTTTGGCATATTCTTTACAGAAGTTGTGAACCACTGGTATCTGTTTATTCTTGCAATAGTCATGTTTTATGGTCTTTTCCGTTTATACAAGGATTATGAAATAAAGAATTATCGTATGCCTTATATTTCACAGACTATAATATTTGCATTAGTGGCATGGCTTACGGTATCAGGAATGAGAGGCGGATTTACTCGAGAGACTAGACCAATTTCATTGAGTAATGCCAAACAATATGTTAATCGTCCTTTAGAAGCTGCTATAGTCTTGAATACTCCTTTTACTCTTTTACGTACAATAGGTAAAACCCCTTTTGTGGTACCAGACTATTTTAGTGATAGAGAAAAGATGATTTCTTTGTATAGTCCTGTACATTTGCCTAAAAACGAAGGTCATTTCAAACCGATGAATGTCGTTGTTTTTATAATGGAAAGTTTTGCGTCAGAATATATAGGTATGTTGAATAAAGATGTATCGGGATATGATGGATATACAACATTTTTGGATTCTTTAATTTTAAATGGACTTGTCTTTGAAAATTCATTTGCGAACGGTAAAAAAAGCATAGATGCAATGCCTTCTGCATTATCAGGGATACCAATGTTTGTAGAACCTTTGTTTGTTTCATCCGGTGCATTGAATGCTTTTTCAAGTATAGGAAGTGAACTTTCCAAAAAGGGTTATTATACTGCTTTTTATCATGGTGCTTCAAGTACATCAATGGGATTTCAGGCATATTCTAAATCTGTAGGTTATAAGGATTACTTTAGCCGTGAAGATTATAATAATGATGCTGATTATGATGGCCAGTGGGCAATTTGGGACGAAGAGTTTATGCAATATTTTGTTGATGAACTGGATAAAAAATCGCAGCCTTTCTGTGTTGGATTTTTTAGCGCAACTTCACATCATCCGTTCAAGATACCTGAAAAGTATAAAAATATATATCCAGACGAGGATGGGCATCCAATATATAAGGCAATAAGATATTCGGACAATGCGCTCAGGCAGTTCTTCAACAAGGCATCGAAGATGGACTGGTTTAAAAATACACTGTTTGTCATAACCGGCGATCATACCAATCACAGCAGTCTGCCGCAGTATCTGACTGAAGCAGGTACATTCAGGGTTCCTGTAATTTTCTATCAGCCTTCCGATTCCACTCTTGTGGGAGTGAGAAAAGGTATCTCACAGCAGATAGACATAATGCCGTCTGTACTTGGGTATCTGAATTATGACGAACCGTATATTTCATTTGGCTGCGACCTGTTCAGTACAAAACCTGAAGAAACTTTTGCCGTAAATTATATAAACGGCATTTATCAGTATTTCAGGAATAATTATATGCTGCAGTTTGACGGAGTCAATTCTGTGGCATTGTATGACTTTGTGTCTGACCCTTTACTATCCGAAAACCTTTTGGACAAGAGAAAGGATATTGCCAATGAAATGGAAATGTATCTGAAGTCTATAATCCAGCAGTATATGGAGAGAATGATAAATGACCAGCTTGTATATAATAAGGAAGGATAGACTTACACTAATCTTTTAATGGTAGATAAAACAGTGGGCAATTACAATATAATGTATTGAATTGCCCGCTGTTTTTTTGTATAAATATATCACTGACAATATTGATGATTTATATCAGATGTAGAACTTTTATTGAATAGATTATGTAACCGAAGTTTTAGATTGTAGAAACGAAAGCTGCGGTTTTAAGACTGATGCCTACGTTTTGTAAGAACAAAGTCTTCGGTTTGAAATACTGTTTATTGTTTTTGTTCTTTGTCATTATAGGCATCAATGGCTTTTTTCACGGAACCATGCATAAGCAGCAGGGCTTTTGCCTGTTCATAATCAAGTGAAAGTTCTTCCATAATCATCCTTGTGCCGCGGTCAACAAGTTTTTGGTTGCTTAACTGCATGTTAACCATCTTGTTTCCTTTTACACGTCCGAGCTTAATCATTACAGATGTCGTAATCATGTTCAGAATCATCTTTTGTCCGGTGCCGGATTTCATTCTTGAACTTCCGGTGACATACTCCGGTCCTACAATCATTTCAATAGGTATTTCGGCAGCTTCAGCCATGGGCGAGTCGGGATTGCTTGTAATGCAGCCTGTCAGTATTCCGTGTTCCCTTGCCTTTTTCAGTGCGCCAATGACGTATGGGGTAGTGCCTGATGCGGCTATTCCGATGACCGTATCCTTTGTGTTTATGTTTCTTTCCTGAAGTTCTTTCCAGCCTCTTTCTGTATTGTCTTCGGCATTTTCTACTGGTTTTCTCAATGCAATGTCACCTCCGGCTATCAGTCCGATGACAAGTGTCGGGGGCATCCCGAATGTCGGCGGAATTTCAGACGCGTCAAGTACGCCAAGTCTGCCGCTTGTGCCGGCTCCCAAGTAGAATATTCTTCCTCCGCTTTTCATTCGCGGAACAATCTGTTCAACAAGTTTTTCTATTTGCGGTATTGCCTTATGTACGGCTATAGCCACTTTGCGGTCTTCGTTGTTTATGTCTTCAAGGATTTCCCTTACAGATTTGTTTTCAAGGTCATTATAGTGTGACTGTTCTTCGGTTATTTTTCTGAATGTCATATTTGTATTTATGCTGTTATTTGTAGAATGCAAAAATAATGTTATTTATGTTATATGCAGCCTTGTCTTGTCCATATTGTCAGACTGAATGATATTCGGTCAGTCCTTTTATTGGATTTTTGTCTATCTTGCCTGCTATTATTCCAAGATTACGGCATGCTTCTTCCAGTATCTCCTTGTAATGGTATGCAACTGAACCGGTAAAGTTTACCTTGTAGTTCATGTAATCGTATTGCATGACATTGCGTTTTATGAAAGATTCAAATCCGCTGTAAACAAGATTACGGATGTACGGTTCTTCAATATTGCTGAGGATGAATGGTGACAGGCTTGCCAGAAATCTGTTTGGGAAAGGTTTACGGTAAATGCGGTCAATAATATCGCCTGTTGTCATTCCTGTAAAGGCAAGAAAACTTTCCTTTAGCTTTGCCGAAGTCTGGTTCTTCAGGATGTCTCCTGTCAGAATCTTTCCAAGCCAGGCTCCGCTTCCTTCATCACCAATTATGAAACCGAGTGGCGAAACATTCTTTTCTATTGTTTTTCCATTATAGAAGCATGAGTTCGAGCCTGTTCCTATTATGCATGCAATTCCCGGACGGTGTCCGCATAATGCGCGTGCCGCTCCAAGCATGTCCGAATTGATTTCAATAGGGCAGTCTGTCTGCAGGGAGTTCCTTATGGCATTTTCAACAATAATGTTCTTTTCGGGGAATGCGCATCCTGCACCGTAAAAATGTATGGATTCTATCTTGTATGGCTGCATTTTTGGTGCAAGCGATGTCTCTATTTCTTTTCTTATTTCATCCTCGGTCTGGAAAAAAGGATTTATGCCGCCTGTCTGCACGTTGCATATTGTTTTCCCTTTGTCACTTAGGCACCAGTCTGTCTTTGTGGAACCGCTGTCTGCTATCAGTATCATGATTTTTCTGGTTTTGTATAATTCAAATATATAAAATTACTTATTGCTTGGATTAAATCAGCGCATATTTAAACTTTGGAAATGCTCTGTCATTTTCTATAAAAATGTAGAATGTATTTGACTGAAACCTTAAATGTTTTTGGTAAATATGTAGAACGTTTTTGACAGGAACATTCAATGTTTTATGAGTCATAGAATATGAGCTGATTTAATTCCATTGATTGGTTATATAATTTACATCTGCTTCATTTGCTTTTTGCCCGATGAGAATACAAATGTTCCTATAAAGGTGATGGCTGCGTTCAGGATAAGCAGTTCATAGCTCATCTGATAACCGTTGAACCATGCCTCGGAGTTGCTTTGGATAACATAGCATATAATTGGAGAAACTACAGCTACAAGAGGAATGTATCTGTCGTTTACTTTCCTTTGGGTTATTATACCGAAGGCAAACAGTCCAAGAATCGGTCCGTATGTATAGCTTGCAAGCACATAAACAGCGTCAATGACACTTGTATTGTTCAGAATGTTGAATATGAATATGACTGTTCCCATTATGACAGCCATTGCAACATGCACACGTTTTCTGGTATGCACAATCTGTTCTTCGCTTTTGTCTTTTGTACCGAGTATATCGACGGTGAAAGAAGTTGTAAGTGCTGTCAGTGCCGAACCCGCGGCTGAATAGGCAGATGAAATAAATCCTATGATGAACAGTATTCCTACTATAATAGGCAGATATCCCTGAGTTGCGATAACAGGAAAGAGCTCATCACTTTTTTCTACCGTTATATTGTGTTTTGCGGCAAATGTATAAAGCAAGACTCCAAGCATTAGAAACATGAATATGACGACAAATTGGGAAATGGCGCTTGTAATCATGTTCTTTTGCGAGTCCTTGAAATTCTTGCAGCTAAGGTTGCGCTGCATCATGTCCTGGTCAAGTCCTGTTGTTGCAATCATAGTGAACATTCCGGCAAAGAACTGTTTGAAGAAATACTGCTTTTCATTTACATCATCAAAGAAAAATATCCTTGACATGCTGCTTTCGTTTATAGCCTGAACCATTCCGGCAAATGAATAGTCAAGGTCTTTTGCTATGAAATATATGCACAGTATTAGCGAAACTATAAGGCAAAGTGTCTTTAAAGAGTCTGTCCATATAAGCGATTTTACTCCTCCGCGGAATGTGTAAAGCCATACAAGCAGCACGGTTATTGCTACATTAAGCAGGAAGGGCATACCGAGCGGCTCAAAAATAAGCAGTTGCATTGTCAGGCAGACAAGGAACAGTCTGACTGCCGCTCCAAGCATTTTTGATATGAAAAAGAACCATGCCCCTGTGCGGTAGGTTGATATCCCGAAACGGTTTTCAAGGTATCCGTAAATTGAAACAAGATTCATTTTGTAGAACAGCGGGGTGAGGACAAAGGCTATAAGCAATTGTCCGGCAATGAATCCCATAACCATCTGCATATATCCGAATGCGCTTGCCCTTACCATTCCCGGAACAGAAACGTATGTTACGCCTGATATGCTTGACCCTATCATTGCAAAAGCTACAACATACCATGAAGACTTGCGGTTTCCGACAAAGAATCCATGATTGTCGGCTTTTCGTCCGGCAATATATGAGACGGTAAAAAGAATTATAAAGTATGCTGCGATTATTCCGCTGGTTAGTAATGGTGACATAATGTTTTATTTTGTTTTTATGTATCAGATTATCTGTTTCCAGCCCATATTTGGTTTTAAGTATTTAGGGCATGACAAAGGTATTGAAATATTTTAATTGAACTGTAAGATATATTATATGATTTGCAGAAAAGTTAAATTATTTTAATGGGGGGGGGTAAACAATAATATCAGAAAAATATCCTAAATTGCAAGGTAAATATTGGTATTATGAAAAAACATTTTATGTCTGTTGCTTTAGGGGTGGTATTTGCTTTAGGTGCAAATGCTCAGACTCCTGCCGATATACGCGTTGGCGAACTTATCAATACGGAGAAATGGAAACAGTTGCACGAATATTATGATGAACATAAGAACGAAATGCAGGTCCCGTTTCTTGATGTTCTGGCAAGATTCTTCATTGCTTATACTTCAAACGATATGCAGACGGCTTCGGAACTCGGCATTAATCTTGTGGAAAATTATTCTTCCCAACTGGGAGAGTCGATATTCTCAACTTCCTACCTTACGGCTGATGCCTTTATTGAACTCGGGTTGTATGACAATGCCATAGTGCTTTCCGAGAGTATGAAGAAGGCATGCGAGGAAGCAGGCTTTATGCCGGACAATAGTGAAGTGCTGTTTGACAATCCTGTCAGCTATGCCCGTTATTGCAAGGAGCATGGCGGTGAAATGCTGTATGAACCTACTGGCAAAGATGAAACAGTGAAATTTACCGGCGAGGGGCAGATACTGCTTGACGGTACTATCAATGAAGGCAGACACAAGCTGCTTTTTGATACCGGAGCCGGGGTGAATGTTATGATAAGCGAGTATGCCGATAGTATAGGAATTAAAAGCGTTGAAGGATTGGGTACTACAGTCAACGGAATTGGAGATGAACAGTCACGCATTGCATTTGTTGATTCGGTGCGTATAGGCAATATGCTTTTCCGGAATGTTCCGTTCCATATTGTTGATGTAGATACTGGACATGAAAAAGCCGACAGTGCCTTGAGACTTCTTGGACCTGTAATCGGGCAGCCGTTTATCAAGAAAATGAAGGAAGTAAGGATTGATTTCAAAGACAGCCTTTTCACTGTTCCTGCCGTTCCAACACGGATACCTTTTGAAAAGAGCAACCTTAACTACACTTTAGGTAAGATATTCAATTTTACAGTAGACGTTGCCGGAAATGAAATTAACCTGAACTTTGATACGGGCGGTCAAGGTATGGACCTTACAAGTTCTTTCTATAACCGTTTTAAGGATTATGTCGAATCTGTTGGTGTGCGTGATTCTTTAAGGGTTGCCGGTATAGGCGGTTGGCGCAGAATGGATACTTACTGTATTCCTGAGTTTCATTATACAATGATTGACGGCAGGGAATTCACAGCGGATTCTGTTCATGTAAGTACAAATACGGAATATCAGACAGGATATGACGGTCTGATAGGTGTAGATGCCTGCAGCAGAAACCGTAAGGTAATAATTAATGTTGAGGATATGTTCATTGATTTCATTCCGGATGTTGATGCTTCGTTGAATGTAAAGATTGAGAATCGGAAAAGACATGTGATAATGGGAGGAAATGCCGGAATTGATGAGGAACTGCGCAGTCAGCAGCGGCCTGCAAATGTACCTTCATATTCAACAGGTCCTACAATTGAAACAAGGTTTGTAAACAATGGCGGGCATGTTGAGGCAAAGACGGTTTATCCGTGATACAATAAATAAGTAAATTTTGTTTAATCTCAAATTAATGACTAATTTTGTGGCGGATATAAAAATGTCTTTTCATACATTAGTTGTATGAATGTTTATATATTTAATTAATCTGCTTTTTATGAATATCTTTAGAAAGATTTATTATGCGTTGACTCCTACTTTACGCTTTTATGCCAGAAGAATAGTATATTTCCCATTGGATTTATATACCCTAATTACCAAAGGTAGGGATGAGATGATTCCTCCCAGAGGCAAGATTTTTATAGGTTCAGGAGATTTTAAGAAACAGGGAGAACATATATTGGACCTTGTTGTAAGATATACAAAATTGAAACCGGACGGAAAAATCCTGGATATAGGATGCGGTATAGGTCGTCTGGCAATACCTATGACAAAATATTTGTCTGATAAAGGTGTTTACGAAGGTTTTGATATTGTAAAGATGGGTATTGACTGGTGTACGGCTAAAATCTCAAGCAGATATCCGAATTTTCATTTCTTGCATATTGACTTAAAGAATGATTTATACAATCTGAAGACTTCCAATGAGGCCAAGGACTTTGAGTTCCCTTATCAGCATAATTATTTTGATAGTATCGTACTTACATCTGTATTTACCCACATGATGCCAAATGATGTAAAACACTATCTTAAGCAGATTAGTCTGGTAATGAAAGATGGAGGATATTGTTTGGCTACTTTTTTTGTTATTAATGACGAAGTTCTTGATGCCATAAAAAACAAGAAAGTTTACTTCTCTTTTGATCATAAATACGATGGATATTATTTGCTGGATGACAAAGTAAAGGAAGCGAATGTTGCCTATGATATGTCTTTCTTGTATTCAATGTTGGAAGAGTGCGGACTTTGTGTAGACTTTATGTCAAAAGGAAGTTGGTCAAACGGAACAGATTCTTTGGACTTTCAGGATGTTTTGATATTAAAGAAAATATCAGCGTAAAAGATGCCAGGTCAAGATTAATATTTCTTTTTGTAGTATTCTGCTTCAAACTCCCGTGCATATTCCCGTTCCAGGTCGCACGGCTTAAGGACTTTGTTGTTGGCAATTACAATGTCAACATCAAGTTTTACTATGCCATGTTTCTTGTCTTCGGGTGTACGGCCCGCTTTCCTTTCAATATTCTTGCAAAGAGTGTTCAGTTCTTCAATATCAATATCCGAGAACATTACAAATCCTTTGTTAAGGAATGTCAGACTGTTGGGCATGTTTACAGGCTCAGTCTCGATAGTATTGCCAATAAAATGAGTGCCCGGAATGTCTTCAAGGCAATTTGTTGCAAGGTCAATGTTCTTTTCCTTGTCGGTGTTTGAACCTGCTATAATCAGGTATTTGTTAAGTTTCATTTGCCTCCAGTCTGATTTTAGGCAAAATAATACAATAATATCATCAAAAACAAATAAATTTGTACTTCAGGATATTTTATGAATAAAATCAGAAACAGAATATATGAAGACAATTGGTATAATACCGGCAAGATACGCTTCTACGCGTTTTCCCGCAAAACCGCTTGCAATGCTTGGAGGAAAGCCGGTGATACAAAGAGTTTATGAGCAGGTTAACGGTCTGCTTGACTATGTTGTCGTTGCAACAGACGACGAAAGAATACTCGAAGCCGTAAAGGGCTTTGGAGGAAATGCCGTAATGACATCAGTAAACCACAAAAGCGGAACAGACAGATGCCGTGAGGCACATCATCTTTGCGGCGGAGATTATGATATTGTGGTAAATATACAGGGAGATGAGCCTTTTATACACAAATCGCAGATAGAATCTCTTGTTGCTTGTTTCAAGGATGAGTCAACCGATATAGCGACGCTTGTCAAGCCTTTTGTCCCTGCTGACGGGTTTGACAAACTTGAGAATGTAAATTCTCCAAAGGTCGTTGTTGACGCAAACATGAATGCTTTGTATTTCAGCCGCTCTATAATTCCTTATCAGAGGAATCGTGATAAGGCTGAATGGCTTGCAAACCATACATATTACAAGCATATCGGACTTTATGCCTACCGCTCAAATGTCCTTGAAGAGATTACAGGACTGCCGCAGTCATCACTTGAACTTGCCGAATCGCTTGAGCAGTTGAGATGGCTGGAAAACGGTTATAAGATAAAGGTTGGAATAACTGATGTAGAAACAATAGGAATTGATACGCCGCA
The DNA here is from genome assembly GCA_944320965.1 of uncultured Bacteroidaceae bacterium. Taxonomy (GTDB): domain Bacteria; phylum Bacteroidota; class Bacteroidia; order Bacteroidales; family Bacteroidaceae; genus Avibacteroides. Next base: position 28,206 of record CALUJO010000017.1, on the reverse strand, counting down.
GGATTTGGCTCAGGCAGAAGAGTTCCTGAAAAATCACCCGAATGACTAAGCTCGACCGTTCAGTACAGCCGGCCATAACAAGGCTTTTTGATGTTGATTTCGGAAAGGCTGAGCAGATAAAGTTTCCGAACGGGATTGATGTTGTTGTAGGCAGTGATGTAAAAGGAAGCGATGTAGTCAGGGTTGACCTCATGATGAAAGGAGGCAAGTGGGACCAGCAGCATATTCTTCAGTCGCTGTTTACCAGCCGTATGCTGAGGGAAGGCACTCCTTATCATAATACAGAGCAGATAGCCGAGATATTTGACTATTACGGAGCCTGGACCGAGTTCAGTTCTTCGATGCAGCATTCGTATGTATCAATGTACAGTCTTGGCAAGTTTCTGAGACCAACAGCCGAGATTTTGCATGAAATAGTTACATGTCCGCTGTTTGACGAAAAGGAATTGCGGACTGTGGCAAATATAAACAAGCAGAATTTCCTGGTTGCGTCTTCAAAGGTTGAGTTCCTGGCGCAGAAAGGCCTGTTGCAGATGATGTTTGGTGAGAAGCATCCTGTTGGTGCATATGCTACTGCAGAAGATTATGATACCATAAGCAGTGAACTTTTGCGTGACTTCTATTCAAGATATTACAATAGCGGTAATACGACAATTTATCTTTCGGGAAATGTAACCCCAAAGATTGTTGATACTGTATGCGATATATTCGGGAAATCATCCTATGGAGAGAACCGTGAGCCTTATCCGCAAAAGACTTTTGATATAGAAACTTCTGCTGAAACTTTCAGGAAAGTCCATGTTGACCACGCCTTGCAGACATCATTGCGTATGGGACTTTTCATCCCTGAAAGGACTCATCCGGACTATCATAAGTTAAGGATTCTGATAACTGTGCTTGGAGGATATTTCGGAAGCCGCCTGATGCAGAATATAAGGGAGGAGAAAGGATATACGTATGGTATATCTTCAAATATGGCATTCTATCCTGGTTCAGGGCTTATGCTTATTGCTTCAGAAGTCAATACAGACAGTTATGAGGATGTAGTAAAGGAAGTCAAAATTGAAATGGACCGCCTTTGTGAGGAACTTATCGGACCTGATGAACTGGAGAGTGTAAGAAGCTTTATGATTGGCGAAATAATGCGTTCGTTTGAAGGTGCGTTCTCAATAGCCGATTCAAGGATGCTGCTTGCTTCAATCGGGCTTACTGAAGACTTTTACCGTGAAAGTGTTGAAGTTCTTAAAACAGTAACGGCAGAAGATTTACGGAACATGGCAGTCAAATATTTTGATTCAGACAAACTAATGGTTTCTGCTGCAGGAAACATATGATGGAAATATCTTTCCTGATTTCTGTTATAGCATCTTTTGTCAGTAAGTTTTTATTTTATAAAAGAACTTCATAAGATATTTGATTGATATATGGAAAACCGTAAGGAGTAAAATACTTCTTGCGGTTTTCTGCTTTTTATATTATCAGTTTTGACATATAATTTTTATATGGATTTCAGTTACAATATATTTATCAAACCGTATAATAAAAAGTTTAACAAAAGTTATATTGGACTTAAATGCCTTGATTTTGAGGGGCAGTCGGAATTATTATTGTATATTTGTTGAAAATTAAAATAAGATGTTAAGAAAAATACTACTATTATCAGCAATATTTGTTTCAATCAACATAAATATTTCGGCCCAGTCTGATGGCATTTTATCAAATATAAAAGGCTGGTTTTCTCCTCAAGTGAAGGTAGGGCACTATACATTCAAGAATGGTGCAACATACAGCGGTGAACTTAAACGTAATAAACCGGACGGTAAGGGCAAGACTGTATTTAAAAACGGTGATGTCTATGACGGGGAATATGAGAAAGGGCTTCGTCAAGGTTATGGAGTTTATCAGTTGGCAGACGGTGAAAGGTATGAAGGACAGTGGTTTGAGGATATGCAACATGGCGACGGTACATATTATTTTTCCAATAATAACAAATATGTCGGTCAGTGGTTTGAGGATTATCAGCAAGGACAGGGCATAATGTACTATTATAATGGGGATACATATAGCGGAACTTGGGAAGCTGATATGCGAAACGGTTATGGAGTTTACCAGTGGAAAGACGGTGCCATGTACGAAGGAGACTGGAAAAACAATAAAAAGAATGGTGAAGGCAAGTTTTCATGGCCTGACGGTTCATCATATACAGGAGGCGTCGTTAATGATATGCGAAACGGTAAAGGAGTTTACGTTTATGGTAACGGTGACAAATATGACGGTAATTGGAAAAACGATACACAGGAAGGGTATGGAGTTTATACCTTTGCAAGTGGAGACAAGTATGAAGGCATGTACTTGAAAGGTCAGCGAACAGGAAAGGGTACATATACATATAGCGATGGACGTATATACACCGGTGATTTCAAGGACGGAAAGTGTGAAGGCAATGGAGTGCTTAAATGGAAAGACGGTTCGGTATATGACGGAAGCTGGGTTAAAAATATGCGTTACGGACATGGCGAATATACAGATGCCAACGGTGACAGGTATATTGGAGAATGGATAAACGATAAACCCGAAGGTGAAGGTTCTCTTGTAAAGACTGACGGAACCAAATATAAAGGCGGGTTTAAAGACGGCCGTTATGAAGGTCACGGCATAATTGTTGAAAACGGGAAGCGATTTGAAGGTAATTTCAAGAATGGAAAGAAAGACGGTCAGTTCATAGAATATGATGATAAGGGAAATGAGATAAGGAAGGTTAATTTCAGAATGGGAATGCAGATAAACTAACCTTTAAATAAAAATGGGCATCTTTTATGATACATAAGTATTTATAAAGGATGCCCAAAATATTTGTATTGTATTATAAAAAGTCAGAGATAAATCATCCGGTAAATATTACTGAGAGAATAGTTTACTGACTTAAAGTATATTGATGCTTTACCAGACCGGTTCAAGTTTGAAACCTTCCTTTTTAAGGAGTTCAATAACTCCTTCTTCACCAGGCAAATGTCCGGCACCGACAACAAAGAATGCAGGCAATTCAGGCATAATTTTTTTCATTTGTTCAACCCAATTATGGTTCCTGTCGTTTACAAGTAGTTTAGTGAACTCGACGTCATCTTTCATTTCCTCTTTTCTGAAAATATCTTCAAGTTTTTCAAGGTCCTGTTTCATATATGCATCGGCAAGATTCTTTGTGGTAATTTCTGCGTCTTTTTCAGATTTTACCGTATCAAGCAGGTATCTGGCCTGTGTTTCAAGAGGCATATTGAACATAAGATTAGTCTGGTATTCAACAGTTTCAAGACCTTTTACAGGCATTCCCGCTTTTCTTGCCCTGTTCTGCATTTCGATATCAAGCTGTTCTCCTTTTGCCAGGTCTGGGAAATGTCTTGATGACATTATTACTGCAATCTGTGATGCTATTGCCATTGGTTTCATCATTTTAAGCATATCCAGACCGATGTTCATATATTTTTTGCAGGCATCGTCTATCTGTTTGTATTCTTCTTCAGTGAACAGATCATTATAGTCTTTGTCTTTTGGCATCATCATTGCGCTTTGCATTTTCTGCATAATACTTAAATCATTCACAAAGCTCATGTCAAGTTCTCCATAGAGCTGCTTTGTTTCTTTAAAGGCTTTGTCAAAACCCTTAATGCTGTCACATATACTGAGCGGTGCTACATGATGCGTACCGAAAATATATGATTGGTTGTCAAGTCCGTTGCCTGAAATCTTCCATAATAGCTGTGCGTTTGCTGTAATGGATGATATGCACAGAAAAACTATAAAAAGAATCTTTTTCATAATTAATTATGTTTTTACTATTAATATAAAACAATTAAAGAGACAGTGACTGTTGCTTTTTAGGTCAATCACATGTCTCTTTAATCAAAAAAACGTATAAGTTTTATTTAATGTTTTTCTTATTCAAACTTTCCATGAAGAGTCGGAATCAGGTTGCGGTCGCCAAGTGTATTGTCAATCCTTGCAACATTTATCCAGAACTTGTTCTCTTTAACTTCCTCAATAGGATAGGCAGCTTTCTGACGGCTGTATGAATGACTCCAATTGTCATCAACAATTTCATATTCAGGGTGGGGAGCGTTAACAAGAACATTATCTTCTTTAGAATATTTTCCTTCTTTCACTTCCTGAATTTCTGCGTATATCTGTTTCATAGTCTTTACAAATGTATGCAGTTCTTCAAGACTTTCACTTTCTGTTGGTTCTACCATCAGTGTGCCATGTATTGGGAATGAAAGGGTAGGAGCGTGGTAACCGTAGTCCATCAGTCGTTTTGATATGTCATTTTCTGATATTCCTGTTTCCTCAAATATTCTTCTGCATTCAAGAATAAGTTCGTGTCCTACAAATCCGTTGGCATTGTGATATACAACGCCGTAAGTGTCTGCAAGTTTGGTTGCAAGATAGTTTGCATTAAGTATTGCATGCTTTGTAGCTGATGTCAGACCTTCTTCGCCCATCATTTTGATGTATCCGTATGTTATAGGAGCGATTCCAGCACTTCCATAAGGAGCTGCCGAAACTGTATTCAATGAAGAGTTCAGGAACGGATGATGAGGCAGGAATTCAACAAGATGCTGTGCTACACATATAGGGCCTATTCCAGGACCGCCACCTCCGTGAGGAGACGCAAATGTCTTGTGAAGGTTCAGATGACATACGTCAGCTCCGATAAATCCCGGATTTGTCAGACCTACCTGAGCGTTCATGTTTGCACCGTCCATATAAACCTGTGCGCCAACACTATGAATAATCTGGCATATCTCAACAATCTTTTCCTCAAATATACCATGAGTTGAAGGATAAGTAATCATAAGTGCTGCAAGATCGTCCTTGTGCTCTTCTGCTTTCTGTCTCAAGTCTTCAACATCAACATTTCCGTGATCATCACATTTCACTGTAACAGGTGTGTAACCTGCCTGTACTGCCGATGCCGGATTTGTTCCGTGTGCGGACGCCGGTATGAGGACTTTGTCTCTTTGTCCTTCGCCTTTTGATTCAAGGTATGCACGTATAACTCTCAGACCTGCATATTCTCCAGCTGCACCAGAATTTGGCTGTAGGCTTGCTCCTGCGAAACCTGTGATTACAGCAAGGTCATTTGCCAGATTTGTCAGAAGTTCTGTATATCCCTGTGCCTGTTCTGCAGGTGCAAATGGGTGGATATTCATAAATTCCGGGCGGCTCAACGGCAGCATTGTAGCAGCCGGATTAAGTTTCATTGTACATGAACCGAGCGAAATCATTGAATGTGTCAGAGAAATATCCTTGCGGTCAAGACGTTTGATGTATCTCATCATTTCGGTTTCCGAATGGTATTTCTGGAATGTAGGATGGTTCAGGAAGTCACTCTTTCTTGTAAATTCCTCACTTATGACATTACAGTATTTTACTTCTTCAGTACATTCGTAATTCATTTCGGCGCATACGGCAAACATTGTAAGTATTGTATTTACAATATTCTCGTTTGTTGTTTCGTCAACGCTCATACCTATATCGCCGTTAGGGTAGTAGCACAGATTTATTTCCTTGCTCTGTGCAATTGTTTTCACCTGTGAAGAAGACATTCTTTGCGGAAGTCTGATACGGAGTGTATCAAAGAACTGCTCGTTAAGCTGTTCATATCCCAACTGTTTCAATATTCTGTTTATATATGCAGCATGGCCATGGATGCGTCTTGCAATATCTACAAGACCTTCTTTTCCGTGGTAAACTGCATACATGCCAGCCATTGTTGCCAGAAGAGCCTGTGCAGTACAGATGTTTGAAGTAGCCTTTTCACGTTTGATATGTTGTTCGCGTGTCTGAAGTGCCATTCGGTAGCATACTTTTCCGTACTTGTCCTTTGAAAGACCGATAATTCTTCCCGGAAGATTACGCTTGTATTCGTCTCTTGTTGCCATGTATGCTGCAGAAGGACCGCCATAGAACATTGGTATACCCATTCTCTGTGTGCTTCCGAATACTATATCAGCTCCCCATTCTCCCGGAGGTGTCAGCAGTACAAGACTCATTATGTCGGCAGCAACTGCAACCTTTGCTCCGTTGGCATGTGCGCGTTCAACAAATTCTCTGTAGTTTTCTATGCTTCCGTCAGAATTAGGGTACTGAATGATTGCACCGAATACTTCAGGTGTGAATTCAAATGTTTTGTATGAACCTGTAACAATCTTCATTCCCTGAGGGATACATCTTGTATTAAGCACGGCAAGTGTCTGTGTGAATGTCTTTTCGTCAACAAAAAGAACATTGGCTCCTGCCTTTACCTGCTGTCTGCTTCTCAGGTTGAACATCATTGTTGCCGATTCGGCTCCTGCTGTAGCCTCATCCAGAAGCGAACAGTTTGAAAGCGGCATTGCCGTAAGGTCTGAAACCATAGTTTGGAAATTCATCAGGGCTTCAAGTCTTCCCTGTGATATTTCTGCCTGATACGGTGTATATGATGTGTACCATACCGGATTTTCAAATATGTTGCGCTGTATGACAGCTGGAGTTATAGTGTCATACCATCCCTGTCCGATAAGTGAAGTGTAAATATTGTTTTTAGCAGCCAGTTTGGATATATGTTCGGCATATTCCCTTTCAGTCATTGCCTTGCCAAGTTTCAAAGGTTCCGGCAAACGGATATCCTTAGGCATTACCTTGTCAATAAGCTCGTCAAGGGATTTTACTCCTATTGCATCAAGCATTTCCTGTTCATCGGCTTTTCTTATACCGATGTGTCTGTCCTGTAATTTGTCTTTTCTCATTTTGGTATTGTGATTTAAAGTTTATCCTAAATAAAGAACGGATTGTTCTTTTTTTCATATTCAATTGTTGTTGACGGTCCGTGTCCCGGATATACTGTTACATCCTCCGGCAGTACGAAAAGTCTGTTGCATATGTTTTCTTTCAGCTCTTCGAAGTTACCGCCCTGAAGGTCGGCACGTCCTATGCTGCCCTGGAAAAGTATATCGCCGGAGAACAGCAGTTTCTTTTCCTTGCAGTAGAATGCAAGGCTGCCCGGTGAGTGTCCCGGAACGCAAATTGCTTCAAGTTCAAGATTACCGAACTTTATTATATCTCCGTCAAGTATATGCTTGTCTATCTTGAGATTCATATCTTGGATGTGCAGACCAAAGGTTCTTGCCTGCTGTGGTGCCTGTTCCAACCAGAATTCGTCAGCAGGATTGGCTTCGATACCTACTCCGAAAGTATCCTTTATAAACTGACAACCGAATACATGGTCCAGATGCAGGTGTGTGCAAAGCATATGTTTCACTGTCAGTCCTTTCGACTGTATATAGTCTCTGATAAATTCTTTTTCTTCAGGGAAATAACATCCCGGGTCAATTATTACCGCTTCTCCTGTATTGTCATACAGCAGATAACAGTTGACCGGGAACATATTGAATTCAAATCTTTTAATTTTCATGGTAATTATATTAATGGAACGAATACGACCTTTTTGGTCTTGAAGAAATCTTCTTCAAAATAAGTTGAAAGGTCTTCTACTGTACAAATGTTTTTGAACGGCATTATTTCGTGCTCCAGTTCTCCGCCTTTAAGGCATACAAGCCCGTTTGGCAATGCATTGATACATTCGTGCGATATGTTCTTTCTTATTATATCAATTAGATCCTTTAGCGGCATTACTGCACGGCTGACAACAAAATCAAATTTTTCTTTCTGTTCCTGTGCTCTTGAATGTGCAAATGTGACATTCTCAAGTCCTATACTCTCGGCAACTGCCGATGCTACTTTTATCTTTTTTCCTATGCTGTCAACAAGATGGAACTTCACTTCAGGAAACATTATTGCAAGCGGAATTCCGGGAAATCCGCCTCCTGTGCCCAAATCCATGATTCTTGTGCCTTCCTTGAAACGGATAAATTTAGCTATTCCAAGTGAGTGCAGTACATGATGAAGATACAGCTCGTCAATATCTTTTCTTGAAATTACATTTATTTTTGAATTCCAGTCCTTGTAAAGTTCAAACAGAGCAGAGAATTGCTCTACCTGTTTTTCGCTTAACTCGGGGAAATATTTTTTTATTAACTCCATAAGGTTTCAAATGTCTCTGTTACGACTGATAATATTTCAATGGTTAATATGCAGAAGTGCGCCTGTTGTAGGGTCAAACTCGATTGATATTGTAGAGCCTTTGGTGAACAGCACGTCTCCAAGACTTTCTGTTGTTCCGTATTGTGCTACAGGAACATTTCCTTCAAACAGAGTTTCACCTTCCATTGACAATTCAATCTGTGCTTTTCCGGGAACATTGTATATAACTGCTGCGTCCTTGTCTTTTTTGCTTTTATCCTTTTTGCCTTCCGCGCCAATCATTTCCTCAGGAGTCATTGGTGAAATGTTTTTCAAAGAGAAATACACTGGTTTTCCAGAAAGGTCATTTGACTCTACAACTCCGAATTTGCTGGAGAAGCGGAACAGTACAGTATTGTCGATGTCCTTACCCGGAGCTATTTTTATTACAAACTGTTTTTCTTCCTTTACAGTCATTCCTACAAAGGGAAACAGAAGTGCCTGTTCCTGTTCGTTAAGCTTGTCAAGAACTATTTTCAGTGATTCGTTGTCACCCGGCATACTTTCGGCTTCACCTCTTATAAGCAGATTTCTGCTGTCCCTGATGTTGAAAATTTCCCTTGCCATAAGATTTGCTTTCTTGGCTTTTGAACCGGCAAGAAGCATTTCTTCAGTCATATAGTTTGATGTTTTCGGAAATTCGACTTTTACCTTTTTTTCGACAAATTTGTCGTCTTTCATTTCCGGAAGCTGTACGTTTATTCCTCTGATAATTCCGTCTTTTGTAAGAGTTACATACGGAGCAGTGCTTTTGGGCTTGTATTTTATGAAATAGGCTTTTTGAGGATCCGGTTTTCCTACAGGAACAACGCTGCAGCTTTTTATTTTCCAGCTTTCAAATTTTTCACTGCCTTTATTGTCTATACCGAGTTCTCTTTTTGAGTATTCAGAATATTCGCCCGGATAGTATGTCTCCTTTACTAAATTGATTCTTACTTCAAGTTCTGTCTGAGGTAGAAAGTAAGTGACTCCGCCATTGTCGATACTTACTCCTGCCTTGTATTCTGTAACTTGCGAATAGATATTCAGTGATGAAAATACCAGCATCGCAAAAAAAAGTTTCTTCATAATCCTGTTGTTTATAAATCTTTGTAAATATAGCTATTTAGAGATATAATAACTTATCTTTAATAAATTTTAAAGTTCTCCGCTTTCCAGTTTTTTCCATGCTGACGGAAGATAATTGGCAATGTCCATTGCTGTCATTCCTGTCTGGCTTAAATCAGCTGCTGCCAAATCGCCTGCAAGTCCGTGAATGTATGTACCGATAAGTGCGGCTTCCTGACTTGAATAGCCTTGTGCAAGCAGGGCAGTGATAACACCTGTAAGTACATCTCCGCTTCCGCCTGTTGCCATTCCCGGATTTCCTGTTGTGTTTATGTGGAATATTCCTCCAGGACTTACAATGAATGTCCAAGCACTTTTCAGGACAATGTATACGTTGAACGCTGATGCAAGCTCGGATGCTTTCTGAAGTCTTACGTAAGGGTCCTGACTGCTTCCTGTAAGTCTGTCAAATTCCTTAATGTGCGGGGTCAGGATAGAGTTCTTAGGTATGTATTTGAATATGTCTCTGTTTGAGGCAAGTATGTTGATTGCGTCGGCATCAATGACAAGCGGTGATGATGCGGTGCGGATTACCTGTTTTACTCCTTCAACAGTAAGCTCATCTGTTCCAAGTCCAGGACCTAATGCCGTTACGGTTGAGTCGTTGTCATCAAATAGTGATGTAAAGATATGTTCGTGGAAGTCAATGCAAGTTATCGCTTCCGGAACAGTTGTCTGCATTATGTTTACGCAAGCTGACGGTACATGAACCTTTACAAGTCCGGCTCCGCTTTTAAGACAGCCTTTTGCCGCGAGGATGGCAGCGCCTGACATACCGTAGGAACCTGCAATAATCAGTGCCTTACCATAATCGCCCTTATGTGTAAACCTGTTCCTTTTTCTGAAGATTCTTTTTATGTCCTCAAATTCAACAGTTGATATGTTGCTTTCGCATTCTTCAATTGCGTTGTGAGACAGGTTTATGTCAAGAGTTTCGTAGTTACCTATATACTTGTTGAACTCGGAAAAGAAGAAAACAAGCTTTGGATTCTGTATTGTAAAAGTCCAGTCGGCTTTTACAACATTCTGCATTACGTTGTATGTGTTGTCTTCGCACATCAGCCCCGAAGGAATGTCTATTGAGAATACTGTCGCACCGGTCGAATTTATGAAGTTTGCCACGGCAGCGAATCCTCCGCTAAGCGGCTTGTTGATTCCTGAACCGAAAAGACCGTCAATAATGAGGTCATTGGCTGTGATTTCGGGTTTAGTGAAGACTTTGTTTACTTCTGTATATGAAATGCCCGGATAACCGGTCAGTCTGTTTCTTACTTCCTGGCATTCTTCGGACAGCTCGTTTATGACGAAGTGTATTATATTTATATTGAATCCCTGTTTGTGCAGAAGTATTCCGGCTGCAATTGCGTCAGCTCCATTGTTTCCGGCACCAGCAAAAATGAATATTTTCCCTCCTTTGTAGTGTCTTATTATGGCATCTGCAATTTTTGCCGCTGCACGGTCAAGCAGGGTTATTGACTTGATGTTTTCTTCTTCAATAGTCTTTTTGTCTATTTCCTTTATGTCGTGACTGAATATTATTTTCATATCGTATTCCTCGTTTTATATTTATGGCAAAAGTAATAAACTTAATGCAAGTAGGAGGATTTTTATTATAGTTTTTCTGTTTTAAATCATTATTCAGTCTGATGTAATATTTGTCTGACTCATTTGTCATCGAACAGCTGTTTTTGTAGCATTTGTAAATCGTTTAGTTTGTCAAATGCGTTTTTTCTTGTCATTTTGTATGTTGTTTTATGTTTTATGAAGAAATGAATATTGTAATATATGTTAATTTTGTGCATTTTATCATGGCGGACTATTGCATATTAAATAATTGTTCGTACATTTGCAATGTATTTTTCATAGTATTAGATTTAAGGTTAAAAAGATTGGAGCAAGGCGTTGCTCCTTTTTTGTTTTCATATGTTTTTTATATATGATTATTTGCCTCGTAAAACATTGTATGTATTTGTCTAAAAACATTCAATGTTTTGGGTGAAAACGTACGGGGTTTTCCGGTAAAACGTACGGGGTTTTCCGGTAAAATGTACGGGGTTTTCTGCTAAAAGGTTGGGGATTTTTTTTGTGTAGTTTTTTGTGGTGATTTCCAGATTATATTTTCATTTGTTTCCTGTGTAGTTAATATGTGTTATTTATTAATATTTGACGTTTTGCTTAAATTGCCTGTTTATTGTTGGGCTATTTGATATTTATTTATTACATTTGTTAGGGACTATAAATATCAGTATTATGTTCAACTCATTTGGTAATATCGTAAGGCTTACAACTTTTGGTGAATCTCACGGGAAATGCATAGGCGGTGTAATAGACGGCTTTCCTTCAGGGATTCCGGTAGACTATGAATTCATAGCACAGGAGTTGAAGCGTCGTCGTCCGGGACAGTCCGAGATTACGACTCAGAGGGATGAAAGTGATGATGTTGAATTTCTTTCAGGCATATTCGAAGGGAAGTCAACAGGGTGTCCTATAGCTTTTGTGGTTTGGAACAAAAATCCAAAATCCGAAGAATACGAGAATATAAAGAATGTGTACCGTCCGTCGCATGCCGATTATACTTATCAGCTGAAATACGGAATACGTGATTACCGTGGCGGTGGACGTGCTTCGGCAAGGGAAACAGTTGCTCGTACCGTAGCCGGGGCCCTTGCCAAACTTGCCTTGAAACAATTGGGGGTAAACATAACAGCCTTTACGTCACAGGTAGGTGCCGTTAAGGTTGACCATGACTATCATAAATATAACTTTGATGAAATAGAAAAGAATGTGATGAGATGCCCTGACCCTTCAAAGGCAGAGGAAATGATTGAATATGTGAAATCGGTCAAGAAGGAAGGTGATTCTATTGGCGGAACTGTTACATGTGTTATAAAACATTGTCCGATAGGATTGGGCGAACCTGTTTTCCATAAACTTCATGCCGCTTTGGGAAATGCAATGCTCAGTATAAATGCTGCAAAGGCTTTTGAGTATGGGGACGGTTTTGACGGAGTGGAGCAGACCGGTTCACAGCAGAATGACCTGTTCTGCAACAATAACGGACTGATAACTACAAAGACAAATCATTCGGGCGGAATACAGGGCGGAATAAGCAATGGTCAGGACATATTCTTCAGAGTTATATTCAAGCCGACAGCAACAATTGCCAAGGAGCAGAGAACTGTAAACGTGAATGGTGAGGAAGTGGCAGTGAAAGTTCATGGAAGGCATGACCCGTGCATTTTGCCAAGGGCGGTGCCTGTGGTTGAGGCTATGGCGGCACTTGTCATACTCGACTTTTATTTGTTGGATAAGACTAGACAATTATAATATTATGGAGAAAGAACAAAATTTGGATTTATTCTTTAAAGATTTATTTGATTTGATAAGAATTCAGTCGGTAAGTTCTGATTCATCACGTAAAGGTGATATGGTCAGATGTGCTGAAAAGTGGGCTGAAATATTGCTTCGTGCAGGAGTTGACAAGGCTGAACTTATGCCTACGGCAGGCAATCCGATTGTGTATGCCGAGAAGATTGTTGACAGCAACGCGAAGACCGTTCTGATTTACGGACACTATGACGTGATGCCGGCAGAACCTCTTGAACTGTGGAAAACAGAACCTTTTGAACCTGTAATAAGTGACGGAAGGATCTGGGCAAGAGGCGCTGACGATGACAAGGGACAGTCGTTCATACAGTTGAAGGCATTTGAAGAAATTGTACGTTCGGGAGAACTTAAGCATAATGTGAAGTTTATTCTTGAAGGCGAAGAAGAAATTGGCTCTCCAAGTCTTGAAGACTTTTGTATGACACACCGCGACCTGTTGAAGGCTGATATAATACTTGTTTCTGATACAAGTATGCTTGACAAGGAACTGCCTTCACTGACTATAGGGCTGAGAGGACTTGCATATTGGGAAATAGAGGTTACCGGTCCGAACCGTGACTTGCATTCAGGACATTTTGGCGGTGCTGTTGCCAATCCGGTCAATGAACTTTGCAAACTGATTGCCGGTATTACCGATGAAAACGGCAGGATAACCGTTCCGGGATTCTATGATGATGTAGAAGAACTGTCAAAGGAGGAAAGGGATATGATTGCCCAGATACCTTTTGATATAGAGAAGTACAAGAACAATATCGGAATAAAGGAGGTTCATGGTGAAAAAGGCTATTCCACAATAGAACGCAACAGCTGCCGTCCGTCGTTTGACGTTTGCGGTATATGGGGCGGATATACCGGTGAGGGCTCAAAGACTGTTCTTCCTTCAAAAGCTTATGCAAAGGTTTCATGCCGACTTGTGCCTCATCAGAAGCATGAAGTTATCTCGGAACTGTTCTGCAAGTATATTGAATCGGTAGCTCCATCATATATCTCTGTAAAGGTAACTCCGATGCATGGAGGCGAAGGGTATGTATTCCCTATTTCACATCCTGCCTATAATGCCGCTCGTGCCGGTTTTGCAAAGGCATTCGGACGTGAACCTCTTGCTGTAAGAAGAGGAGGAAGTATTCCTATCATTTCAACTTTCGAAAAAGTGCTTGGGGTGAAGACAATCCTGATGGGATTCGGACTTGAAAGCAACGCAATCCATTCGCCTAATGAAAATATGCAGATTGATATGGTATTTAAAGGCATAGAGGCAGTGAAGGAATTCCACAGGGAGTTTGACAGGATATGATAAAATATTTCTTAAATAAGTTTCATCTTTAAAGAAAAAAAACGAACTTTGCATCAAAATATTTATTAACTAATAAAATACTTAATACAATGACAAAAAGTGCATTGCAAATTGCAAGAGCGTTGTATCAGCCAAAATTGCCAACATCATTGAAAGGCAATACAAAAGCTGTTGAAGGCGAAAAAACTCAGTCAGTTGCAAATCAGGATGAAATCAAGGCTTTATTCCCAAATACTTACGGAATGCCTGTTATCCGTTTTGAAGAATCAAACGAAAACGTAGAATTCCCTGCAATCAATGTAGGTGTAATCCTTTCAGGTGGTCAGGCTCCTGGTGGTCACAATGTAATTTCAGGTTTGTTTGATGGTATTAAGAAACTTAACCCTGCAAGCAAACTGTACGGATTTATCCTTGGTCCTGGCGGTCTTGTTGATCATAACTATAAAGAACTTACTTCTGAAATCATAGACGAATACCGTAATACTGGTGGTTTTGACATCATCGGTTCAGGTAGAACAAAACTTGAAAAGAAAGAACAGTTTGACAAAGGTCTTGAAATTCTGAAAGAACTTAATATCAAGGCTTTGGTTATTATCGGCGGTGATGACTCAAATACAAACGCTTGTGTATTGGCTGAATACTATGCTTCAATCAATGCAGGTGTTCAGGTTATCGGATGTCCTAAGACAATCGACGGTGACTTGAAGAATGCCATGATTGAAACTTCATTCGGTTTTGATACAGCTTGTAAGGTTTACTCAGAAGTTATCGGTAACATACAGCGTGACTGTAACTCTGCACGCAAGTACTGGCACTTTATCAAACTGATGGGACGTTCAGCTTCTCACATTGCTTTGGAATGTGCTTTGCAGGTTCAGCCAAATGTCTGCATCATCTCTGAAGAAGTTGAAAAGAAAAACATGTCTCTTGATGATATCGTAACTTACATTGCTGAAATCGTTGCCAAGAGAGCTGCAAACGGTGACAACTTCGGTACAGTTCTTATACCGGAAGGTCTTGTTGAATTCATCCCGGCAATGAAGCGTCTGATTGCAGAATTGAATGACTTCCTTGCAGAAAACAAGGAATTTGCACTTATCAAGAAGTCTCACAAGAGAGAATATATCATTTCAAAACTTTCAAAGGAAAACGCTGCTATCTATGAAAGTCTTCCTGAAGTAGTTGCACGTCAGCTTGCACTTGACAGAGACCCTCACGGAAATGTTCAGGTTTCTTTGATTGAAACAGAAAAACTTCTTTCTGAAATGGTTGGCAAGAAGTTGGCTGAATGGAAAGAACAGGGTAAGTACGTTGGCAAATTCTCTGCTTTGCATCACTTCTTCGGATATGAAGGACGTTGTGCTACTCCTTCAAACTTCGATGCTGACTATTGCTATTCTTTGGGATATACAGCAGCTCAGCTTATTGCTAACGGCAAGACTGGTTACATGTCATCAGTAAGAAATACAACAGCTCCTGCAGACCAGTGGATTGCAGGTGGTGTGCCTATCACTATGATGATGAATATGGAAAAGAGAAGCGGTGAAATGAAACCGGTAATACAGAAGGCTTTGGTTGACCTTAACGGCAAACCATTCAAGACTTTTGCTGAAAACAGAGAAAACTGGGCTTTGAATACAGAATATGTATATCCAGGTCCTATACAGTACTTTGGTCCTACAGAAGTATGCGACCAGCCTACTAAGACTCTGTTCCTTGAACAGCATTAATTTATTAATCTGATAAATGTAAGCATGCAGGTGTCAATTGGGCATTTGCATGCTTTTTTTCTGAATAAAATGGTGGCGAAAGATACAAAGAGAAAAGGTAACAGGAAAAACAGTAGTGGAACTTCTGCAAGCAGAAAGAGAACTTCTTTGGCTGGCGGCACTAAATTAAAGAAGACTACTGTAAAGGGTAAAACCAAAAGCAAGGCTGCTGAAGATTACAATACGCCTTTCATGAAGAAAATCATTATAATAACGGTTCTTCTGGCTGTTCTTGCCGCAGGACTTGCTGTCTGGTCTTTTATGAAAATAAAAGGGCTGACGGTTTATGATATCCTTTCATCCGCATTATAAGAAAATGGTACTTTAGAACAGTACCATCATCATAAGTCTGACTCCGTGCTTGTTGATTCCCGGATGGTCAAGATAGGTAAGACGCCTTACATAATCAATATGGATAAAGTTCAGAATATTGTGTATTCCGACAGTGAACTCCATGTAAGGCATATGGTTCATTACGAAACTTGTCTGCTGTCCGTTTCTTTCTGGAAAGCGGAAAAGGAAAGAATCATCAGGATTCTTGTATGGATTGTTCTTGTCTGACAGATTTCCGTAAAGCATATTGAATCCGAAAGCTTCCCTGAATTTAAGTTTCTTGAACAGCGGAATTCTGTTGAACAGTTTGCCTCCCATATCATAGCTTATCATAAGTGAAGCAAAGCGGTCGTTAAGGAATTCCATATTGTTTATAAGATTGAAAGTGTTCTTTTGGGTAATGAACGACAGGTTGGCTTCGGGCATTATAAGCATCGGGAAAGGAACTTTGTTCCACTGGATACCTCCTTTAAGATTTATATCCATCTTTCCCCATGATCTCATCCATATACGCTTGAAGAAACTCATTTCGGTGTAATTATAGTTGTAGTCCCCTCCAAAAAGTCCTTTGACTCCAACGGTGTGAGAAAGTGTAAATACCGGAGCATCAAGGTTAAGAGGTCTTCTTCTCTGTTTTGTGTTTATGAATGTTTCTCCCGGAGCATATCTCAGGTTTATTCCAAATTCGGTTGTCATAATCTCGTCTATAGATGCATTGCGCATATAGTCGTGATACTTCTGGCTGGTAGGTCTTATTCCATCCAGCTTCAGTTCTGTATTGTTTGGTATGTAGAACAGATTTCCTGTCGGGTTGTCAATCTTGTGACTCGCAGTGAGTTTGTATGAAAAGCCGGACATTGTTTCTCTTTCATACTCTATTTTGGTATCTCTGACATAAGACATCTGGTCAACCGTTGTTGCCTTGAGTGACACGAAAACATTATCCTTGTCTGTACGCAGGAACTTGTCCATTGGTGACATTACATCATATTGGTGTGAAATGGATATGCTGTGCTTTGGAAACTCGCGCGCAAGGAACTTTTTCTTGTCAAACGAATACTCAACTTTGCCCATATATTTCACTACCTGGTCTTTGAAACCGTATGCAACATAACCGCTTGTGAAAATATTAGGATGCAACTGGGCTGTTGTCTGTCCGCTAAGCCTTAATCTGAATCCGTCAACGTAGTTGCTTGTAAACATAGTGTTTATAGGACCGAAGTCAAATTTGCTTGGCTTTCCGTTAAAACTTACTTCAACAAAGTTTTCAAAGAACATTTTCAGGGTAAAGACAATATAGTTTACTCCCGGAACCTGTTCAAGCTTTTCTATGAAGTTTCCAAGTTTGCTCT
The DNA here is from genome assembly GCA_944320965.1 of uncultured Bacteroidaceae bacterium. Lineage (GTDB taxonomy): Bacteria > Bacteroidota > Bacteroidia > Bacteroidales > Bacteroidaceae > Avibacteroides. The sequence continues at coordinate 10,849 of CALUJO010000017.1, read as the reverse complement.
CCTGTTCTGTCATCGGGACCTTTCTTCTTTCTGCCCAGAACTGTTCGCTTTTCATGTCTGCATCGTTTTCACGTATTACATTTCCTTTCAGCTTGAAAAGGTTTGGCATTATGGGCTCAAAGCTGTACTCGTCATATCTTGTCTGTCGTCTTACCTGTATCCCCTGAACAGCATCAACGATATACAGTTCGGCAAGCATATCGTCTTTGTAGATAACCCACTGTCCGTTTCCAAGTTTGGCAAACTCCTGTGTTATCATCATGCTTTTTACGAAATTTACTCCTGTATTTTGCGGAAGGTTCATCGTACACTTCTTGATGGCATATGTTGAATCGGCAAGGATGTACAAATGACCTGTAAACCCGAAATCCTGTGAGTTGTATGGTACGAATGCCAGATCTATGCATTTGTCGGAATCAACATAGACGGTATCCATAATATAATATTTGTAGAATGAAGTCGCATTTGCTGATGATATCGGACTTGTAAATCTTAGATGAAGCAAGTCTATGCTGTTTTCGTAAATATCAATGTTCTTGAATATGTCTTTAAGCGTACTTCCGAATATATCTCCTGTAGTAAAGAACTGGTCGACACCATTGGAAATCTCTCCTTCAATAATTTCCTTGTGTGATTCTGGTTCTTTCCTGTACAGTTTCTTTATTGCTCTTTCCTGGGTGGAAACAGGCAATATCAGTTTGTTTGTTTCAATACATGGTTGTACCTGGTCGATAAGGAATGGCATCTTTTTGAATATACCTTTGTCGAACATGTCACTGTTTATATCGTCAAGTGATGTTGTCATACGCTCGTAGATGCTGTATTGATAAAAGTCATTGTCTTCAAGTCTTTGTCTGGATTTGTTTGCAATTACTTTTTCAATGAGTTCGATTGCCGGATTGTTTTTCTTTGAGTATTTTTCCTTTGTCGGGTTTATCACAACTTCTTCAAGCTGTATATCAGACGGTGACATTTTAACGTCGATTGTCTGGTTTACACCCTGGCGTATATTTATATATTTGGTATTGTAGCCAATTGCAGAAAATGTAAGCTGGTTCAGCCCTTTTTCTACAGCAATAGAGTATTTTCCGTCTATGTCTGTTATAGTTCCAATTCCTTTGCCTTCGTAATATACTGCCAGATATGGAACCGGTTCACCAGAAATAGAGTCAGTAACACATCCGGAAACAGTCTGTGCAATAGATTTTATTGATATAAGAATTATGAAAACCGTAACGGTAAAAAACTTTCTGTATTTGTTGTTTATATTATACTTCATCTTGTTCAGTATCCATTAAGAATTGCAAAGTTAAATCTTTTACTTTGCATATAATCATAATAACTTATAAGAAATAAGATTAATACTAAACAGATGTGAGTTGTAGAATATAATATATGACTAATAGATAATATGCTGTAGTCTTGAATGTTTTTCTTGCCTTTGTTTGGCTTCATTATTTTCATCAAAATATTACATTATATAATGACTTTTGCTAAATTTGTAAAAACAAATGGTTATGCTTTCCATATTAATACCGGTACATAATTACAATTGCTTCAAGTTAGCAGAGGATTTGAGCAATCAGATAAAAAAATATACAATAGAGGCGGAAATAATAGTTGCCGAAGATGGCTCTGATGAAGAACATAAAATATATAACAGGGGAATTGCAAAATTACCTTATTGTTTGTATATTGAATTTCTTGAGAATAAAGGAAGGGCAAAGATAAGAAATTCGCTTGCAGGGATGGCAAATGGTGAATGGCTGGTATTCATTGATTGTGATGCAGAAATCATTGATGGTGATTTTGTAAAAAGGTATTATGAAATCTCTTTAAATAGCAGTGATGCTGATATCTATTGTGGCGGTCTGGATGTAAAGGTTCCTGATGATTTGTCCGCTAAATCATTAAGATATTATTATTCATTAAAAAGGGAAAAACGAAGTGCGGAAGAAAGGATGGAAAATCCATATAGCTCATTTTCTTCATTTAATTTCATGATAAGGGCAAATGTGTTTTTTAAATATCCGTTTGATGAAAATTTTATAGAATACGGGCACGAGGATACTTTATTTGGTGATATCTTGCGTGATAATGGGGTAAAGTTGAAACATATTGATAATCCGCTCTTTCATAACGGACTTGAATTGAATGAAATATTTTTAGGAAAGACAGAGCGTTCCGTAGAGTCATTATATAAATTCAGAGATAAACTTTTTAATTGCAGTCGTCTTTATCAGTTTTATGCTAAACTGAAAAAATTTCATGTTCTTTTCCTGTTCAGATGTTTCTATATGCTGTTTGGAAGTAGGGTAAGAAGGTATTTGGTTGAGAGTAAAAAGCCTTCAATTGCAATATTTGATTTATATAAACTTGGATATTTATCCGTATTGTCTGATAAAAGTATTTAATAGTTATTCTCTTGTATTTCTAGCCATACTTTCCTGTCTTAATACAGATTTGATTTTGCTTTGTGGAATAAGGAATCTGAAAGGGTAGAGGATTATAACAGCAATTTTAACCAGTGGTTTATAATAAATTTTCAAGTTTGTATATGCTCTTCTGAATTTGAAGTTGTTAATCAGAAAATTCTGGATATTGCTGTGCTTTGTTATGCTTCTGCTGCCATCCGATACATATTTTAGGCCTTTTTCTTTCAGATAGTATTCGTTCATTTTGTAGAAAAGACCATAAAAAGGATAATAACCGTTTGAAAGATATTCAGGGTCTGCTTTTAGTGTTCTGAACTCACAAGATTCTTCTCTGACAATGTTTTCTGCATAAGCAACAAGTTTTCCGTTTTTTCTGTCAATACATCCCCAAAATTCATTTTTATTATTTATTTCAGATAAAAATTCATCTTTGTTTAAAATGTGATCTGTCGTGCTTTTGTAAGATTTGTAGGCTTTTATGTATATATCAAATGTATTATTATATATTTCTTCTTTTGTCAGAGGTCTTATATCGAAAAACTTTATTGCATGTCTTATTTTATTTCTTGTTCGGCTCTTTAGTTCGTCAAAGCCATTAAATGAATCCTTTATTACATACCAGAAACTGGAACTCTTTGTATTGTCAAAGTTGTATGTATTTCTAAGCATGACAGCATTGCTTTGTTTAAGTATACTGTATGCTTCATTTTTATCTAACTTTGTTTCCTTATGATGTTCCCCATCAAATATAAGAGCTTTTTTGTATAAGAAATATTTTCCGGTCATTAATAATATGATTTTAGATACAATATTCGTGAAAAGATACTAAATAAGCAAGTAATAGCATATTTATTGTATGTAAATTCTTTAAACGTATTGTCTATATACTTTAGTGTTTTTATTTTTGTGGTTGGTAACAAAATGATTTTTAGTATGAAAAAGTTTTTTCTATTGTCAGCATGTTGTGCTGCATTATTGATGTCATGCAATGGAGAATGCAGTAAGGATAGTACCGTATGTAAAGAACCGGATAAAAGTCAGATTGTCTATGAAAATATAATGACAAGAAGAAGTGTCCGTAAATATCATTCTCAGCCTGTTGAAAGGTCCAAAATGGATACAATTGTCAAGTGTGGCATAAATGCTCCTAATGGAATGGCTCTTCAGTCATACGAAGTACGAATTGTAGACGACAGTGATTTTATAAATGGTATAACTGAAATATACAAACGAAATAATCCTGAGGCTGCACAAAAGGCCGGTTTTAAGAACCCTTTCAGCAATGCACCGACTGTTGTATTTATTGCAAATGATAAAAACTATGACCTTTCACAGGTTGATTGTGGATTGCTTGGAGGAAACATGATACTTTCTGCATGGTCAATGGGTATAGGTTCATGTTGTCTTGGTGGTATAGTAAGATTTATGAACGAAAATGAAGAGGCTGCAGCTTATTTAAATAAATTGGGATTTTCCGAAGGGTATGAATTGCTTTATGCAATAGGATTTGGTTATCCGGATGAAAAACCTGCTGCAAAGCCAAGACGTACTGATAAGGTTAAATATATTGATTGAGTCTTATAAGGTGAGAAGTATAGTAAATCTTAGTATAATAAATAAGATTTTTATCAATTTTAAATTTGATATATAAAAGATTAGATATAATTTTGCAAACTCAAACAAACAAGAATAATTTAGTAATATATAAATATTTAAAGGAATGAACGTTTCATTACAGAACATTGACAAGGTAAGCGCATTGCTTACTGTGAAGTTGGAAAAAGCAGATTATCAGGAAAGAGTAGAAAAGGCTCTTAAAGATTTACGTCGTCGTGTCAATATGCCTGGTTTCCGTCAGGGAATGGTGCCAATGGGTTTGATAAAGAAACAGTATGGTAAGGCTGTATTGGCAGAAGAAATAAATAAGATACTACAGGAAAAGGTTTATGAATATGTTCGTGAAAACAAGATCAACATGCTTGGCGAACCTCTTCCAAACGAAGAAAAGCAGCCTGTAATAGATTTTGCTACTCAGGAAGAATTTGAGTTTGTATTTGATATTGCTCTTGCTCCTGAATTCAAGGCAGAACTTTCAAAGGAAGATACAGTTCCTTTCTATAATATTCAGGTTTCTGACGAAATGATTGACCGTCAGATGTCTTCATACAAGCAGCGTACTGGCAAGTATGAAAAGGTTGAATCATATCAGGACAAAGATATGGTTAAGGGACATCTTGCAGAACTTGATGAAAACAATAACGTTAAGGAAGGTGGTCTTCAGGTAGAAGATGCTATCATGATGCCTTCTTACTTCAAGAACGATGAACAGAAAGCATTGTTTAACGGTGCAAAGAAAAACGATGTTCTTACAATCAATCCTTCTGTTGCTTATGACGGTTCTGAAGTTGAATTGTCTTCTCTTTTGAAAATAAAGAAAGAGGAAGTTGCAGAACACAAAGGTAACTTCTCATTCCAGATTACAGAAATCACTCGTTTTGTTGAAGGTGAATTGACTCAGGAACTGTTTGACGAAGTATTTGGCGAAGGCGTTGTTAAGTCAGAAGAAGAATTCCGTGCTAAAACAAAAGAATCAATGGCTTCTCAGCTTGAAGGCGACAGCAACTACCGTTTCTTGGTTGATGTTCGTAATCTGCTTGTTGAAAAGATCGGTAAGCTTGAATTCCCTGATGCATTGCTTAAGAAGATTATGTATCTTAACAATAAGGATAAAGGCGAAGCTTTTGTTGAAGAAAACTATGACAAGAGCATCGAACAGCTTACATGGCATCTTATCAAGGAACAGCTTGTTAAGGATAACGAAATCAAAGTTGAACAGGCTGACGTACTTGAACAGGCTAAGAGAACTACAAGAGCTCAGTTTGCACAGTATGGTATGATTAACGTTCCTGAAGATGTAGTGACAAACTATGCACAGGAAATGTTGAAGAAGCAGGAAACTGTTCAGGCTATGGTTGACCAGAGTGTTGAGGCTAAACTTGCTTTGGCTTTGAAAGACAAGGTAACTTTGGAAAACAAAGAAGTTTCAATGGAAGAATTTACCAAACTTTTTGAGTAAGATTCTTGAATAATACAAATACTGCAAGGAGTTCTTTAATTGTTTTTCAAGATTAAAGGACTCCTTTCTTATCTAATAATATAACATTAGTGAATATGTCTATGAACGATTTTAGAAAATTTGCTGTAAAGCATTTAGGTACGAACGGACAGGTATTTGATGATGTTATCCGTTCTCAGGCAAATTACCTGAATCCATATATTCTTGAAGAAAGACAGTTGAATGTTACACAGCTGGATGTGTTCTCACGTCTGATGATGGACCGTGTAATCTTTCTTGGAACAGAGATAAACGACTATACAGCCAATGTGCTTCAGGCACAGCTTCTGTATCTTGATTCTGTTGAACCTGGAAAAGATATCTCAATTTATATAAATTCTCCTGGCGGATCTGTTTATGCAGGTCTTGGCATTTACGATACAATGCAGTTTGTAACAAGTGATGTTTCTACAATATGTACCGGTATGGCTGCATCAATGGCTGCAGTTCTTCTGGTTGCAGGAAAGGAAGGAAAGCGTTCTGCTCTAAAACATTCAAGAGTAATGATTCATCAGCCTCTTGGCGGAGCGCAGGGACAGGCTTCAGATATCGAAATCACTGCTAGGGAAATCATGAAACTGAAGAATGAACTTTACACCATTATTGCAGAACATTCACACAATGATATTGAAAAGATTGCAAAGGATTCTGACCGTGATTACTGGATGACTGCTGAAGAGGCTGTTCAGTACGGAATGATTGACTCAATCTTTTTCAAGAAATAATAATCGGAAACATATCTGAATTTTAGAATGAAGAAAAATAAATGTTCTTTTTGCGGACAGACTGAAGACCAGGTAGGGCTTCTGCTTGCAGGAGAATCCGGATATATCTGTGACAGCTGTGCGATGAGGGCTGCAGAGATTATAAAGGAAACAATGAAATCGGCTCCTTCAAAAAAGCGTTTTTCGTTGGATGAACTCCCGAAACCGGCTGACATAAAGGAGTATCTTGACAAATATGTTATCGGTCAGGATGATGCAAAGCGTTTCCTTGCAGTTTCTGTTTACAACCATTACAAGCGTCTTATGCAGATAGACCAGGGTGATGATGTTGAGATTGAAAAGTCAAATATCATAATGGTTGGAAGTACCGGAACCGGAAAGACTCTGCTTGCCAAGACAATTGCCAAACTTCTTAAAGTTCCGTTTACTATAGTTGATGCTACAGTTCTAACACAGGCAGGATATGTCGGTGAGGACGTGGAAAGTATTCTTTCCAGACTGTTGCAGGTTGCCGACTATGATGTTGAACAGGCCGAGAGGGGTATTGTCTTTATTGATGAGATAGACAAAATTGCCCGCAAGAGTGATAATCCTTCTATAACACGTGATGTTAGTGGTGAAGGCGTACAGCAGGCTTTGTTGAAACTTCTTGAAGGTTCTGTTGTCAATGTTCCGCCACAGGGAGGACGAAAGCATCCGGAGCAGAAGTTCATACAGGTAAATACAAAGGATATTCTGTTTATCTGTGGTGGTGCCTTTGACGGAATAGAGAAGAAGATTGCTCACAGACTGAATACACATGTTGTCGGTTTCAGTGCTGTGCAGAACAGTGCGGCAATAGACAAAAGCAATATGATGCAGTATATAGCACCTCAGGATTTGAAGTCATTCGGACTTATCCCTGAAATCATAGGACGATTGCCTGTATTGACTTATTTGAATCCTCTTGACTGGAAAGCCCTGCGCAATATATTGACAGAACCCAAGAATTCAATAATCAAGCAGTATGTAAAACTGTTTGAGATGGATGGTATCAAACTTACATTTGACAATGATGTTCTTGACTATATTGTTGACAAGGCAATGGAGTTCAAACTCGGTGCGCGCGGATTGCGTTCTATTGTTGAAACAATAATGATAGATGCAATGTATGATTTGCCATCTAAAAAAGTCAAATCATATAACGTCAGTCTTGATTTTGCTAGGCACCAGATAGAAAAAGCCAATATTGCCAAATTACAAAACAGTATTTAGCATTTTATTAAAAAAATAATTGTAGATATTTCTTTTGTTATTCTAAATAGTTTATATCTTTGTTTAGACTTAAAGCGAAAGCGAGGGTCTGGAAGTTTAATTTTTTAGAATATGGCAGACAGAATAGATTTAACAGCTAAGCTTAAACAGTATTTTGGCTTTGATAACTTCAAAGGCAATCAGGAAGCTATAATTGAAAATCTATTGGCAGGGAATGATACATTTGTTCTTATGCCAACTGGAGGTGGTAAATCTTTGTGTTATCAGTTACCTTCTCTGCTTATGGAGGGAACGGCAATTGTTATTTCTCCATTGATAGCCCTGATGAAGAATCAGGTTGATGCAATGAGAAATTTCAGTGAAGAGGATGGCGTTGCCCATTTCATAAATTCTTCTTTGTCCAAATCTGCCATTGAACAGGTTAGAGTTGATATTGTTTCAGGCAAGACCAAGTTGCTGTATGTTGCTCCTGAATCTCTGACTAAGGAAGAGAATATTGATTTTCTTCGTGGGGTTAAGATATCATTTTATGCGGTGGACGAATCTCACTGTATTTCTGAATGGGGACATGACTTCCGTCCTGAATACAGACGCATTCGCCCTATCATAAATAAGATCGGACGTGCGCCGGTTATTGCTTTGACTGCAACAGCAACACCTAAGGTTCAGCATGACATTCAGAAAAATCTTGGAATGGCCGATGCAAAGGTTTTCAAATCTTCATTCAACCGTCCGAATCTGTTTTATCAGGTTCGCCCTAAGACTGACAATGTTGACAAGGATATCATCAAGTTCATAAAGAACAATGAGGGAAAATCCGGTATAATATATTGTCTTAGCCGTAAGAAGGTTGAGGAACTTGCCGAGATACTTGTAGCAAACGGAATAAAGGCTTTGCCTTATCATGCGGGTATGGATTCTGCAACGCGTACCGAGAATCAGGATGCTTTCCTGATGGAAAATGTTGATGTTATTGTTGCTACAATAGCTTTCGGTATGGGAATTGACAAACCCGATGTAAGATATGTTATACATTATGATATTCCAAAGAGTCTTGAAGGATATTACCAGGAAACAGGTCGTGCCGGAAGAGACGGTGGAGAAGGTCAGTGCATAACATTCTATACAAACAAGGACTTGCAGAAACTGGAAAAGTTCATGCAGGGAAAGCCAATAGCCGAACAGGAAATTGGAAAGCAGCTGTTGCTTGAGACTGCAGCTTATGCTGAATCATCCTTATGCCGAAGAAAAGTATTATTGCATTATTTTGGAGAGGAATATTTAGAAGATAATTGTGGAAATTGTGATAATTGTTTAAAGCCAAAGAAACTAGTGGAAGCAAAAGAATTATTGTTGACTGTGCTTGAAGCGATTAAGGCAGTCAAGGAAAAATTTAAGGCAGAATATATAATAGATGTTTTGTTAGGTCGTGAAACATCTGAAATACAGGATCATCTTCATGATGACCTTGATGTCTACGGAAGTGGAGTTGACCAGGAAGAACGTGTGTGGAGTGCTGTTATAATGCAGGCTGTAATTGCCGGATATCTTGAAAAGGATGTTGAGAATTACGGAATTCTGAAGATTACCGATGCCGGCAAGAAGTTTATGAAGCACCCTGTATCATTTAAGGTTGTGACTGAAGACAGCGAAGATGAGGAACCTGAAGAAATGCCTGTTAAAACTGGAGCTGCATGTGCCGTTGACCCGGCATTGTTCTCTATGCTGAAGGATTTGAGAAAGAAAATGGCAAAGACTCTTAATTTGCCTCCATATGTAATCTTCCAGGACCCATCTCTTGAAGTGATGTCAACCATTTATCCTATAACAATCGAGGAATTGCAGAATATCCCTGGTGTCGGTGCTGGTAAGGCAAAACGCTATGGCAAGGAATTCTGCGAACTTATCAAAAAGCATTGTGAGGAAAATGATATAGAACGTCCTGAAGACTTCCGTGTAAAGACAGTTGCAAACAAGTCAAAGCTTAAAGTTTCAATCATCCAGAGCATTGACCGTAAGGTTGCACTTGATGATATTGCGGTTGCAAAGGGTATTGACTTTAACGAACTTCTTGATGAAATTGAAGCTATTGTATATTCAGGTACCAAGATAAATATTGATTACTTCCTGAACGATGTTATGGATGAATACCATCTTGAAGATATCTATGAATACTTCAAGGAATCAGAAACAGACAGTCTTGAAGAGGCAATCAATGAACTTGGAAATGATTACACAGAAGATGAAATAAGACTTGTAAGAATCAAATTCCTTTCAGAACTTGCAAATTAAAAAACATCATTAAAACAAAAAAGACCGGCATTATATCAATGCCGGTCTTTTTTTGTTCCTTGATATGGCTTCTGTCAAATTATAAATAGGCAACTATTAAATAGATTTTTAGTTATTTATATTTTGTCTCTAATTTATTTATTATAGCATGTAGGATTATTTACACTGACTCTAATGTTGCGAATTTGACTGCCTTTAATTGTTACAGGTATTGCCCCATTTGAATAAGCTGCAATCTGTTTTGTATAATTACTGTCGTAAATTGTAACTTGTCTCCACTCACTACGGTTTTTTTCTCCATTTTTACCTAAAATAAAAACATATACTTCAGCCGTAACATTAATACGAACAGACATAAGAGGTTTAGATGAAGAATTTGAAATAACTATGTTTCCGGAAATATTATCCCCGCCAACGGCATCTAAATAAGCTGTTGCTTCTACATAATCGTTTGCAGTTCCTGCTATCTTACAATATCCTGAACCTTCTTCTGCAAAAACAGGAAAAATTGATACTAATAGTAAGCATGTTAAAATAATTATCTTTTTCATAATTCATTTTATTTATTAAATACTTTCCTACTCATTTTATGGCTTTTCGGATAACTCCATTGTACCTAAAATAGAAATACGCACATAAAAAAACGCGGTACTTTCAGTTATTCTTCCTCAAGGTGTTTGGCGTAACCTACCGACAGAATGACTAAAAGCCCGCGCTATGTAGCACGAGCATTTTTGCTGTATTCTTGTCGGTATCATTAGTCGCCAAACTTTTGAGGACAGAACAGAGCTAAAACGCTTTTCCAATATTTTTAAAATATGCGTATCAATTATACGCTAATGTTTCATAGGCAAATTGCTTTAATTATTACCTTACAAAGGTATATAAAAACAATAATAACTACAAATCAAATTTTAGGCTAAAGATATTTTATCTACATTATAGATATTTATTCACTACTGTCCACTAAAAATGGACAAGGTTAAAAATTAAATAAATTCGGTTCACTTGAATCATATCGGTCTTTG
>CALUJO010000016.1 GCA_944320965.1 uncultured Bacteroidaceae bacterium | reverse complement strand
CAAAAAATGGGCTGACATCGAAATTTAAGTCAGCCCTATTTTTATATATTCAATAAATTTTTATCGGACAGCAATAAATAATTTATAGTTCTAATGTACTTATTCTGTTTTGCTGTAGTATTTTGATATCAATCAATGACATAATTAATACTGATAGAATTATACATTTATAAAATAAGGGTTATCAAAAAAGTGTGTCGGAGATAAAAACACCTCCGGCACACTTTTTATAATTCAAGATAATCAAATTCTCAGGAATTCAATGCACCTATAATTTCGTGCACATCCTTGCAGCCATGTTTGTCAAGCCATTCGTTCATACCGTCAATTATCTTTACGGTAACGGCAGGATCAATGAAATTGGCAGTTCCAACCTGAATGGCTGTTGCTCCCGCCATCAGGAATTCTATTGCGTCAGTTGCATTCATTATTCCGCCCAGTCCCACAACAGGAATATTTACGGCGCGCGCAACCTGCCATACCATACGCAAGGCTACAGGCTTTACAGCAGGTCCGGACAATCCGCCTGTCGAAATACTCAACATAGGACGACGGCGTTCAATATCAATTGCCATACCCATAAGGGTGTTTATAAGCGAAACACTGTCGGCACCTTCAGCCTCAACGGCACGGGCAATTTCTGTAATATCCGTTACATTAGGCGACAGTTTTACTATAAGAGTCTTTGGATAAACAGCACGAACAGCCTTCACTACAGATGAAGCTCCTGCACATGTCACACCGAATGCCATACCTCCGTCTCTTACGTTCGGGCAGGATATATTCAACTCTATTGCCGGAATATTCTCCAACTGCGCAACACGGGCAGCACACTCGGCATAATCTTCGGGAGAAGAACCGGAAACATTGACCAGTACATTGGTATTCAAATCCTTCAACTGAGGGTAGATGTTCTCACAGAAATAATCGACACCCTTGTTCTGCAATCCGACACAATTAAGCATTCCCGAAGCGGTTTCAGCCATTCGGGGATAATCATTTCCTTCACGCGGTTTGAGAGTTGTACCCTTAACAATAAAACCGCCAAGAGCATTCAAATCTATAAAATCAGCAAATTCCAAACCATATCCAAATGTTCCGGAAGCTGTCATCACCGGATTTTTCAATTCCAGCGCGCCTATATTTACTTTGAGTTCAGCCATTGCAATCTGTTTATATTAAATACTGGTCCTTCCTTACATACACAAACATTTCCTTCGTGAGTCTTTTCAACGCAGCACAGGCAGGCACCGACACCACATGCCATCATGTTTTCAAGAGAAGCTTCACATTCAGTACCTGTTTCGGTCGCATAACGTGCAACGGCAACCATCATAGGTTTAGGGCCGCAAGTTGCAACCGCATCAAACTTTTCATTCTGAAGAAGACTATGCTGGGTTACATATCCCTTTTCGCCTTTTGAACCGTCTTCGGTAGTTGTATACAGTCTGCCAACCTTCTCAAAAAGTTCCAACTGAAGAAGGTCGCCTGCTGTCCTTGCTCCCAAAAGGAATACCGGTTCGCATCCGTTTTTCTTGAGAATTTCTCCATAATAAAGAAGAGGGGCTGTACCTACACCTCCGCCAACAAGCAGAATTTTCTTGTCTGCCACTGCAGGAACAGTGAAGCCGTTTCCCAAAGGCAAAACGCAATTCATCGTATCACCTACTTTGACCGAAGCCATAGCTCTTGTGCCGTCGCCAATTACATGAACAAGAAGCCACAGTTCATTATTTTCCCTGTCAACATAATTTATTGATATCGGGCGGCGGAGAAAAGTTGTTGAAGAGCCTTCAACCTTCACTTCCACAAACTGGCCGGGAAACATTTCCGGCAATTCCTTCTCCTTGTCTGTAAGACGTATCAGAACATAGTCGGGATGAGGATGCTCAACACCACAGACAGTCAAATCCAAAATATATTTCTTCATGATTGATGTTATGTTTCTTTTCAGGGACAAAGGTAGTAAAATGCACAAACATAAAAAAACTCCCTCCCCCGAATAATCGGGAGAGGGAGAAAAAATACAGAATAGTTTATCAAAAGTTTATTGTTGTAAACTATTCGGGATTATTTGATTTCAATTACCCTGTTTACTTTAGCTTTTTCTTCAGGAGTACGTTTCGGCAAATCTATAGTCAACACACCGTCGGCAACATTTGCAGAAATGCGTTCCTTAACAACGTCTTCAGGCAAAATCAATGTCTGCTGGAATTTTGAATAAGAAAATTCGCGACGCAGATATTTCTTCTCACTGTTTTCGTCCTTGTTCTCTTCTTTCTTTTCCATTGTAATAACAAGGTCGTTGTTTTCGTTCAACTGGATATTGAAGTCTTCCTTTTTCATACCCGGAGCAGCAACCTCAACGCAATATCCGTTTTCATGTTCAATAACATTTATTGCCGGAGCAGTTGCATTTGTTCTTGCCATCCATTGGTTATCAAAAAAGTCATTGAATATACTTGGAACCCAACCCTGTTCGTTATACTTTCTTACTGGTGTCATAGTTATAATCTCCTATATTTAAATTGTTTATATATCATTTTTCTTTTGCTTCCCCCTTTCGGAAGGTCGCTTTCACTTTATAATATGCAAGCATCGTGCCCAATGTCAGCAGCATAATTTTATGTCATGATATTTTAAAACGGAGAAATGTTTTTTAATCAAACTCCGGGATTTTTTAACCTTAGAGCAAAAACCAATAAACAAACCGGAACAAAAAGGCATGACAATGCATGACATTTTGTCGGTATTATAACTTTATACATTCAGTACGCCGGCTTTATACACCATATATACTTGAATAATGAAGTAAAAAATCTATCTTTGCGAATACCAAAAACAGCTAATATGAAAAAACTTATAGACAAGACATCAAAAATGCTTATGCTCTGCGGAAGCAGTATAGCACTGGCAAGTTGCACACAGGAAACCAAACAGCCCAATATAATAATGTTTCTTGTTGACGATATGGGATGGCAAAACACTTCAGTCCCTTTCTACAATGAAGAAACACCGCTGAACAGAAGATTCAGAACGCCAAATATGGAAAGGCTTGCAGAAATGGGAGTAAAATTTGACAATGCCTATGCATGTGCCATATCATCTCCTACACGATGTAGCCTTATGTCAGGGATGAACGCATCAAGACACAGAGTTACAAATTGGACTCTGGAACTTGACCAGAAAACTGATGCCGGCAGTGATATTATTTCCATGCCGGACTGGAACTACAACGGAATACAACCCGACAGCACTGCTGGAAAAATAAACAATTCAACACCTATCACATCACTTCCACAAGTCTTGAAAGACAATGGGTACTATACAATACATTGCGGAAAAGCCCATTTCGGTGCAAGGACTACACCGGGCGAAAATCCTTTGTATATGGGATTTGACGTAAATATTGCCGGCGGGGCAAACGGCGCACCGCAAAGTTATCTCGGGACAGAGAATTTTGGGTCAGGCGGAAGGTTTGCGGTTAAAGGACTTGAAAAATATCATGGGCAGGACATCTTCCTCTCCGAAGCGCTTACAATTGAAGCTATAAACGAAATGAAAAAAGCTGTAAAAAGCGACAAACCTTTCTATCTTTATATGTCACATTATGCGGTACATACTCCATATGATGAAGACAAAAGGTTCAGCGGCAATTACAGAAACAAGTATGATGAAATGCTGAAAGATACTCTTGACGAAAATGAAATTAGATTTGCTGCTCTCGTTGAAGGTATGGACAAGAGCCTAGGTGATATACTTGACTATCTTGAAAGTGAACCGGAAGTTGCAAAAAACACAATAATCCTTTTCATGTCAGACAACGGAGGACAGGGACTGAACAACGTAAGACAAGGAATTGAGGACCATGACCAGAACTATCCGCTCAGAGCCGGAAAAGGTTCGGCATTCATGGGGGGAGTAAGAGAACCAATGATAGTATATTGGCCTGGGGTTACACAAGCCGGAACAGTGAACAGCAATAAAGTCATGATTGAAGACTTCTATCCAACCATTATTGAAATGGCAGGCATCAAGGACTACAAGACATACCAGACTGTTGATGGTGAAAGTTTTGTGGATGTTTTGAAAAATCCTGAAATGAAAAGAGATAAAGCAATTGTATGGCATTTCCCAAACCTTTGGGGTGAATCACAGAACATTGAAGAAGGATACGGAGCATACTCTGCAATCATGAAAGGCAATTACCACCTTATTTACCACTGGCAGACTGGTCAGACAAGACTATATGATATTGTAAATGACATAAGCGAGCAGAATGATATTGCGGCAGAACATCCAGAAACAGTAAAGGAACTGGCAAGCGAACTGACACAATATCTGAAAGAACGCGACGCACAGCGTCCTTCAATGAAGGAAACAGGAAAATTGATAAACTATCCTGACGGCTCGGAAATTTAATATGCCATCATTATAAACAAAAGATAAAGCAGAAGTTCATCCGTTTAGTATTGAACTTCTGCTTTTATAATATAAATGTATTAAATACGGTCAAAGCAACTTGCCTAATATGCCTAGCAGTTTCTGATACAAAGGTTTATGATATTCCCCGCCAATTCCTGGCACAAATGAAGTATTATGCCATAAAAGAACAACTTCACCATTATACTTACGTGCTTCGCTTATAAGTCGTACGCAATATTCAAAAGCCTCATCTTCCGGTAATCCCATATACCGTTCATCACTTAAAGTACAGTCCATAACCAATAACGGATGCATTATCAGGTCAGTAACGCAACGAGTTTCAGGGTCAATCCATCTTACCGGGCGGGAAGTTGCCAAACGGAACCCGCTGACATCAGCATACCCCATAGTGAAATCATCAGTTATTCCGGCATTTATCAATGCACGAAAATTCTCCGGTTCACAAGAACGTAGAAAATGGTTCCTATTGTATTTTATTTTTCCAATGCTCCAACGGTTTGAAAGATTCAGACACTCCCCTGCTACCAAATCAGGGGTCCTACCTGATTTATAACTGCTATGCAATCCGAACAATGCTCCGCCGCTTTTAAGCTGGCATATCATCTTCCTGACATCTTTGAACGAAATATCATAATAAGGCTTGTCAAAACCGCCATTTCCTGCCACTTTCAGAAAATACAAAGCGCTGCATTTACCTTCAGACTTACTGCACAGTTCATTGTCTTTCTCAATTATCCATGGGAATGTATAATAAGGGTCTTTCTCAAGATTACCATTAAATATAGAATACGCTTTTGGGAAACCTATACCTTTTAAACTCTCACGTACAACAGCCCGGAACGAACGGCAGAAAAAAGGTGCATCTACATCATGGGTCAGCCATACTTTGCCCAATTCTTCTTTCGGTTCATCAACAGAAACTCCCGAATCACGAAGAAGTTGCCTTAGATATTTTCCATACCTGTCAATCAAGGGACTGTCAATCATTCCGGCACGGACAAGAAATGATTCTTTTCCCGGAAATCTTCCATGTACATCACGTTTCGAACGGCAGACATACTCTTCATAACGGCTTATAAAGAAATATGAAGATGCGATTATATCAGCTTTTATAACTATGGTACTTCCAACAAAATACTTTTCATCTTTACCAAAAAGAACAGGCAAACCGTCAACATAATCAAGAAGCAAGGAAGGTATTGACGCAACCGTTCCATACAGATCTTTGTCAAAGAATCCGGAAGGTACTATAACAATACGGTATCTGCCGAATTCATCCTTATTGGATGTATAACCAACCATATCAGCATATTGACTGTATGAAGTACCTCCAAGTATAAATTCTATTATATATCTTATTGTTTCATCCATAAAGATTATAATCTATAATCACAAGGATTTGTTTCTGCAAGTATTGTTCAATATAATCAATGCAGCAAGAACTCCCGGAACCCAACCGGCTATTGTCAGTATTGTTACAATGACAATGGAACCGCATCCCTGGTCAACAACTGCCAACGGCGGAAATATTATTGAAAGAATTACCCTAAAACATGACATGGCAAATATATTAAATAAAATTATTACCTGTTTTCTTACCTATTATACATAATAGTTTCCGACAATACAAATATACATTAATTGTGAAACCATACAAACTCATCCAACTTTAAAAAACAAAACATAAGAGCCCTTTGTTCATAAACACACTCTATATAATAACAATATACAGTTGTTTTTTATAAATTTGCCTTATATTAATTTGTTCGCGCACCTAATTATATATGGCTGAATTTGACAATCAAATAAATGAATTGAAAGAAGGCATTGAAACAATGCTTGGCAAAAAGGTTAAAGGCCCAAAAGATTTCAACAACCTGTCTGACGAAATTTTCAACAGATTGAAAATTATTATAAGTTCAACAACATTAAAGAGGCTTTGGGGATATTTGAACGAAGGAGGGAAACCAAGAGAATCAACCTTGACCATCCTGGCACAATTCATTGGATATCGCGATTGGAATGACTTTTGCAGTTCTCCAAAAGATAAATCTATAATTCAATCAAATTTTATACTTTCACGAAAATTATCAGCACTTTCTCTCTCTAAAGGCAACAAACTGAAAATAACATGGTTACCAGACAGATGTTGCATTATATCATATAACGGAAACATGAACTTTACTGTGCTCGATTCAAAAAATGCAAAAATCCAAACAGGTGACACTTTTAATTGCAGTATATTTATTGAAGGAGAACCAATGTATGTTGACAATCTAGTCCATCAAAACTATAAAGGCATTTCGTATATAGCGGGGAAGAAAGATGGAATAAGGTTTGAGCTTATGGAAGAGAGCAAAGAATAAGGACCAAAAAGGACCAATATGGTTAATGTTTTATTTTTTTCCTTTGCGAAAAAATAAAACATGACCGAAAATAAACAACTAAAAATAAAAAGACTATGTCTTATTATAGAAGAAACCCTTGGATACAAGATAAGTACTCCGAGGGACTTCAGTTGTTTATCAAAGATTATTTTTACAAGACATCATGTTCAAATAAGCCCCACTACATTGAAAAGGGTATGGGGATACCTAAAGGAAAATACAGAGACCCGCATATCAACACTAAACATATTATCCCGCTTTATAGGCTACAAGGATTGGGACGAATACTGCCAAAGCAACAATTCAATAGATATTGAAATGCAGGAGTATTTCATTACAAACAAAAAACTTTCAACAAGCAAAGTCGAAATAGGACAACAGATTGAAATTAACTGGTATCCTAACAGATCATGCATTATAAGGTATATTGGCGGACAGACCTTCAAGGTCATAAAATCAACAAACAGTAAATTGTATATCGGAAACACATTCAAATGCAGCCTGTTTATTGAAGGAGAACCCCTTTATATGGATGACCTTATCCAAAATAATGAAACACCTATTCCATATGTAACTGGTAAGAAAGGAGGTATTACATTTAATCTGATAAATATTGTTGACTACATTGAAACAGAAAATAATGAGAACAACAATTACCTCTTGGGAGACCAGAATCTGTAGAAAATCAAACAGACTAAATCACATTATTGAAATCAGACATAAAATATTCATAACTTCAAGACATACAACCAGAAGTTCTGAATATAGTTTATGGTTTCAAAAAGAAACTATGAGCAAGCCACTACCCTTACAGTCTGCTTCCGTATCCGAAAAATAGGCTTTACAGCTTGTGTATTACATCAAGCATGCGGTCGGCAGTACCGATATTATAGCCTTGTGAAACAAATACCACACGGTTGAATGTATCACAAATTATAATCAAAGGAAGTGCTCCCGCAGGATCAAGTTCCATGCCAGAGATAATCTTGTTCGCAATATCACGGTTTATATCAAGTCCCCAAGTGATATTCTTTGGAAGTCCTTCAAATTCAGTTATATCGAAATTCATATAATTCCTTTCGCTAGGGAAAAGCATTATCATACTGCGGCCCCATTTGTCAAACTCTTCACTGACTGCTGCAAGGTCCTTCAAGAAATGATTTGTAGGTTCTTCCTTGGCACCAAGTACGGCAACGACGTAATAGCCACGGCCTGTTGTTGCAATGACACTTGTAGTTTCCTGAGAATCCGCCTTTTTGTAAAGAGATTCTGAATCGAAGTTTCCTATAACCTGTACTTCACTGTCGTCATTTCTTATAATAAGGTCAAGATTTGTCGTTTCTCCTTCTTTGATATTGAAGAATGTCATGTTTGAAAGTACGCTTCCGTTTGCAAGTCTTGTACCTGTTGTCAATACATAATTGCCTTCGTCCATCATCACACCGTTCTTGAAAGTACCGCGCCATGTTCCGTTATCATCATATCCCAGCAGTTTCAAACGTCCGTCAACAATCTTTGATATTGTAAAATGAATATAGTATTTAGGATCTTTCAACCTTGCAAGAGGTTTATAGTTCAGCATAAGTTTACCCTGTTTTGCTATTGTCTGTTTTCCAGATTCAAAATCAACATCAATAACAGAACCGTTCTGCACATACTGTATTTTTCCTGTTACCGGGTCAATCCATGAAGGTATTCCCATTGCTCTTGCTGCAGAAACAAAGAATACATTTCTTGAGCGTTTGTCGGCAATACGAGATTTCCATATTCCTTCAGGAGAAATTACATATCCAAGCGGATTCCATTCGTTGCAAATAGAAATGCTGTCTGTACACCATCTTACAAGTTCTGTCGGGTCAGAAGCAATTTTCTCGGCAAGTTCGGCAGGAATTGCTTTCTGAAGGAAGCCCTTATACGGAGTAAGCATTTCATATTCAACTCTTGGTGTCAGAAGTGCCTCTTTACTGTTTCTATAATCACTCTGAGGTGTATTGTAAAGATTATCGTTCAATACATCCATAGTAACATCACGCAAATCCTTTTCCCAAAGAACATCAAGCAAGTCCATTGCCATAACACGGTTATCAGCCGGAACACTTTCCATAAAGTCTTTTATAGTTTTCCAGTTTCCACGGCTCTTTGATATAAATTCTGCAAACTTATCAGCATCAATATTCATTGACTCTGCAATCTTGCGCGCTTCATCCTCACTCATGAAAGTTGAAATGTATTTGTTGCGTATGGCATCTTCTTCCGCAAGACGAATATTGTTCTTCTCACGTTGTTCCTCGGTTACAGCAGGAAGATTCTTTCCCTCTACAGGAGGTACTATATCCATATTTACAAAATATGACTCTCCTGCTTTAATGTCCAGTTTTATCTGAACAAGAGAGTCTTTTCCGAACGATACTTTTTTATATCCGAACATATCGTCCTTTGAAGCCCATACAAGCATGTCTCCCTTTCCTGCTGTAAGTAATGAACTGCCATTGTTATCTGAATATTTTTTTGCGACAGTACAGAATTCGGCATAATTGTATATCTTATATTCAACGACAGCATCCTTCACCGGTTTTCCGTCATTATCCAATACTTCAACTTCAAGGCGTGAAGTTGGCGCATAATTATCTATTACATTAATTTCAGTATAAGTGTTTGTTTCACTCATCACCTCTTCCGGACCATTATACTTACCGAATACTTTTGTATGCATAAGCATTCCTCTTGAAGCAGGAGCATTGAACCACGCAAGGTTCAAAACAGGTTCCGGTTCACACGCGCCAAGGAAATACCATTTACCGTCAACCCAAGCCTCTACCCAGGCGTGGTTATCGTCAGTATGCGCCCAACGCGGAGTATAAACCTGACGTGCAGGAATACCAACCGCTCTGAAAGCAGCTACAGCAAATGTAGATTCTTCACCACAACGTCCGAAAGCAGTCTTTACTGTTGCAAGCGGAGAACTTGTACGTGCATCCGAAGGTTTATAAACAACCTTTTCATGACACCAGTGGTTAACTTCAAGTACCGCATCATGCAGTGACATATTTGAAATACGGTCTTTCAGTTCACCATAGAAAACACTTCTTGCGCTGTCAATATTTTCATTGTTTATACGAAGCGGCAATACGAAATGACGGAACTCCCTTTCAGGAATATCCTTGCCCCAAGGCATCTCCTCGCGTGCCTGGAAAGAAAGACGTACAGCATCAAGATACATCTGTCCGTCATAATCGGCAATATCATTAAGAGGCATATACGCATAAAGGAACTCCATAGCTTCACGTTCTTCAGCAGTCATCTGCTCATTAAAGATGGAAAATAAGTCTCCTCTGTTCATCAATTCCTTCTTTGCCTCAAAATCCTGTTTTACCTGATTCCTGTAAGCCTCATCAGATATGAAATGTTTTTCTTTCGGTCCGCAAGACCACAATGTCATTAGACTTGCTGCAAAAAGCAGCATCATTCTGGTTATAATCTTCATAATATTAAATGTTTATATGGTATTATCTTCAAATTATTCCGTAACGGTTAATTTTCAATTATCAAAAATGGTATAAAAATTTATATTTCACAATCATTTATCTACCAAAGTTCTTTCCTCCGTACAATTTATCTATAAGGTCCCTGCGTCCCATTTTCCGGAGTTCTCCTATTATTCTGTTTTTATACTCATTCTCATACCAGAAGAAGAACATACGCTGTGCAAGCTTCTCGTTTTTAGAGCGTGCCGTAAATACTTTCTCCAGCGTATAAGGATGAAAACCTGTATAATAGGTTTCGGTAGAAACTGTCATGGGCGTAGGTGTAAAGTCCTGAACCTGTTCAAGATGGAAGTCAAGTCCGCGGGTTATGGCTGCCAGCTCGGCCATATCCTCTTCCGTACATCCGGGATGGGAGGATATGAAATAAGGAATAATCTGCTGACGGAGATTATTCTCCCTGTTTATACGGTCAAATATTTTCTTGAACGTAATGAACTGCTCAAAATGAGGCTTGCGCATTATGTCCAAGACACGTCCGGAAGTATGTTCCGGAGCAACTTTCAATCGTCCGCTCACGTGCTTCAATATCAGTTCACGGGTATAATCGGCTGCCGCCTTATTCAGCTCGGCATCCTTATTGTCATGCAGGAGCAAATCATAACGGACCCCGCTTCCTATATAGAATTTCTTCAATCCTTCAACCTTTTCAACCTCATGATAAAGGTCAAGAAGCATTGAATGGTCAACATTCAGGTTCGGACAAATCTTAGGATGTATGCATGAAGGACGTTTGCAACGACGGCATTTGTTTATATCCCGTCCTCTCATTCCGTACATATTTGCCGAAGGTCCTCCAAGGTCACTCAGACTTCCCTTGAAATCAGGCATATTGACAACAGCCTTTACTTCGCGCAAAATAGACTCCTTGCTTCTTGAAACAATGAATTTTCCCTGATGTGCAGATATAGTGCAAAATGCACATCCGCCAAAACATCCGCGATGAATGTTTACAGAGTGGCGTATCATTTCATAAGCCGGAATACGTTTGCCTTTATATTTAGGATGCGGCATACGGGTATATGGCAAGTCAAAGCTGTGGTCAAGCTCTTCCTGAGTCATTGGCGGGTATGGCGGATTTACCACAACCACACTGTTTCCGGTTTCCTGCAATATCCTTGAGGCTTCATATTTATTGGATTCTTCTTCAATATGTCTGAAATTCTCAGCATGTGCCTTACGGTTTTTCAGGCACTCTTCATGACTGTGAAGAACGATATCATCTGATTGAACCAGAACTTCTCCTTTTGCCCGCATAAATACCGTTTGCGGAATATCGGTAATGGAGCCTATGCTTTCTCCACTATCCATTCGGCGGGCAATTTCAACAATAGTTTTCTCGCCCATTCCATAGACAAGCATATCGGCACGGCTGTCAACAAGTATGGATTTGCGCAACTTGTCTTCCCAATAATCATAATGCGAAAGGCGGCGCATAGAAGCCTCTATTCCACCAATAATCACAGGAACTTCGGGATACAAGTCTTTCAATATATTGGAATATACCACACTGGCATTGTCGGGACGCATATCTCCACGTGCATCTGGAGTGTAGGCATCATCGGAACGACGACGTTTGTTTGCCGTATACCGGTTGACCATTGAGTCCATGCACCCGGCAGAAATGCCGAAAAACAGACGTGGAGTACCAAGTTTCTTGAAATCACGCAAATCATCACGCCAGTTCGGCTGCGGAACTATTGCCACACGGTATCCTTCATATTCAAGAATACGGCCAATTACTGCACTACCGAACGAAGGATGGTCCACATAAGCATCCCCCGAAAATATAATAACATCAAGCTGTTCCCAACCACGCATCTCAACTTCTTTCTTTGTGGTGGGCAACCAATCTGTAACCTTAAATTCTTTCATAATGCAAATATACAGATAAGGAAATAAATATAAGGTTGATAATAAAATTTTATTGGTAACGGACATCTGTCAGAAAGAACAAAACATTGCATTACCCAAAAAAACTTGTAACTTTGCCATCCCTAAAAATAGAAAAGAATGATTGTTTGCATTGCAGAGAAACCAAGTGTTGCCAGAGATATTGCCGATGTACTTGGGGCAAAATCAAGACATGAAGGATATATTGAAGGAAACGGCTATTGCGTGACATGGACGTTCGGTCACCTGTGTACACTTAAAGAGCCGCATGAATATATGCCTGAGTGGAAGACATGGTCACTTGGAAGCCTGCCAATGATACCGCAACGCTTTGGAATAAAGCTCATTGATGACAAAGGCATAGAGAAACAGTTCAAAATTATTGAAGACCTGATTTCAAAGGCGGATATGGTAATAAACTGCGGTGATGCCGGACAGGAAGGTGAGCTTATACAAAGATGGGTAATGCAGAAAGCCGGATGCAAGTGCCCTGTCAAAAGACTGTGGATTTCTTCACTTACCGAAGAAGCAATCAAGGACGGATTTGAAAAGCTGAAAGACCAGGCAGACTTCCAGCCTCTTTATGAAGCTGGGCTGTCAAGAGCAATAGGCGACTGGATTCTTGGCATGAATGCAACAAGACTCTATACACTGAAATACGGGCAAAACAGGCAGGTCCTTTCCATAGGGCGTGTACAGACCCCTACCCTTGCATTGATTGTCAAACGGCAACAGGAAATAGAGAACTTCAAGCCAGAACAATACTGGGAACTGAAAACCATTTACCGTGATACTGCATTTTCTTCAACCAAAGGAAAATTCAAGACACAGGAAGAGGCAAAGGAAATTATTGACAGTATATCCGACAAGGATTTTACTGTTACCGATGTATCAAAAAAGAACGGAACAGAATATGCACCGCGTCTTTTTGACCTTACATCCCTGCAGGTCGAATGCAACAAGAAGTTCGGCTATTCTGCCGACGATACACTAAAAAACATACAGTCACTATATGAAAAGAAATTCACCACCTACCCGCGTGTTGATACAACTTTTCTGAGCGACGATATATACCCTAAAGTTCCCTCAATACTCAAAGGGCTTAGAGATTACCAGCAGTTCACTGCTCCGCTTGACGGAAAGAAACTGCCAAAGACCAAGAAAGTCTTCGACAATTCAAAGGTTACCGACCACCATGCCATCATTCCTACAGGCGTTCCGCCACAGAATCTTACCGACATGGAAAGACGTGTCTACGACCTTGTTGCCCGGAGATTTATTGCAGCATTCTATCCAGACTGTAAAATATCCACAACAACCGTAATGGGGAAGGTTGAAGAACACGAATTCAAGGTTACCGGCAAGCAGATTCTTGAACCGGGATGGAGAGTCGTATTTGCAAAGGATGTTGATACAGACAAGGAAGCCGCTGATGATGAAGAAAAGACACTTCCTCCGTTTGTCAAAGGAGAAAGCGGTCCGCATACTCCGCAACTTGCAGAAAAATGGACACAGCCGCCCAAACCTTACACCGAGGCAACACTGCTCCGTGCAATGGAAACTGCAGGTAAACTTGTGGACAGTGACGAACTGCGCGACGCATTGAAGGAAAACGGTATAGGCCGTCCGTCAACCCGTGCGGCTATCATTGAAACGCTTTTCAAAAGAAGATACATACGCAAGGAACGCAAGAATCTGATAGCAACGCCAACCGGTATTGAACTTATAGGCATTATACACGAAGAATTGCTTAAATCGGCAGAGCTGACTGGTATTTGGGAAAACAAACTAAGGAAAATTGAGCGCAAGGACTATGACACGCTTACCTTTATAAACGAGCTGAAGACAATGGTCAAAGAACTTGTATTCTCGGTACTTTCCGACAATACAAACAGAAAAATAACCATTGAAGAGCAACAAAAGCCAGGCGCAGCCAAACCTAAGGCACCAAGAGCAAAAAAGGAAAAAACAAAAAAAGCAGAAAGCGAAATAACAGAAGGGAAAGCATGTCCTAAATGCGGTAAAGGTATTATACTGAAAGGAAAAACCGCATACGGATGTTCGCGCTGGAAAGAAGGATGCGATTTCAGAATGCCTTTTGCAGAGCAACAGAATACGGACAGCGAAAAATAAAAACAATAGGACTCAAAAAATCTTCAAGAGATACTTTAGAGGCAACACAATAAAACATGCATTGATAAGTTTTATCTAATAAAGAATATTGTAACCGCATGAAAAAAAGAAACCACATATATATAATGTTGATGACAGCCATTGTCACGGTTTCATCGTGCGGATACAGTTCAATGCTAAAAAAAGGGAACGAATCCTATGACAGAGGCGAATATTCAGAAGCTGCAAAACTATATAAGCGTGCATATGCAAGAGTTTCGACCAAGAAAAAGGATGTAAGGGCAGAAATTGCATGGAAAATGGGAAACTGCTACCGCAAAGTCAACTTTGCTGCCAAGGCAAGAGGAGCATACATAAATGCCATAAGATACGGATATCCAGATTCTACAGCAATTCTTTACAAGGCTGATACAGAGCTAAAAATGGGCCGGTACAATGATGCCCGCAAAAGTTATGACGAATATCTGGAGATGAACCCAAATAACATTCTTGCCATTAACGGCCGCAAATCATGTGATTTGCTTCCGCTTTGGAAAGAAAATCCGTCAAGATACATTGTCAAGAAAGACAAACTCTTTAACGGAAGACGTTCGGACTATTCACCTGCCTATGCAGGAGAAGACATAAATACGATATACTTCACTTCTACAAGACAGGAAGCAACAGGAGATGACATAAATCCTATAACGGATATGAAAAGTGCCGACATCTTTTTTGCCACAGTAGATGAACAGGGCAAATGGAAAAAGCCGGAACTTCTGCAATCTGAAGTAAACAGTGAATTTGAAGACGGTGCATGCAGCTTTTCACCAGATGGGAAAACAATGTATCTGACACGTTGCATAATGAAAAACAACGGACCGGCTTACGCTGAAATATATTCATCAGCACGTTCAGGAGCAAACTGGGCAGCACCGCAAAAGTGCGAGCTTGCAAAAGACAGTCTGTCATCATATGCACATCCGGCAGTTGACCCGGAAGGCAAATATCTGTACTTCGTGTCAGACATGGGAGGTACATTCGGAGGACTGGACTTGTGGAGAGCAGAAATTCTTACCACCGGATTCGGAGCCATAGAAAATCTTGGAGAACAGATAAACACTCCCGGAAATGAAATGTTTCCGTCATTCAACAGCAAGGGAGAACTGTATTTCTCTTCTGACGGACATCCTGGCATGGGAGGGCTTGACATATTCAAGGCAGTGGAAGACAGTACAGGCAAATGGACTATAGAAAACCTGAAATATCCGGTAAACTCACAGGCCGACGATTTCGGAATGACATTTGAACCGGGAAAACAAAAAGGCTTTTTCTCTTCAAACAGGAATGATGCACGAGGCTGGGATCATTTGTACACGTTTGAACTTCCCGAAATAACCTACAAACTGACAGGTTGGGTGTATGACAAGGAAGCCTATGAACTTGAAAACGCTATAGTTAATATTGTAGGAAAAGACGGAAGCAACATCAAATACAATACCAAGAAAGACGGTTCCTTTACATGCGAGCTTGAAATGAACACATCATATGTCATGCTTGCGTCATGCCGTGGATACTTGAACTACAAACAGGAAATTACAACAGATACAGTAAAGGAGAACAAGCATTATGAAATAGAATTTCCGCTTTCTTCAATTACAAGACCGGTAAGGATTGAAAATGTCTTCTATGAATTCGACAAGGCAACATTGACACCGGAATCAACAGCATCACTTGACGAACTGATAAAGCTGCTAAATGACAATCCTAACGTAACCATTGAGTTGAGTTCACACTGTGACTACAAAGGAAGAGATCAATACAACGAACGTCTGTCCCAAAGGCGTGCTGAATCAGTAGTTAATTACCTTATTGAAAACGGTATTGATAGCAAAAGGCTTGAAGCAAAAGGATATGGCGAAAGCAAACCTGTTGTAGTAACCAAACGAATAGCACAGGAACATCCGTTCCTCCAGCAGGACAGCACCCTCACAGAATCCTATATTCTAAAATTCAATGAAGAACAGCAGGAAGTATGCAATGCCTTGAACAGGCGCACAGAATTCAAGGTTTTGAAGACAACATACAACCTGTTCGGAGAATAAAGGGGCTTATACTATTTTTATCCTTGAAATCGTATTATCATATTTTTAATAAGCATAATTTTATTATACCCAAATCGCAACATCAACCTTACAAAGAAACATTAAAAACACATAACTTTACTATAATCCACTATTTTTAAGTCATAAAACCAATTTTAACACTTAACACCCTTGCTTTTCTTAAAGCTTTTGTATTATTTAGCGTTATATAATCAAAAGCCTAACCAAACAATTAAATTATAGTATATTTATATTTTAATAATTAAATCACTTTTACTATGAGCAAAGGGGAAAAAAGTAGAATTAAAACAATGTTGCAACCAAGGTTAGCTACAGCAACATTATTTTGCTTTGCAATCTTAGGTTCACCACTAGAAGTTTCAGCAAGCACAAGTCTTGATACGACAGAAAGCTATGCTGCGGTACAACAATCAGGAAATGTAAAAGGTCGTATTGTAGATTCAAAAGGTGAACCTATTATAGGAGCAAATATCCTTATTGAAGGCACAACAACAGGTACAATAACAGATTTTGACGGTTATTTTGTTTTAAACAACGTACCAGATAATGGATTTCTTGAAATTTCATATGTCGGTTTCAAGACAACTAAGGTAGCAATAGACGGAAGGTCAGAATATAATATTGTGCTAAAAGAAGACACAGAATTACTTGGTGAAGTTGTTGTTACAGCAATGGGTATTGAAAGAAAATCAACAGCTCTTACTTATTCAGCAGACGTATTGGGAGGAAAAGAATTGACAAGAGCCAAAGATGCCAACTTTATTAACAGCTTACAAGGCAAATCCGCAGGTCTTATAATTACACCAAGTACAACAGGTGCAGGTGGTTCTTCTAAGATTTTGCTTCGCGGAAATACTTCTATCATGGGTAACAACAGTCCGCTTATAGTTGTTGACGGTATCCCTATGCAGAACCAAAATACGACACAAATTAATTCAACTTATGGTGGACAAAGAGACGGAGGAGATGCTTTAAGCAACATCAACCCTGATGATATTGAAAGTATAAACATCCTGAAAGGAGCATCTGCAGCCGCCCTTTATGGTAGTATGGCAGCCAATGGTGCTATCATTATAACAACAAAATCAGGAAATGAAGGAAAATTGAGAATAGATGTTTCAAGTAATACAACAATTGAAACTCCTATGGTCCTCCCTGAATTGCAGAACACTTATGGTTCTACTCCAAATTCCAACACAAGTTGGGGAGAAAAAATTTCAGGTGAACTGGCAAAAAACAACTTAAAAGACTTCTTTAATGTAGGTGCAAACTTCAACAACTCAGTAGCTTTAAGTGGCGGAAACAAAATTGCACAGACATACTTCTCTTATGGAAACACATCTGCATTAGGTATAACTCCAACAAATAAGTTTGTAAGACATAATCTAACCCTACGCGAAAGTTTTGATTTCTTCGATGGTATAATGAAAGCAGATGTTTCAGCAAACTATATCAAGCAAAAAGGGGTTAACCGTCCTGCAAGTGGTGGTCTGCACAATCCAATATCAGGACTTTATCTAATGCCGCGTGACCAAAGCATTAAAGATTTTGAGACTTACGAAACCGAGACAGGTGAACAGATTTGGCCATGGAAAGCAGAAGACAACCAAAACCCATACTGGATTCTAAACAGAATGCGTTCAGAAGAAAGCCGCAGTCGTGCGATGATTACTGCACATTTAGGTATAAAAGCAACAGACTGGTTGAATCTTGATGGACGTATCAGTTACGACAGAACAGATGATGAATGGGACAGAAAGCACTATGCAACATCTTACAATGTTAACAAAGGAAGATATAATTGGACTGCCAATACATATGAGCAGATTTATGGAGACTTCCTTGCAACTGTAAATAAAGACTTCTCCGGTTATAATCTGAATGTTGTATTGGGAACATCTTTTACTGATCAAAAAAGCGAAGGCAATGAAATCTTCATTGAAGATTCACACGAACCATATTTCAGCAATTGGTTTATGCCAGGCAACTCAAAACTGAACCCAAACAAATACACATACAGCCACAAACGCCAATATGCTGTATTCGGTTCTGCAAATCTTGATTTTAGAGGCTATGCCAATCTTGAAGCAACAGTACGTAACGACTGGTCATCTTCTCTTTACGGAACAAGCAGTGTATCTTATTTCTACCCATCATTCGGTGCAAACCTGTTATTGCACAAAATTTTTAATATGAATGAAGATATAAATCTATTCAAATTCAGAGGCAGCTACTCAATTGTAGGTAACGATATACCTGCAGGTATAACTACTATGTCTGATATGAGATTTGTTATGGGTAGTGGAGGCTCTTTAAAAATGCCAGATGCTGCTCCATTTAAAGAATTAAAGCCAGAAAAGACACATTCAATGGAATTTGGTCTTGAGTTCGGTCACAGATGTGGATTTACCGGTGAAATCACATATTATAAGAGTAATACCCACAACCAGTTCTTTATGGTTAAAGCACCATGGGGATCAGGATACAACAACAGGTATATCAACGCAGGTAATGTACAGAACCAAGGTATCGAACTAAGCTTAGGATACAGCAAAGAATGGAACAATGTAAGCTGGATTTCAAAACTCAATTTTGCATATAATGACAACAAGATTCTTGAACTTGTCGAAGGTTTGGAAAATCCTCAGCTTGCAGAAGCAAACGGTTTCTATATGTTCCTTAAAGAAAACGGTTCATACGGAGATGTATATGTAAGAGATCTTATCGTATCAGAAAGCGGTGAAGGAAACAACAAGACATATTCATTAGCAAGCAGTGATGAAGCAACCACAAAAGTCGGTACACTGAATTCAAAGATTCACATGGGATGGGCTAATACTATCAACTATAAGGACTTTACACTTTACTTCCTTATTGATGGTAAAATTGGTGGTAATGTATTGGCTTTGACTCAAGGTAAACTTGATCTTTATGGAGTAAGCCAGGCATCTGCAGATGTTAGAGATAATGGAGGCAAAATTGAATTCCAAGGTCACGAATTCGATGCTTACGATTACTACCAGGCGGTAGCAGGTTCATCATACAAAGGCGATGACTATGTTTACAGCGCAACCAACTTCAGGCTTCGCGAATTATCACTTGGTTATACATTCCGCAATCTGTTTGGACAGAGCAAAGACTTGAATGTATCACTTGTCGGACGTAACCTGTTCTTCTTCTACAAGGACGCTCCTGTTGATCCTGATGTTTCTGCTTCAACAGCTAACGGATGGCAGGGAATTGATTATTTCAACTTGCCAAGTACACGTTCGTTCGGTTTAAATTTCAAGATGTCATTCTAAACAAATAACAAATACTGAATAATATGAAGAAAAAATATATATTTGGCATTGTGTCACTTGCCATAGCCACATCCCTGACAGGATGTATGGATAATTTTGCAGAATTCAACAAAGATCCAAACTCTATCTATGTTGACAATTTAAGCGAAAAGGATTTGCAGAAAATGGTATTAAGCACTCAGTATGCAATATATCCAAATGACGTTGGTATGTACCAATACGGATACAACCTTCACATCGACTTGTTTGCCGGATATTTCTGTACACCTCATACTTTTGGTGATAACAGCAATATGTTCTACAAACTAAGACCTGACTTTAACCATGGACCATTGGAAATACTGCTACTTAAGGTTATTCCAAATACAAATGCGGTTATTAAGTTTGCAGATCAAAAAGAAATGAAAAACTATGCTTCCATGGCAAGGGTAATGCAGGTCATAGCAGCAAACAATGCGGTTGATACATACGGACCAATTCCTTATACTTCTGTGATTTCCGGAGAAGCTCCTTACTACTATGACACAGAAGAAACCGTATATAAATCTTTGTTCGCAGACTTAAGAAAAGCAAATGAAGACCTTAGGGACTTTATGACAGCAAATCCTAATGCTAAGACGACAAATGACTTTGACAAGATGTGTAACGAATCATACGAAAACTGGAGAAAGCTTGTAGGTTCTGTCCATCTTCGTCTTGCAATGAGACTTGTAAAAATCAACCCTGATTTGGCAAAAGAAGAAACAAAATATGTTTTGGAAAACGGTATATACTTTAATGAAAATGACAAAGACATTGAAGTTGTAGATGAAACTATCCAAAACCCTATGTATTGGATGGACCAAGGTTGGGGTGACTCAAGAATGAATGCTTCATTTGAATCCATGATGAAAGGATACAAACATCCTGCAATTATGAACTTGTTCACAGAAGTTGATATGGATAATTTCAAGGACAAAGACGGAAATGCAGCGAAAGCTTATGATGATGACCCATACCCAACAATTCATGCAGTCAGAATGGGGGTTGAAGCCGGTGTTAAACCAAATAACCCTTATGGTCCAATGTCTGGATATAAAGTTGATGAACATGAACCACTTCCTATCTTCAAGGTATGTGAAACTCAGTTCCTGTTGGCAGAAATTGCAATGAGATGGCCTGAACTTGTTCAAGGAACTCCACATGAATTCTATGAAAAGGGGGTACGATGCGCATTGGCAAATCAAGATATTACTGATGCAAGTGCTATCGATACATACCTTGCAGGTACAACAAACGCATACAGATATAAAGACATCTATGACGATGCCAACAGTACAGACAGAGTTAATGATGTACCTGTTAAATGGTTGGATGGAAACGATAATGAAAAACATCTGCAACAGATTATTACTCAGAAATGGATTGGAACATTCCCTCTGTCATTCAACGCATGGGCAGAATTCCGTCGTACCGGATATCCTAAATTGTTCACTGTTGCAAACAACAAGAGTGATGGTCTGATTGATACAGAAGAACAAATCCGCCGCTTGCCATTCACTTTACAGGAACGCAATACAAACGGCAGCGAAGTTAAAAAAGCAGAATCTCTATTGAATGGTCCTGATACAGGTGGAACAAGAATATGGTGGGATGTTGAGAAAGGTAACTTCTAAAAGTTATATTCTAAATCAACAAAAAAACTGTAATATTTTATGCACAAATAACTAAAATATTACTCATTATAAAAAATGGCATATGAATATGGATAAAATCCAAATTTCACATGCCATTTTTATTTTATAAATCGTCGCTAATAATTACCAATATAAAACTTCACCTTAAAGTTTCCATTCATAACATCCAGCATCCGGTCTTCCGTCACCTCCATTATCAACAGTACGTGGATTGCCAAGGCGATCAAAAGGATAGTCATTTGAATATTCCAATGAACCGATATTAATGGCCTTTGAAAGAGAATCAAGGCGGAAATCATAAATAAAATTATCATTGTCTATCTTGACAAACTTGTCATCCTTTTCCCAAAGGCATTCAACAACATCACCTTCTTCGGGCTGGACAGAGTTGATAAGCGAATATCTGAAAGAATAGTTATAAGGAACAGATTTGTCCTCTGCCATACCTCCGCTTATTTCATCTTTGCTTGAACCGGCTATTATACAATTGTAGAAAGCCGCGTTTGTAACAGGATAATTCGTTTCGCCCACAACATTCCTCAAACTTAATGCAACGCCATATTTGACACCATATGTAAAATAGTTTGATACCGTGCAGTGAACAAACGTAGCATCCCCGCCGGTCATATCAATACATGAACCGCCGGAATTACTTATTTCCGTATTGCCCACAACGACTTTACAGTTCTTCATCTGAAGATTATTTCCGGTTGTATTAGAAATTTTGCTGTTCTTTATGCTGACCTTCAGCCTTGTCATATCGGATGAATCACAAACAATGCCATACAGTCCGCCATGTATATCAACATAATCCAGACTGTTGTCATAACTTTCCGAACAGAGCTTTACTCCTCCCCACTGCCCAGGAACACGGTCATAAGGAAGATATGGGAACAAACGGTCGGTACGGTCGCCACGGAAAACCACTTCTCTGCCATTTTCTCCTTTAGCCAGCAGACGGCCACGTACAACACATCCTGCCTTGTCATGAAAATAGAGTTCAGTACCCGGTCCGCATGTCAGGGTTGCACCTTCGGCTATAACCAGACTGTCATAGACTATTATCGGGCGATAGTCGGTAAATGTCGTATCATTTGTTATTACAGGCGAATGCATCATTGTCGCATCACGCCCGTATGCAATCAGTTTGACGTCCTGTTTTACTCCGTTTGTTGTAAATACAAGCGAATCCTTTATCAGGCCGATTGCATTACTGTTCTGCATTTTAGCAGTCAGCTCCACCCATATGTAAAGACTGTCGTTGCCTCGTATTGAAACTCCCGAAAACTCCGTTATGCCAACATCATTCTGTCCGTCAACATTTATACGGAAGCCGCTGTTAGCCTTATCTGCAAGTTTTACGGAAAACATCAAAGATTCACTGTTCCTGTTATACACCTTCATCAGTTGGGTTGAAGAACCTATTGTGGAGAATATGGTATCAAAACTTATAGTATCGGTTGAAAACGAAAGTATGTGGGACGGATTGGTTGAAAACTTCTCGTCCATACACGAGCTTAATAGAATACTTAAAGCAATAGCAGCCTGCGCAATTATATAAATAACTTTCCTTGTCATATCATTTAAACAAATAGTGATGATACATCAATTCCATATCATCACCATTATAAACGTATATTTCAGTTCTTTATTACTTTACTGCCGGAATATTGGCAAGCACCTCAAGCAAATGACGCCAGAACTTGTCAACTGTAGGTATAAGCATTCTTTCATCAGGTGAATGAACGCCTCTCAATGTAGGACCGAATGAAACCATATCAAGGTTAGGATATTTTTCAAGGAACAGACCACATTCAAGACCTGCATGTATTGCCTTAACCTTTGGTTCAACACCGAACAGTTTCTTATAAGCCTCAACAGATACCTTCAGGATTTCAGAATCCGGATTAGGTTTCCATCCCGGATATCCGTCATTTGAATACACTTTTGCTCCGGCAAGTTCAAATACTGATGTAACAGAGTCAACCACATTTGTACGTGCAGAAGTAATAGAGCTTCTCTGGCTTGTAACAATACGGATATTGCCCGGCTCATTCATCTTGATTGAAGCAAGGTTTGTTGAAGTTTCAACAAATCCTGGTATATCCTGGCTCATGGCAAACACACCGCAATATACGCCATGAACAGAACGAAGCAGGCGCATTGTTGTATCTCTGTCTATAGCTTTTGCCGGCTTGTCAACTGTTTCAAGAACAATTGCAACGTTAGGTTCTGTAACATTGTATTCGTTCTCTACATCCGAAGCCAAAACATTTGCTTCAATTCTAACAGCCTCTTTCACTGTTTCAGGAACAGCAATCACAGCAAATGCCTCACGAGGAATAGCATTGTGCAGATTTCCTCCGTCAATTGTACAAAGAAGCATGTCATATTTCTTTTTAAGACCATAAAGGAATCTGTTCAATATCTTATTCGCATTAGCACGGTTCTTGTTGATGTCATCGCCCGAATGT
The DNA here is from genome assembly GCA_944320965.1 of uncultured Bacteroidaceae bacterium. Taxonomy (GTDB): domain Bacteria; phylum Bacteroidota; class Bacteroidia; order Bacteroidales; family Bacteroidaceae; genus Avibacteroides. The sequence continues at coordinate 23,135 of CALUJO010000016.1, read as the reverse complement.
CCTCCGGTAAGTCCCATTACCGTAACCTTCATCGCTACATAATTTTCAGGAACATCCTCTTCCGTATATGCAAAGTCAATTGTTGTATTGATACCTCCGGCACAACCTATAAACAGTTCTCCCTCGTCTTCCGAGTCAAGGTTGATAAGAATGTCACCGTCCATGAATCCCGGTTTCAATGCAAACGCACCTGTCAGTCCGGTTTCTTCGTCAACTGTGAAAAGACATTCAACAGGTCCGTGTTCTATATTGTCGGCAGCAAGTATAGCCAACTCTGTTGCAACACCAATACCGTTGTCCGCTCCAAGAGTAGTCCCCTCTGCTTTCAGCCATTCGCCGTCAACATATGTCTTGATTGGGTCGGTATCAAAGTTATGCACAGTTTCATTATTCTTTTCACACACCATATCCATGTGCGACTGCAGAATGACAGTTCTCAAATTCTCCTTACCCTTTGTTGCCGGTTTCTTTATAAGTATGTTTCCGGCTTCATCAACCTTAGTTTCAAGATTATATTTAGCTCCGAAATTCTTCAGATATTCAATTATTTTGCCTTCTTTTTTTGAAGGTCTTGGAATCTGGCATATTTCTTCAAAAAAAGAAAATACCTCCTGTGGCTGCAATGATTTCTTATCCATCGGTTTATCGTTTTTTATGTGTTAAACTTGTTATCTCTGTAAAAAATAGTTAATTACCGGCTAAAATGCAGTATTAAGATACACATTTCAACAAAAATAAAAGGCTATCTCCCTACAATAATCTATATTTGCACACAAATATAAAAATAATGTTGAAGACTTTAATCTTTACACTGTTAATAGTTGCTATTGCAGTAATTCTATTGTGTATAAAAATAATATTTGTCAAAAATGGCAGATTCCCAAATTCACACGTTAGCGGCAACAAACACATGCGCAAACGCGGGATAGGTTGCGTGCAGTCACAGGACAGAGATGCACAGAAAAAAAAGCTATACACAGCTGAAATGATGGAAGAAATTCTGAAAAACAACTGAATAATTAAATAATAGATAAACAATATGAAAAAAGTATTTTTTAAAAGTTTGATGGCAGCTTTCGTTGTTGCATCGTTTGTTCAATGTACAGGCAAGACTCAAAATTCCGTTGCACCTACATTCTCAAACGACAGCAATTCACTGTCTGTTGTATATGTTCGTCAGGACTCATTGTTGTCACAGTATAATCTGTATAAGGAACTGAGCGAAGAAAACCTGAAAAAAGAAGAAAATATCCGTGCTACACTGAACTCTAAACAGCGCAGCCTTGAAAAAGATGCAATGGAATTCCAGCACAAACTTGAAAACAATGCTTTTGCTACTCGTGAAAGAGCAGAACAGGAACAGAACAGAATAATGCAAAAACAGCAGGAACTGCAGGCTTTGACCGACAAACTTTCTGCTGAACTTGCTACAGAAACACAAAAGAACCTTAAAGTTCTTGCAGACTCTGTTCAGAGTGTTCTTAACGATGTAAGAAAAGAATTCGGATACAGCATGATTATTTCTGACCCTCTTTGCGCTGACGAATCACTTGACATTACTTCACTTGTAGTTGAACGTCTTAACTCACGCTACAAACCTGCAGCAAAATAAATAAGAACAACTGATATAACACAAAAACAAGAGGTGTGCTAAAATATAGTATTTTGGCACACCTCAATTGTTTTGCCCGGAAATTATACAACTTACCAAAATTTATATCATATCAGCAAGTAAAATTATAACTATACACTTCCAGACTGCTATAACATGTTTTCATAACAATTATTCCAAGGCAAATATATTTATTTTTTATAACAAAATACCCCCCCCCGTTAATATGTGTTAACATATTAAAATACACCAATATATTAAATCTTGACACTCACCATTTGTTTGTATCATTTGAAATGAAATCTGTAACCTAAGACTTCAATCTTAAAACCGAAGATTATGGTTATAAAACCAAAACCTTCGGTTTGATAAAATGTTCTATACAATTAGATTCTTAATAAAAAACCAACAGACTTTGCAAAGAACGTTTTCTTATCTGATTCCCCTCTCCTTGTAAATTCTCTCCTTGGCATTGTTTATTTCCTGAAATTTCTTTTCGGCAGCACGGCGCACATCCTCGCCCAATGAAGCAACCTTATCCGGATGATGTTTCAATGCCTGACGTCGATAAGCCGCCTTAACTTCATCATCAGTTGCATTAGGGCTTACTTCAAGTACCTTGTAAGCATCCTCAAGTGTATTGCCCGAAAGACTGAGAAGCGAATCTATCTCATCTTCCGCAAGATATAGCATAGCACAAATTTCCTTTAATGCTGCCACTTCCTCAGGAGCCACATGTCCGTCAACCTTTACAATCTCTACAAGGAAATCAAGCAATTGCAGTCTTTGCTCGTAGTTCATGTTGTCGGCAATCTGCTTTCCACAGTCACGTATTGTATTTTTAAAAGCTTCGGGATTTACGCTATCCATCTGCTTGCGGCGCTCAAACAGGTTGAGCAGGATTTGATTTCCCTGCGCTGCTGCCGAATCACCGAAATTACGACGCAGGAATTCACGGACATATTCCATCTCGCTATGCATGACTTTACCGTCAGCCTTTATGACATATGAAGCAAGAACAAGCATTGAGAACATAAAACTTGTTCTTTGTCCTTCTTCAAATTCCCCACCTGCATTGTTTCCGCCACGGTAATCCTTGTGTTTACCGTCTATTTTCTCAGTATCAAAACTGTTGTCAAACATTCTTCCGAGGACAAATCCAGCCAACGCACCCAAAGGTCCCATCGCCATAAATCCCAATACGCCCCCTATCCATTTTGCTGCACCCATAAATAAATATTATTTGTTAATTGTTTAAAACTCTATAATATATAACTGCTTGTACACTGCTTTCAAATCTATCTTTTCACTCTTCCCCCCGATAGCCACATACGGTTATAATAGGCTTCGGAAAGCCTGCTTATAATAACACCGTATCTTGAACTTGCATGTATGAACTTGCCATCTTTAAGGTAAATCCCGACGTGCGATGCCTTCCTGCTTCTTTTTGACCCTTTAAAAAATACGAGGTCACCTTCCTGAAGATATTTTTTCGGCAAACGGCTGCAATTAACCCTGTACTGTTCGTCGGCAGTACGTTTCAGTTTCATATTATACACATTCCTGTAAACCGAATATACAAACCCCGAGCAGTCAACCCCCGCCCTTGTATTTCCGCCATACCTGTAAGGCGTTCCAATCCATCGCGCCGCTTCAACATAAAGTTTGTGGTTATCATCATAGTCAATGTCCATACCAAGCTTTAATGACGCCTTTGCAAGCTCCGAATAATTATAGTTCGGGGCTACGGTTCCGCATGAAACCATAAACAGCACCGGGAGCAGAAAAACAAAATATTTTTTAAGTATGCTGTACATCAGCTTTCTTTATAAAATAATCATTAAGTTGTTGTTCAAAATCTTCGTCTTCCTTATGCTTGTCGCATACCAGCAAACCGGACTCAAGCAACAGGACTCTTGTACAGACATCAATCGTATATCCAAGATTATGGCTTGATATGATTACCGTAGCGCCAGTCGAACGGCAATATTCGTCAAGGAAATCCTTTACATATATCTGCGATGTCGGGTCAAGGAAATTGAATGGTTCGTCAAGTATAAGAAGCTTTGGCGAATGAAGCATTGCCGAAATAATTCCTACTTTCTGCTTGTTACCCATAGACATGCTTCTTATCAGTTTTTTTGTCCCGATTATTTCACCGTTCATGAAGTCGTTGAAATATAAAAGCCTTTCGTCTACATCAGCCTTTGCCATGCCGTAAGCCTTGCCTATAAAGTAGAAAAACTCCTCTGGAGTCAGATAATCTATCAGAAAGCCGCTGTCCACAAATGCTCCGGTAGTCTGCTTCCAGTCTTCAGACTTTACAACATCTATTCCGTCAATTGTAACATCTCCGCTGTCGGCCTTCAACAAGTCAAGCATAAGACGGAACAATGTTGTCTTTCCGGCACCGTTGTTGCCTACAAGCCCCACCAGTTCTCCGTCATTTATATCAAGGCTGTCTATGTTGACAGCACATTTTTCTCCAAAGTACTTTGTAAGATTTCTTATTTCTATCATATTCTGTATCTTTAAATTTTACGGACGTGTAGCCCTCAATCCTTCAAGATTCTGATATTTACGTCTGTTAAATCTGTTGTATATATTGCGCAGCCACAAACCGGATGTCAGCATTCCAACAAGTCCTGATACCATAAGTATGGCATCTACCACAACCAGCGGCAGAAGCACATCAAGTATATTTATAACAAGCATCGGAAGGAACAGCGCCCCCATTGTTATCATCTCTGCCAAACCTGTTGTCATGCCGCCTTTTACTATTGTATCATTCAATGGAGTGGTTTTCTTGTTATATACCACAAGCTGCATTATAACGGCAAATACCACGCCGCAATTGAACACATACAGGGCAAAGCATCTTGAAAATGCAATGTCTCCCTTAAAAACAATGGGCAGTGTCAGCAACAAAGCAATGGCCGAAAACATGCAATGCAAATAATACTTTGCCTTAATCAAAGTAAGCAATGACACTTTTCTTATCATCAGGCAGTCAATATAGTTGCCTTCAAAGCTCATTGTCTTTGAAAGCATGATAATTCCAAGTGCCGAAAATATGTACGAAAGCGCAAATGTATTCATAAATCCGTCAGAATACATGTCCGTAAACAAAAGCAATCCAACAAAAACCACAATGGCAAAAAGTCCGGTCAGAAAGGCATTGCGCACATTTTTGTTTCTCACATCCATCTTCATCTCCAGTTTCATATACTCGCCCAAATCACCCAATCTGTCAAAGAATGTATAATCCGTTACATTATCCTTTGTGGGTTTCTCAACAGATGCAAGTTCCGAATAAACGACACTCAGTTCAACTTTGCGGACAACAAGCCATACCAGTATAAAAACGACAATCATAACAGGCAACATCAGCCAGCCCGAAGACGCCCATAAGTCGCCAAGTGTTACAAACACCGGCCAGAACCAGTCTTCAAGTAGAAAAAGTCCGGCAATTACCAGGCCATATATGACAATTGGAAGAAGTACATAGGCAAAACTCTTTGCCATCAGCGAACGGAACATCATATACAGCAGTGCATTTATAAGAATGGAAACATAAAAACATGCCACAAAGCCCAAAACTCCCATAAATCCGTAAAACGGAAGAACTGTTATAAACGCAAAAGGAAATACCAGAAACAGCCACACAAGATTATATGGCGAACGTATGGCATCAATCATAAGCATATTGATTATCCTGTTCTTTCCGATAGGAAGAAGTATATATGGCTTCAACTGTGCTGAAGGAGGCTTCTGATAAAGGAAACGTATAAATATGTCAAGCGCCCATATAAACACAACACCATTACCGAATACATGATAAGGCTCGTATGCCGGAAAGAGTTCTGTAAAAAGTGGAGGGAAAAGCACACCGAACATCAAAAGATACACAGCCCACAACAAACCCGAAATATACAAAATTATCTTCGTAACCTTGTTTCCTTCATACATAGGATTGCGTTTGGCTTCAAGCCTCTTATGCTTCAACAAATCAAATTCTATCATACAATTATGCTAAAAATAAAAAAGGTGGACAGGCATAAGCCTATCCACCTCCAAAGATATATAAAATAATCTTATTTTACACCATTCATAATTACTTGTTTCTTGCCTTTTTCATTGAAAATAGTCTTTGCAAGTTTCTTCAGATAAGCAGCATCAATGCTTTCAAGAATTGCTAGATAATCAGTGTGGGCATCAATACCCTTAATTACATCTGCCTTTAGAACAGAAAGCCAATAGCTGTTTTCCTTAGCTCCGTCAGTATAAGTCTTTACCATGTGTTCCTTGACTTTGGCAAGATCTTCCATATCCGGACCGTTTGCAATGAAATTGTCAATACGTGCACGTACTATTGAAATGATGGTATCGCAACGTTCCGGGTCAGTATCAAAGTAAACCTGGGCAGCATAATTGCCTTCCGGCTGATCTGACAATCCAACGCTTACACCAACACCATAAGAACCTCCAAGATTTTCACGGATATGTTCTGTATAATCCATATCAAGAAGATCACCGATTATACCGGCTGCCAACTCAGCCTTATAGCTATATTTAGCCTTGCCTGTATAGAGTTCGATAACTGTTGTCTTAGGAGTTTCCATCTGACGTTCAAATGTCTTTTCTATTCTTCCCTTCTGAACTTCAACATAATTCTTCTTGTTGAATTTTTCCATCTTCTTGGTTGTTTCAAGACCACCAATGTATTTTGCAATCATCGGGCGGATATTCTCACCATCCAGCTTACCTACGAAGAAGAATGTGAAATCTGCAGGATTTGCAAATCTTTCCTTATACAGTGCTATCGCATTGTCATAACTGATTTTGTCAATCATTTCAGCTTTTACTCTGCCCACGTTACGAGGATTATTGCCGTAAAGAACACAAAGCAATGTATCCTGGAATGAAGTCATCGGATTTGCTTCAGCATTTGCAAGAGCAGCCTTCTGGCTCTTCAACAATGATGCAATAGCATCATCATCCTTATGAACAGTAGTAAACTGCAGATAAGTAAGCTGCATAAGAGTTTCGAAATCCTTAACTGTAGAATTACCGCTCAAGCTTTCCTGCAACTGATTGATTGAAGGTGCTACACTTGCCTGCTTACCTGAAAGCACTTTCTGCAATTCAACTGCGCTGAAATTGCCTGTACCTCCATACTGAACAAGAGTTGTTGCGAATTCTGCGTCAAGCATATCCTTTGTATCAACAAGAGTTGTACCACCCCAGCTGACTGCACTCATACGGATTTCGTCATCCTTGTAGTCTGTATCAAGAAGATAAACCTTTATGCCGTTTGAAAGTTTCAGAAGTTTTGAACCAAAAGGACCGTCTTCTTCAGAAAGAATCTGTCCGCCCTTAGGCATATTTTCTTCTGTCATCAGCGGTTCAGTAGGAGTTGTATCAACATAAGCTTCAATGTTTTCAGCCTTTGTGTCGTTAATAACCTTCAGGATTTCTTCTTTTGTAGGGATACGTTTGCCTTCCTTGTCAGGACAATAAACTGTAACTACAAGATTTGAATCAGATACAAAAGCAGGAACAATCTGGTTTGCAGCATCAACAGGTATCATATTTACAGTCTGAGACATAATCTGATATTCCTGTTCGATGCTTGGTATAGGCTCGTTGTCAATGAAATGACGCACATACTGTTCAACCAGTTCTTCATTCTTCATTGAATTGCGGTTGTTGTATGCCTTTTCAAGCTGGCTAAGATATTCGCTTCTTGCACGGTCATATTCTGACGCTGTGAAACCGAACTTTTTGATTCTTTCAACTTCACGGATAAGGATTGCAAGTGATTCGTCAATACCATTCTGGTCACATATTGCAACTGTTGAGAATGCATCCTTGGTCTTTGCAAGAATAAAGCTGTCATCATATCCTCCCGCATCAATGAAAGGACATTCAGGCTTCATTTTAATTTCTGCAATACGATTGTTAAGCATATTGACAACCATTGTCTGCAAATAGTTGTACATCAAATAGTCAAGAGTACCTTTTGCTTCATTTGGCACAGCCTCATGCTTGTTGTAGACATAAACCATATAATATGGCTGTTCCTTGTCCTTCTGGATAGAAACGATAGGTTCCTTATTGTCAGGTACAGGGAAATATTCTCTTTCTGCAGGATTTTCAGGCATTTCTATAACAGAGAAGATATCCTTGATTTTCTTTTCAATAGCATCAACATCAATGTCGCCGACTACAAGGATACCCTGCTGGTCAGGTCTGTACCATTTTTCGTAATAATCTCTAAGAGTCTGGTATGGGAAATTGTCAACAACTTCCATAGTTCCGATAGGCAAGCGGTAAGCATACTTGCTGTCAGGGTAAATTTCAGGGAATGACTTTTCGTACATACGCATCATAGCCCCTGTACGAGTACGCCATTCTTCATGGATAACACCGCGTTCCTTGTCAATTTCCTTTGGATCAAGAGTAAGTCCGTCAGCCCAGTCATGAAGAATAAGAAGACAAGAGTCAATTATCGCTTCACGAACAACAGGAACATCTGAGATATTGTAAACAGTTTCGTCAACCGAAGTGTATGCATTAAGGTTGGCACCAAACTTCACACCTATTGATTCAAGATATGAAATCATAGAGTTTCCTTCAAAGTTTTCAGTTCCGTTGAAGCACATGTGTTCAAGGAAGTGCGCAAGACCTCTCTGATCATCATCTTCAAGAATTGAACCTACTTTCTGTGCGATATAGAAATCGGCACGCTGTTTGTTGAAGTCGTTGTGACGGATATAGTAAGTCAATCCGTTGTCCAACTTTCCGATTCTTACTTCCGGGTCAACCGGAATAGGAGGCATCTGCTGTGCGCCAGCCATGCCGGAAGCCAACAGCATTGCAGCTGCGGCAAAAGTGCGGAATAAATTTCTCATAAATGTTTTATATAAGTTACTGTATAGTCCCATGTGTTAAATAACGGCACAAATTTAATATTTTGTTTCACATAGTCTCCGCAATTTCAGAAATAATATGCAAAACTTAGTTAATTTAAATATTTTTGAACCGTTATCCCAATTCTTCACTTCTTACACCAAATGCTTTTAAAAGCGGATATATCAAAAGTTCGTGTCTTATAGAGCCTGCCGGTTCCTTCCTGTCCATACGGAACATAACAACATCCACATTTTCAGGCTTGTTCTTTAAAAGTTCCTGACTCATTTCATCAAATTCCGAATCGGAAGCTACAAGCGCTATTCTTTTAAGCCCTTTTATCTTGCACAAATGATTTACCGTATCAACAAACAGATCTTTCAAAGTTGTAAAGCCTTCAGTATTGGAAAATGCAAAAGTCATCTCGCCAATCTCTGTCATACATGCTTTTCCGTCAAGAGTCTGTTTGAGGTTTTCGGGTTCACAATTGCGGATATGCACATCCGATAAGTCACTCAAGAACAATACGTCACTGCCGCTTTTTGCAGTCTGTGCACCGGCATCCATCGACAACCAAGTCAACAGCCCAACAAGATCAAAAGACGGTAAGGGACGCGCAAGAATTCTTTCAAAATTCTGCTTTACATCATTTGATATAAAATCAAGATATGAAGTATCTACAACAATAAATGTTTCAGGTATTTTCTTTTCTTCTCCCATAAAATTCCATTATAAGCTTATAGTGCGAATTTAACACTTTTCAGACAAAACACAACTATAATGTACCAGGCAATTTTACATTCTTAGGCTTTTATTGGAAAATGCCGTTAATTTTCCGTATGTTTGTCGTCAAAACAGATATCCATGAATAAAATAAAATATACAATACAAATACTGGCAATAATGCTGACAGCAGTTTCATGCGGAGAAAATCGTGAAGAAGAATACAGACCACGCACTGATACGAACAAATGGATTGTCGAAAAGATGAGCGATGTATATCTTTGGAACACTTCAATGAAAACATCAGACAAGACCAATGCTGTTCCGGAAATATTTTTCCCTACAGTACTTACATCAAATGGAAACGGCGGAAGAAGCGACAGCTATTCGTTCATAGATACGGAAGGGAATACAAACAGGCTGAGTATTTCGGGCGAAAGCTACGGATTTGAATACTATACCGAAAATGTTGAAGGAAAAGCTATTGCTGCAAGAGTACTGATGGTTTACAAGGATTCGCCGGCATTCCGTTCCGGCCTGAAGCGCGGAGACCGTATAACTGCTGTTGACGGAATAAAGCTGACACAGGACAACATCAGCAGTCTGGAAAAAGGAGGCAGCAGAAAACTGCAGCTGTCAACCTACTGTATTGACAACAGCGTAACCGAAACAAACGGAAAGCCACAATACATCTGGGTTCCGACAGACACGATTGACCTGCAAGCCTCAGAGGTTACGGCATGCAGTCCGCTGTATTTTGACAGCATATACAATATTGAAGGAAAGAACATCGGATATATGATGATAAACAACACTGCGCCAAATTCAACAGGCTATGAATATGCGCAGCAATTATCAGATGCCATAGGAAAAATAAGTGCATGCGAAGAAATAATAATAGACCTCCGTTACAACAGTTCATGCAACATGAATCTGATTTCCGAGCTGGCTTCAATGCTTTACGGCAAAAGCTCTGCAAGCGATGCGCTTCTTACCAAAAGATTCAACGAAAATCATCGTGACAGGGACAGCATCATATACTTTGGAAACAAATATCCTGCAAACCGTCTGAATAAAGACAAAATACACTTCATAATAAGTGACAAGACTGCGATGGAAGCCGAAGCAATGATAAGAAGCCTTTCGGAAAAAATGGAAATCATAACTGCAGGAACTTCATCCATGGGAAAAAATATTATTCAAGAAGCATATGTATGCCCTACATATCCGCAATATGTAATATATCCGGTCGTTGCCTGCTATGCGGCAAATGCAGAAGAAACAAATAATTTTTCACCTGTTACAGCAAAAATTCAGATAACCGAAAAGGTTGATACTGTAGAAACATTCAAGGCAATAGGCGATACTGCCGAAATAATGCTGAAAGCTACAATTGAAAAAATATTGCATCCGGATACAGAAACCGAACCAGAGCAATAATCCAATCCGGCAAAAGCTAAAAAAACCTCCTATGTTTCAGTCCGAAACATAGGAGGTTTTTATATAAAACTTGCAATGTTTTCTGCAAATACATTTAATGTTTTCAGGCAAAAATGCCGCATGTTTTTCCGAACACAAGAATACCACTCATGGCAAAATCCACAAATGAGTCATAAGACAGACAAACATATTCTCTGCCTAAAAACCGAGAATCAGCGACGGCTAAAACATTTGCAAAAGAAAAGAAGCTGATAGTCAAGCGAATTGCTCCAGTATTTATGGGTATGTCTTCCGGGGCGGCTTATGAAATCGTGAGGTATTCCCAATCCAACCAGCTTGTTGTGAAGCGCGACATTGTCATTATAAAAGAAATCGTCAATGCCGCAATCTATTATAAGGTCGGTACCTTTTAGCTTTTCTGCATTGTTGATGACAGACGACTTTTTCCACACTTCCATATTATCCTTCTGCTTTCCCAAAACTTTCTTTATCTCCCAGCCGTCCGGATAAGGAACAATATTTACTCCGCCGCTCATGCATCCTGCCGCACAATACATATTACTGTTCAAAGCACACCACAACGCACCATGTCCTCCCATACTGAAACCTGTTATTGCCCTGCCCTCACGGCATGCAACCGTAGAATAATGGTTGTCAATATAAAGAATAAGTTCGCGCGTTACAAATGTCATATATCTTACAGACTTGTCAACAGGACTATCAAAATACCAGCAGTTACGTCCGTCAGGACAAACAAATATCACGTTGTTCCTGTCGGCCATATCAGGCAACTCTGGTTTTGTGACATTAATCCACGTCTGATGATTGCCTCCGTAACCGTGAAGCAGATAAACGACAGGATACCTCCCGGGAGTTTCGGGAGTAACAACAACTGTCCTTACATTACGTTGCATTGAAGGACTCCATACATTTATGGTATCTACAACTCCTGCCTTTGATACGATGCTGCATACAGCAAGACATACAAACAAAATAATACGAAAAAGACTCATAACCAGTAATATTATTCGTTTTTAAGTTCATCAAGTTTCTTTCCGGCTTCAACAGAGACCTTCAGACCAAGATATACACTGCTCAGTATATTAAGCTCGCTTATTTCCTCCTCGCTCAGTTCTTCAAAGAAATCATCATACATTTCCTCGGAATATTCGCGGAACTTTTCGTCAGCTTCCTCCCACTGTTCATCCCCATACTCCATATAAGCGGATTTAACTTCGGAAACAAATTCTCTGTATTCCTTGATATACCCTTCTTTTGATGAACATGAAGCCAGCAGTACAACCGATAGCATCAGTAGTGAAAATAAACGTTTCATTGCTCTATGACTAAATTTTCTATATAAATCATTCAACATCCTTTTCTATAAAATGGAGAGTTTCGACCTTTGACAGCCGCTCACGCAGGCGGGGCATCAGAGAACGTCTTATACGCAATGTCATAAGACAGTCCATGTCAAATTCCTGACTGACTATTGCTGGAGACTCTTCCTTTACAATACGCATCACATCATTCAGGAAAGGATATTCAAAACCGAACGAGACATCATCGTCAACAGTCTTTTCAATAACCGTTGCAGCTTCTATGGCAAGTGCGGCAGCCTGCTTGTAGGCAACAATCAGTCCGCTTGTTCCAAGCTTTATTCCGCCGAAATAGCGAACAACCATAATAAGTATATCTGTAAGCTCATTTGAATTTATCTGTCCAAGAATAGGTTTTCCTGCCGTACCCGACGGTTCTCCATTATCATTTGCCCTGAAAAACTCTCTCTTGTATCCAAGCATATAGGCGTAACACAGATGGCGCGCGTCATAATACTTCTTCTGATACTCTTCAAGATACAGTTTAATTTCATCAACATCCTTTACCGGAACAGCTATTGATATGAACTTGCTGCGTTTTTCGGTAAAAACCGCCTCCGAAATATCCTCTATGGTTCTGTATGTATCCTTTATCTCTTCCATACCGGCAAAGATAATATAAATTGACAGCATGGCAAAGTACAACTTTCCAAATTGCATGTATCCGAAAGACTGAAACATCAATTTACAAAAAGCAGAATATCCATACATAAAAAAACAAAAAGCAGGCAGACTTCCTACATGAAATCTGCCTGCTCCGATATAAAATTCAAACTATAGAATAAAGCTCTAAAATCTCAATCCCAAAGTAAACAATATCTGATGACGTTTGGTGTTAAGGTCCATAGCCTTCATATCAAGATTGTCGAATGCAAAGAATTCCGCATTATAATTTATCATCTGATATGCAAAGTCAGCATAGAACATACGTCTTGCATACCCTATACCAAACGAATATGAACTCTTGTCCTTTAAATTTACATATTCAGTATCGGCTCTCGCACTTCCCGATTCCATAAGCTTAAAGGCAGAATCGTCTGTTAGAGATGTTACATAATTGTATCCGGCTCTGACAGATACGCTTGGCAGTACACGGAATTCAGCTCCTATCCTTGCTGTATGCTGTTTCTTGAATGCCTGCGAAGTACCGCCCATAAGAGTACCGCTAATATTGTAACCCTTGTTAAGGACATCTATACCTGTTCCGTCTTCATACATTATACGGCTTTTTGAAGCATCTGTATATTCATATTCGGCATCAATAGCAAGACGACGGAACAATGTGGTTCCCAAACTCAGATTAATTCTCCACGGAGTTCTAACTCTGTAATTATACTGATAGCTCATAGGAGCATTGTCTGCATCAACAGGATACACGGAACCGGCTTTTCTTTCATACTTTCCGGTTTCAGGATTAAGCACATCAACATCATAAGCCAACGTAGTTTCCTGATAATCGGTCAGCATGTAAAGAGTCGGTGTAGAGAAAGAAAATCCCAAACGCAAGGTCGGTGTCAGACGTATAATGGTTCCCAAAGAAAAACCTATTCCGGCACCAGACGTAGAAAAGAAATTACTTATATCATAACCTCCGTCAGAAACTCTCATGCCATCGTTATCTGTAGAGAAGAAGTCCTCCTTATAAAGACTCCTCATTGAATATTTGACATCAACAGCCTTTAGTGTTGCACCAAGATAAACATTGTCGGCAACATTGAAAGACATATTGAAATCATAATCATTTATCCATCCAGCCTGATCAATCTCATATTTGTGCGTCATATCCTGCTGACGTTCAAAGCCACTCCATACAACTTTGAAAGAACCATCTGGTGCTGATGCAGGATTTATCAGATAAGCATTGTAAGCCATTATAGGCAGCCATCCGACATAAGGCGAATCATCAACATAGGCATACGGACTTTCAAACTGGTCGGTATCAAATCCCGGTCTTCCATCCCAATTGGTTCCATTTGATGCCATATCGGCAAACAGATTTGTCTGGGATAGTCTGTCATTCCATACACCGGAATACCTTGCATTGAAATTCTTTCTCTTATTATAGCTGAACGCAAAATTCACAAAACGCAATTTGCTTTTCTTTCCCAAATTACCGGTATATACAAATCCGAAGTTGTCAAAAGAGAACATATTCTTCTTTGATTCCGTTCCCGCAAATTTGCTGTTAATGATATTTGGCCCCATTGATATTGAAATATCATTGCTTCTGTATATTCCGATACCGGCAGGATTGGACGAAATTACAGAAATATCACCTCCCAAAGCATTCATGGCACCGCCCATTCCCACAAAGCGTGCAGTACCGTTTATGTCTTTGTCAAGCATGTTTGACGCTTCATAAATTGTCTGAGCCCCAAGTATTCCGAAAGGCAAGACAGAAAGCGCAAATATTATCATTCTTTTCATAATCGCAAACATTTTAATTTAACGTCTTGAGCCGCTTCTTGAAGACGGTGTATAACTGCTTCGGCTTGAATTGTAGCTACCGGACCTTGAAGGACTTGAGTATGAAGACCTGCGGTTTGAGCTTCCACTGTCAAAGCTGGAATTAACCGTTGAACTTCGTCTGTTATAAGTAGAACTGCTGCGTCTCGGGCTGCTGTCGAATGAACTTGACGAACTGCTGTTGTCATCAAATCCGCTCCAACTGCTGTTAGAGCTGCTGCGTCTGTCATAAGTTGACGAACTACGACGCACTGTTCCTGAATTATTAATACTTGAACGTCTCACAGTACCATTATAACTACCGCTACTGCTTCGTCGTGTGGTTGTACCTACACGGTTACCGGTAGAACCTGTACGTCCACTGCTACCTGTACGGTAATTGTTTCTGTAAACCTTGTTTCCGTTATAGTATCCGGCACTTCCATGCCATCCGTAATGAGGATAATAGCCATAATGAGGATAACATCCATAGCCATAGTAAGGATAATAGTGATGATGATGCCATCCTCCCCAGTAATACGGATAACCTCCTGCATATAATCCCGGATAATAAGGATAATACCATCTGTTATAGAAACCGTAATATGAGTGACCGTATCTCCAGTCCCACCACATCGGATTAGAGAAAGTCGGGAATGCGTAAGCATAATTACCGTCAACATATACGTTCCAGTCAAATGAAGAAGAACCGTAAACCACATCCCAATAGTAAGGACTTGAAATATGAATGGCAAGAGAAGGATTACTCATTCTGATTATCCTTGTGGAATATTCATAATCGGACTGTGAACCGTTAAAACCGTTTACCCATCCTTCATCAGAATATTCTTCACTGTAGCTGTCATTACTTTTCTTTACACGTGGAGCCACGGTATCAACAGGCTCGGCAACCGGGTCCGGAGCATAACGTCTGTTATATTCATCTACATCACGACCGGCAACTATCTCGCCATTACCGTATTCACTGTTATCATATTCCTCTGTATAAATATCATTGCCGGAATCCAGAGAGACCACCTCTTCCACTTTTTCCTTTTCTGCGGACGGAGTATAATACATGTCATCATAATATCCCTGAGCAAAAACTCCGGCAGACGACATCAGAAACATAAATAAAAATAAAATACTCTTTCCCATAACAATAGTTTTTTCTTTAATAAAACAGAATGTATCAAAAGCAATCCGAAATAAAAGGACAAAATCCGTACTATTCAAGACGGCTATAAAAACATTCTATGTTCTACAAATATACAAAATAGCTTTCAATATGTATCTATGTTTTTCTTTTTTAAAGCATATACACATATATTATAAACTAAAAAAGATCCATGATATCACTATCTTTCAAGCGTAATACGTACTCCGCAAGAAGCGATGTCAGCCCCCATAGGAGGATTCTCTTTCATTAAAGAAACAGAAACCGACGAAACGAGTTCAAAACGCTCAAGGATATGCGAAGCAATCCTGTAAGCTACGTGTTCAAGCAATTTTGAGGGGACAGCCATCTCTTCACGGACAAGTTCATACACATCAGCATAACTGACTGTATAATCAAGATTGTCTGTTAAAGCTGCTCTTGAATAATCGGCATCAAGTTCAATATTAATTATATAACTGTTACCTACAATATTTTCCTGTTCGCCTACACCATGCATGGCATAAATGCGAAGGTCATTCAAATATATTTTTGTTCCTTTGATTTTCATAAAGGCAGTTTGTCGTATGTTTTCCTCCGAAGGATATAATAGTTGAATACAATCGAAAAATTCTTTACCGGGAAGTCCCCATTGTTTCTTTCAGCCTGTCTGACATATTTGTGTCTGTTCCTAACATAATCACGACGAGCCTTGAAGACAGCTGCCGCGGCATCAAACTTGAATGTAAGGACAAACATCATAAATGACACAAAGTCCAGAAAAACTCTTATAAACATAACCTTACGGAAACAATGGTCCGGAAGGTTTTTATATAGCATATAGAGATTGTTGCGGAAGTTAAGATATGTCTTGAACGGATTCTCTTTTTTCAAAGTAGCAGCGCCTACATGATAAACAACCGAAGACGGTATATACATTATCTTATATCCGGAATTTCTTATACGCCAACACAAATCTATCTCCTCCATGTGTGCAAAGAAACTTTCATCAAAACCTCCGACTCCCTTAAAAACTTCCGTTCTTACAAACAATGCCGCACCTGATGCCCAGAAAATCTGTTGCAAATCATCATACTGGCCATGGTCTTCCTCTACATCCAAGAACACTCTTCCACGGCAAAACGGATAACCATACTTGTCAATATATCCTCCGGCGGCACCGGCATATTCAAAGAAAGAGGGATTTCGGTCGCTCATCAGTTTGGGTTGGCATACAGCCACTTCCGGATTGTTTTCCATATAACGGATTACTGGTGTGAGCCATCCATCTGTTACCCTTACGTCAGAGTTCAGCAATATCAGATAATCGCTGTCAATCTGTTCCAGACCTTTATTATACCCACCGGCAAATCCATAATTTCTGTCCAGCAGCACAAGTCTAACCATAGGAAAACTGCGCTTTATCAAATCCACAGAATTATCGGTTGAAGCATTGTCTATTACCCAAACTTCCGCTGGAACACCGTCAACGTCAGAATATTTCACCACATCTGGAAGATATTTTTCCAACATTTTCTCACCGTTCCAGTTCAGTATAACAACCGATACTCCTGCTTTAGCGCTTTTACAATCCATATCCATTGCTGTAATAACCCTTGTTTATTTTACAAAACCAATCCTACAGTTAAAAGTCTGTCACCCAAATCACCAGGCTACAACATTCTGGCAATCATAACTTCTGTCTCCGGATCATATCTTTCAAGCAGTACATTAACCACATGATTGTCAAGAGCCTTGTCGGCACTAACCTCCACCTTTATATAATTCTCGGTAAACCCATGCATCATTTTACCTGATTTTGAGTGTTCCAGAAGAACTTTGGCTTCGGTTCCTTCATATTTTCTGTAAAAGTCCGCCGTCTTTCTGTCTGACAATTCTATCAGTTTCTTGCATCTTTCATGACGAACCTGTGGCTTTACAACGTAGTCAATCTTCAATGCAGCTGTTCCCGGTCGCTCTGAATACGGGAAAACATGCAACTGCGAAACATCAAGGCTCTCTATAAATGAATATGCCTTGTCAAACAATTCATCGGTTTCTCCGCGCGCGCCCACAATAACGTCTACGCCTATGAACGCATGAGGCATAGCCTTCTTTATGGTTTCCATCTTAGAACGGAACAAATCGGTATCATAACGGCGGCGCATCAGTTTCAACACTTCATCACTTCCCGCCTGAAGCGGAACATGAAAATGCGGCATGAACTTCTTGGATTTTGAAACATATTCTATAATCTCGTCTGTCAACAGATTCGGTTCGATAGAAGATATTCTGTATCTCTCTATGCCTTCAACATTATCAAGTGCCTTAACAAGGTCAAAGAAAGTATCACCTGTAGTTTTTCCAAAGTCCCCGACATTAACACCTGTCAGGACTATTTCCTTTCCTCCTTCGGCAGCAACTTTCTCTGCCTCTGCAACAAGACGTTCTATTGTACCGTTCCTGCTACGTCCTCTTGCAAACGGAATAGTACAATACGTACAGAAATAATCACATCCATCCTGTACTTTCAAAAAATATCTTGTACGGTCGCCTCTGGAGCATGAATAATTGAAATTCCTTATATCAGCAAATTCTGAAGTATGAGCTTCGGGTACATCCTTTTTGTGGAAATCATCAATATAACTCAATATATTCATTTTTTCCTTTGCACCGAGTACAAGGTCAACTCCTGGGATGTTTGTTACTGCTTCGGGCTTAAGCTGTGCATAACAGCCAACCACCACAACAAAAGCTCCCGGATGCTGTTTTATGTACCTTCTGATTATCTGCCTGCATTTATGGTCAGCCAATTCTGTAACAGAACAGGTATTTATAACAACAATATCTGCTGTTTCACCTTTTGAAACAGGCATTACATCATTTTCTTCAAAATATTTTGCAATTGTGGAAGTCTCGGAAAAATTAAGTTTGCAGCCTAAAGTATAATAAGCCGCCTTTCTATTTCTAAAAACATTTGAGTCTATCATAACTTATCAAATAACCTACGAAGTTATATATTATATGTGTTAATACCCCTATTTGAGGGTAAAAAATAGAATATTTTAATTTTTTATAAAAAAAAAGTACCATAAGAGAAACAACATATTGGAAAAGTAAATAACTTTGTAGCGTTTTTAGTATATAATCGTACAATTTAATTTTAAGTAAAATGAAAAAGCTAGTTTTCGCTTTCGCAGTATTGGCTACTGTAACATTAGCATCTTGCGGTTCTAACGCATCTAACGAAACAAAAGCAGAAGAAACAACTTCTACAGAATGTACAACTGAAACTACTGAAGCTTGTACAAACGATTCAACAAGCACTGAATGCTGTGCAAACGATTCAGCAGCAGTTGAAACTCCAGCTGCAGCAGAAGAAGTTGCTGAATAATCTATTCCGCTTTTAAACTGCGAACGTAAACCGATGAGACCTCTCACCGGTTTTTTTATTTTATAATTTTTACTTAAATACAATACAAATAAGAAGTATACAGTTTATTTCTTACCCTAAATCTAATATTTTCCGTTAACTATAGTTCTTCAGTGGTTAAATCAAGTTAAGCTATTATTTTAACAATCAATCATATCATATATTTGTGATATGAAAAAAGCAAAAATTTGGACATTAGGAGCTATAATGGTCTTCTCTTTCACCGGACTACTGTTGCTGCAGGTGCAATACATAGAGAAGATGTTCAGGATGCGCAATGAGCATTTTGACGAGTCTGTCAAGCGTAGCCTGAGTCAGGTTTCAAGTAATCTTGAATATGACGAGACACTCAAATACCTGGAAAAGGAAGCAAAGGAGTCGAAAGATTCCGGAAGTTCGGTAAACAATCAATACCGCCCTAATATTATCACCCAACAGTACAAAGCTTATTCAAAGACAGAGAACGGCGTTTACTCCAGCTTTGAAATGCGTACTATAACAATGCAACCGTCCAAAAGTCCGAAAATTGTTATTTCAAAAACGCCGAAAGCAAAGATTGACGACAAAAAAACAATAATACAGGCATCAGAATCACTACAGGAAAATCTGAAGAAAAAGTACATCTACCAGCGTTCACTTTTGGATTCTGTTGCGATGAACATTCTTTACCAGTCAAGCAACAAATCTCTTGAAAGCAGAATAAATCTGAAACAGCTTGACTATTATATCAAGAAGGAACTGAACAACAATGGAATTACACTGAAGTTCCATTATATACTTTACAACAACAACGGACAGGAAATTGCAAGATGTTCGGATTATGACAGCAAGGGAGACGACAAGCAGTACAAGCAGACTATATTTCCCAATGACTTGTATAACAACGGCGGTGTAGTTGCAATCCATTTTCCAGACAGAGGAAGCTATATGTACAATGACATCAAATTCATGATACCGTCAATGATATTCATCATAGTACTTATCATAACGTTCATTGTCACTATATACAGCATTTCAATGCAGAAGAAACTTTCTGAAATGAAAAATGACTTTATCAACAACATGACACATGAATTCAAAACGCCGATATCTACAATATCTCTTGCAGCACAAATGCTGAACGATTCAAGTCTGACAAAATCTCCGGCCATGTTCAACCACATTTCCGGCGTAATAAATGATGAGACTAAGCGATTACGCTTCCTTGTTGAGAAAGTTCTGCAGATGTCCATGTTCGACAAACAGAAAGCTCTCTTCAAAATGAAGGATATTGATATAAACGAACTTATACAGGGAGTTGTAAATACATTCAAACTGAAAGTCGGACAATACAACGGTACGATTGAATATGAGCTGGACGCAACAGACGCCATTATAGAAGCCGATGAAATGCATATAACAAATGTCATATTCAACCTCATGGACAATGCGGTTAAATACAGAAGAGAAGACGTTGACTTGAAACTGAAAATCAAGACATGGAACGAGAACAACAAGCTTTTCATAACGATAGAAGACAACGGAATCGGTATAAAGAAAGAAAATCTGAAAAAGATTTTTGAAAAATTCTACAGAGTACATACCGGAAACCTGCACAAGGTCAAGGGCTTCGGACTTGGACTTGCCTACGTGAAAAAGATTATTACTGAGCACAAAGGCACAATAAAGGCCGAAAGTGAAATAAACATAGGAACAAAATTTATAATTACATTACCAATAAAACTATAGAATATGGAAGAAAAATTGAGAATCCTTTTATGCGAAGACGACGAAAATCTTGGCATGCTTTTAAGAGAATACCTGCAAGCTAAGGGCTATGACGCTGAACTTTATCCTGACGGAGAAGAAGGCTACAAGGCTTTCCTTAAAAACAAGTACGACCTGTGCGTATTTGACGTAATGATGCCTAAGAAAGACGGCTTTACGCTGGCACAGGAAATCAGAGCTGTCAATTCCGAAATCCCAATCATCTTCCTTACAGCAAAAACCCTTAAGGAAGATATTCTGGAAGGTTTCAAGAACGGAGCAGACGACTATATCACAAAACCGTTCAGCATGGAAGAACTTATCTTCAGAATTGAAGCCATTCTTAGAAGAATCAAGGGAAAGAAAACAAAAGAAAGCAATACCTATAAAATCGGATTGTTCACATTTGATACTCAGAAACAGATTCTTTCAATCGGCGAAAAGAGCACAAAACTTACAACCAAGGAATCTGAACTGCTCGGACTTCTTTGCGCACACGCAAATGAAATCCTGCAAAGAGACTTTGCCCTCAAGACAATCTGGATTGACGACAATTACTTCAATGCAAGAAGTATGGACGTTTATATCACAAAACTGAGAAAACACTTGAAAGACGATCCAACAATCGAAATCATCAATATCCACGGTAAGGGATACAAACTTATCATACCAGATAACGAATAACAGCAAAACAGCGAAACGTAGCCGGAGCATTCCCCCAAAGGATGCTCCGGTTATTTTTTATAAATAGCCTTCGGGGCAAGCATCATCTGCACAATTCCCCTGACGGCAAGATAAGATATAAAAGATGCCCATAGAGCATTGTTGGCATACAAGCCGAAAAAGCTGAAATAAGAAGCAAAAAAAGCAAGCATCGCAACAACCATCGACAAGAGCATATATCCCGTTGCCGTAGCACCGATATAAACACCGTCCCACACAAATGCGGCAAATCCTGCAACAGGAATTAGCAGAACCCAATGGAAATAGTCGGAAGATAATTCTATTACTCCCGGTTCATTTGTCATAAGACCGATAATAAAGTCACCTGCGCCCCAGTAAAGCAGTACAAACAGCAACGACATTGCAATCCCCCACCCGAACAAAGCACGTACCGTACGGCGCAGCATATCCATAATTCCAGCTCCGACAAACTTACCGGTCAACGCTTCGGCAGAATATGCAAACCCATCCATTACATAGGAAAACAAAGTGAAGAACTGCATCATCAGAGCATTTACAGCCAGTATTTCCTCACCTTGTGACGCTCCGGCCGAAGTAAAGAACAGAGTCACAGCCACCAAACAGAGGGTACGCAAGAAAATATCCTTGTTTACCATAAAGAAACGCTTAAGCTTTCCGCCGTCGGCAATCCTGACCTCGCGCCACCTGATGCAGTAAGAAGTGAAATACATGCGCCATGCAACAAAATACATAACCAGTCCGGAATACTGAGCAACAAGCGTTCCAAGCGCAACACCGTCAACTTTCATGCCCAAACCGAAGACAAAGCACAGACTGCACACTATATTTACGACATTCTGTGAGACGGCAACGAACATAGGTATTCTTGAATTCTGCATACCGATGAACCATCCCGCAAAACTGTAGCTGCCAAGTACGGCAGGAACTCCCCAAATACAGATAGAAAGATACTGCCTTGCATAATCCTCAACAATTCTGTCGGCATCGAAAACATATCTGAAAGCAAAATCCATTATTAAGGGATGAAGGAGCAATATGACGACAGAAATTATTCCAGCAACAGCAAGCGAACGTACAATCAGACCTGTTATGTCTTCATCATCCTTGCGTCCGTAAGCCTGTGAAGTCAATCCTCCGGTTCCCATCCTAAGGAAGCCGAATATCCAGTATATCACATTGAAAAGAGTTCCTCCGAGCGCAATGGCTGCTATGTATGAAGCTGCACCAAGATGTCCCACTATCGTCATATCAACAAGCCCCAATAACGGAACTGTTATATTTGATATTATAGAAGGTATGGCAATCGCAAGTATCTGACTGTTTACTTTAGAAAGTTTCATATTTTCTGTTTTGAGGGCAAAATTAGCATTTAAGCCACAATCCTACATTGCAAAAGACAAAAATATGACATATTATCTTAAACCGGGAACTTCGGTTTCAAGAACACAACCTACGGTTATAAAAACAAAAGTTCTGGTTATAGAATCTGTAAGTTTTTCTATACAAATTTATTGCTGTCCGATAAAAATTTTGCAAAAGAATAAAAATATGGCTGACTTCATTTGCGAGGTCAGCCCATTTTCG